>JAWOLJ010000057.1:0-48062 GCA_033853555.1 Myxococcota bacterium
TGACCGTCTGGGAGCCGGCGTTGACCCGCACGTCCGGCGGCGCCGTCGTCCGGCTGCAGCCGGCCAGCAGCGCGACCAGGAGGACGAGCAGGGCGACGCCGGCGGAGGCAGTTCTCCTCACGGCCACTGCTGGCCGAACGGCGACGTCGGCGCGTCGGGGCCCGGGCCGTAGCCCTGCCCGTACCCCGGGCCCGCCGGCTGCCACGGCTGCGCCGGCGCGGCCGGGCCGGCATTCCGCGGACCGCCGAGCCCCCGGCGCCGGCCCCACCGGGGGCGGCGACTGGCCGTTGCGGAGGGCGGCCGCGCGCTGCGTGGACGCCACCTCCTTGTCCATGGCCTTGTTGGCGTCGTCGAGCTGGTCAATGACGCCGCAGCCGAGGACGAGCCCGGAGGCGAGGGCGAGTGCGAGAAGGCGACGCATCGAAGGAGCCATCGGCCGGCCGGCGGCACCACCTGAGGGGTCGCGCGAGGGGCCGGCCGGGTCGAGGGCTGCTTGCCCCCGCCGGGGGCAGAGCGAGACTCTGCCGCCGGATGGAGGCCTCGCCGAGCGTCCCGACGAGCTCCGAGCCCTCGCTGCGCGAGCGGCCGGGCTCGCCCGCCTGGCGCTTCGATCCCCCTCTGCGGCGCGCGGGCTGGAGGGTCGAGGCCGCGCTCCCCCTCGCCCGCTTCCTCGGGGACGTCCGTGAGCGCTGCGGCCTCGATGCCGCCGCGCTCGAACGCCTGCTCCATCACGGGGGGCTGCACCTGGCGGGCCGGCCGTGGGATCCGGAGCGGGCGCCGCGAGGCATCGCGGCCGGCACCCGCGTGACGGCGTGGGTCTTCGTGCGCGAGCCCGAGGCGGTGCCGCTCTCGCCGGACGCGATCCTGCTCGACGCGCGGGGCGTGGTGGCGGTGCACAAGCCCGCCTGGCTCCCGGTGCAGGGCACCCGCGCGAGCCGGCGGCTCTCCCTGGAGGCCGCGCTGCGCGAGCGGCTGGGCTGCCCGGATCTCGCCGCCGCGCATCGCCTCGATCGCGAGACGAGCGGCGTGGTCCTCTTCGCCCGCGAGCGGAGCGTGGCGGCGCATCTCGCCGCGGAGCTCGCCGCGCGGCGCGTCGAGAAGATCTATCACGCCGTAGTGTCACCCGAACCGGTAGGCGACGCCTGGGAGGTGACAGGCTGGATCGAGCGCGCCGCCGATCCGCGGCGCATCCGCTTCCGGCTGGTCGCGGCTGCGCGGCAGGGTGCGCGTTGGAGCCGCACCGGTTTCCGCGTGCTGGCCCGACGGGGCGGGGCGGCGCTGGTCGAGGCCCGGCCGCTCACCGGCCGGAGCCACCAGATCCGCCTGCATCTCGCGGCCGCAGGCACGCCGATCGCCGGCGACGCCCTCTACGGCGGCGAGGCCGCGGCCCGTCGCGCCGAGCGGCTGCAGCTCCACGCCGCGTCGCTCCGGCTCCGCCTGGCGCCGGAGGAGCCCGCCGAGCAGCGGCTGGTGGCCGCACCGCCGCCGGACTTCGCCCGCGAGTTCGCGGCTCCGCCTTGTCGCTCCGGCGGCTGACGCGGCCGGGAGGCCTCGGGCGTCCGATGGCTCATGGGGCCGGCTCCCGCCCACACCGTCGGGGCGGGCAGGGCCGACCTTCGCTCGACGTCGCCTCGAGGCGCTTCGCTCGCCTCACCCGAGCCGGTGGAGCGACTGTGCCTTCACCACGGCGTGTAGGGCCGTCCCCGGGCCGAGGCCGAGGGCGCGCACCGCGGCCGGTGTGAGCTTCGCCATCAGCCGCTCGCCCGCGTCGAGATGCACCCAGACGTCGCTCCCGCGCTCCTCGCAAGCCATCACGCGGGCCGGCCAGACGTTGCGCGCGGAGAGCCGGCCCGGGGGACCGAGCGCCAGCATCACGTCCTCCGCACGCAGGCCGAGGCGCACGCGCTCGCCCGGGGCCAGCGGCGCCGAGACCACGAGGCGCAGGCCGCGCTCCGTCTCCACCGCCTCCTCGCCCGGCGCGCCGCGCGCCACGCCCTCGAACACGTTCTCGAGCCCCAGCGCCTCGGCCAGCGGGAGCACCGCCTGGCTCCACAGCACCTCCCGCGGCGGGCCTTGGGCCACCATGCGGCCGTGGTCCAGCACCAGCACGAGCTCTCCCAGGAGCTGCGCCTCGTCGGGATCGTGGGTGATCACGAGCATCGGGAGCCCGAGCTCGTCGCGCACCCGCAACAGGTGGGGGAGGACCCGCGCGCGCAAGGCCACGTCGAGAGAGCTCAGAGGCTCGTCCAGCAGAAGCACGCGCGGGCCCGAGGCCAGGGCTCGCGCCAGCGCCACCCGCTGCCGCTCGCCGCCCGAGAGCTCGTCCACGCGGCGCTCCAGGAGATCGCCGATCTCCAGCACCTCCACCGCACGGGCCAGCCGGCGCGCGCCCTCGGCGCCCGCACGGCGGCCTCCGAAGGCCAGGTTCGCCGCGACCCGCAGGTGCGGGAAGAGGGTCGGGTCCTGCGGCATCCAGCCGAGCCCGCGGCGGTGCAGCGGCAGGCGCAGCCCGCGCGCCGGATCCTCCAGCCATTCGCCGGCCAGGCGGATCCGGGCTCGCGCCCGCGGCGCGAGACCGAGCAGGCACTCGAAGAGCGTGCTCTTGCCCGATCCGCTCGGGCCGAACAGCACCGCCACCCGGGCGTCCCACCCGGCGCTCACCTCGAGCGCGAAGCCCGACCTGCGCAGCTCGACCTCGATCTGTGTCGCCGGCCCGGTCACGATCGCTCTCGGCGCAGCCAGCCCTCGGCGAGCAGCATCGCGGCCAGGGCCAGGGCGAAGGAGACGCCGCAGAGCAGGAGCGCCGCGCCGTCCTCCCCGGCCTGCACCCGCGCCCAGATCCCGAGGGCCAGGGTCTCGGTGCGACCGGGCAGGATGCCCGCCACCAGCGCCGTCGCGCCGAACTCTCCGAGCGCGCGGGTGAAGGCGAGGAGCGTGGCGTAGAGCACGCCCCGCCGGGCCAATGGGAGGGTGACGCGCAGGAAGGCCAGGAGCGGGGGCAGGCCGAGGCTCTCCGCCACCGCGTCGTAGCGCGGCGACACCTCGGCGAAGGCTTGCTCGCAGCCGCGCACCAGCAGCGGGAAGCCCACCACCGCGGCGGCCACCGCCGCCGCCCACCAGGTGAAGACCACCTCGATCCCGAGCGCGTCCCACAGCGCCGCCAGGGGGCCGCGGCGGCCCAGCAGGAGGAGCAGCAGGAGGCCGATCGCAACGGGAGGCAGCACCATCGGGAGCGCGATCAGGGCCTGCCACAGCGCGCGCGCCGGGGGGTCGCGACGAGCCAGCCACCAGCCGAGCGCCAGCGCCGGCGGGAAGGCCGCCGCGGTGGCCACCGCCGCCACCCGCAGCGTGAGCGCGACGATCCCGCCGA
Source organism: Myxococcota bacterium (assembly GCA_033853555.1). Classification (GTDB taxonomy): domain Bacteria; phylum Myxococcota_A; class UBA9160; order UBA9160; family UBA9160; genus JAWOLJ01. The sequence continues at coordinate 3,371 of JAWOLJ010000057.1, forward strand.
GCTCGAGCAGGCTCAAGGCGCGCCCTCCCGTCGCACCGTCCGCCCCGAGCGGAGCTGCGGCCTTCGCGGTGCCCGCGACGCGGCCGGCTGTCGGCGGGTGTGCGTCACGGCGCTCCATGGTAAGCAATGGGGCCATCGTGTCCGCCTGGGGCAGACCCGCGCGTCTGGTGCTGCTGCTCTCCGCCTTCCTGGTCGGCGCGGTGGTGCTCGGCAGCATCTTCGGCGTGGACGAGGGCGAGGTCGTGACGCTCACGACCGTCGGGCTCGGCGGCGCGCGCTACGACACCCAGCTCTGGCTGGTGGAGCGGCCGGACGGCATCTGGCTGCGCTCCGCCAGCCCTCGCTCCCGTTGGCTCGCGAGGCTGCGCGCCGAGCCTCGGGTCGAGCTGCAGAGCGGCGACCGCAGGCTCTACTTCCGTGCGGTTCCTTCGGACGACGCCTCGGTGCGCGAGGACGTGAATCGACGCATGGCTGCGAAGTACGGTCGGGCGGATCGCTGGCTGGGCTGGATCTTCGATCGCACGCGCTCGGTGCCCGTCCGCCTGGAGCCCCGGGAGCGCGATCCGGCCTTCGATTCCTCCGCCGGCGCACGCCCGCTGCACGGTTGAGCTCGACGCTGGAGATCACGATCGAAGCCCTGGCGGCGGGCGGTGACGGCGTGGGCCACGCGCCGGACGGGCGCGTGGTCTTCGTGGCCTTCAGCGCCCCGGGCGACCGCGCGCGCGTGCGCGTCGAGGCGGACCACGGCCGCTGGCTGCGCGGCTCGGTCGAGACGCTCCTCGAGCCGAGCCCGCTCCGCACCGACCCCCTGTGCCCGGTCTTCGGCGCGTGCGGCGGCTGCGCGTGGCAGCACCTCTCCTATCCTGCCCAGATCGAGGCCAAGCGCGCGATCCTGCGCGACGCGCTGTCCCGGATCGGCGGCCTCGCCATCGCGGAGCCCATCCCGTTCATGGCGTCGCCGCTGCCCTACGGCTACCGCATCCGCGCCCGCCTGCGGGTGGCCGGCGGCCGGGTGGGATGGCGGCGCCGACGCTCCCACACCGTCTGCGCCACCCGCCGCTGCCCGATCCTGGTGCCGTCCCTCGACGACGCGCTGGCGGAGCTCGCCGAGCATCCGCCGCGCGAGGAGGGAGAGATCGAGCTCGCGGTGGGGGAGGGCGGTCGCGTGCGGGTGGCCGCGCTCCCGACGCGCGGGCCCGGCGAGAAGCTCGCGCTCCAGGTCGGCGGCGAGCGGATCGAGGTCTCGCCCGGGGGCTTCCTCCAGGCCAACGCGGCGCTCGTGACGCCGCTCGCGACGGCCGTGCACGAGGCCGCGGGGCGCGGCGCCCTCGCCCTGGAGCTCTTCGCGGGAGCCGGGACGCTGACGCTCGGCCTGGCGCGCCGCTTCGCGCGCGTCGTGGCGGTCGAGGGCGACGCGCGCGCCGGGCGCGACCTGGTCGGCAACCTGCACGCCGCCGGCGTCTCCAACGTGGAGGTGCGAGTGGAGCCGGTGGAGACGGCGCTCGAGGATGCTGCCCTGGCGCAGCTGCGCCCGGACGTCCTGGTGCTCGATCCCCCGCGCAGCGGGCTTCCGCCCGGCGTCACCGACGCAATCATGCCTCGGAGCACGCCGCGCCTCGTCTATCTGTCGTGCGATCCGGCCACGTTGGCGCGCGATCTCGGCCGCTTCGCCGACGCCGGCTGGCGTCTCGCCTCGTTGCGGGGCTTCGATCTCTTTCCCCAGACGCCCCACGTGGAGGCGCTGGCGGTGCTGGAGCGCGCCGGTCCGTCGGAGGCGACGGGGGCCTAGGGCTCCACCAGCCCGTGTCGCAGGGCGTAGCGCACCAGCTCCGTCGCCTTGCGAACGCCGAGCTTGCGCATCAGCGAGGTGCGGTGGGCCTCCACGGTCTTGGTGCTGATCGAGAGCTCGCCGGCGATCTCCTTGGCGGAGCGTCCCTCGGCGATCAGGTGCAGCACCTCGCGCTCGCGGGCGGAGAGCAGCGAGAAGGGATCCGTGCCGCGTTTCGGCGTGCGGAGCTGCTCCACGATCTCCTTCGCGACGGGCGGGCTGAAGTAGCTGCCGCCGCGGACCACCGCCCGCACCGCCTCGATCACCTCGGCGGCAGGGCCGTTCTTGAGCAGGTAGCCGTCGGCGCCCAGGGCGACGGCGGACTGCACGAAGGGGCCGTCGCTGTGCATGGAGAGCAAGATCGCCTTCACGCCCGGGTGCTTGGCGCGGATCCGTTCCAGCGCCTCGAGCCCGCCCAGATGCGGCATGCTGATGTCGAGGATCACCACGCTCGGGCGGGTGCGTTCCACCTGCTCCAGGAGCTCGCGGCCGTCGGCGGCCTCGCCCACGACCTTCAAGTCGGGCTCGCTCTCGAGCAGGCGGCGCAGGCCCTCCCGCACCACCCCGTGATCGTCCGCGATCAGAATGGGGATCACGCCGAGAGAGTACCCGCCGTTGGCCGAGGCTTCAATTCGGGCGAGGCTCTCGCCGCGGATGACATCGGCGGCAGCGCTGGCTAGAGTGGCGTCACCCCCTCGAGAAACGTGCTGCCCGGGTCCCGGGCCCGGACCCGGGCCGGCGCGGAGCAGGAGGCCCGATGGCCGAGGCGATCTTCCAGCGCATCGAGAAGGACGTTCGCGAGCATCCGATCCTGATCTACATGAAGGGAACCCCCGCGCTGCCCCAGTGCGGATTCTCCGCGGCCACGGTGCGCGTGTTCCAGGAGATCGGCGTGCCCTTCGAGACCCGCAACGTGCTCGAGGATCCCGAGCTTCGCGAGGCAATCAAGCGCTACTCGAACTGGCCCACCATCCCGCAGGTCTACATCGGCGGGGAGTTCGTGGGCGGCTGCGACATCGTGCGCGAGCTCAGCGCGAGCGGAGAGCTCGCGGAGATGGTGAAGAAGGTTCTCCAGGCCTGAGGACGCGCGACGCGCGCTCGTCCACGGAGGAGCCCTTGGCGGCCGCCCGCCCCGGTCCGGTACGCCGCGCCCCGCCCGACCCGCCTCTCCCGCCGGGCGCCGGGATGGCGCCGGCTCCGGTCCGGCCTCTGTCCGAGCGCCTGGCCTTCTACGTCGAGGGGCCGCGCGACCGCGATCTCCTCCATGCCTGGGCGTTCCGGGTCTCGCCGTCCCTGGCCGATCTGGTGGGCGAGGCCAGCGTGATCCTCGGAGGACGGCGTCCCGCGCGCGCGCTCGAGCACTTCCGCCGGCTGCGAGCGACGTGCTCCGGCGCTGCGGCGCTCTGCGTGCTGGACCGCGACGGCGACCCGACGCCCCGCCTGCCGGCCGAGAGCGAGCCAGGGCTCGAGTTCTTCACCTGGAGCCGGCGCCACATCGAGAGCTATCTGCTGGTGCCGGAGGCGATCCGCCGCGCGCTGCGCCTGCCACCCGACGACGCGCGCATCGAGCGGCTGTTCCAGCGTCACGTTCCCGGCCCCGAAGACGAGCCTGCGCTCCGCGATCTGGACGCGAAGCGGCTGCTCGGCGAAGGTGGGCCCTTCGCCCGCGCGCTCGGCGGTGCGCCGGCCCCGGGCCGGATCGCGCGCGCGATGGTCCATCGCGAGATCCATCCCGAGATCCACGGGCTGCTGGCACGCCTGCGGGAGCTCGCGGCGGCGGCGCTCGCTCCCCTCGGCGCCCCGACGCCCTGAGCCCGACGGTGACGATCAGGGATCGACGGCGTCGTGGAGCAGCGGCTCGGGCACGGGCTCGCCCATCGCCTCGGCCCGGCGAAGCTGGGCCACGAGCTCGATCGCGCGCGGCAAGAAGAGCCCGCCGACCACGATGTTCATCACCAGGAAGATGGCGTTGGTGGCGAAGGCATAGGCGATCAGGCCGTCGCGGGGCGCGAGCCCTGAGAAGACCGTGGCCCAGCCCATCTCCCGCGTGCCGAAGCTTCCGAACGAGGGAAGGGAGAGCGCGGCGTAGAGGAGCGGGATGCGCGCCGCGAGCGCGAGCCACGGGATCTGCAGCCCGAAGCTCCGCACCGCCAGACCCTGGATCAGGACGTCGAAGGACGCCATGCAGACCAGGGCCCCGAGGAACGGGAGCAGCCGACGCCAGCTCAGGCGGTCGAGCAGGGCGCCCAGACCGGAGCCCGAGAGCCAGCCGGACGAGCGGCGCCGGCGCAGCGTCACCACGCCGGCCCCCAGCACGACCCAGCCGACGACGACGGACCACGCGACGCCGCGATTGGCGAGGGGCCCCCCGTCGAGCAGGAGCAGCGAGAGCGTGGCCTGCGTGAGCAGCACCACGAAGTGACACGCGAACGGCAGCGTGGTGGCGGCGAGGATCTCGGTGGTGCGGCCGCGCGCGAGACGCGAGAGGCCCACCAGGAAGAGCCCGTCGCCGAGGGAGTTGTGGACCGCCCGCACCAGCTCGGCGCCGCCGCGGATCGAGATCACGGAGGAGAGCGGCACCGGCAGCACGAAGATCCGAATGGCGGCCGCCTGCACCAGGGTCCAGGCCGCGAAGAACACCAGCTTGTCGGTCACCTGGATCGCGACGAAGCGAGGCACGTCGGCGTGCGCCGTCGCCGCGACCAGGGCGCTCCAGTCGGTCTTGAAGCCGAAGACCCAGCCGAGGGCGAGGGCCGAGACGAGCCACGGCAGCAGGTGCCGGAACCGATGGCGCACGCGACGTCTCACGCCCGCGGATCATACCGGGCGGCCGACCGGCGCGTGATACAAGGGGTCATGCGTGCGATGGCGCTCCGCGCTCCGGCCCCCATCGAGGAGCGCCCCCTCGCGCTCGTCGAGTGCGAGCCGCCGGCTCCCGGGCCGGGAGAGGTGGAGCTGGAGGTGGAGGTCTGCGGCGTCTGTCGCACGGATCTCCATCTGGCGGAAGGAGACCTTCCGCCGCGGCGGCCCGGCGTGGTGCCCGGCCACGAGGTCGTGGGGCGCGTCCGGTCGCGGGGCCCCGGCGTGACGCGGCTCGCCGAGGGCGAGCGCGTCGGAGTGGCGTGGCTGCATCGGACGTGTGGCGCCTGCCTCTACTGCCGTCGCGGCGACGAGAACCTGTGCGCCGAGCCGCGCTTCACGGGCTGGGACGTGGACGGGGGCTACGCCGAGCGAATGTTGGCGCCCGAAGCCTTCGTCTACAGGCTGCCCGAGACGCTGTCTGCGCGCGCCGTGGCTCCGCTGCTGTGCGCGGGGATCATCGGATACCGCGCCTTCGTGCGCTCGGGCGCTCGCTTGGGGCAGCGGCTCGGGCTCTTCGGGTTCGGCGGCTCGGCGCACCTGGTGATCCAGATCGCACGCCACGCCGGCTGCGAGGTGTACGTCTTCAGCCGCGAGCGGCGGCACCAGGAGCTGGCGCAGGCGCTCGGCGCCGCCTGGGTGGGCGGGAGCTTCGACCCGCCGCCGCGGCCCCTCGACGCCGCGATCCTGTTCGCGCCCGCCGGCGAGCTGGTGCCGGCCGCGCTGGAGCGCCTCGATCGGGGCGGCACGCTCGCGGTGGCCGGGATCCACCTCTCGCCGATCCCGGCCCTCGACTACGCGAGGCACCTCTTCCAGGAACGGACACTCCGAAGCGTCACCGCCAACACGCGCGGCGACGGCGAGGCGCTGCTGCGCCTGGCGGCGGAGATCCCGCTCGAGAGCCACACCCGTGCCTATCCCCTGGAGGCCGCCAACGAGGCGCTGCTCGACCTGAAGCAGGACCGCCTGCAGGGGGCGGCCGTGCTGGAGCTCGCGCCCGGAGCGCCGGCCGGGAGCCGCTATCCTGGGCCGCGTGAAGGCCCTGGTCCTGGACTTCGACGGGGTGATCGCGGACAGCGCGGGCGAGGCCTTCCGCGTCGCTCTCTCGGCTTACACCGATCTACGTAGGAAGAGCCGGCTCACCCGGGAGCCGGAGGAGGCGCTGCGCTCCGCCTTCCTCGAGCTGGTGCCGCTCGGCAACCGGGCCGAGGACTACGGCGTCGCGCTCCTCGCGCTGGAGGAGCGGGCGAGGCTGCCGGACCAGCCGGCCTACGACGCCTTCTTCGCGGCGCAGGACGCGGCCTGGCTGCAGGAGTTCCACCGTCGCTTCTACGAGGTGCGCGAGGCCTGGGCCGAGCGCGATCCCGCCGGCTGGCGACGCGCGCTCCCGCCCTATCGACCGCTCCTCGCCACCCTGCGCCGCCGGGCCGGGGAGGCGTGCTACGCCATCGCCACCGCCAAGGACCGGCGCTCCGTGCGTTCCCTCCTCGTCGACTACGGCGTGGCGGACCTCTTCCCGGACGAGCTCGTTCTGGACAAGGAGGCCGGCGTCACCAAGGACGCCCATCTGCGCCGCCTCCAGGCCCGTCTCGGCGTCGGGTTCCCGGATCTCACGTTCCTCGACGACAAGGTGCGCCACCTCGATCGCGTGGCGCCGCTCGGGGTGCGCTGCGCCCTCGCCGCCTGGGGCCACAACGGCCCGCGCGAGCACCGGCTGGCCCGTGAACGCGGCTACCTGCTGTGTCGGCTCGACGACGTCGAGGACGTGATCTTCGGCACCACCCCGGCCGGACGGGGCGAAATCGGGGCCCCCGTGCCGCTCCGCAGTTGACACCAGGCGGCGTCCGGGCCTCAGAATGCCGGGGCCCGCAGCCGCGGGAGGGGAGGGCAGCCATGCAGGGAACGGCCCAGCCGGGCGCCGGAGCAGGACGGAGCTTCGCCGAGCGCATCGTCGCCGCCTTCAAGCTCGACGCGAGCGTCTACGAGGAGGTCGAGCACGATCCCGCCGCCATGAGCCAGGCCGCCGCGGTGATCGCCCTGGCCGCACTGGCCCAGGGGCTGGGCGCGGTGGCGCAGAACGGCGTCGGTGGCCTCGTGAGCGCGGTGATCGGCGGCTTCGTCGGCTGGGTGGTGAGCGCGGCGGTGATCTGGCTGATCGGCGTCCAGCTCATGGGCTACACCTCGGACTTCCGCGAGCTGCTGCGCACCACGGGCTTCGCCTCGGTGCCGCAGTTCCTGATGGCTCTCGGCGTGCTCCCGATCGGGCCGCTTCGAGCCGTCCTCTCGCTCGCGGTCTTCGTGCTGCTGGTGATCTCCTTCGTGGTGGCCGTGCGCCAGGCGCTCGACGTCGACACCGGCCGCGCGGTCGTGGTCTGCGTCGTCGCGGTGCTGGCCCAGGTCGCCGTGGTGTTCCTGCTCTTGTTCCTGGTGGTGGGGCTCGTGGGAGGCGTCGCGCCGGGCCCCGCCCCGAGCGTGGGCTGACGAGCAGCGGCCGCGGCGATCCAGGGCGAGGCGCGGCCGGCATGGCGCGCCCGGGGGCGGCCGCTTACCTTCTCCTCGTCTGCAGCCGGAGGCGCAGGGGAGATGGATCTCGGCTTTCGCATGCATGCCGAGCGCACGCCCAACCCGAACAGCGTGAAGTGGGTCCTGGGCCAGCCCGTCGTAGCGGCCGGCGCCAGTGCGCACTTCGCGGAAGCTCCCGGCGCCGACGTCTCGCCGCTCGCGCAGCGGCTCTTCGCCGTGCCCGGCGTGATCGGCGTCTTCCTGGGCGGGAACTTCGTCACGGTCACGAAGGCCGGCGACGTCGAGTGGACCGACATCGCGCAGGCGGTGGTGGACGCGATCAAGGCGCATGCCGCGTCGGGAGAGGCCGCTCTCGGTCCCGGCTTCGTGGGTCGGCCGAGCGAGCCCGCCGGCGACGTCGAGGAGCGGATCCGCGACATCATCGAGGCGGAGATCCGGCCCGCGGTGGCGATGGACGGCGGAGACGTGGTCTTCGCGGGCTACCACGACGGCGTCGTGGAGCTCTACATGCAGGGCTCCTGCAGCGGCTGCCCGAGCTCGCGCGCGACCCTGAAGCTCGGGATCGAGGCCCGCTTGAAGGAGGCGGTGCCGGAAGTGGTGGAGGTCGTGGCTCTCTAGCCCGGCCCGGAAGCTGACGATGAGCTGAGCGGTGCCGCCCGCTTCCCCCCGAGCCGGCGCGCACCGACGGAGTGCAGACCCACGAATGTTCTGGGGGAACCCCTGGCCTCGCTCGCGCCCCGAGCACGCGGATCGCCCGCGGCGCGGCCGTGAGTCGTTTCGCGGCACGCTGTTGCGACTCGGCCTCGCCCTCCTGTTGTCGGTGGGGGTGACCGGGCGCGCGGAGCTCGCGCGCGCGCAGGGCAGCTCGACGAACGCCGCGGAGCTCCCTGCCGATGGCACGGAACAGGCGTCGAACGGGAAGACGGCGCCGGCGCCGGCGCCGCGACCGCCCGCGAAGAAGCACGGCCGCAGCCATCGCTCGACCACCCGACACGCGCGGGTCAAGCATCCGCCGGCGAAGCGCCGGTCGAAGCACGGGAGCGCGGCGCCCCGGCCGGCCGCGGCGCCGCCCGTAGCGGAGCCCGAGGCCGTTGCGCCGCCCGCTCCTGGGAGCGCGCCGGCCTCCTTCGCGGCCCCGAGCGGGCCGGAGCCGGATCCGCTGCCGGTCGCCTCCCCCACCCCCGCGCTTCCCGAGGCCGCGCCCGCCCTCGCCGTCGCGCCCGGCGAGGAGGCGGCCGCGCCCGAGCCGGCCCCTGCACCGCGCCGCTCCGGTCCGCTCGCGCCGGGGATCGTTCCCCCTCCGGAGTCGCCGCCCCCGCCTCCGCTCGCGCCGGAGGAGGTCTGGCAACACCTGCCGGTGACGAGGGAGGTGCTGCAGCCCGCCCCGGTCTACGTATCCGCCGGGGACGGCCAGCGCGCGGCCGCTTCCCAGGGCCTGTTCGAGCTGCTCCCGGTCGCGTCGAGCCACCCCGGGATCCCGAGCCCGGTCCGGGTGGACTACACGTTCGATCCGGAACTCGAGCGGCGCGTCTTCGACATCCTCGAGCGCAGCCACGTGCGGCTCGGCCACGTGATCGTGCTCGATCCGGACACCGGACGGATCCTCGCCTACGCCTCCACCGACGTGGAGGCGTTTCCGCCGAACCGGGTGTATCCCGCCGCGTCCCTGATCAAGGTCGTGACGGCGGCCGCCGCGCTGCATTACTCGCGAGCCCAGGCCGAGGCGCCCTGCCGCTTTCTCGGCAGCCCCTACATCCTGACACCGCAACGTGTCGACCCGCCGCGCCGGGGCAAGCAGATCTCCCTCGAGGACGCGCTCGCGACCTCGAACAACCAGTGCTTCGCGCAGCTCGCCGTGCACACGGTCGGCGCCGAGGGGATGGTGGACGCGATCCGCCGCTTCGGCTTCCTGCGGGCACCGGCGCCGGGCCATCCGCCCGGCATGATCGATCCGGGCACCGATCGCTTCGACCTCGGGCGGCTCGGCTGCGGACTCTGGGGCACCTGGATCACGCCGCTCCACGCCGCCGAGCTCGCCGCGACGCTGGCGCGCGGCCAGCAGGTCGAGCCCTACTGGGTGGAGCGCGTGACGGACGCCTCGGGGCGGCGCCTCCGCCTGGCCGAGCACAGACCGCCCCGTCAGGTCCTGACCCCGGCGCTCGCCGCGGAGCTCCGCGGCATGCTGGTGGAGACCACGATCAGCGGGACCGCCCGGCGCGGATTCCACACCGCCGGCGGCGCCTCGCTGCTCGGCCCGGTCCAGGCCGCCGGGAAGACCGGAAGCCTCTCGGGCACCGATCCCGTGGGACGCTACGAATGGTTCGCCGGGGTCGCTCCGGCCGACGATCCGAAGGTCGCGATTGCGGTGGTGGTGGTGAACCAGCAGCGCTACTGGGCCCACGCCTCGCGGGTGGCCGGTCAGGTGCTGCAGGCGATCTTCTGCCCCGACGGCCGCTGCACGCCGGACGCCGCCGAGCGCTGGACCCGGCGCAGCTCGGGCGGCCGGAGCACGATGGTGGGAAGGGGATCGGGCTCGCCCCGGGCGCAGCTCGAGCCGGGCTTCCTGGTGTCGGAAGGCCGGTAGCCGCGCCGCGTCGCGTCGCGTCGCCGGCCGCGCCGGCCGTCCTCCGCTCCCGATCGCCGGCCACGCGACGCCGCGCGCGATCTGCGATACCCCTCCCGGGCGCGCGAGATGGACGCGCGGAGAGGAGGTCCCGGTGCTGGGCGTCGTGGCGACGATGCAGGTGAAGGAAGGCCAGGAGAAGGCGTTCGAGACGACGATGCGGGAGCTGCAGCGGCAGGTGCTGGCCAACGAGTCGGGCTGCAAGCTCTACGCCTTGCACCGCGCGAAGACGCCGCGCACCTACGTGATGTTGGAGCGCTACGAGACCAAGGCCGCGTTCGACGCGCACGGCAAGACCGCGCACTTCCAGGCCGCGTTTCCGAAGCTCGGCGCGCTCCTCGCCGCGCCGCCCCGGATCGAGGTGCTGGAGGAGGTGGCCTGAACGGCCGCGCCGTCAGCGCTTCTCGCGCGCGGCGGCCTTCTTCCGTTCGAGCCGGCGCTTGCGCCGCACGTTGGCGCGGTGCCGCTTGATCTTCTGCTTGCTCTTGCTGCGGGCCATCTGCGCCTCCCGGGACGGGTGCGCGCGCCTTTATATCCGAGCCCGCCAGCGTTGCAACCCCGGCGCGGCCGTCCGCCGCTGCGCCGCGCCGTTCACGCGTCGTCGGGCACGATGCGTGCGACCACGGTGCCGAGGGCCTCGGCCTCGCTCCCACCCAGCGACTCGATGTCGGGGAGGGCGGCCACTAGCGCCTCGAGGCGCGTGGCCACGTCCGGCGCGAGCGCATCGAAGGCGAGCGCCAGGCCGAGCTCTCCGTCGTCGCGCATCACGGTGGCCTCCACCAGGAAGGGCTCCTCACGCGCCGTGGTGTAGATCGCGAGGCGCAGCCGGTCGCCCGGGGCGAGCCCGGCCTGCGGCTCCACCCGGATCCCTCCCATCGAGAGGTCGCGGCCCATCAGCACGCCGCTGGCCTCCTCCATCAGCGCCACCACCTTGCGCGGGAAGCGGTGGCGGGGGTGGCGCCGGCGGTTGCTGGCCTGGTCTCCGGACGTGTCCCCACCGGCGGCGAGGGAGGGCGTGCGATGGGCCAGCAGCGCGTCGAGCCGCGCACGGTCCGCCGGCGGTAGCGGATCCCAGCCCACGCCGATCGCGATCTCGCCCGCGCCGGCCCCTTCGAGCCCGGGACGCTCGCGCAGCGTTCGCCCGCACAGCACGAGCGGAGGCTCGTCACTGTCCGGTGTCGGAAGCTCGACGCGCAGGGCGGCGCCCGGCGGCGCCCCGTGGCGCGAGAGCAGGCGGCATCCCCCGGTCGACAGGTCGGCGAGGATTGCGGAGCGGCGGCGCGAGCCCTCCTGATAGCGGACGCTCAGCCCGACCGGCAGCCGCTCCTCGCGGCGGCGCTCGGGCCCGCGGTAGAGGGCGCGCAGGAAGAGGAGGCGGAGCGCCGTCGGGTGGACGGGGCGGCGCACCAGGAAATCGAAGCCCCGCGCGCGGAGCTGCGCCCGCAGCGTGGGCGAATCGCTCTCCACCACCGCGATGCGCACGGGAGGAGCGGCTCGCGGGTCCCGCCCGGCGGGGGCGGCCTGCAGCGCGCGACGCGCCGTGGCGATCAGCAGGTCCCGGCAGCGCGGGAGGGCCGAGTCCGCAGCGCCGCCCCGCTGGCGCGCGACCTCGAGACCGAGGCCGTGCAGCACGCCCAGGAGGTCGTCCAGCTCTCCATCGTCGATCATTCCGACCGAAGGGATCCCCGCCATCCCCGCCCCCGCGCGGGCGCTAGCCGCCCGATCTCCGGTCGGCCGTCCGGCGGCTTTCCTGTAGGCCCGGTCGCGGTCCGCGCCCCGCGGGCTCGCGACTCCGGAAGGCCGCGGCGCGGACCAGCGCGATCGGTCATGAGCCCCGGGCGCGCGTGCTACGTTGGCCCCGTGGACGTCCGATCGCTCGCCCCCGGGCTGCTGGTGGCGCTGCCGCAGCTGCTCGATCCGAACTTCAAGCGCACGGTCGTGCTGCTGATCCACCACGACGACTCCGGCACCTTCGGGCTGGTGTTGAACCGCCGCTCGGACATCTCGGCGGAGAGCCTGTGCACGACGCTCGGGATCGACTGGCGCGGCGACGCCGGCGATCGCGTGGACTGGGGAGGGCCGGTGCAGCCCAACACCGGCTGGGTGCTGCTCGGCGCGGAGGGCGCGAGCGACGACGAGGCCAGCGAGGTGGCGGCCGGCGTGCACTTCGCGGGCTCGCTCGCGACGCTTCGCCGTGTCGCAGAGTCGCCGGGCGAAGAGCTGCGGCTCTTTCTCGGCTACGCCGGCTGGGGCCCGGGACAGCTCGAGCGCGAGCTGGCTCAGGGTGCCTGGCTGGTGGCCCCGGCCAACGCCGACGTGATCTTCCACGTGGAGCCCGAGCTGCTGTGGGAGCACGTGCTGCGGCGCCTCGGCATCGACCCGGTGACGCTGGTCGCGACGCCGGGGATCCACTGACGAAGCGTCGCCCGGCGGACCGCCCGGCCGCGACCGGCGCCGGCTCGCGCGGCCGGACGCCCTGCGGGCGCGGGGCGGGCGAGGGGAGGCAGCGGTGAAGGACCTGTTCTCGATCCAGGGCAAGGTGGCGCTCGTTACCGGCGGCTCGCGTGGGATCGGCGCGATGATCGCGCGCGGCTTCGTCGCGAACGGCGCGAAGGTCTACCTCGCCGCGCGCAAGGCGGCCGAGTGCGAGCGAACGGCGGCGGAGCTCTCGGCGATCGGGCCCTGCGTGGGGATCCAGGCCGACCTCGGCAGCGAGGCCGGCTGCCGCGCCCTCGCCGAGGCCGTGGCGGCCCGCGAGCCGGCCCTGCACGTGCTCGTGAACAACGCCGGGGCCAACTGGGGCGCACCGCTCGCCGAGTACCCCGACGCGGCCTTCGACAAGGTGATGAGCCTGAACGTGAAGGGCGTGTTCCACCTGACGCGATTCTGCTTGCCGCTGCTGGAGAAGGCGGCGCGGCCGGGCGACCCGGCGCGGGTCATCAACGTCGGCTCCATCGACGGGCTCCACGTCCCGTCGCTCGAAACCTACGCCTACTCCTCGAGCAAGGCCGCGGTTCACCATCTGACCCGCGTGCTGGCGCGGCGCCTCGCGCCGCATCGCGTGACGGTGAACGCCGTCGCTCCGGGCCCCTTCGAGAGCAAGATGATGGCCGCGACGCTCGAGCGCTTCCACGATGCGATCGTGGCCTCCTGCCCGCTGGGTCGGATCGGCGAGCCCGAGGACATGGCTGGGGTGGCGATCTACCTGGCCTCGCGCGCCGGCGCCTACGTGACGGGAGCGGTGATCCCGGTGGACGGCGGCATCGCCACCACACTGTGACGCTCGCGGCCTCCCAGCGACGGGCGGCGCCGCCTGGCTCGGGGCGGCGGTCCGGCGTCCGGCTCGAGTCGTGAGCGGCACCGCGACCGGCGGGGGCGGCTCCCGCAAGAGCTACATCACGCCCGAGGGTCAACGTCGCCTCCAGGAGGAGCTCGATCACCTGTGGCGGGTGGAGCGCCCTCGCGTCACCCGCGAGGTCGCTGCCGCGGCGGCGCAGGGCGATCGCAGCGAGAACGCGGAGTACATCTACGGCAAGAAGCGGCTGCGCGAGATCGACCGGCGCCTGCACTACCTGCGCAAGCGCCTGGAGGAGCTCGAGGTGGTGCGCGAGGCTCCGGCCGATGCCTCGCGCGTGTTCTTCGGCGCCTGGGTCACGCTGGAGGACGAGAGCGGCGCCTGCGCCACCTATCGCATCGTCGGACCCGACGAGAGCGACGCGGCGCGCGGCTGGATCAGCATCGAGTCGCCGATGGCGCGCGCCCTCCTCCGGCGCGAAGAGGGCGACGAGATCGTGGTGGAGCGCCCGCGCGGGAGCGGCCTCTTCACCATCGTGGCCGTGCGCTACCGGGACCCGGAGGCCGGGTAGCTCGCCCCGGTCGTCGCGGCGACGCGTCAGGCTCCGGGAACCACGATCCGATAGTTGACCGTCCCACGCGCCAGCAGCCGCCCCCGCGCGGCCTCGGCGATCTCCACGTCGGCCAGGAAGAGCTCGCGATCCCGGAACACCAGGCGGCCGTAGCCCACGAGATCACCGCGGGGTGGAGGCGCCAGGATCTGCGCCTGGAGGCCCGGCGTCGAGGCCTTGAAGGGCCCCGGCCCCGTCTCCGCCCAGGCGGCCATCGCGCCCGTGGTGTCGAGCAGCGCGAGCAGCGCGCCCTCGTGCACCCCTCCGGCGGCATCGGAGTTGTGCTCGCTCCAGGGCATCCGGATGCGGGAGTGGCCACCGGCCATGTGCTCGATCCGGAGGCCCAGGCCCTGGACGAAGGGCACACGCTCGATGTGGGGGCCGAGCGGGCCCGGATCGGCCCCGCCGGCGTCGCCCCGCGCGGCCGGGCGATCGGCCGGCGCCGCGCCCAGCCGGCCGCGCACCGTGACCAGACCGCGTGCGACGGGCTTCCCGGCCCCGCTCCGCACCTCCACCTCGACGAAGCAGAGCTCCTTTCCCGTGCGCAGCAGCGTGGCGGAGGCCTCCACCGGCTCGCCCACCGCCGCGGCCAGGTAGACGATCTCGACGAAGCTCGTGTGCCACGGCCCGGTGTCGGCCCCGAGCGCGGTGCGCGCCACCGCCTGCCCGCCGAGCACCACGAGCGACGCGGCGACGCCCCCATGAAGGGCCTTTCCCGGGTTGGAGTTGGCGTCGCGGTAGGGCAGCAGGAGCCGCACCGACCCCTCCTGCAGCGCGTCCACCCGTACGCCGAGGGCCGCCCCGTAGGGCGACTCCTCGATCCAGCGGCGCTGGGTCTGCATCCTCCGATCCTCCGCGTCCGGCCCCGCGGTGGGGCCTCGCCCGGGGTCGCGGCCCGGCCGCGTCTCGCTCGCGCGTCAGCTCCGTCCCTGCGCGAGCTCGCGAGCGCGGCTTCCCGTCATCTCCTGCCGACACTCGCTCGTGACGCGTCCCCACTCCGCGAGCTCGCGCGCGGCGCCGTCGCGCAGCGCGTAGACCCCGCGCGAGACGCGCCGGAACCAGCCGTAGTGGTCGTCCGCCAGGATCGCCCGCGTCTTCGCTCCGGTGCCGAGCTCGCGCAGGCGTCGCGGCGAGAGGGGCCCGAGCGCCTCCAGCGCACAGGCGATCCGGATGGCGCTCTCGCGGTAGGCGGTCAGGAGCCGCCGCCCCCGACTCCCGCCCCGATTCCCCTCCTGCGATCGGCCCGCGAGCTCGGTGAGCACGGCCCCACGCGCCTCGCCGTCCAGACGACGCTTGCGTGCGTCGTAGGGGCGCGGGTCGAGCACCGCCTCCACCGCGGAGGCTCCGCTGTGGGCGAAGGAGACCAGGAGGAGCCCGAGCTCGAGCCGGCGCAGCAGGCGAACGGTGCCGCGCCAGTTTCGCGCGCGCCCGAGGGTACGGCTGCGCGGGATCGCCAGGTACACGGCCCGAGAGAGGCGCTGGCGGTCCAGCGCCTGCAGCAGGAGCGCGAGGCTCAGGCCGCGCTTGAGCTCGACCACCAGGAGCTCCTCGCCTCGCGCCGCGACCAGGTCGCAGCCGTGCACCTCGCCCCGCACTTTGTACCCGCGTGCCTCCAGGAACGCGCGCACCGGAGGGTCGAGATCCGTCTCGCGGAATCGCTGGCTCGGGGTCCGCTTCGCCATCGTCTCCGGGGGGCGGGTCCTGTTTCGCACAGGGCTCGCGGCTCCGCCAGCCGGAGCTCACCGGCTGCGGACTACGTTCCCCGCATGAAGCGACTGCATCGCCGGGCCCTCGGCGGCGCCGCGCGGAGGTCTCAGAGGGCTCCTTCCGCTCGGAGCTGACGGGCCAGCGCCGGCGGGAGCGCGCGGGCCTCGTCGGCCTCGAAGAGCAGCGGCTGCTCGCGGCGCCAGGCAGGATCGAACTCCGGCTCCCAGGGGAAGCGCCCGCCGGCGTCCGGCCAGACCGCCTGGAGGAGCGGCACGTCGCCGCGCTGGTAGTGCCACGCCACGTTGCCGAAGAAGGGATCGACCCAGCGTTCGTTCACCTGCCGCAGTGTCAGGGCGTAGGACGCGAAGATGCCGCTCACGCGCGAGCCGTCGTCGAAGCGGAGACCGCGCTTCACCCGCAGCCCGAGCAGGTTCAGCACGCGGTGCATGTCTTCGAGCGGCATCCCGAAGATCGCGAGCTCGGGGTGGGAGAAGCGCCCGAAGAGCCCGAGGGTCCAGGCCCAGCCCGGCGTCTCCCCCTCGCCGGGCACCAGCGCCACGTGCCAGCCGAAGCGCTCGATGTCCTCGCGCACCCGGCGCTCGATCTCGTCCTGCGGCTCCACGTCCCCTCCAGCGGGCGCGAGGATACCGGGCGCCGGACGGGCGCCGCGACCCGACCGCTTCGACGGGCGCGGCCCGGACGGGCCGCCTATGCTGCGCCGCCGGAGGAACCCATGCGCCCCTACGCCAGCCTGACGTTCGCCTGCCTGATCGCAGTCGCCACGGGGATCGCGGCCTGCCGTCCCGCAGCGAACGCCCCGGACGCCGCGACGACGGCGAAGCTCGAGACCGACGACCAGAAGGCGCTCTATGCCCTGGGGCTCGGCATCGCACGACAGCTCGAGGAGCAGAGCTTCGACCTGGATGCTTCCGACGTGGCGGCGCTCGAGCAGGGCCTCTCCGACGGAGCGCTGAAGCGCGAGCCGCAGGTCTCCCTCGAGGAATGGGGGTCGAAGATCCACGACCTCCAGAAGTCGCGTGCGAGCCGCGTCGCGCAGAAGGAGAAGGAGGCGGCCGCGTCCTTCCTGGCCGACGCCGCAGCCCAGCCCGGCGCCCTGCGCACGGAGTCCGGTCTGGTCTACCAGGAGGTCAAGGCGGGCGACGGTCCGAGCCCGAAGGCGACCGACCGCGTGCGGGTGAACTACGAGGGGAAGCTGCGCGACGGGACCGTCTTCGACAGCTCGCAGAAGCACGGGCATGCGGCGATCTTCGGGCTGTCGTCCGGCGTCATCCCGTGCTGGACCGAGGCGCTCCAGCGGATGAAGGTGGGCGGCAAGAGCCACGTGGTGTGCCCCGCGGAGCTCGCCTTCGGCGACCAGGGCGCGCCGGGTGCGCACATCCGGCCGGGCGCCCCGCTGGCCTTCGACATCGAGCTGCTGGAGGTGCTGCCACCGGACGCCGCGGGCGTGCCCGGGCTTCCGCCGGGCCATCCGCCGACGGGGGGTGCGCCTCCGAAGGCCGTGCGACCCGGGGCCTGAACGCGTGTCGCCGCGAGAGCGCTTCGCCGCCCTCGCGCGGCGGCCCGACGCGCGCATCGATCTCGCCGAGGCCGCGCTCTGGATCGCGGCAGAGGCCTGTCCCGGGCTGACGCCGGGCCCGTGGCTCGAGCGGCTGCGCCGGCTCGCCGAGGCGGCCGCGCCCCGCCTCGCCGGCGCGGCCGGGCCTCGAGAGCAGGCGCTCCGGCTGGCGCGCTTCCTGTTCGCGGAGCAGGGCTTCCAGGGGAACGCCGCGGAGTACGACGACCCGCGGAACAGCTACCTCCACGAGGTGCTCGAGCGTCGCACCGGGATCCCGATCACGCTCGCGCTGGTCCTCCTCGAGGTAGGGCGGCGCAACGGCGTGGCGATCGAGGGCATCGGCTTTCCGGGACACTTCCTGGTGAAGGTGCTGGGGGAGGACGACGAGGAGGTGGTGCTGGATCCGTTCCGCGGCCTCCTCCTGTCGGAGAAGGAGTGCGCGGAGCGCCTGGCCGGCGCGCTCGGGTCCGATGCACGCTGGGAGCGCGCGTGGCTGCGTGCGGCCACGCCGCGCGAGATCCTGGTGCGCATGCTGCAGAACCTGAAGCGCGCCCACGCGGCGCGGAGCGAGCTGGAGGCCGCCATCGGCTGCTGCGACCGCGTGCTGCTGCTCGTGCCCGACGCGCCGGGGGAGCTGCGCGATCGGGCGATCCTGTGGCGCGAGCTCGAGTGCTTCGCTCCGGCGCTGGCCGACCTGGAGCGCTTCGCCACGCTGGCTCCGCGGGAGGCGACGTCCCGGGAGGTGCGCGACCTCCTGCACGAGCTGCGCGAGGCGGTGACCCGGGTGCACTGAGCGCCGCGCGGTCGGAAGGGATCGCGGCGCCCTTCACTCGAAGAGGGCCAGCAGGTCCTCGCGGGAGAGCCCGGCGGCCGCATCGGCCTCGCCGAGCGCGGCCTGCTGCAGCGTGCGCTTCGCCTCCTGCAACGCCAGGATCCTCTCCTCCACCGTGTCCTCGGTCACCAGGCGGTACACGAACACCGGTCGCTCCTGGCCGATGCGATGCGCCCGGTCCGCGGCCTGGTCCTCCGCCGCCGGGTTCCACCAGGGATCCAGCAGGAAGACGTGATCGGCGGCGGTCAGGTTGAGCCCCGTGCCGCCGGCCTTGAGCGAGGAGAGCAGGATCGGCGGCCCGGACTCCTGCTGGAAGCGCGCGACCACGCCTGCGCGATCGGGCGTGCTTCCGTCGAGCCGCAGCCACGTCATGCCGGCCCTGGCGAGGCGCGGCTCCACCCGATCCAGGAGCGAGGTCCACTGGGAGAAGACCAGCGCCTTGTGACCGTCGGCCACCACGGTGTCGAGCTCTTCCAGCAGGAGCTCGACCTTGGCCGAGGTCTCCGCACGCTGCCCGGGCACCAGGCCCGCGTGGCACGCGGCCTGGCGCAGCCGCAGCAGCGCCTCCAACGCCGCCAGCACGCCGGCTCCGGCGCGCAGCTTCTCCACCACCTCGGCCCGGGCCGCGGCGCGCACGGCGTCGTAGACCGCGCGCTCCTCGGGCGAGAGCGCGCAGCGCAGGACCACGTCGGTCCGTGGCGGGAGCTCCGGGGCCACGTCGCGCTTCAGACGGCGGAGCACGAAGGGCCGAATCCGTTCCCGCAGGCGCGCTGCCACTCCTTCCTCGCCCTCGGCGATCGGCCGCGCGTAGCGCGCCTCGAAGTCCTCCCGCGAGCCAAGGAGCCCGCGGTTCAGGAGGTGGAGCTGGCTCCAGAGCTCGTCCAGCCGGTTCTCGACCGGGGTCCCGGAGAGCGCCATCCGGAAGCCGGCTTCGAGGGCGTAGGCCGCTCGCGCGGTCTGGCTCTCGGGGTTCTTGATGTTCTGCGCCTCGTCGAGGATCAGCGTGTCCCAGCGCTCCCCGCGCAGCTTCTCGGCGTCGAGACGCAGGAGTGCGTAGCTGGTGAGCACGACGTCCGCGGCGCCGTCGAGCGTCCGCCGCGGGCCGTGGTAGAGGCAGGCGCGGAGCCCGGGACGGAAGCGACGGATCTCCTGCGCCCAGTTGTGGAGCACCGAGGTGGGTGAGACCACCAGGGTGCGCCCGCGGATCGCGCAGAGCGCCTGGAGCGTCTTGCCGAGCCCCATGTCGTCCGCGAGGAGCGCTCCCAGGCCGGCATCGCGCATCCAGCACAGCCAGTCCACGCCGCGCCGTTGATAGCTCCGGAGCTCGCCCTGGAGGTCCGACGGCAGCGCGGCCGGCGGCAGGCCCGCGAACCCCTCCACCAGCTCGCGCAGGCGCCCGAGCTCGGGCGGCGGCGGCTCGCCGAGCGCCTGGCACAGGCGTCCGAGGTCGGGGAGCGACGCGGGGGGAAGCCTCCCCGCGACGTCCCGCGCCGCCAGCAGATCGGCCAGCGGGGCGCCGCAGCGCGCCAGCCAGTCGGCCGGCAGCGGCGCCATCCCGCCGCCCTCGAGCGGTACCCACGCCGCGCCGTCCCTCCAGGCGCGGAGCACCGAAGCGGCATCGACGCGCCGCGATGGGCCTCCGGGCGTTCCTTCGCACTCGAAGGAGAGATCGAAGCTCCCGCGCTCGAGCCGGAGGCGCGGCACCAGGGGCGGTGCGCGGAAGAACGCCGCGTGACCGCCTCCGGTGACGGTTCCGCCACGCCAGCCGCGCAGCCGCTCGGCCAGCGCCATCGCCTCCTCGCCGTACAGCTCGACGCGATGGCCCGGAGCCAGCTCGAGCCCGCTCTGGAGCTCGCGCAGGCAGCGCGCCTCGGCGGCGAGATCGCGCAGGGGGACGTTTCCGCCCAGGTGGACCAGGCGACCGGCATCGATGCGAGCCGTCGGTGGATCGCCGTAGACCAGGGTCGCGAGCACGGACAGCGCGTCGCCCTCGCGTCGCGCATCCACCACCAGCCGGGGCCGCGCCGCTTCGGTGCGGGGCAGCCGGCGGGTGCGGATCTCCACCGGGATGCGTTGGGCGAGCCCGGGGAGGACCTCGGTGACGAGCTCCGCCACGTCCGACGGCCCGAAGGACCGGCCGCGCGGCAGCTCCTCCAGCTCCCGCCCGGTGAGCCCGCTCTCGCCGATCGGGCGCAGCACGTCGCCGCAGAGGGCGGCGCCGTTGGCGAAGGTCTCGCCGACGCCGGGATCGCGCTCCACGTAGAGCAGGAAGCCCTCTCCCTGATCCACCACGCGAGCCAGCGGTACCACTCGCTCGGTCGACACCGAAATGGGTCGGCCGTCGAGGGTCACGTCGCTGCACCCGGCCAGCGAGGCCAGCAGCCGGGGCAGGATCTCCCGGGGCACGAGGCCGCGCAGCTTCGAGCCGAGCGCTCGCTCGGCCGCGAGGTCGCTCGGGGTGGCGACGAAGGACGGGCCCTCCACTCGCCCGCTCGCGACGGCGCTCAGCGTCGTCTCGAGCAGGCGGCGACTGCTCGCTGCCACCACCTCGCGCTCGAGCGCGAGACCCCCCGGGACCCGCGTGAAGCGGTAGCCGATGAGTCCCGGCCCGCCGGCGGCCGGCGCCGGCAGCGACCGTCCCTCCTGGCGCGCCCGTCGCAGCGCGATCACCGCGGCGGCCACGTGCTCGCAGGGATCGTCGGTGCCCCGGCAATCGCACTCCCAGGCCTCGTCCGCGAGCTGGAGGCTCACGGCGTGGGAGAGGATTCCGCCGCGCAGCGAGATCCGCAGCACGATCTCGTCCTCGCGCTCGGCCTCGCCGATCACGGCGCCGGCGCGCACCAGCTCGACGCCTCGCGACCAGACGGAGGGTCCGGCGGCCTCGCGCACCGCCTCGAAGAGACGCTGCAGCGCGTCGGAGCTCAGTCCGTGTCCTCGATACCGCCGAGGCGCAGCACGCGGCGCCATTCGGCCTTCGTCACGGGCTGCACCGAGAGCCGGTTTCCCTTGCGCAGCAGCTCCATGGCCGCGAGGCCCGGCGTTGCGCGGATCTCCTCGAGCGTGACCAGGCGGCGGAACGGCCGGTCGTAGCGCACGTCCACGCAGACCCAGGTCGGAGCCTCGCGTTTCGACCTGGGATCGTGGTAGGGCGATGCGGGATCGAACTGCGTGGGGTCCGGGTAGGCCCCGCGCAGCACGAGAGCCGTCCCCACCACGCCGGTCGGATCCGTGCTCGAGTGGTAGAACAGCACGCCGTCTCCCTCCTGCACCTGGTCCCGCAGCAGGTTCCGAGCCTGGAAGTTGCGGACGCCGTCCCAGCGGGTGGTGCGCCGAGGGGCGCGCGAGAGATCCTCGAACGAGAACGTCGAGGGCTCCGACTTCATCAGCCAGTATCGTCTCGGCATCGGCCTCCCTTCCACCGGCGCCTCACAGCGCGGAGCGCAGCCGGGCGATCACCTCCGGGCGCGCTCGCAGCCGGAGATGCGTGCCCTGGGCGTCGTGGGTCTCCGAGAGCACGCGGGCCGCTGCGTGCGCCTCTCCGACGAGACGCTGCTTGGCGTAGGGAACCAGGAGCTCCGCCTCCTCCATGCCGCGCTCGAAGAACGCCAGCAAGCGCTCGCGCAGGAGCGCCACGTCCGCCGGTGCCCGAGCGGAGAGCAGGAGCGCATCGGGCCACTCGAGGGCGAGGCGCTCCCGGGTCTCGCCGTCCAGCCGATCCGCCTTGTTGAGCAGCAGTAGGCGCGGGCTCTCCGCGGCGCCGAGCTCCGCCAGCACCCGCCGCGTGACCTCGATCTGCTCGGGGAAGGCCGGATCGGAGGCGTCCACCACCTGCACCAGCAGCTCGGCCTCCCGGGCCTCGTCCAGCGTGGAGCGGAAGGACGCCACCAGGTCGTGGGGCAGCTTCTTGATGAAGCCGACGGTGTCGGAGACCAGGATGCGCGGGGAGCTCTCGGGCTGGAGGGCTCGCACGGTGGTGTCGAGCGTCGCAAAGAGGGCGTCCGCCACGTGAACGCCGCTGCCGGTGAGGGCACGCATCCACGACGACTTCCCGGCATTTGTGTAGCCCACGAGCGCCACCGTGGGCTGCTCGCCGCGCCGCCGGCGGCGCGTTCCGGCGTCGCGCTCGATCGCCGCGAGCTCCGCGCGCAGCTCGGCGATGCGGTCGCGGAGCTTGCGGCGATCGAGCTCGATCGCGCTCTCTCCGGCCCCGCGCCCGCCGATCCCGCCGCCCTGCCGATCGAAGCCGCCCGAGCTCTCGCGCAGGCGCGGCGCGAGGTACGTGAGGCGCGCGATCTCTACCTGGATCCGCGCCTCGCGGCTGCGCGCGTGGCGCTGGAAGATGGCGAGGATCACCGCGCTGCGGTCGAGGACCTCGACGCCGGTCGCCCGCTCCAGGTTGCGGGCCTGGGACGGCGTGACGTCGTGATCCACCAGCACCACCGAGGCCCGCGCCGGGCCGCCCTCCTCCGGCGGCTCGGCGGCCTCCGGGGCGGGGGCGGGCTCCTCGCTGCCTCGGCGGACGCGACCCGGCCCGCCGGTCCAGCCGGCGAGCTCGCCGAGCTTCCCCTCGCCCACCACCGCGGCGGCGGCGAGCGCATTGCGCCTTTGCGTCACGCGCCCCACCACCTCGAGGCCGAGGGTCCGCGCCAGCCGCTCCAGCTCGTGGAGCGACGAGTCGAACTCGCGATCCGAGACGCCCGGGAGCTGCACGCCGAGGAGGACGGCGCGCGCCCGTTGCGAGGGGTTCTCCTGCATGGCCGGCGAAGATGAACGGCGCCGCGCCGGGCCGCAAGGCGTCGCCGGCCACCCCGGCCCGCCCACGCCCTTCGACGGCCCTACGTTCCGATGCGTCGCAAGCGCAGCCACGGTCCCTCGGTGCTCGCATCCGATGGCACCTCCATCCAGCCTTCGAGGCACCACAGGTTCTCGCCCTCGGGATCGAGCAGGACCTGGCTGGCCTCGAGGCGACGGGGTCCGTCCGGCCGGACCCGTGTCCACTCGGACTTGCGCGCCTCCGGGGTGAAGACGATGCGTTCGTGCTCCACGAAGAACGGCGCGAGCTCCGCCTCGAAGCGGCCCGCATCCCAGGGATCTTCCGGGTCCTGCTGCACGCAGCGCGCCGCCGCCTCGAAGTCACGGGCCGCCAGCGCCTGCACCAGGCGGTGCAGCTCGGCGCGGAGCCGCGCCGTGAGCGCGCGCGGACGGAGCGGCTCCGGCGCCGCCGCCTGCGCCCGTTCGGCCCGACGCGCCTCGCGCCGCCCGGCGTGGAGCAGATCCTCCCACTCCTCGAGCAGGCTCGCGTCCACCCGCTCGAGCATCACGCGGAAGAAGGCCAGCACGTCCTCGAGCTCGGGGCTGCGCGCGGCCTCGGGCACGGTCTGCGCGAGCGTGCCGTGGACCTGGCCCAGGTAGCGCAGCAGCACGCCTTCGCCACGCGCGAGGCCGTAGCGCCGCACGTAGTCGTCGAAGCCCTCGTAGCCCTCGAACATCTCGCGCGCGATCGACTTGGGCCGGATGTTCTCGCTTCCCACCCACGGATGATGCGCCGCGAAGAGATCGAAGCTCGCGTAGATGAACTCGGCGTTCGGCTTGGGCCACGTGACGTCCTCGAGCTCGCGCAGGCGCTCCTCGTAGGGGACGCCCTGCGCCTTGAGCTCGGCCACGAGCCGTTCCTTCGCCGCGTCGACCTGCGCCCACAGGACCGGACGCGGGTCCTCGAGGATGGACTCCACCAGGGAGAGCACGTCCAGGGCGTAGCTCGCGGCCTCCCGATCGAGGGCCGCGATCGCCTCCACCAGGTAGAGCGAGAGCGTGTGGTGCAGGGAGAAGTCGCGCTGCAGGTCCTCGCGCACCCGCACGCCGGTGCGGCGTCGCACGGGATCTCGCACCAGCTGCACGATTCCGGCCCGGCGGAGCGCGCGAAACAACAGCGCGGCCTCGCGCCGCAGGCGCCGCTTGCTGCGCTCGTCTTCGTGGCAGAGGGCGATCAGCTCGAGGAGCGCCCGGTAGCCGCTCCCAGGCGCCGACTCCGGGCCTTCCCGCTGCAGCACGTTGATCAGCACGCCGTGGCCCAGCGCGAAGCGTGAGACCAGCGGCTCGGGCGGGCGCTCCACCAGGCGGCGGAAGGTGTCCTCGCTCCACGGCACGAAGCCCCGCGCCGGGGGCTTGCGCTTCACCGCGTTCTTTCGGCCCCGACCCGCCGCCGCGAGCTCCGCCTGGCGCTTGTTCTCGATCACGTGCTCCGGCGCCTGGGCCACCACCCAGCCGCGGTCGTCGAAGCCCTTGCGGCCGGCGCGTCCGGCGATCTGCTTGAAGTCCCGCACGCTCAGGATCGCGGTCTTCTCGCCGTCGTACTTGCAGAGCCGCGTGAAGAGGACGCTCCGGATCGGGATGTTCACGCCGACGCCCAGCGTGTCGGTTCCGCTCACGATCTTGAGGAGCCCGCGCTGGGCGAGCTGCTCCACCAGCAGCCGATACTTCGGCAACAGCCCCGCGTGGTGCACGCCGATCCCGTGCAGCAGCAGTCGCTTCACCTCCTTGCCGTAGGGGCTATCGAAGCGGAAGTGGGCCAGCTCCTCCGCGAGGCGCCTCTTCTCCTCGCGGTCCGTCACCTTGGCGCTGGTGAGGGCACCGGCCAGCTCCGCCGCCTCGCGCTGGGTGAAGCTCACCACGTACGCCGGGGCGCGCCCGGCCGCGACCAGGCGCTCGACCGCCTCGTGGAGCGGCCGCTCGCTCCACTCGAACTCGAGCGGCACCGGCCGCTCGCTGGAGGTGACGTGCGCGACCTCGCGCCCGGTCCGCTCGCGGAGCGCACGCGCGATGGCCGCGATGTCGC
Organism: Myxococcota bacterium; assembly: GCA_033853555.1. Lineage (GTDB taxonomy): Bacteria > Myxococcota_A > UBA9160 > UBA9160 > UBA9160 > JAWOLJ01. The sequence continues at coordinate 28,059 of JAWOLJ010000057.1, forward strand.
CGAGGGTGGCCGAGAGGAGGAGGAAGCGCGTGCGCGGGAGCGCCAGCAGGGGCACCTGCCAGGCCATCCCACGCTCGCGGTCTCCATAGTAATGGAACTCGTCCAGCACCACCGCCGGCGCGACCAACGCCTCGCCCTGACGCAACGCCATGTTGGCGAGAACCTCGGTGGTGCAGCAGACGATCGGCGCCCCCGGATTGATGCTCGCGTCGCCGGTCAGCAGGCCGACGTTGCTCGCGCCGAAGTCCTCGCACAGCGCGAAGAACTTCTCGGAGACCAGGGCCTTCACCGGCGCGGTGTAGAACGAGCGCTCGCCGGCGCACAACGCCTGGAAGTGGAGACACAGGGCCACCAGCGACTTGCCGGAGCCGGTGGGGGTCGAGAGGATCACGTGGCGTCCCGCCAGGAGCTCGAGGAAGGCCTCCTCCTGGGCGGGGTACGGCGTGACGCCGGTGTCGGCGACCCAGCGCAGGAAGCGCTCCAGCACCTGGGCGGGATCGCGCGTCCCGCCGTCGGGCACACGGGCGAGCAGGAGCGGGCGCGGCGCCGGGCGGGCGCTCGGGCCGGCCGGGGTGCCGGGAGCCGTCACGGTGGCTGAGCCTAGCGTGGCGGAGGCAGCGGCGGCCTCGGGTAGACTGCCCGCATCGACGCTGCCCTTCGCCAATCCTTTCGCGCCCGCGGGCGCGTGCGTGGACACGAGCGGCCGCGACGGCCCGCCGCCGGGGTCGCGCTCGAGCTCGGCGGCGTCACCGCGTGCGCGCTCCTCGGCCTTCGGCTGCTGTGGCGGGTCGTCCAGGAGCTCGGGTCCGATGCGGCGTGGGAGGCCCTTCCCGCCGTGCTCCTCGGCTGGGTCGCGGCGGACCTGGTGTCCGGGATCGCCCACTGGCTCTGCGATCGCTACGGCTCGGAACGGACGCCGCTCCTCGGTGCGGCGCTCATCCGTCCCTTCCGCGAGCACCACCGCGACCCGCTGGCGATGACGCGCCACGGCTTCCTCGAGCTCTGCGGCAACAACGCCCTGGTGATCGCTCCCGCCCTGGCTCTGGTCGCGCTGCGCGAGCCGCCGCGCGCACCCGTTGGTGCTCTGAGCCTCGTGCTCGACGCCGGGTTCCTGGTCTTCGCCCTCGCGATCTTCGCGAGCAACGCCATCCACCGCTGGGCGCATCTCGCCCGGGCGCCACGCGCGGTGGCGTGGCTCCAGCGCCGCGGCCTCGTGCTCTCGCCGGCGGAGCACGCGCGGCATCACCGCGGGCCCCACGACCGCGCCTACTGCGTCACGAGCGGATGGTGCAACGTTCCCCTGGATCGGCTCGGGCTGTTTCGTCGGCTGGAGCAGGCGCTGGCCCGGCTCGGCCTGCGGACCGCGGGCGCGGGGTCGGGCGTCGCTTGAGCTCTCCGAGCTGGCAGGCGTTCTATCAGAGCGACCTCCAGTCGGTCGCGGCGCCGATCGTCCTGCCCGCGCTCTTTCTGCTCTGGCGCGCGCTCGCTTGCGCCGCGGAGGATCCCGGGCTCGCGCCACGCCACGCGCGCTTCGTGCGAAGCTGGGCCGTCGGCTTTGCGGCGCTCTGCATCCTCGATCCCCTGGCGAGCGGCCCCGCCGCGCGCGCGCTCGGGCTGGGGAACGCGGCCTCCTCGGCGCTCCTCTTCGCCCTGGTGTGGCTCGGCGACTTCCGGGTCTTCCTGCTGGCCTTCGGGCTGGCGTCGGGAGAGGCGGAGCGTCGCGGGGCCGCGCTGCGCGCGGCCGCGGCGAGCTTCGTGGTCCCGATCGCGGCCTTCGTCGTGGAGCACGGACTCGCCGCCCGCCGCGGTCCGCTCCCCGACCAGGCGCTGTGGCTGATCTACGAGCTCGCGTTCTGCGCGCTGGCCCTGGCGCTGCGCGGAGCCTGGGTCCAGCGATCCGTCGCGGACGAGCCCCTTCGCCGCTACCTGCGCGCGGTCTTCGGCTTCGTGGCCACCTACTACGCCCTGTGGGCGGCCTCCGACCTCCTGATCCTAGCCGGTGTCGATCTCGGCTGGGGCCTGCGGGCGCTGCCGAACCAGCTCTACTACGGCCTCTTCGTGCCCTTCGCCTTCCTGGGCTTCTTCCCTCGCGCCCATGCCTCCAGCAGCAGGTCGACCCACGCCTCGAGGTAGGCCGCGCCGCGACGAGCGGAGGCGTTGCGGGGATCGCCCACCACACCCGCTGGTGCGTTCACCCGGAGGCTCGGCTGGAACAGGCGCTGGCCACGGCGAGTCGGCGCCAGCAGGCCGGCGGCCGCCTCCCCGCGTCGCACGGCCTCGGGACGGAGCGCCGCGAGGATCGACGTCTCGATCTCGCCGGCGTGGTGCCCCGCCGCCTCGGCGCTGACGCCCAGTCGCGCCGCCACCGCATGCAGCCGCACGGTCAGACCCTCGAGGTCGACGAAGGCGTCGACCCGGAGGCCGCGGACGGAGCGGCGCAGCCGCGGCAGCATCGCCCGCAGGGGCTCGGCGTTTCCGCCGTGGCCGCTGAAGAGGAAGGCGCGCTCGAAGCCGTGGCGCGCGAGCGAGCGCAGCACGTCCCTCAGCACGGCCTCGAGAGTCGCGGGCGCGAGCTCCAGGGTCCCCGGATGCGCCATGTGCTCGGGCGAGCAGCCCGGCGACACCACCGGGAGTGCCACGGCGTCGGGGAGGCGCGCGCAGAGACGGGCGGCCAGGGCCTCGGCGATCCAGGCGTCGGTCGCGAAGGGCAGATGGGGGCCGTGCTGCTCGATGGCGCCCAGGGGCAGGAGCGCGCTGCGCCGCCCGGCGGCCAATGCCTCGGCCAGCTCCGGCCAGCTGAGCTCCGCCAGGAGCGCCGGCGTGGCGGCAGGCCGCGGCTGCTGACGCACGATCGTGTCGGATGCCGACGGCGGCATGGGGGGTGCCAGGTCGTAGAGCAGGCCCTCGCGCTCCTGGCCGGGCCAGCGCTCGAGATCGAGCCGGCCGCGCGTGAGAACCCGCAGCACGAAGGCGTTCAGCAGCGCTTCGTGCTCGAGCAGCGCACCCGCCCCCGGGAGCTCGGCCTCGAGGGCGATCACGGCGTGGCGGCCGGGATCCAGCATCCGGCGGGTGCGCTCGAGCAGCGGGGCCTCCTGCGGTGCATCCCTGCGGGCGAGCGCGATCCACAAGCCGCGGCCGGTGCAGGCCTGCTGGAACGCCCCGTGGGCGAGCTCCAGCAGGTCCACCACCGGCGGCCATGGCCGCAGCAATCCCTCCAGCACCTTGCGTTGGAGGTTCGAGACCAGGTCGACGTAGCTCCCGCTGGTGAGAAAGGCGAGCGGGGCCTCGAGCGCCGCCGGCTCGAGCGCGGCCAGGGCCGCCTCCGTGCCCGCGGGCGCCTGCGCGATGCGCTCGCACGCCCGCTCCACGTCGAGCGCGAGGCCGGGACCGGGCGCACGGCCGGCCGCCCGCACCGCCGCACGCGCCAGGGCGAGGGTCCGCACGATCCCGGCGGCCGGGCCGAGCACGCGCAGCAGGGTCCCGTACTCGCCGTCCGCCGGAAGCGCGATCCGGCTCGCCCCCGCGTCCTCCAGCCGCGCGAGGAGCCTGCGCCCTTCCGCGTCGCCTCGCGCGTCGAGAGACTCCGGGGTCGCCGCAGTCACGAGCACGACGGCGCGCCAGGCACGCGGGGCGCTGAGCGCGAAGCGGGCGTTGGGCGAGAGGCCCTGCGAGAAGACCACCAGCGCATCGTCCGCCGCGGCGGGAGGCGGCGGAGCCAGGAACGCGCCGGGCGGCACGGCACGAGCCCCGAGACTCGCCTCCTCGCACAGGAGATGGGCCAGCAGCCGGGCGTGCGCCGCGGAGCTCCCGATGCCCGTCACTACGACGTGTCGAACCGCGCGGGGATCGAAGCCGAGGGCGGGCTCGCCGAGTCGCTCCGCCGCTCGGAGCGCGGCGGGCAGGGCGGCCATGCGCTCGGCCAGGAGCCGCAGGCCGCGACCGCCCGCGCCGTCGCGGCTCCGGCTCACGCCGCTCCCGGCGTCGCCAGGCGGGTCGCTTGCGCGCTCCGGCCGCGTGCGCGAAGCAGTCGCAGGAGCGCGCGCTCCTGCGGCGCGGAGGTCGCGGCGGAGCGCAGCACCTCGACCTCTCGGACGCCGGCGTGGTGGACCAGCAGGGAGAGGAGCCCTGCGTCGACCGGCGGGGCCTCGCTCCCGGGCTCCTCTCGCGGCAGGAAGAGCGCCGCCCCGGCACCCCGCTCGGCGAAGCGCCGCACGGTCTCGTGCCAGTGCGCCTGCTCGCCGCCCAGCGCCGCGCGAGGGAAGCGCTCCAGCAGGCGCTCGCGTTGCAGCCGCAAGAGGGGCGTCGCCCGTGCGGGATCGCCGTGGGTGAAGACCACGGCCTCCCTCCCGCTCTGCCGGTCGAGGTAGGCGTGCAGGCGCAGCCAGACCGGCGCGTCCCGCCCGGCCGCCACCGGCAGCAGATAGCGCGCCAGCGCCACGAAGCGCTCCGCGCCGGGGAGCGGGTGCGGCTCGAAGGCCTCCACCGGCTCGGGGAGCTCGGCGGCCTCGATTCCACCGCTCGCGGGCTCGAGCGCGTGTCCGCTCCGGAACTTCGACTCGAGATAGTGCAGGTTGAAGGGAGAGGCGGCGGGCACGAGCGGTGCCGTGCCCGCGAGCTTCACGCCGTCGCGCTCCAGGGACGCCGCCTTCTCCGGATTGTTGGTCAGCAGGCGGAGCGATGCGGTCACGCCGAGCAACGCGCAGGCGTGAGCAACGTCCTCGTAGCGGCGGTGATCGCCGCAGAGCCCCATCCTCGCGTAGGCCTCGAACGTGGTGAGACGCTGGCGGCTCGCCTGCACCAGCATCCGATCGCGCGCCTTGGCGGCGAAGCCCGCGCCCCGCCCCTCCTGCATCAGGTAGAAGAGCACCCCCCTCCCTTCGCGCGCCAGCCGGGCCAACGCCGCGTCGAGCTGCTGCGCGCAGTCGCAGTCGCAGCCGCCATACGTCTCGCTGGTGACGCAGGAGGAGTGCACGCGCGCGAGCACGGGATCCGGGCCGTCGAGACGGCCGCGCTGCAGCACCAGCAGCGGCTCGCGTGCGGGGAGGCTCCACAGCTGGTGCAGCACGAAGGCGCCGTAGGGGCTCGCCAGTCGCGCTTCGCCCAGCCGGAGCAGCGTGCCGTGGATCCCGGGAGGGCGCGACGTCTTCATTCGCCGGTCCGCGCCCCCGGGTCGTGCTTCAAGTCCTTCATGGTCTCGAAATACGCGATCAGGTCCTGGAGCTGCTCCGGCTTCAGGTAGCGGTGCGAAGGCATGCTGGTGTAGCGGAACTGTGTGGGATCGAAGATGAAGGCCTCGATCTGCTCGATCGGCCGGTACTCCACGATGCTGCGCGGGACGTTGAGATCCGGCCCCACCTTGCCGCCCTCGCCGTTGATCGAGTGGCAGGAGATGCACTCGCTGCGGAAGATCGCGTAGCCACGCCACGGAGCAGTTTCGGGGGCGGCCGAGCTCGGGAGCGTGTGCGGCCACTCCTTCGCGGGATCGACCAGCTCGATCGAGGCGAGCTGATACGGCCACGGGTAGCTCCGCGGATCCTGCTGGTCCTTCCCGGTCCAGACCAGGTAGAACGGGCCGGGATCCACGCGGCGGCGGTCGATCGGCTCCCAGCCGGGGTCGTCGCCGCGCGCGCGCTCGGCGTCGGCGAAGGCCAGGAAGGCGCCCGGCTCGCTGAGCCGCGCGGTGCTGGTGGGCCTGGCGTAGCCGTCGAGCGCGCGGAGCACGACGTCGCGCCCCTTCTCCTCCCAGACCGGCGCGCCGAAGCCGGCCTGCAGCACCGGCCGCAGGTCGCAGCCGCGGTAGGACTTGCGCCGGCCGTAGTAGGGGTCGTCGATCGTGACGGTCCGCACCCGGCACGCCGCTTCGATCCGGGAGAGGTCGAGGCGGGCCACCAGCTTGCCATCGCGCCGGAACTCGAGCGCCGCGGACGGCGCTCCCCGCGAGTCCCGGGTACCGGAGAGGAGCGCCAGCAGGAGGAAGCTCGCAACGGGCAGCCATCGCCGGGCGGTCACGCTCGGCACGATAGCGCGCTGCGCTCGTCCGGCGCCCGACGGCGGCGCTCCCCCCGCCTTGCCGGCGCGGCAGCGCCCCGGGCCCGGGCGGGCGCTTGCCGTATACGGGTATGGGGTATACGGTGGGACGGTTCGACGAGCCCCGGAGGTCGGCCCATGCAGGCGGCGACGCGCGAGAAGGTGCTGGCCCGGCTGCGGCGGATCGCCGGCCAGGTGGCAGGCATCGAGCGCATGGTGCGCGAGGACCGCTACTGCGTGGAGGTGTTGCACCAGGTGGCGGCCGTGGAGGCCGCGCTGGATCGGGTCGGCAAGCTCCTCCTGGCCTCCCACATCGAGACCTGCGTGAGCGACGCATTGGCCGCCGGCGACACGCGGGCGCGCCAGGGCAAGCTGCGCGAGCTCTTCGACGTCTTCACGCGCCTCGGCCGCATCGGAGCGCGCTGAGCGATGGAGCGCCCTCCCGAGCGAAGGTCCCAGGGTGCGCCGGATCCGGCGAGCGCGACGCGGGGGCCGGATCACGGGGCGGACGATCCGGTGCGGGCGGGCCGGGTCCGCGATCCCGTGTGCGGGATGTGGGTGGACCCGCTCCGGGCGCCGGCGCGCCTGGAGCACGAGGGCGTGAGCTACGCCTTCTGCAATCCCCGTTGCGCCGACAAGTTCCGCGCCAACCCCGACTACTTCCTGCGCGCGGCGGCGGCCACCGCGCCATCGCAGGAGCGCGCGCAGCCGCCTGCTGCGGAGCCCGCGACCGCTCCCGCCGGAACCTACACCTGCCCGATGCACCCGGAGGTGCGACGCACCGGCCCGGGGAGCTGCCCGCTCTGCGGCATGGCCCTGGAGCCCGTGACGCCGAGCCTGGAGCCGGCCGCGAATCCGGAGCTGGCGGACTTCCGCCGTCGCTTCCTCGTGTCGGCGGCGCTCAGTGTCCCGCTGGTGGCGGCGTCCATGCTGGAGATGCTCGGCGTCTCCCTCGGCAAGGCCCTGGCGTCGCCGCTCCGCTCCTGGCTCGAGCTGGCGCTGGCGACGCCGGTGGTGTTCTGGGGCGGCCTTCCGCTGCTGCGCCGTGGCCTGTCTTCGCTGGCCTCGCGACACTGGAACATGTTCACGTTGATCGCCCTGGGCACCGGCGCAGCGTGGCTCGCGAGCGTCGCGGCCACGCTCGCGCCAGGGCTCTTCCCGGCCGGCTTCCGCGGTGCGGACGGCCGCGCCCCGGTCTACTTCGAGGCCGCCGCCGTGATCACGACGCTGGTCCTGCTGGGGCAGGTGCTCGAGCTTCGAGCCCGTGCGCGCACCGGCGCGGCGCTGCGGGAGCTTCTGGCGCTGGCACCGCGCACCGCGCGCCGGCTGCCTCCCGAGGGAGGGCCGGAGGAGGAGGTTCTTCTCGAGGCGGTGCAGCTGGGCGATCGCCTGCGCGTGCGACCGGGCGAGAAGGTGCCGGTCGACGGCGTGGTGGAGCAGGGCGAGACCCACGTCGACGAGTCGATGGTGACGGGCGAGCCCATGCCGGTGGCGAAGGGCCCGGGCGATCGCGTGACGGGCGCCACGCTGAATGGCACCGGGAGCTTCGTGATGCGGGCGGAGCGCGTGGGCGAGGCGACGCTCCTCGCGCAGATCGTGCGGCTCGTGGCCGAGGCCCAGCGCAGCCGGGCGCCGATCCAGCGCCTGGCCGACGCGGTGGCCGCACGCTTCGTGCCGCTGGTGGTGGGCGTGGCGGTGATCAGCTTCGTCCTCTGGGCCGTCTTCGGGCCCGAGCCGCGCCTGGCCCATGCGCTGGTGAACGCGGTGGCGGTGCTGATCATCGCCTGTCCCTGCGCGCTCGGCCTCGCGACGCCGATGTCGGTGATGGTCGGGACGGGACGCGGGGCCCGGGCCGGCGTGCTGTTCCGCGACGCCGAGGCGCTGGAGCGATTGGAGGGCGTCGACACGCTGGTGCTGGACAAGACCGGCACCCTCACCGAGGGCCGGCCCCGCCTCGTCACGGTGTCAGCCCTCGGCGGAGCCACCGAGGCCGAGCTGCTGCGCGCCGCGGCGGCGTTGGAGCAGGCGAGCGAGCATCCGCTGGCCAGCGCGATCCTGGCCGGCGCCCGCGAGCGTGGCGTCGCGCCGGCGGTGCTGGAGGGCTTCCGCGCCCAGCCGGGGCGGGGCGTCACCGGCTGGCTGGACGGCCGGCCGGCCGCGCTCGGGAATCGCGCGTTGCTGGTCGAGCTCGGGATCGACGCCGAGCCGGGTCGCGCCCGCGCCGACGAGCTTCGCAACGAGGCGCAGACCGTGGTGCACGTGGCCGTGGAGGGCCGGCTGATCGGCCTCCTCGGCGTCGCCGACCCCGTGAAGGAGTCGAGCGCCGAGGCGCTGCGGCGTCTGCGCGAAGCCGGCCTGCGCGTGGTGATGCTCACCGGCGATGCGCGCGCCACGGCGATCACCGTGGGGCGGCGGCTCGGGATCGCCCCGGCCGACGTCGTGGCGGAGGTCCAGCCCGCGGAGAAGGCGGCCGTCGTGAAGCGGCTGCAGGCCCAGGGCCGCCGCGTCGCGATGGCCGGCGACGGCATCAACGACGCTCCCGCCCTGGCCCAGGCCGACGTCGGGATCGCGATGGGGACCGGCACCGACGTGGCGATGGAATCCGCCGGGGTCACGCTGGTGAAGGGCGATCTGCGCGCGATCGGGCGGGCGCTCGCGCTCTCGCGCGCCACGCTTCGGAACATCCGCCAGAACCTCTTCTTCGCCTTCGCCTACAACACCCTCGGGGTTCCCGTCGCGGCCGGAGCGTTCTATCCCCTGCTCGGCTGGCTGCTGAGCCCGATGCTGGCCAGCGCGGCCATGACGCTGAGCTCGCTCTCGGTGATCGCCAACGCGCTCCGGCTGGGCCGCGTGCGGCTCTGACTCGCGGGCGGAGGGAACGATGCCGCCGCACGTCCTGATCGCGGGCGCGGGGATCGGGGGCCTCACGGCCGCGTGCGCGCTGCGGCGCGCGGGCTTCGAGGTGACGCTCTTCGAGGGCGCGGCGGAGCTGCGTCCCGTCGGCGCCGGCATCACCATGCAGACCAACGCCATGCTCGCCTTCGGTCGCCTCGGCCTGGCGGACGCGGTGGCGGCGGCCGGGAGCCCGCTCCAGCGGGCCGAGATCCGCACCTGGGACGGGCGCCTGCTGCAGGTCGCGCCGGCGCGGCGCGTGGCCGACGCGCTCGGGGCGCCGGTGGTGGGCATCCACCGGGCGCGCCTGCAGAGCGTGCTGCTGGAGGCCCTCGCCGGCGCGCGCCTGATCCTGGGGGCGGCGGTGTCGGGGGTGGAGCCGACCTCTCGCGGCGTGGGGATCCGCCTGTCGGACGGCCGTACCGCCGAGGGCGACGTCCTGGTCGGCGCCGACGGCCTGCGTTCGGTCGTGCGAGCCGCGCTCCACGGCGAGACCGAGCCGAGCTACGCCGGCTACACCAGCTGGCGTGGAATCTGCCCCAACCGGGGCCGGGTCCCGGAGGGTCTCGGCCGCGAGTGCTGGGGCGCGGGACGCCGCTTCGGCTTCCTCGAGATCGGACACGACGAGGTCTACTGGTTCGCGACCGGGGACGCGCCGCTCGGCGGAGCGGATCCGCCGGCGGGCGCCGCCGCGACGCTGGCGCGCGAGCTGGCGGCCTGGGCGCCGCCGGTGGCTTCCCTCCTCGCCGCGACGCCCGAGGAGGCGGTCGTGCGCACCGACGTCTGCGATCGCCCGCCACTCGCGCGTTGGGGGCAGGACCGTGTGACGCTTCTCGGTGACGCCGCGCATCCGATGACGCCGAACCTCGGGCAGGGCGGCTGTCAGGCGGTGGAGGACGCGGTGGTGCTGGCCGACCGCCTGGCGTGCGCACGCGAGCTGGACCGGGGCCTCCGCGAGTACGAGCTCGCGCGGGCCGCCCGCGCGCGCTGGTTCGTGCAGCAGAGTCGCCGCGTGGGCCGGGTGGCGCAGGCGAGCGGACGTCTCTCCTGCTTCCTGCGCGACACCCTGACGCGTTGGATCCCGGAGTCGACGACGGAGCGGCAGCTCCGCTACGCCTTCTCCTTCGTGCCGTGAGCTCCGGGGGGCTCAGCCCTCGGACGGCGGCCGGGGCGCGGAGCGGCGCTCGCGCAGCGCGCGCCAGACGGCGAGGGCGGTGCCGATTGCGAGCACACCGGCGCCCCAGCGGTTGAAGCCGAGATAGCGCGCCGACTCCCGCGCGAAGTCGGCGTTCAGCCAGCCGTCGTAGGCGAACCAGAGCGTCATCCCGCCTAGCAGGATCGGCAGGAACCAGGGGTTGTCGAAGGGCGTGGAGGCGATCTCCTCCTCCTCCGGCTCGTCGGGGCGCTGGGGGTCGGGCTCGGACACGGCGCAGACGGGTAGCGCCTCGGCGCGGCTCCCACCACGCCGGCCGGAGTGTCGGCCTCGGCTCGATGCTTCTCGTGGAATCGCTAGCGCGCGCGCGGCTCGAGACGGAAGTACCAGGTCGATGCGGCGAGTGCGCCTGGCTTCTGCGGCAGGCCGTACTTGGCGGCGACCCGATGGAAGAGACGATCGCAGAGCGCCGGATCCCGCACGCGCACCGCCTGGAGCGCCCAGACGTGCCCGGCCGCCCGCAGTCGGACCCGGCCGTCGCTCTCGGCCTCGCGAGGCCAGCGCTTGAAGCGGGCCAGGCCGGCGGGGACGTAGAGGGCGCCGTCGAGCGCAACGATCCAGGTGTGGCGGGAGCGCGGCGCCGCCGGGTCCACCTCGAGCTCCACCGTTTCGAGCGCGCCCACCACCGCCGGGTCGGGCGCACCGGGCTCGCTCGCCGCGTGGAAGGGTCCACCGGGAAGGGGCCCGAGCGGGCCGTCGGAGAGGCGCGCCACCACGGCCACGACGAGCCCGAGCAGCACGAGGGCGCCGAGCAGGAGGGTCAGGAGGCGGAGCAGGCGCGACACGCGTCGTCCTCCCGTGTCGGGCCTCCCACTCTACCAGACGCGTGGCGACGCGAGCGCTCCGTCGGCGGGAGCCGGCGCGGCGGGGGCCTGCGAGCGGCCGTGTTCCTCCCCGAGGACCTCGGGCTGGAGCGGCGGGTCCGCCTCGTCGAGCGACGCCACGCGCTGCCGGATCGCGCCCGGGAAGGGCGTCGGCGAAGCGTGCCCGCCGAAGGGATCGGTCCACCACTCGCCCGGCCCGCCCTGATTGCGGAGCGTCACCCGGCCGATGGAGAGGGCGCGTCCGGCGGCGCGAAGGAGCTCCCGCGGCGTGACGCCGGCCGGCACGGCGCTCGCTGCGACGCGGGGATCGAGGAGCGCGACCGCCGCGTCGTAGCCCGCGATCTCGCGGCCGTCCGCGGTGCGCAGGCGGCCGGCGACGAGCCAGAGACCGCTGCGCGCGGATGCGCCACCGCGAGCGGACCCGAGCGCGCCCCTCGGAGCGCAGCTCGCGCCGTGCGTGCCGGCTGCGGCGATCGCGGCCTCTGGGCTCGGGCTCGCGGAGACGAGCTGCAGCGCATTCCCGCAGCTCCCGTCGGGATCCCGCGCCGGCTCGAGCCGGCTCATCGTGGTGGAGACGAGCTCCGTGCCGTCGGAGCAGCGGGCCGCGAAGAGCATCGACCGGGGGCTCGCGCCGGAGGGACCGGCCGATCGGGGCTCCAGATGGTAGCTGGCGAAGAAGTCGCAGGTCACGTCCAGCGGGACGACGGCTTGCGCCGGCCGATCGGCTCGCCGCAGGCGCACGTCGTTCTGCCACTCGATCTTGTAGCCCTCGTGCTCGGCGGCGTGCGGCGCGCGGCCGCCGTGGGGCCCGGGGTAGCTCGCGAGCGCCTCCTCGGCGAGTCCGAACGGGACGCCGGCTTCGGTGGCCTGGCCGGGCGCCGCGAAGTGCCGGCTCAGCAACGGCCACAGATGCGAGCCGCGGGGATCACGGCCGTGATCGTGACCGAAGCTGCAGGGCTCCTCGGTGGCGGGATCGAGGCCCATGGCGGGATGCCAGGTCGGGTAGCGTTTCCCGTCGGGGCCGATCACGAAGTAGGCGTCGTGGAGCGTCTTCGGGCAGGTGTCGCCGGCCCCGGGCCTCCAGCGGCCGAAGGCCGCGCTGGCGGCTGGCGCGCCGTCTGGCGCGGAATCGGCCGCGGGGTCGCGCTCCGCCGGCGACGCCGGCGCCACGCTGCAGGCGACCACCGCGCCGATCCGGCCCGCGCGGTCCAGATCGAGGTCGCCCTCCTCGCAGCGCGCGAGCAGCCGCTCTCCCACGCGGAGCACGATGCCGGTGTGCGCCTTGTGCCGGCGATTGCGAACGCCGACACACTCGAGCGTGACAGCCGCCTCGCCGATCAGCCGCGCATCGAGGCGCACGCCGCGACAAGCGATCGCGGTGCCTTCGCCGGCGGCGAGGACCAGGTCTCCGCCGGTCCGTACCAGAGCGGTGGCCTCGCCAGCGGAGAGGCAGAGCAGGAGCAGGACGAGCAAGAGCGCGTGGAGCGGGGTACGCGCCATGGGGGGCCTCCTCGGAGACGGCGCTCCTGGAGGCATCGACGCCCGATTGGGACGGAAAGGTGATGCAGATCACAAACCCGCGGCGGGAGGCCGGTGCTTCGACGCAACTTCCGTGTCGCCCGTCACAGCACCGAGACGGCCGCCGTCCCGGCCGCGTCACGGATCTGCGTCGGAAGCTGCGCCGTGGTGAAGGGGTTCTGCCGCAGCCCGAGGCGGCGCTTCAGAGCGCTCCGTAGAAGTCGTTGCCCTTGTCGTCCACCACGATGAACGCGGGGAAGTCCTCGACCTCGATGCGCCAGACGGCCTCCATCCCGAGCTCGGGGTACTCCAGCACATCGACCTTCTTGATGCAGTCGCGGGCCAGGATGGCCGCCGGACCGCCGATCGAGCCCAGGTAGAAGCCGCCGTGCTTCCGGCACGCCTCCGTCACCGCCTTGGATCGGTTCCCCTTGGCGAGCATCACGAAGCTTCCCCCGTGCTGCATGAAGAGGTCGACATAGGAATCCATGCGGCCGGCGGTGGTCGGACCGAAGGAGCCGCTGGCGTAGCCCTGCGGCGTCTTGGCCGGCCCCGCGTAGTAGATCGGGTGATCCTTCACGTACTGAGGCAGCCCCTCGCCGCGGTCGATGCGCTCCTTCAGCTTCGCATGGGCGATGTCGCGCGCGACGATCATCGGGCCGGAGAGCGAGAGACGCGTCTTCACGGGGTGACGCGAGAGGGCCGCGCGGATCTCGGACATGGGACGACGCAGGTCGATCCTCACCACCGCGCCCTCGAGCTGCGCCGGGGCCACCTCGGGCAGATAGTGGGCGGGATCCGTCTCGAGCTGCTCCAGGAAGACACCGTTGCGTGTGACCTTGGCCAGCGCCTGGCGATCCGCGGAGCAGGAGACGCCCACGCCGACCGGGCAGCTCGCTCCGTGACGCGGCAGTCGGATCACCCGCACGTCGTGACAGAAGTACTTGCCTCCGAACTGGGCGCCGATCCCGGTCCGCACGGCGAGCCCCATCACCTGCTCCTCGAGCTCCGGGTCGCGAATGGCGTGCCCGAGCTTGCTGCCGCGGGTGGGCAGCGTATCCAGGGCGCGGCAGCTCGCGAGCTTCACGGTCTTGAGCGTCATCTCCGCCGACGTGCCACCGATCACGATCGCGAGGTGGTAGGGCGGGCAGGCGGCCGTGCCGAGGCCGCGGATCTTCTGCTCGATGAAGGCGAGCAGGGACTTCGGGTTGAGCAGGGCCTTGGTCTCCTGGAACAGGAAGGTCTTGTTGGCCGAGCCGCCGCCCTTGGTCACGAACAGGAAGTGGTACTCGTCGCCGTCCACCGCGTAGAGATCGATCTGCGCCGGCAGGTTGGTGCCGGTGTTGAGCTCCTCGTAGGTGGTGAGAGGTGCGACCTGCGAATAGCGGAGGTTCGTCTCGGTGTAGGTCTTGAAGATGCCGCGGGCGATGGCCTCCTCGTCTCCGCCGCCGGTCCAGACCCGCTGACCCTTCTTCCCGATCACGATCGCGGTGCCGGTGTCCTGGCACGAGGGCAGCACCATGCCGGCCGACACGCAGGCGTTCCGCAGCATGTTGAGCGCTACGAAGCGATCGTTCTCGCTGGCCTCCGGGTCGTCGAGGATCTTGCGAAGCTGCGCCAGGTGGCCGGGGCGAAACAGATGGGAGACGTCGCGCACCGCCTCCGCCGCGAGGCGGGTGAGGGCCTGCAGGTCCACCTCGAGGAGGGAGCTGCCGCGGAAGCTCGACACGGCGACGTGATCGCCGTCGAGGCGGCGGTACGGCGTGGCGTCCTCGCCGAGCGGGAACATCTCCTGGAACTGGAACTCGGGCATGGCTTCCTCTTCGTAGGCTGCGCAGGCCGTAGGTTGCGCATGCGCGCGAGCGCCAGGATAGGCGATCCGGGCTTCAGTCGCGGCGGGCCGCGGCCGGCCCGCGGACCAGCGCGCGTGGGGCGCGCCGCACGGCGGCGGCGTCGGGAGCGGCGCCGTCCGGTGCGAAGCGGGCGGCCTCCAGCGCCGCGAGGAGCGTGAGTGCCGTGCGGAAGGCGGGACCGGGCGCGATGGCCTCCAGCTCCTCGGGTGCGAGCGCGTGCGCATTCGGGACCGAGCGAGCGAGCGCTTCACGCAGCGCCCGCGCGAGCGCCGCCTCCTCGGCGGCGCGTGCCCCGCGAGCACGTGCCGCGTCGGCCTCGTCGAGGGCTCGCTCCACCTCGCGCGCCGGGGCAGCTCGGCGTCGGCGCGCTCGCACCGCCCATCCGCCGGCGGCGCCGGCCGCGGACAGCAGGAGCGCGGCGGCGACGCCGAGCCAGGGCGGTCCCGCGGCCCGAGCGGGCCGGCCAGCGGTCGGCGCCGGGGCCGGTGGCGCGGCATCGGGCGCCGCGCCGGGCTGCACCTCCGCGGCGAGGGCCGGCACCTGCACGACCTCGTAGCGTTGCGACTCGGGATCGAAGCTCGCCATCTCGAAGGCAGGGAGCTCCAGTCGACCGCGTCGTCGCGGCACCACGTCCCACACGAAGCTGCGTCGGACGCGCAGGATCGAGCTCGCGTCGAGCGAGAGCTCGGGGGGATGGGCGAACAGGTCGGTGTGCTCGAGCCCGGCGAGCGGCGGCTCCGGGGCGTCCCACAGGTTCGCGGCCCCCTCCAGCACCACGCGCAGGCGCAGCGACTCGCCGAGCCGGATGCTCGAGGGCTCGATCTCGCGATGCACGCTCAGCCGGCCCACCAGCCCCGTGAAGCTCGGCGGCCTCCCTTCCCGTGGCGGCTCCGCGACCTCGACCACCGCACCGGCGAGCTCGACCTCGACGCCGCGCCGCTCCTCCCCCGCGAAGGCGTGGAGCTCGCAGAGCAGCCGCCCACCGGGCAGCGCCAGCTGACCGGCTCGTACCGGAAAGAGCGCGTGGCGCTCCTCGTACACCAGATAAGGGGTTCCGTCCCGCCACGAGCGCGTGTCGCCGGGCCGACCCGGCAGCCACTCCGTGCGGAAGGAGGGGAAGCCCGGCGGCTCGATCCAGTCGGCGCTGGAGACGTCCGGACGCCGCAGCACGCGGACCACGTAGACGAGCTGCTGGCCCACCACCGCGCTCGTCGCCGAGAGCCGCAGCTCGGTCACGCAGGGCGGACCGGCTTCGCCGCGGGCTCCAGCCGCCGCGAGACCGACCACGACGGCCAGCAGCGCGCGCGGAGCGATGCGCCGATTCACCACGCCGGCTCTCCCGGCTCCGCTGCGGCATGGGGCGGTGCCGCTCGCCGCGCGGCCTCGCGCAGGCCGCGGCCGGGATCGTCCACCGCGGCCGCCAGCCAGCGCTGCACCTCGTCGGGGCCGAGGCGAGGGATCTCGCCCCGCAGCGCGCCCGACGCCGCGCTAGCGGTGCCCGGCGGCGACTGCGCTGCAGCGCGGGCGTCGCGGCCCGTGGCCTCGGCCGGGCGCCGCTCGCCGCCACCGGAATCGTCCACGGCCGGCGCAGCGCTCCCGGTCTCGGCCTCGCGTGCCGGCGCGGCAGCCTTCGCGCCGTCTCCGCCGGCCCGGGCCTCTCGTCCCGTCCGTTCCTCGCCTGCGCCGGCCGGCGGCGCGCCCCCGCCCCGCGGAGCGCTCGGTGGGCGCGCCTCGAGCGCGCGCAGCGTCCACTCGAGATTGAACTGTGCGCGGCGGTCGTGCGGCGCCAGCGCGAGGGCGTCGAAGAAGGCGTCGCGGGCGCGCTCCAGCGCACCGGCCTCGAGCGACGTCACGCCCAGATCGTAGTAGGCCAGCGCGGCCGTGTCCGGGTCCCGGCTGTAGAGCGCCGCCTCGAGGAACGCGATCGCCGCCTCCTCGTGTCGGTCGGCGCGCGCTCGCGCCACGCCGAGCCGCAGCAGCAGGCGGGGATCGTGGGGTTGCGAGCGCAGGCCGGCCGCGAGCGGCTCCAGCGACGATTCCTCGCGGGCGGCATCCGGCGCGCTCGGAGCCCCGGCGTCGCTCGGGCCGGCGACCAGCATCACGGCGAGGCCCGCGCCGGCGATCTGGCGCGACCACGACGCGAGCGGGCGCGGCCGCGGTGACGCGCCGGCGTGTCTGCCGCTCCCGACGCCCGCCGCCTCCGCTCCGAGCAGCAGGAAGGCCAGCGCCGCGAAGGGCAGGACGCGCACGGCCGGCACGCGGCGCAGCACGGGCTCGCCGGCCGTGCGAGGGGCGTCGCGTCGCAGCGCGGGGAGGGCCAGGTCGAGGCGGAGCGCGCCGGAGGGGCCGGTCTCGAGGAGCATGCCGCCGGTGGCCTGCGCGAGCCGCGCGAGCCGCGCGGGATCGGCGCGGCTGTGCACCAGGCGTCCCTCGCCGTCGCGGAGCGGGACGTCCCCGTCCGGCACCGCAGCGCCGGCGGCGGTGCCGAAGGCGGCCGCGAGCACCCGCACGCCGGCGCGGGAGGCCTCGGCGGCGCCCGCGTCCCGCGAAGAGGCGGGGTTCGGGTCCTCGCCGTCGGAGAGCACGAGCAGGACGCGCGGCCGCGGGCTCGCCGGCTCGAACGCGGCGAGCGCCGCGCGTACGCCCTCCCCGAGACGCGAGCCCTGAGCCCGCATCAGATCGGTGTCGATCGACGGCAGCATGTCGGCGAGCGCGTCGAGGTCCGGGGTGAGCGGCGTCAGCAGCACGCCGCGCCCGGCGAAGGCGGCCAGCGCGGCGCGATCGCCCGGCTCGAGCCGGGCCAGCACCTCCTCCGCGGCGCGCCGCGCCCGGGCGAGCCGGCTCGGCGCGAGGTCGCGCGCCGCCATGCTGCGCGACACGTCCAGCAGGAGCACGACGTCGACACCCGAGGAGGTCACGACGCTGGTGCGTTCTCCGATCGTCGGTCCGAGCGCAGCCACACCGATCGCCGCCAGCGAGACCAGGAGCAGCGCGTCGCGCGCGCCGCCGGCCGCGCGGGGAGCGCGCGCGCCGAGCAGGCGGCGCAGGCGGCGGCGCGTCCGCGCCGTCGCGACCAGGGCCGCGACGGCCAGCGCCAGCACGCCGCTCAGCACCGCAGGCGCCCACTCGGGGTGCGCCAGCCCGATCGCGCTCACGGAACTCTCCGCAGCAGGAGCCGCGTCGACGCGACCTCCAGCAGCAGCAGCCCGCCGGCCAGCTCGAGCAAGCGCTCGGGCCGCGGCGCACGACGCTCGCGGGGCGGGGCGCGGCGCGCCACCCGCTCGGAGGCGTCGATCTCAGCGTACACCCGCTCCAGGTCGCGCGAGGAGCGCGCGGGGAAGAGGCGTCCGCCGCTCGCGTCGGCGATCCGCTGCAGCGTCTCCAGGTCGAGATCGTGTCGCTCGAAGCGGAGGCCGGTGTCCGCCCCGCCCTCGCCGCCCATCGCCACGGCGCCCTCGCTACCGATTCCGACCGCGTCCACGCGCACGCCCGCCGCGCGGGCCAGGCCCGCCGCCACGTCGGTCGGGATCGAGCCCGCGTTGCTGCGGCCGTCGGTCAGGAGCACCACCAGACGGCCTTCGGTGGGCCGCGGCGCGGCTTCTCCCTCGCGCGCCGGCTGCGGCGAGCGGACGGGGGCCGGCGCCCCCGCCAGTGCGCGCTTCACCGCCAGGGCGAGCGCGTCGCCCAGGGCGGTGGCCTCACCTGCCATCCCCGCCGAGACGCGTTGCAGGGCGGCCTCCACCAGACGCCCGTCGCCGGTGAGCGGACAGAGCGTGAAGGCGGTGTCGCCGAAGACCACGAGGCCCACGCGGTCGCCGTCGGCCACGCGGCGGAGCGCGAAGCGACGCACCACCTCGCGCGCCAGGTCGAGCCGCGTGCGCCAGGCGCCGCCCACCTCGGCGTCGAGGGCGCGCATGCTGCCGGAGGTGTCGAGCACCAGCACCACGTCCAGACCCGCGCCGGCCGCGGCGGGGGATCGGTGCACCGCCACGGGACCCGCGAGCACGCCGGCCAGCGCCGCCAGCACCCCCGCCCGAAGCACCACGGCGAGCAGGCGCAGCGGGTCGAGCCGCCAGGCGCCGGCGGTCCGCGCCTCGCCGAGCGCCGGCCACGGGAGCGCCGGCGGCGGGGCATGCAGCCCGCGCAGGAGCGCGAGCGTCGCGACGAAGAGGAGCAGCGCGAGGGCGATCGGATGCTCGAAGCCATCGACACCAATGAATGTTGAAAGCGCGGCGCTCGAGCCGTTCATCGGGACTCCGGCGCGGGCGGGCTTCCCAGCAGGCTCTCGGCGGCGCCGAGCGTCTCGCCGAGGCGCGGGTCGGCGGGGAGCGCACCGGCCTCGGGCCGGAAGCGCAGCGCATCGAGCGTCCCGAGCAGCGCCAGGCAATCGCTCCAGCGGGGCAGCGGGCCGGGGCGCGGCGTGAGCCCGGCGAGCTCCTCCACGGTGCGGCTCTCGGCGTCGAGCCCGAACCAGGCCGCGGCGAAATGGCGTAGCGCGCGGGCCGCCGCGTCGGCGCCGCTGCGCGGATCGCGCTCGAGGAGGAGCCGCGCCGCACGCAGCGCTCCGAGGGTCTCCTCCCGGCGCCCCGGTGCGGTGGCCTCGCGCGCAGCCGTCGGAGGCGCGGTGACGCGGGCCCGCCGGCGCCGCCACAGCGCGCGCCCTGCGAGCGCACCCAGCACGGCCGCTGCGCCGAGGGCCGCACCCGGCAGGAGCCCGCCGCGCCGGCCCGGCGCGGTCTCCTCGTCGGGCTCCCGGAGGCCGAAGGGCGTCACGCGATCGGGGAAGTGCGAGAGCACCGACACCACCTCGATCGGCCGACCCTCGACGGTTACGCCGGTCCGGCTCCCGTCGGGTCGTTCCACCTCCACGCGCTGGGTGGGCCAGACGAAGAGGCCGAGGGCCCGCGCCCGCAGCCGGAAGCGCGTGCGATGCACCCAGCGCGTGGGCTCCTTCTCCACCGGAAGCGGCTCGGCGTCGAGCACCCACACGCCGGGCACGTCCGGAGGCGGTGCCGGAACCACGCTGTCGCCGGGCGGGGTCACGATCACGCGCTCCGCGGTGGTCACCTCGCCGATCGCGAGGCGGGGAGGCTCGATCGAGAGCAGGCCCTGGCTCGAGACCGGCGGCGCCACGCCGCCGGTCGGCGCGGGCTGCGCTCCGGCCGGGACCGCCGGGCCTCCGGCAAGGAGCAGCAGCAGGCCGAGCCCGAGCGCGGCGCCGACACTCCTGGACGTCACGAACGCCTCCGAGGACGCGCGCTGCGTGCGGCGAAGAAGTGGAGCAGCGGGCGCAGCGGGTCGCGATCCCCGCGCAGCCAGAGCACGTCGGAGCCCGCCGCGCGGAGCCGCCGCTCGAGGGCCTCCCGCCGCGCCGTGGCGGCGGCGCGGTAGCGCGCCCGCGCCGCGGCGGAGCCGGTGCGCAGCAGGCGCGCGCGGCCGGGGCGCTCCGGATCCGCGATCCGCACGCTCCCGACCGGGGGAAGCTCTTCGTCCCGAGGATCGTGCAGCACGATCGACACGAAATCATGTCGGGCGGCGACGGCGGTCAGGGCGGACCAGGGCGAGGAGCCCGGGGCGTCCGCGGCGTCGGCGGCGAGGAGCGCGTCGTCCCGCAGGTCCGAGAGCAGGAATACGATGGCGCGCCGCCGCCCGCGCTCGCGCCGCCGCGCCCGCTCCA
>JAWOLJ010000058.1:0-25932 GCA_033853555.1 Myxococcota bacterium
TGCGGAAGCTCGTACGGGAGCGCGTCGTGCTGGTGGGCGCCGCGCTCCGGTGGCGGCGGGATCCCGGGCCGGGCTGGCCCTGGCAGGCGGGGCGCGGGGGAGCCGCGCCACGGCCCGTCGCGCTCGAGGTCCGATCTCTCCGCGTCTCGCAGACGCAGGTCGTCCTCGACTTCGACGAGCTCCAGCAGCGGAGCCGCCTGGCCGGCACCCTCGAGCTCGAGGCCGGCGGGCTCGCGATCCCGCGAGCGGGGCGCGCGACGTGGGCGAGCGTCGCGCGCGCGCGCTGGCGGCTCGGCCCGAGCCTCGTCGCGGGCCGAGCCCGGCGGAGCGCCGACCTCGCCCTCGTGCTCGAGGGCTCACGGCTCCAGGTGGCGCCGGCCGTGGTCGACGCGGAGTTCGGTCGCGGGCGCCTCGAGGCGACGGCGGACCTCGCCGGCTGGGGCGAGGCCGGCGTGCCGGCGGCGCTCTCGCTCGACTGCGACGCCGAAGGCCTCGATCTCGGCGTGCTGCTCGCGCGCCCGGAGCTCGCCGGGGCGCTCACGGGACGGGCGAGGGCGCGGGTGGAGCGACTCTCCGGCGCCACGCTGCGCGGCCTGCGCGTCGAGGGGACGCTGAAGCTCGCTGCCTCGCGGCTGGGCGCGCTGCGGATCGACACCGCGGAGATCGAGGGCCGGCTCGGCGAGGGTCGCTTCGAGCTCGCGCGCGCACGCCTGGACTCGAGCCTCGGGCGCCTGCGCGCGAGCGGGCGCGGGAGCCTCGAGCGGGCCGACGTCCTCGATCTCGAGCTCGAGCTCCGGGATCTGGACTCGCTGGCGACGCTGGCGGGCCATCCCGGCACGTTCGCGGGCGAAGCCCGTCTCTCGGCGCGCCTCGCCGGCCCGTGGGATGCGCCGACGGGAGAGGCCTCGCTCCAGGCGTCACGCCTGCGTGTCGGGTCGGCACGGCTCGGCACGCTCGAGACGCGCCTGCGGGCCGAGGGCGCCGGGCGTCTTGTGCTCGACCCGCTGCGCCTCACGGGCGGCGACTTGCCGGCCTCGGGCGAGGGGCCGATCTCGCTGCGCCGGGTGGCGGCGGGGCTCCGCTTCGAGGCGGCGCGCCTGCGCCTGCTGGACGAGACGCGCCTGAGCCTCGCCGGAGGCCTGGATCGCCGCGCGGCGCGGGGCCTTCGGATCGATCTGCGCGGGCTGCCGCTCGCGCGGATCGGCGTCCTCGTCGGGAGCCGCGAGCCCCTGGGCGGCCGGCTCGACGCTGCGCTCGTCGCGGACGGCGCCTGGCCGCGGCCCGGGCTCCGGGGATCGCTCGACTGGAGCGGCCCGCGCGTCGGCGAGGCGCAGGCCGAGCACCTGGAGGTCTCGTTCGCCAGCGAGCGCGGCGTGCTTCAGGGCGAGGCCCGTCTCGACGCCCACGGCCGGCACCTCGCCCTCGCGCGCTTCACGACGCCCTGGGACGTGCGCTTCTCCCCCGCGCGCCTGCTCGAGCGGCCGGAGACCCGGCTCTCCGCCGAGGCCCACGGCTTCGACCTCGCGCTCCTCGGCGGCGTGCTGCCCCCGACACTGCGCGACCTGCAGGGACAGGCCAATCTCGCCCTCGAGCTCGCCGGTGGCATCCCGCGGCCGAAGCTCTCGGGCGAGCTCGTCCTCGCCGACGTCCGCGCCGAGCTCCCGGCCCTGGGCCAACGCCTCGGTCCTCTCGCGGGCCACCTGACACTGGAGAATGACAGCCTGCGGATCGATTCGCTGCGACTGGCGGGCGGCGGCGAGGGCGAGGCGCTCCTCGCGGGAACGATCGGGCTCGCCGGCTTCGCTCCGACGTCGAGCCAGCTCGAGCTCGTGATCCATCGCTTCCCGTTCCAGTACGCCGGCCGGCTCCGCGCGGATCTCGAGGGACGGCTCGTCCTGGATGGGCCGGTGGACGCCCTCGTCGCACGCGGCGCGCTCGTGCTCGGAAAGGCGCGATACTTCCTGAGCAGCCAACGCAGCCCGGTGGTGGCCGAGATCGCGGTCCGGAACGATCCCTCGCAGCCACCGAGCGAGCCGGCCGGTCCCTTCGCCCAGAACGGGCCCGACCTCTACCGACGGAGCCGCGTCGACGTGCAGATCGAGATCCCTCGCGACGCGCGCGTGGTCGGCGAGGGTGCCGAGGTACGGATCCGCGGCCTCCTGCGCGCCCGCAAGGCGCCGCTCCGCGAGCTCGCGCTCGAGGGGAGCGTGGAGACGCTGGGCGGGACCTACCGGATCCGCGGGAAGAGCTTCGATCTGCAGCGCGGTCGGGTGGTCTTCACGGGACGCCCGGACCTCGATCCCGACCTCGATCTCCGCGCCACCCATCGCGTGCGCGACGTGCTGGTGATCGCGCTGCTGCGCGGCCGCGGCTCCAACCCGAAGCTCCAGCTCGAGAGCGAGCCGCCCCGGCCCGAGAACGATCTTCTCGCGCTCCTCCTGTTCGGACGTACGCGGGAGGAGCTCAGCCGCGGCGAGTCCGGGGCCCTCCAGGCGTTCCTGGCCGAGACCGCGGGCCCCGCGGCGCTCCAGGAGCTGCGCACGCTCACCGGCATCCCCCTCCCGCTCGACGTCTTCGAGGTGCGCACCCCGGAGGGCGGTGCCGGCTCGACGGTCGGGCTCGGCGCCCACGTGATGCGCGACGTCTTCGTGCACTTCGGCAAGGGGGTGGGCGAGACGGGGGGGAGCCAGGTGGGTCTCGATTGGCGCTTCGCGCCGCCCCACTGGAGCGTCGAGACGCGGAGCACGACGGAGCACGGCTCGTCGGCGGATCTGATCTGGACGTACGACTACTAGCGCTCGGAACGCCACGAGGCGCTCTCGCTCAGCGTCCCTCGCCCTGCACCGCCGGGATCACCTCCTCCACCACGCGCAGGGTCTGATCGAAGAAGTCGGCCTCGCCGTCCGCGATCGGAAACAGCACGAACTTGGAGGCGCCGGCACGGCGGTAGGCCGCGATTCGCCGGACGACCTCCTCGGCCGGGCCCACGCAGACGAGCGGGCGGAGGTCGCGGCCCGGGGCGGCTTCGCTGCGGCGCAGCAGGGGAAACCGCTCGAGCGCGGGATCGTCGGGGCTTCCGATGCGGAAGGCCAGGGTCGCACCGAAGTGGTCGGCGTCGATGCACCGGCCCAGGGCCTCCGCCTCCTTCCGGATCGCGGCGATGGTGGCGCCCACCTCCTCGGGGCTCGCGATGCCGCCGATCCAGCCGGTGCCGAGGCGCGCGGTGCGGCGGACCGCCGCGCGGCTCGTGCCGCCGATCCAGAGCGGCATCGGCTGCTGGATCGGTCGCGGTCGCACGCTCGCGTCGTGGTAGCGGTAGAAGCGGCCGGAGAAGCTCACCGTGTCCTCGCTCCACAGCCGCCGCACCAGCTCGAGGACCTCGTCGGCGCGAGCGCCGCGCTCGGCCGGATCGCGCCCGGTGGCCGGCCACTCGGCCGCGCGGGCGTCTCCGACGCCGAACATCGGCAGGAGCCGACCGCCGGAGAGCACGTCGATCGTCGCGCACTGCTTCGCCAGGACCAGCGGATCGCGCAGCGGCGCCACCACGGCGTTCATGCCGAACTTGAGGCGGCGCGTGATCCCGGCCAGGGTCGCGAGGGCGGTGAGCGGCTCGAGATGAGGATCCCGCGACACCAGGCGGTCGCTCTGCCAGAGCGAGTCCACGCCGCGCGACTCGCAGAGCTCCGCCCAGCGGAAGTACGCCGAGCCGCTCTCGAAGGCGAGGCTCGAGGTGCCGAGCCCGACGCGCACCTTGCCGCCGCCGGCCTCGACGCTGGACTCCATGCCACACCTCGCGCGGGAAGGACCGTCACAGGCTAGCAGCGCCCGGGCCCGGGAGGACTACCATGCCCGGAGACGCGGCGGGTGGGGCGCGCCGCGTAGCGAGCGCGCCCGGCGCCCCGCCGCTTCCCGCCCGCGAGGAGCCACCATGTCGTTGCACACCCCGATCTGCGATCTCTTCGGGATCGAGCATCCGATCTTTCTGGCCGGCATGGGCGGCGTCGCCTACGCAGATGTGTGTGCGGCCGTCTCGGAGGCGGGAGGCTTCGGCACGCTCGGTCTGGTGGGCTTCCCGCCCGAGCGCATCCGCGAGGAGATGCGCGCGGTGCGCCGCCGCACGCGAAAGCCCTTCGGCGTGGACCTGTTGGCGGCCCTGCCCGAGCAGATCCATGCGGCGATCGACGTGATCCTGGACGAGGGCGCCTCCGCGTTCATCGCGGGGCTCGGCGTTCCGGAGCCGGTGATCGAGAGGTGTCACCGCCGCGGAGTCAAGGTGATGGCCGTGTGCGGCAAGGTGAGTCACGCGGTCCATGCCGAGACGGCGGGCTGCGACGCCGTGGTGGCCCAGGGCACGGAGGCCGGCGGGCACACCGGATCGATCGCCGGCATGGCGCTGGTGCCGCAGACGGTGGACGCGGTGCGCATCCCCGTGCTGGCTGCGGGCTCGATCGTCGACGGTCGGGGGATCGCGGCGGCCCTCGCCCTCGGCGCCCAGGGCGTGTGGATCGGCACGCGCTTCATCGCCTCCAACGAGGCCCACGCCGCCGCGGCCTTCAAGAAGCGCATCCTGGAGGCGAGTGGCGCCGACACCACCGTCACGCGCTGCTACTCGGGCAAGCCGATGCGCGTGCTGCGCAATCCCCACGTCGCGGAGTGGGAGCGGCGAGCCGACCAGATCCAGCCGTTCCCGCTCCAGTTCATGGACAGCGCGCGGCGGGGGCTCCTCTCCTTCGCCGACGATGCCAGCACCGATCCTGCGCGTACCTGCATGCCGGCGGGGCAGGGCGTCGGCGGGATCCAGGAGATCCTCCCGGTGGCGGAGATCGTGCAGCGCCTCGTGCGCGACGCGCGGGCCACCATCGATCGGCTCGGCGCGTTGCGTGGCGAGGCGGCGTAGTGCAGGCGAAGCGCGCAGCGTACCGGCGCCGAGCGGAGCCTCGGCCGAGGTAGCGCCATGGCCGAGCACCCGGGTCCCGTTCTCGTCACCGGAGCCAACAGCGGCTTCGGCCTCGCGAGCGTGCTCGCGCTCGCGGCCCGCGGCTGGGAGGCCTGGGGCACGGTGCGGAGCGCCGAGAAGGCGCGAACCCTCGCCGCGCGTGCGCGCGAGGCCGGTGTGGCGGAGCACGTGCGGCCGCTGCTCCTCGACGTCTCCGACTCGGAGGCGGTGCGGAGAGCCTGGCGGCGTCTTCCGGACTTCTGGGCCGTGGTGAACAACGCCGGCTACACCGAGCTCGGTGCGGTGGAGGAGGTGAGCGCGGCCCAGGCCCGCGCGCAGCTCGACGTGAACCTGATCGCGCCGGCGGTGGTCAGCGCCTGCGCGCTCCCGGGGATGCGACGCCTCGGCGGAGGCCGCATCGTCATGATGTCGTCGATCGCCGGGCGGGTGAGCCTGCTTCCGCTCTGCGCCTGGTACCACGCCTCCAAGTTCGGGCTCGAGGCGCTCTCCGACGTCCTCCGCGTCGAGGTGGCGTCCTTCGGCGTGCGCGTGGTCCTGATCGAGCCCGGGTTCTTCCGCACCCGGATCGAGGCCCGCGCGGGCGACACGCTCGCGCGTCGGGAGGCGCGCAAGGGCTCGCCCTATGCGCCCGCGTACGCCCGCGCCGAGCGGTTCCTCTCCCTGGTGGAGTACGCCGCGCCGTCCCCCGAGCGCGTGGCGCGGGTCGTGGTGACGGCCGTCGAGAGCCGACGTCCGCTCCGCCGCTACGTCGTCGGGCTCGACGCGCTGGCCGCGGTCGCGACGCAGCCCTTCACGCCCCGCGCCCTCACCGATCTCGCCATGCGGGTGCTCGCGAACCTCGGCGTCCCGGCGGGCGCGGCCGCCAGCACGCAGCGCGTCAAGCGACCCGGCGCTCGGCGCCAGCGCCCGCGTTGACAGGCCCGCGCCGGGGCTGGCATCTTCGCGCGGTTGACGTGCGAGTCGATCCGCGGCCGGCCCGCGCCGGCCCGACCCGCGTCGGCCTCGCGAAAACCCTCGCGAAACCAGGAGAAAGGACGAGGATCCGCATGCCCCCCGAAGCCGCGAAGAAGCCCCTCCCGGCGATCGACTTCCTGAAGATCCCGGACCCGGGCTCCCCCTATCTCGAAGGACACAAGTGCCAGGCCTGCGGCGCCGTCTTCCTCGGCGCGCGGCGGGTCTGCTCCAAGTGCGGCACCCGCGACAAGCTGCAGGCCGTGAAGCTCTCGGACCGCGGAAAGCTCTACGTCTACACCATCGTGCACCGGTCGTTCCCCGGCATCGAGGTGCCGTACGTCTCGGCGGTGGTGGACCTCGAGGGCGGCGGCACCGTGAAGGGCAACCTGATCGGAGTCGCGGCCGACCCCGAGAAGATCAAGATGGGGATGCCGGTGCGCGTGGTCTTCAAGGACGCGCTCGGTCGCAAGGACAAGGACGGAAACTCCTACCTCAGCTACTTCTTCGAACCGGCCTGAGGCGAGCGGCGGGACGCCGCAGGCGTTCCCGCGGCGCGCAGCCAGCCAACGGCGAGCAGAGACCCCAAAGGCCCGCTCGCACCCATCCAGGAGATCGACATGAGCGACGTCTACGTGGTCGGTGTGGACATGATCAAGTTCGGGCGCTTCCCCGAGCGCACGGTGCCGGAGATCGGCGCCGAGGCCGCGCTGCTCGCCCTCGACGACGCGGGCCTGAAGGTCCAGGACATGGAGGCGCTCTACTGCGGAAACCTCTACCAGGCCAACGCCATGGTGGGACAGCGCATCCTGCAGGAGATCGGACAGACCGGGGTCCCCGTGGTGAACACCTCCAACGCCTGCGCCACCGGGGCCACCGCCTTCCGCGAGGCCTGGATGGCGATCAAGGCCGGCGTCTACGACCTGGTGCTGGCGGTCGGCGTGGAGCAGATGGGCAAGGGCCTGCTGGGCGGCTCCGGCGGCGGCAAGGGCATCCCGAAGGAGGGGCTCCTCGGCTCCGGCACGATGCCCGCCGTCTTCGCCGAGGCCGGCATGGAGCACGCGCGCAAGTACGGCACCACCTTCGAGCAGTTCGCCAAGGTGTCGGTGAAGAACCACCACCACTCGACGCTCAACCCGAAGGCCATGTACCAGATCGAGACGCCCCTCGAGGCGGTGATGAACGCCGAGATGATCGCCTACCCCAACACCAAGCTCATGTGCTCGGTGAACGTGGACGGCTCGGCCGCCGCGGTGCTGGCCTCGGAGAGGAAGGCGAAGCAGCTCGGCCTGATGAAGCGCGCGGTGCGCGTGCGGGCGTCGGTCCTGACCAGCGATCCGTGGCAGGAGCGCGACCTGGTGATGCCCGACGTGAACACCTGCACCCGCATGGCCGCGAAGAAGGCCTACGAGATGGCGGGCATCGGCCCCGAGGATCTGAGCCTGGTGGAGCTCCACGACTGCTTCGCCACCGCCGAGATCCTGCACTACGAGAACCTCTTCCTCTGCAAGGAGGGCGAGGCCGGGCGCATGATCGACGAGGGTGCGGTGGCCCTGGGCGGGAAGATCCCGGTGAACGTCTCGGGCGGGCTCCTCTCCAAGGGCCATCCGCTCGGCGCGACCGGCATCGCCAACATCTACGAGGTGTCGACCCACCTGCGCGGCGAGGCCGGCAAGCGCCAGGTGCCGAACGCGCGGCTGGGCCTCACCCACGTGATCGGGCTCGGCAGCGCCTGCGGGATCCACGTGCTCGAGAAGGTGGCGTAGCCGCTCTCCGGCTCGGACCCGGACGCCGCCGGGGGAGGCTCCCCGGCGGCGTCCTCGCGCCGCCTTCGCAGCGGGATGGCCATGCGCATCGGCGTGATGAGCGACACCCACAACCACCTCGCGAACGTCGCACGCATCGTCGAGCTCCTGAACCAGGCCGGTGTCGAGCGGGTGGTCCACACCGGGGACATCACCCAGCCGAAGACGCTGGAGGTGCTGGCGCGCCTGCACGCCCCGCTCCACGCCGTCCTCGGGAACAACGATCTGGGCGAACGTCCGGCGCTGGAGCGCGCGGCGGCGCGGCTCGGGATCGCGCTCGCGGCGCCGCCGCTGCGCCTCGCCTGGGCGGAGCGCCGTCTCCTGGTGCTGCACGATCCGCGAGAGCTCGATCACGCCTGGCCGTCGGCCCACGACGTGGTGCTGCACGGCCACACCCACCGTCACGCGCTGGAGCGGCGCGACGGGGGCTTGCTCTTGAACCCCGGGGAGTGCGCGGGGCATCTCTCCGGCCACAACGCCGTCGGGGTGGTGGATCTCGCGAGCCTGGAGGTGGAGCTCCTTCGCTTCTGAGCCGGCGCGGCGCCGGCGGTGCGCGGCGTCAGTCGCCCGGCTCCTCCGACTCGTGGCGGCGGTGGGTGCGCGTGATGCTCTCGACCGTGCGCACCACCTCCTCGTCGGGGAGAGGTGGCCGGCAGTGCACGCGGTTCCAGCACAGCAGGAGCTCGGTCGCCACCTCGGGGTCGACGCCGTGCCAGAGCAGGTGTCCGGAGAAGGAGGCGAGCCGGCTGTTGCGCTCGCCCTCGGGCACGATCTCGCGCACGCGCTCGCGCCACCAGGGGAGCGGATGGCCGGGGCCGCGCGCCGCGCCCGGCGGCTCGACGAGCCAGGACGGGAGGGCCGCCAGCATGAGATCCCCCGGCGCTCGCTCCTCGCGCCAGCGGTAGGCGCGGCCCGAGGCGTGACGCGAGGGAGGCGCCACGACGAGGCCTCCGTCGCCACGCAGGTCGATTCCGGGCCGCAGCCCCACGCGGTTTCGGACCACGCCGCCGGGGTGCGCGAAGTAGAGGTGGCGTCCGCCCCCGCCCGTCTCGGCCTCCGGTGTCGGCGGCAGGGCTCCCTGCTCCGCCTCGAGCGCGGCCAGGCTCTCCGCGCCTCCGTGACGCGGATCCACGTCGAGGACGAGCAGCCCCGACACGGCGCCGGTCACGATGCCGAGGTTGGCGTCCGGCCAGCGCGCGAGCCAGGCCTGCAGCTCGGCCGGCGAGGCGCGCCGCGCCTGGAGCTCCTCCCAGCGCACCAGGGGACGCTTCCCGCCGGGCTCGATCGGCACCACGGACCAGCCCCGCGCCAGATAGTCGAGCGCCGCCCGCTCGCGTGCCTGCGCCATCTGCGAATGATCGCGCATCTCTGCCGCGGGGCTCAGGAGCGTTCGTGCTCCGGGACCTGGCATCCGACCGCGCAGCAGCGGCCCGGCTGGCGATTGCGGGTGATCGCGCGGGCGGGGTCGGCGGCGACGCCGAGCTCGAGCAGCCGCTCCACCAGCTCCACCCGATCGCCCAGCGGATAGTGGCGCCAGATCTCGAGCTCCATCGCCTCCGGCGAGCCCCCGCCGTGGAGCGAGATCACCGAATACCAGCCTCCCTGGTAGGAGGCCGTCAGGTCCTCGATCAGACGCGCCACCTCGACGCGCTTCGCGTACGGAACGTCGGAGCGCCCGGCCAGGAGCTCCGAGAGGCGCCCCGCGGTGGCCGGGTTGTGGTCCTCCTCGGGGCCCGGGAGCGCCACCACGAGGCCGCCCGAGACGTGGTGCGCGAGGCGCTGCATGTCGTAGATCTGTGTCGAGAGCAGGAGCTTTCCGACGTTGGCGAAGACCTCCTCCGGGACCGCGACGCCGGAGGGGTCCGGGTGGGCATGCACCGAGGCCGCCACGCCGCAGGCGTAGAAGCCCTCGACGATCTTGATCAGCTCGACCATGCGCCCGCGCAGGTTCGGCGCCCGGTCGAGGTCGATGCCGTTGGCTTCCGTCACGAGCGCGCCGGCACCGATCAGGAGATCGCCGAAGCCCGCCCGGGCGGCGATGCAGGTGTGGCGGTGGTGGCTCGCGTACTGGCGCGTCAGAAAGCCCGCATGCCGCCACTCTCCCGCCAGGAACACGCGCTCCCAGGGTACGAAGACCCGATCGAAGATCGCCACCGCGGTGGACTGGCCGCGGCGTCGGCTGAAGAGCGCCGCCGCCTCGCCGGGCCGCCCGGCCGGCCGCGCCACCAGGGTGAGGCCCTCGGCCTCGAGCGGCACCAGCGCGGCGACGGCGTAGTCCGCGTCCGCCTCCAGCAGGTTGCGGCCGGGCAGCACCACGAGCTCGTGCACGTAGGGTCCGCCGGTGATGATGGCCTTCACGCCCGAGAGCACGACCCCGTCGCGGCGCCGCTCGACGATGCGCAGGTGACTCTCCGGGTTCGGCTGGGCGTGGGGCCGCAGCCGCCGGTCGCCCTTGCCGTCGGTCATCGCCACCCCGAGCGCGAGATCCTCGGTCCAGATCCGCTCGAGCTGCGCCTCGAGCCGCGCCGCGTACTGCGTTCCCTCCGCGGCGTCGATCCGGTGCGTGGCCTGACGCAGCGCCGCCAGCGCGTCGCCACCGAGGTAGCGCTGAGCGCAGCCGGTCTCCTGGCAGAGCAGCCGCACGGCCTCGAGCTTGTGCAGGAGATCGTCGCGGCTGGCCGGAATCGCCATCATGCGATTGATCCAGCGTTCGCCCGTGCCGGGGGGACCCGCGATCCGCGCACGCATCCAGTGCGCGAGATCCTCGCGCAAGGCGAAGTCGTAGGAGACGCCGAGCGCGTTCACCCCGGGCGCGAGCAGCGGCTCGTCGGGGACCGACTCCACCGCGCGCCCGTTCACGTAGACGCGCGGGCGCTGGCGGCGCAGGGACTCACGGTAGTCGCGGGACGACATCAGCATGGGCGTTCCTCGGGGCCGGGCCGGCCGCGGAGGCAGCATGCCAGAGCCGGGGCCGCGAGTGCAGCCGCCTCGCGACGCGGCGAGTCGTGGCCGGGGAGCGGCCGGCCGCACTACCCTCCGCCCGGTTCCCGCCCGCGGAGGTTCGATGCCGAACGATCTCTTCTCCACCCCCGAGCACGAGCTCTTCCGGGCCACCGTGCGCAAGTTCGTGCAGGACGAGCTCGTCCCCCGCGCCCGCCAGTTCGACGCCATGGGCCGCATCGACAAGTCGCTGTACAAGCGGATGGGCGAGCTCGGCATGCTCGGCCTGCGCTACGACCCGAAGTGGGGCGGCGCCGGCCTCGACTGGTCCTTCAGCGCCATCCTCTTCGAGGAGATCGGGCGCTGCGACAACGCCGGTGTGGCGATGGGGATCAGCGTCCACACCGACATGGCGACCCCGGCGCTCCACGAGTTCGGGAGCGACGCACTGCGCGAGCGCTACCTGGTGCCGGCGATCCGCGGCGAGATGGTCTCGGCCATCGCCGTCACCGAGCCGGACGCCGGCTCCGACGTCGCGGGCATCAAGACCCGCGCGGTGCGCGACGGCGACGACTGGGTGATCGACGGCAGCAAGATCTACATCACGAACGCGGCCACCGCCGATTGGCTCTGCCTGCTGGCGCGCACCGATCCCACCGCCGGCTATCACGGCTTCACCCAGATCATCGTGCCGACCGACGCTCGCGGGGTGCGCTACCAGCTCCTGGACAAGATCGGGAACTGGGGCTCCGACACCGGGCAGTTCTTCCTGGAGGGCGTCCGGGTTCCGGTCGCCAACACCATCGGAGCGATTGGCCGCGGCTTCCAGCAGCAGATGCGCCAGTTCCAGGACGAGCGCCTGGTGGGCTGCGTGAGCTCGCTCGCCGGCGCGGAGGCCCTCTGGGAGCAGACGGTGGCCTGGTGCAGGGAGCGCTCGCTCTTCGGGACCCGGCTCGGGAAGATGCAGGTCACGCAGTTCAAGCTGGTGGAGATGAAGACGCAGCTCGCGGCGGCACGCGAGCTGGTCTACGCCTGCGTGCGCAAGGTGGTGGCGGGCGAGGACGCCACGAGAGAGATCTCGATGGCGAAGCTCTTCTGCGGTCGCACCGCCCGCAGCGTGGCGGACGAGTGCCTCCAGCTCCACGGTGGCTACGGCTACATGAAGGAGAGCGCCGCCGGGCGGGCCTTCGTCGACACCCGCCTGATCAGCATCGGCGGCGGCTCCGACGAGACCATGATCCACTACCTGGCCAAGCTCCTCGGGCTTTGAGGAGCGGCCGCTACTTCCCCGAGAGGATGCTCTGGGCGTTCAAGCCGGCGGTGGCGGCCTTCACATAGTACTGCCACGCCATGTTGTAGTCGTTGGACGCCTCCTTGAACTGGCCCTTGTCGAACTCCGCATCGGCCTTGGCGCGGTTCTCGTCCCCCTGAGAGAGGAACTGCTTGGCGTCGGCGATCAGCCCCCGGGCGTCGGGGTTCCCCTTGTCGCCGGTCTTCTCCAGGTCCTGGGCCACGCTCGCGACCGTGGCTCGCGTATCGTTGGCCTGCTTCTTCCAGGAGCGCGCGCTGCTCTCGTCGTCCGCGCCCAGAGCGGCAGCCGAGAGCACGAGCGCGACGAGCGTCACGAAGACGACGCCGACGCGTTTCATCGAGAGACCTCCTCCTCGCGCACCGGCCCGGCCTGCACGCCGGGCGGCCGCTGGACCCGACCCCCGCTCGAACGACGCAAACGACGTGCCAGGGTGTCAGCGGGCGGCAACCGGCGCTGGCGCCGTCGCGCGGGCGGTCCTGGGGCCCGGCGTCACGCGTGCTGTGGCGGACCTTCCCGGGGCAGTATCCTCGGCTGCGACAGGAGGGCGCAGTGAAGATCGGTCTCTTCGGGATCAACTTCGGGCCGGCCGCCCAGCCGGAGGGCCTGCTCCGGATCGCGCGGGCGGCGGAAGAGGCGGGGCTCGACTCGCTCTGGACCGGCGAGCACGTGGTGCTGCCGGATCCTCGAGTTCCTCCCTCTCCCTCCGAGCCGCGCACTCCGTTCCTGGATCCCGCCGTGGCACTCAGCCTGGCGGCGGCCCACACGCGTCGCATCCGCCTCGCCACCGGCGTGATCATCCTGCCGCAGCGCAACCCGCTGGTGCTGGCCAAGGAGCTGGCGTCGCTGGACGTGGTCTCGAACGGGCGGCTGCTCTTCGGGCTCGGCGCCGGCTACCTGGAGCCCGAGTTCCGCGCGCTCGGCGCACCGTTCGAGGAGCGAGGCGCGGTCACCGACGAGGCGATCCAGGTGCTGCGGGCGCTCTGGACGCTCGAGAAGCCGGTGTTCCACGGGCGCTTCTGGAGCTTCCAGGGGATCGACGCCCATCCCCGGCCGGTCCAGAAGCCCCACCCGCCGATCGTGGTGGGCGGGATGAGTCGACTCGGGGCGCGCCGCGCGGCGCGCTTCGGGAACGGCTGGTACGGCTTCCTCACGAATCTCGAGGCCACGCGGCGCTCGGTCGGCTGGCTGGCGGAGGCGGCCGCTCGCGGCGAACGCCCGCGCGAGCTCGGTCCGGTCGAGATCACGGTGACGCCGCCTCCGCCGTTGACGGCCGACACCATCAAGCGTTACGAGGATCTGGGCGTCCACCGGCTGGTGGCCCTGTCGGGCGCCACCAGCGTCGACGGCGTGTTGCGCTTCGTGGACGAGCTCGGGGCGCTGCAGGCCAGCTGAGCACCCTCGCGCGGGCTCAGCCGCGCGGCTCGATCCGGAGCGGCGTGCGGCCGCGAAGCTCCACCTCGAGCGTCGCCCGGCCGCGCTCGTCCGCAGCGAGGGTCTCGCGCTGCGCGCCCTCGATCGCGTAGCGGCCACCGGGCCGCAGCTGCTCCAGGCGCAGGGTCTGCCGACCGCTCGCCCGGCCGGGATGCAGCACGAGATCCAGGTCGTCGCCGTGGCTGCGCGCCTTGGCGACGAGGACATCGGGGTAGGGCGCCTCCGCCAGCCGCGGGCCCGAGAGCGCACCGGCGGGCGGTCCCTCGACGAAGGAGGCCCGGAAGTCGCCGGTGCGCAGCAGGCGACCCTGGAGCGCGAAGGCGTTGCTCAGGTTCGAGCCGCGTGCGTAGCGCCGGACCCCGCCGTCGCTCGCCAGGCCACAGTCCTGGTCCAGGCTGCGGAGCGCCGCCTCGGCGATCTCCGCGTCACCGAACTCGCGCGCCGCGATCAGGATCGAGGTGTACGCTCCGGTGAAGCCGCGTCGATAGTTCCCGAAGTCGATCGGGGCCGCCGGCAGCGTGATCCGTGCCTCGCCGTTTTCGTCCTTCGCGAGCGTGGCCCGGAGCTCCTCCCGTGCGATCGCCCACAGCCGCTGCGCACGCTCCGGCGCGAAGCAGTTGGCGAAGGCGGCGTAGCCCGCCTCGCCGCTCGGGAACGGGGCCTCGAGCCCGGTCAGGCTCGAGCGCAGGCCGATGATCGAGCCGCTCTCGTCCGTGAACTCACCGTCGAGCTTCTCGAGCCAGCGCGGCAGGTGCTCGGCCACGTAGCGCGTGCCGAACAGGCGGTCGTGCGCCGCCAGGGCCGTCATCCCGTAGTGGTTGCAGATCGGGTAGATCCAGTTCGGCTCACAGGGGAAGAGGCAGAAGGCCGACTGCTCGAAGTTCTTCACCACCGACTCCACCAGCGTGTGGAAGTCGTGGCGGTAGGCCGTGCGCCCGTTCAGGCGGAAGGTCAGGCTCCCCGGCTCGGCGTAGCGGCGGTCGCCCGAGGCCAGCAGGTGCTGGCCGACGTGCATCCCGAACCAGCCGGTCAGCATGATGTTGTCGCGGCCGGCCGGATCGAAATCGCGGAAGTTCAGGTGGCCCCAGCAGGACTCGTACACCCAGTAGCCCCAGACCTTGCGTTCGAGGTAGCGCTCGATCAGGTTGCGCTGGGCCTCGGCCAGGTAGCCGCCGAAGCTCGGTGCGTAGTGGCACTGCACGAGGCCGAGGGCGAAGCCCAGGTGGTTGAGCTGGTAGCGCAGGGCCGCCGGCTGGAACTGCTCGATCACGTCGAAGCCGTCCCAGCGGCCCCGCGGCTGGAGCGCGCGATCGAGCGCGTAGCGCACGGCCGCGAGATCGTCCGCGGAGAGCTCGCGCTCGTCCGGCACCGGCCGCAGCGCGCTTCTCGTGCTGACCTCCGCCAGCGATCCTGGCAGGAACGCGTCTCGCGTCTCGCGCTTCTGGCGATCGGCGATGCGCCGGCGCTCGCCGCGGCGGTGGAAGGCGACCAGCGTCGCCGCGGCGCAGAGCGGGACGACGAACGGAGCGCCGATCCAGATCGTCGGCCCGGTGAGCGCGGCGGCGAGCGCGGCCGAGCCTCCCCACACGAGGATCGGCGCCACCACCGCGCCGGCCCAGAACCACGCCACCAGGGAGAGCGCGAAGAGCGCGAGCGTGAGCGGAAAGAGCAGCACCGCGAGGCCGCCCGCGGCCACGAAGCCGGCGCCGGGCATCCACAGGCCGAGCCCTGCCGCCTGCCAGGCCGCGGGGGCCTGGAGCAGCACGGGCAGGAGGCCGAGGAAGCAGAGGACGGCGTAGCTCCGCGCCGTCCGCCGCTGGCGGGCCGCCGTCACCGGCCCCTTTCGTCCCTGGCGGCGCGCCGCCGGCGCGTGGAGCAGAGCGCTGTCGATCGCCGCCATGCCGTTCCTCCTGGATGGACGTGCCGGATCTACGCCGCGGGCCTCATCGCTCGGGCGGCGCCACGACGGGCGCCAGGAGCGAGCGACACCAAAACGACGTCGACGCGCCGGTCGACCGAGGCGTCCCGCCCGGTGCCGCACGCGAGCGGCTGGCGGCGAGCCCGAGCGCGCCCGCCCCCAGGATCGCGAGCTCGAGGCCCACCGCGACGAGCAGCGCGTGCCGGGCCGCTCGCGAGCGCCGCCGCAGTCCCGGCGCTGCCACGAGAGCCGGGGCCGCGGGGAAGAGCTGCCAGCTCGTCGCGGGATCGACCTCGACGATCGCGGAGCCCGCGCGCCGGAGCGGGCGCGGGAGCTGGCGCCGCAGCCAGGCGAACGCGGCCACGAGCTGGCCGAGCAGGAAGACTGCAAAGGCACAGCACGCCAAGGCCAGGCCTCCCGGGGGCGCTCTCGGGGATCGCCCCGGAGCGCCGGCGCCGATCGACGCAGGCGAGGGGACGAAGCACAGCCTACGCCGCGCCCCCGGCAAGCTCAAGGCGACGGCAGGCGACGCCGCGTCGACTTGGGATCCGCCGCGGACCGGCGTCGCCGCGCGCTTGACCCTGCGCGCGTCGCTTCGGGAGAATGTCCCGGCGCGCGCGCGCACCACCGGGGAGGACGCGATGGACACGGAGCTGCGGGGCCGCGTGGCGATCGTCACGGGTTCGGGACGGACGGGCGGGATCGGCGCGGCGACTGCGCGCGCGCTGGCCCGCGAAGGCGCGAAGATCGTGCTCTCGGACATCGGCCGGCCCTTCGAGCGCTTCCCGCAGTACCAGGTGGCGGAGCGCGCGGAGATCGAGACCGTGCGCAAGCAGATCGAGTCCGCGGGCGGCGAGGCGCACGTGCACTACGCCGACGTCTCGCGAGAAGAGGAGGTGCGAGCGCTGGTGGAGGCCGCCGTGGGCCGCTTCGGCCGCCTCGACGTGATGGTCAACAACGCCGGGATCGGCCTCGGTCTGGTGCCGCTGGTCGAGCTCACGGTGGAGCAGTGGCGACAGAACCTGGACGTGATGGCCCTCGGCACCATGCTCGGGATCCGCGAGGCCGCGCGGCAGATGATCCGGCAGGGCGAGGGCGGCGCGATCATCAACGTCTCGAGCCAGGCGGGGAAGACCGGCTGGCCGCTCCTCGGCGCCTACTGCGCGGCGAAGTTCGCGATCAACGGTCTGACGCAGGTGGCGGCCAGGGAGCTCGGCGCCCATCGCATCACGGTGAACGCGATCTGTCCCGGCACGGTGGAGACGCCGCTCCTCGACCTGAAGGACGGGCTCTGGGAGGCCTACAGCAAGGCGGCCGGCGTCTCGAAGGAGCAGATGCAGGCGAGCGTGCTGCCCCAGATCCCGCTCGGCCGCTTCCAGAAGCCCGAGGACGTGGCCGACATGGCGGTCTTCCTGGCCTCGAAGCAAGGGCGCTACGTCACCGGCTGCGCGATGAACTCCTCGGGCGGACAGGAGATGCACTGAGCCGGCGCGTCCTGCGCTAGCGCGCCTGCGCGGCCAGCCGGCGGCGGGCGCTGCGCGGGCGGCGCGCCAGCGAGGCCAGGACCGCGCCGCCGATGCGCGCGATGCGCAGGTCGCCGAAGGGCGTGCCCACGCCCCCGTTCACCACCAGCGCCACCGCCAGGCGCCGGCTCGGATCGGCCCAGGCGCCGGAGCCGCCGAAGCCGAAGTGCCCGAAGGCCCGCGGCGGGATGCCGCGGGTGGTGAAGACGCCGTGCCAGCCGAGGCGCCAGCGCATGTCGAAGGGGATCACGACGCGGCTCGGTGTCGGGCTCTGGCGCTGGGTGGCGCGATTCAGGGTCTGGCGCGAGAGGAGGCGCACGCCGCCGAGCTCTCCCCCGTGGGCCAGCACCGCGTAGAGCTTCGCCAGCGACCGCGCGTCGAAGAGCCCGTTCGCCGCCGGGATGCAGGCGCGCAGCACGCGCTCGGAGCCGAAGTCGAAGCTCGTGATGCCACGGGGCGCCAGCGCGTCGAGGAGGCTCTCGAAGTCGAGGGAGATCCCGACCGTGGAGAACATGCGCTGCAGCACGGCGAACCAGGTCCGGCGCAGGCGGGCCAACGCCACCGCTTCCGGCACCCGCAGCGCGCCGGAGAGGAAGCCGAGGCGCGTTCGCATCAGCTCGGCGGCACGCGCGATGGCCTCGGGCGGGGCGCCCACGTAGAGGCCGCGCAGCCCCAGCGGGCGCGCCAGCTCCTGCTGCACCAGCTCGGGGAAGGGTCGGCCCGTCACCCGCTGCAGGATCTCGCCCACCAGGTAGCCGTAGGTGAGACCGTGGTAGCCCGTGCGCTTTCCCGGCGGATGGATCGGCGCCGCGCGCTCGATCGCCCGGACCATCCCGTTCCAGTCGAGCATCTCCTCCGCGTGGTCGATCATCTGCCGCACGTGGTAGAGGCCGGACTGGTGCGACAGCACCTGGCGCAGGGTGATCGATTCCTTTCCGTTCCGCGCGAACTCCGGCCAGTACTTGGCGACGCGCTCGTCGTAGTCGAGGAGCCCGCGGTCCACCATCACATGCACCAGCGTCGAAGCCACGCCCTTCGTGGTGGAGAAGCTCGGCGCGAGGGTGTCGTGCTCCCAGCGTCGCCGGCTCTCGTCCCGGACGCCGCCCCACAGGTCGACGACGCACTCGCCCTCGTACCAGACGCAGACCGCCGCGCCGCCGGCGTAGCTGCGGAGGAGGCGGCGCAGGGTGTCGGCCACCGGCGTGAAGGTCGGATGGAGCTCGCCCTCCATCCAGGGCTCGCGCCGGAGCGGGAGATCGAAGAGCGCGATGAGTCACCCCCCGGGCCCGTCGCACGCAGACCCGCCGCAAGGATGCCGCAAGATGGTCCGCGGCGCGGCTCCCCGCGCGTGCCTCGAGCCCCGCGCGCGGGGACGCCGGGCCGCCTACTCTTGCCGCCGCCGCCCGCCTCGGAGGATCGGCGATGACGCTGCTGCAGCGCTACGAGCGACCCTTCTACGGCGACGAGCATCGCCAGTTCGCCGCCACCCTGCGTGACTTCGTGACCCGCGAGATCGAGCCCTTCGTCGCGACGTGGGAGGAGCACAAGGAGTTTCCGCGCGAGCTCTACCGACGCGCCGCCGAGGTGGGGCTTCTCGGGGTGGGGTTCCCCGAGGAGGTCGGCGGCATCCCGGCGGATCTCTTCGCCACGATCATCGCGGCGCAGGAGCTGGCGCGGGCGGGCAGCGGCGGGCTCTCGGCCAGCTTGATGAGCCACGTGATCGGGCTCCCGCCGATCGTGAGGCACGCACGCCCCGCGGTCCGGGAGCGCATCGCTCCCGAGGTGCTGGCCGGTCGCAAGATCAGCGCGCTGGCCATCACGGAGCCCGGCGCCGGCTCGGACGTGGCCTCGATCCAGACCACGGCGCAGCGCCGGGGCGATCACTACGTGCTGAACGGCTCGAAGACCTTCATCACGTCGGGCATGCGCGCGGACTTCTACACCGTGGCGGTCCGGACGAGCGGCCCGGGACGGGGCGGAATCTCGCTCCTGGTGGTGGAGCGCGGCACACCGGGCTTCAGCCAGACGCCGCTCGAGAAGATGGGCTGGTGGTGCTCGGACAC
The DNA here is from genome assembly GCA_033853555.1 of Myxococcota bacterium. GTDB lineage: Bacteria > Myxococcota_A > UBA9160 > UBA9160 > UBA9160 > JAWOLJ01. The sequence continues at coordinate 18,901 of JAWOLJ010000058.1, forward strand.
CGCCACGCTCTACTTCGACGAGTGCTGCGTGCCGGCCGAGAACCTGCTCGGACGCGAGAACGAGGGCTTCCGCTACGTGATGGAGAACTTCAACTCCGAGCGGATCTACATGGCGGCGGGCTGCAATGGCTTCTCGCTGACCTGCCTCGAGGAGGCGGTGGCCTACGCCAGGGAGCGAAAGACCTTCGGCACGCCGCTCGTCGAGAAGCAGGTGCTGCGGCATCGGCTGGTCGACATGGCGATGCGGATCCAGGCGACCCAGGCCTATCTGGAGAGCCTGGCCGCGCGCATCGAGGCCGGCGAGAAGCCGGTGGCCGACATCTGCATGCTGAAGAACCAGGCCACCCTCACCATGGAGCACTGCGCCCGGGAGGCGGTCCAGATGCTCGGCGGGGCGGGCTATCTGCGCGGGCCCAAGTGCGAGCGCATCTACCGCGAGGTGCGCGTGAACGCGATCGGCGGCGGCGCCGAGGAGATCATGCGCGAGCTCGCGGCGCGCCAGCTCGGCCTGTAGCCGGCCGCGCGAGCCGGGTGGAAGGGGGCCTCCCATGAAGGCAGGGCTCGGGCGGGCGGAGAGGGATCGCCGGCCGTGAGAGCCCGGGCCCCCAGCGAGCGCCACGAGACCCTGCGCGAGGGCCTGCGTCGCGTGCTGCTGGAGGGCTCCGCCACCGCCAAGGACCTCTCCCAGGCGGTGGGGATCCCGGAGCACGACGTCCCCTTCCATCTCGAGCACCTGGAGCGGTCGCTCCGCCACCGAGGCGAGCGGCTCGTGCTCGAAGCGCCGAAATGCCTCGTCTGCGGCTTCGCCTTCGAGGGCCGCCGCCGCTACTCGCGGCCCGGCCACTGCCCGCGCTGCAGGGGACGCCGGATCTCGCTCCCGCTGTTCTCGATCGCGCGCTGAGCCTCGGGCCGCGCGAGGCGACCCCATCGACGCGCGCGCCGGGTATACTCCCGCGCCGTGCCCTGCTGGAGAGGAGTGGAGGACCCATGAGCACCGCGCCCGAGACCAAGGCCGACGAGACCGTCCCGCCCCACACGCCGCTCACCCGCTACTACGAGCGGGACGAGCAGCGCAGCCGCTACGTGCTCGACCTCTTCAACCGCACGGCGCGACACTACAACACGATCGAGGCGATGTTCCTGAACGGCGGTCTTCTCTACCGGCGCTTCTCGCTCTGGCGGGCCGGTGTGCGCCCGGGAATGAAGGTGCTCGACGTCGCCATCGGGACGGCGGCGGTGGCGCGCGGAGCCGCGCGCCTGGTGCAGCCTGGCGGCAAGGTCTTCGGCGTCGATCCCAGCCAGGGCATGCTGGGCGAGGCGCGCAAGGTGTTCCGCGGTCCGCTGACGCGCGGCGTGGCGGAGACCCTGCCCTTCGCCGACGACAGCTTCGACTTCGTGACCATGGGGATCGCCCTCCGCCACGTCGCCGACCTGGTCGCGGCCTTCCGCCAATACCTTCGCGTGCTGAAGCCCGGAGGAAAGCTCTGGGTGCTGGAAGGGCACGTGCCGCGCTCCGCGCTCGGCCATCGCCTCACGCGCTTCGTCTGGGGGCGGCTGGTCCCGGGGATGACGCTCCTCTCCACGCGCAGCCGCGAGGCCAAGGAGCTCATGGACTACTACTGGGACACCGTCGAGCAGTGCGTCCCGCCGGCGACCATCGTGGCGGCGCTGCGCGAGGCCGGCTTCCCGGACGCCCGCGCCACCGTGATCCTGCCCGGGGGCTTCTGCGAGTACACCGGACGCAAGCCCGCGCCCATACACTGAGGAGCGAATCCGTCTCGGATCGAGGAGCGGGCCCGTCTCGCTCCGCGTTCCGCGGCTCTAAGGCCGGGCGCCCGATCCACCGAAGCAGGGAGTGGACCCGCTCCGCTTCGGGGGGAGGCTGCGCCCATGCACGGCATCGTCTTCTGTGAGCTCCGGCGCTTCGTGGAGGCGAGCTTCGGCCACGAGGCCTGGGCGCGCCTCCTCGCCACGACCGGCGCTCCCGGCCGCCTCCACCTTCCGGTGGCCAGCTATCCCGACGGCGAGCTGCTGGCGCTGGTGGCCGCCGCGTCGCGTCAGACCGGCGTCGCCACGCCCGTCCTGCTGGAGCGCTTCGGCGAGGTGCTGGTCCCCGCGTACCTGAAGCTCTACTCCCATCTCGTCCGTCCGGAGTGGCGAGCGCTCGATCTGGTGGAGCACACCGAGCAGACGATCCACAAGGTGGTGCGCGTGACCCATCCGGGGGCGTCACCGCCGGTGCTCTCCTGCGATCGGATCCGAGCCGACGAGATCTGGGTCCACTACACTTCGCCGCGTCGCCTCTGCGCCGTCGCCCGCGGCATCCTGCGCGGGGTCGCCGCCCACTATCGCGAGCGCTTCGAGCTCGACGAGCGCCAATGCATGTTGAAGGGCGGGTCGGAGTGCCTGATCGTGGTGGTATCGGCTTGACGAGCCGCGCCGACCGCGGGCCGCACGGCGCCGCCGCTCCGGCTCAGAGACGCAGCAGCGCCCGGTGCACCGCGAGGATCGCCTCGGTGTCGCGGGCGCAGTAGGCGCGGAGGGCCGTTCGCACTCGCCTCTCCTCGGCGCGCGTGTCGTCACCGCGTACGATGCGCTCGAAGGCCGCCGCCGCAGCCGCGCCGTCCGCGATCCCCGTGTCGTTCGCGAGGGGGTCCCAGCCGAAGCCCGGGACCAGGGCGGGGGCCACGTCCTTGATCGAGAACGAGCCGCGGAAGGCCGGGTGATAGACGTGTCCGCGCGTCACGGCGCAGAGGTCGCACAGGCGGGCTCGGAGCTCGCCGAGCGCGATCGCGAGGCTCGGGAAGGCCTCGGCGAGCTCGCGCAGGATTCGACCCTCGAAGCCCGACCAGACCAGGATCGCCTCGTCCCCGTCGCCCGCGGCCTCGAGGAGGGTCGCCGCCACCTCGAGGCGAGGGTCCTCGCGGCCGTCGGCCAGGAAGTCGCGGTGCCCGACGCGCCCCTCGGCGTCGACGCGATGCAGCGACCACTGGAACGGGACCGCCTGGTAGGGACGCGTTCCCGTGTAGAGGGGCTCGGCGGGGAGAAGCGCCTCGAAGTCGAGGTAGAGGGCCGGCGGACCGAGCGGCTCGAGCACCACGGCCAGATCCGGCGACACGATGACCTCGCCGCTCCGATGCGCTTCGCGGATGCGCGTCTGGAGGGCCGTCAGAGGGAAGTCCGGCGGGATCTCGGGGATGCGATCGATGCCGAGCGCGCGCAGGCGTTCCAGGCGTTCCCCCGGCCGGGGAAGGTGGTGGATCCAGTCCTCGGGCTTGTTCGCGGTGCAGTGCTCCCAGAACTCGCAATGGAAAGGCCGGTCGCACTGGGGCCCCGGCTCCACCGCCGGCGCCTCGGCCCGCGCCAGCACGTCGTGCAGGCGCGACACCTCCTGGGGTACGCGGGCCAGCGCGGGCTCGAGCGCGGGACCGAGCTCCACGCGGCGAAAGAGGCGCCCGGGATCGAGACCCTCGGGGCCACGCACGTAGTCGCGATCCAGGTGCACGAGCTCCGTCGAGCCGACGACCAGGCCTGCGCCCTCGAGCACCCAGCGCTGCACCGCCACGTCGTCGAGGTGCTCGGGCTTCACCTCCGTCGAGCTCTTCACCTCGCGCAGCCCGAAGACGTCGCGTCCGAGGCGCTCCAGCACGTCCACGTGAACACGCACGCCGCCATGCTCGAACGCCGCCTCGAAGATCGCCGGGAGCGCCGGGTCGGCGATCCGGGCGCGGGTCTCGGCCAGCGCCTCGGCGCCCCGCCTGGCGCCGTCCTCGATCTCCACGCCACCGGCGAAGAGCGCGTGGGCGCGTCGCCCCACGCGCACGCCGGCCTCGAGCCGCGTCTGGCTCGCCGCATCCGGCGCCGCGGCCAGCGCCGGCTCGTGTGAGAGGAGCCAGAGCCGCTTCGCACACTGGAGCCCGGCGAGATAGCGCGTCTTGGAGAGACGGGGCGGAGGCATGCCTGCAGCATGCCCCCGCCCTGCGTCAGATCCGGTCGCAGCGGCGAGGCGGCCGGGAGGATCGGCTAGCGCGTGCAGACCGCTTCGACGTTGTTTCCATCGGGATCGAGCAGGAAGGCCGCGGAGTAGCGGGGCCCATAGTCCGCGCGCAGGCCGGGGGCGCCGTTGTCGCGGCCGCCCGCCGCGAGGCCGCTCTTGTAGAAGCGCTCGACGGCGGCGCGGTCCGGGGCCCGGAAGGCGACGTGCGCGCCCGGTCCGGTCGAGACGGTCGAGACGTTCGCGAGCGAGAGCCAGAGCGCGGGCTCGCCCTTCGGGCCGAAGCCTGCACTCGAGGCATCCCGCGCGCAGAGCACGTGACCCAGCCCTTCGAGCGCGGCGGCGTAGAAGCGCACGCTCGCCTCGAGATCCCTCACCTTGAGCCCGATGTGATCGTACATGACGACCTCCTTTCGGAGGCCATGCTAGAGCGGAGCCGCGAGGCGATCTTGGCGGATCTTGCGCTCGCCGCGCGCCGCCTGGCGGAAGCGCCGCGGCGAGACGCCCGCGGCGCGGTGGAAGGTACGCACGAAGTTCGAGAGGTCGTTGAAGCCGACCTCGAGCGCGATCTCGGTGATGGGGTGCTCGTCCCCGGCCAGCAGGCGCGCCGCCCGCCGCAGCCGCGCGCGCACGAGATACTGGTGCGGTGTCACGCCCAGCACGGCGGCGAAGAGCCGCAGGAAGTGGAAGGGGCTCACGCCGGCCACTCCCGCTGCGCGCTCGAGGTCGACCGGCTCGTGGGCGTGGGCGTCCAGCCAGAGCGCCGCCTCGACCGCTCTCCGGCGGTCGCGCGTCCGTGGCGAGGGCACCGGGCGGGAACGTCCGGAGACGATCTCGACGAAGCGCGCCGCGAGTCCGAGCCCGAGCTCGTCGAGGGCGGCATCGCTCCGGTCGTCCGCCGCGGCCTGCGCGAGCTCGCCCAGCACCACCAGCTCGGCGAGCGGAGGCACGCCGCGGCTCCTCCAGAGCGCGCTCCCGCCTCCGAGCGTCTCGACGACCTCCGGGGTCAGGCGGAAGGACAGACACTCGTCGCCCTGCACGTGGTCGTGGGTGCAGACGTACTCGTCGCCCGGGTGGCCGATCAGGATCGAGCCGGCCACGAGCTCGAAGCACTCGCCGCGCGTGCGGTAGCCGAAGCTCCCCTGGCGCACGTAGGAGAGCGAGAAGCCGTCGTGCTGCTCCACGAAGGGCGTGTCGGCCGGCCCGGCGCTGCACCGGTAATCGCTCACCGCGATCGCGCCGCCCTTCAGGATCGTGCTCGTCGCCATGGCCCCTGGAGTCTACCTCCGGCCTCCGGCCTGCGCCGTCCGCTCGGCGGCGCGCCAGAGATACCAGCTCGCCACCGTCCGGTAGGGCTTCCAGCGCTCGCCGCGTCGCTCCAGGTCCTGGCGCGACGGGAGCTCTCGCTTGCGGAACGCGACCGCGAAGCCCTTGCGGACGCCGTAGTCGTCGACGGGAAGCACGTCCGGGCGGCCCAGGTGGAAGATCAGCAGCATCTCCGCCGTCCAGCGACCGATCCCGCGCACCGCCGTCAGACGCTCGAGGATCGCCTCGTCGTCCATCCGCCGCGCCTCGGCCAGGCTGGGGATCTGGCCGGCGCGGGCGCGGCGGGCCAGGTCGCGCAGCGCCTGGAGCTTCGGTCGCGAGAGTCCCGCGCCGCGCAGGCGATCGTCCGAGGCGCGCAGGATCTGCTCGGGTCGCGGACCCCGCTGCGCGTGGGGAAAGAGCGCGCACAGCCGCGCGAAGATCGTGGCGGCCGCCTTGCCGTGGAGCTGCTGGTAGACGATGGCCTCCGCCAGCGCGACGAAGAGGTCCCGGGCCCGCTTGAGCTCCAGGCGAAACGGGCCGACGGCGTCGATCAAGCGTCCGAGCGCCGGGTCGGAGCTCCGGAGATGTTCCCGCGCGGTGTCGGGATCGAAGCCGAGCCCGCCGCCCGGCTCGAAGAGCGGAAGCCCGCTCTCCGCATGGGCGCCCTCGATCGCGAGCAAGCGCAGCTTGGTGGCGACGCCACCGTTAGCGGAGAAGCCGCCCGCCCGTCCCCCGGCGGCCACGACCCGATGACACGGGACGACGATCGCGAAGGGGTTCCTCCCCAGGGCCTGGCCGACCGCACGCGCCGAGCCCGGTGCGCCGAGCCGGGCTGCGATCTCGCCGTACGAGAGCGTCACGCCCGGGGGGATGGCGCGCGCCGCCTCGTACACTCGCCGGTGGAACGGCGGCACGTGCTCCATGTCGAGCGCCACCCGCGAGAGATCGAGCTTCTCGCCTTGCAGCAGCGCGCTGATGCCCGCGACGGCTTGCCGCACCTCGGGCGGAGGCGTCGCCTCCCGGGCGTCCGGGAAGCGGCGCGCCAGGCGGGCGCGCGTCGCCGGCTCTCCGGACTCGGGGAGCTGGACCCCCACGATCCCGCGGGGGCTCCACGCCACGCCACAGGGGCCGATCGTCGTCTCGAAGAGCGCGAAGCCACGTGCCGACATGTCGAGCCGGAAAGCGTATCACCGTCCCGGCCGGTCCGACTTGGAGAATCCTGCTGCCTGGCTCGGGCCGGGGCCCGGCTCAGCGCGCCGCCGCGAGCTTGTGGAGGTGATGGCGTACGAGCACCAGCCGGTCGTTTCCCCAGAACATGCGTCCCCGCACCACGAAGCTCGGCACCCCGAAGACACCCTTGGCAAGCGCGTCCTCCAGTGTCGCCTGGAGCTCGCTCTCCACGGAGGGATGCTCGATCCGCTCCAGCAGCTCGGCTCCCGAGAGCCCCACCGCCTCGGCCCGCCGGGCGCACTCGTCGGCTCCGATCTCGTCGGGGCCGTCCACGAAGATCGCCTGGAAGAGCGCCCGGCAGAAGGGCACGCCGGAGCCGAGCTGCACCGCGGCGACACAAGCCCGGGCCAGGAAGCGCGGATCCATCTCGAGCCCGAGGGGCTCGCGGAAGGGCACGCCGTAGTACTCGGCCCAGGCCGCGGCGTCGGCCTGGCGGTAGCTCCACTCGTACTGGCCGGAGACGGCGGGTCCCTCGAAGGGATTCTTCCCGCGGAGCTTCA
>JAWOLJ010000059.1:0-5102 GCA_033853555.1 Myxococcota bacterium
GGTTTGCGTCATGGTCGCGGCAGGGTAGCCTGCGCCCGGGCCCTTAGCTCAGCGGTCAGAGCAGCCGGCTCATAACCGGACGCGCCCAGGTTCGAATCCTGGAGGGCCCACGTAGATTCCGCTTTGGCACTGTGGCGGGGCCTTGCTCAGGCGAGGGCCCGAGGCGGCGACGCGATCTACGATGGATCCCCTCCGTAGGGGCAACATGCGCGCCCGGGGGTGAGGGATCGATACAGAAGATGAGCCTTGCCCTGTTCATCCAGCTGGCTCGCAACAACCAGTGGTCCAACCGCCGGCTCCATGCGGCCTGCGGGCGGCTCTCGCAGGCCGAGCTCGAGGCGCCGCGCACCAGCTTCTTCCCCACGCTGCAAGCGACGCTGAACCACATCTTCGTCGTCGACGCCTACTACCTGGACGGCCTCGAGGCCGGAGGGCGCGGGCTCGCCCTGGTGGAAAACCCGATCCCGCACCCCCGCATGGCCGAGCTCAGCGTGGCGCAGCGCGCCTCGGATACACGCTTGATCCGCTTCTGCGAGAGGCTCGACGAGCGCGCGCTCGAGCGCTTCGTCGTGCTCGACCGTGGCGACGAGGGGCCGACCCGCGAGCGCGTCGGTGCCGTGCTGGCGCACCTGTTCGTGCACCAGATCCACCATCGCGGCCAAGCGCACGCGATGCTGTCCGGCACCGCGGTCGCCCCGCCGCAGCTCGACGAGTTCTTCCTCGATTACGACCTGCCGCGCCGCGCCGGGGAGCTCGCCTGAGCCAATGGGAGCACGAGAGAGCCGGCGCAGCCGAGCGTGTGGCCGCGCGCTCGGCCCGAGAGACACAGCGGGCTACGTCGGCGAGATCGTGCCCGGCGCTCTTCGTCCGGCGACGAGCGCGCCGCCGGGGAGGGTCCGCAGCCAGATCGGCTTCAGCGGCTCGAGGCCGCTCGATCGGAGCCAGTCCTGCAGGGTCTCGATCGGCCACGTGCCGGATTCGCTGACCATCGCGAAGTAGAGGTCGAGCAGGGCCGCGGCCTGGCCCCCGTCGCCGGGCCTCTTCGGCCGAATCGCGTCCGACATCACGCACACGCCTCCCGGACGCAGCGCGCGTGCGATCTTCTTCATGAGCGTGCGGTTCTGTTCGTCCGTGAAGTGATGCACCAGCTGCGACATGAATACGGCGTCGACGGACGCGTCGCCCAGATCGTCCGTCAATGCATTGCCGGGCCGATGCGTGACCCGATCGCCCATCTTCTCTTCCGCGAGGATGGGCGCGGCGTGCTGGACCGCATCCGGCAGATCCAGGACGACCGATTTCAGATCCGGATGCTTCCGGCAGAGCGAGACCGAGAAGTAGCCGTGCGACCCGCCGAGGTCGAGCAGGTCGCGCGCGCCCGGGGGCATCGGGAAGCGGTCTGCGACCTCACCGGCGGAGAGTCCCGCGAGACTTCGCATGCCGCGCTGGTAGACGTTCCAGAAGTCGCCACCCTGCATCCCTTCGTGCCCAGCCATCGGCTTCCCCGTGCGCACGAACGACTCGTACCCCTCCACCATGTCCCACTCGTAGAGCTGGAAGAGCAGCTTGTCGCACAAGTTCTGCGAGGAGCGGCGCAAGAGCCACTTCTGGGTCTTCGGCGTCACGGCATAGAGGCCGTCTCGAAATCGGAAGTAGCCGCAGGCGGTCAGGGAGTTCAGCAGCTTCTCGGTGGCAGCGGGATGGGTGGCGCAGCGCTTCGCGATCTCTGCCGCCGAGCGCGCTCCCTCGCTCGCCGCCTCGAACAGGCCCAGCTTCACGCCCGCCATGATCGAGCGCGCCATGCTGAACGCCATCTGGGTCTCGACGAGCGGTTCCGGAGCCGCGTGGAATCTCAGGACCAGCCGTTCGATGAGGCTCTCCGCGATGACTCCCAGCCGCATGTGGGCCGCCTCCCTCGTCCTGGGCTTCGGACGCGATGTCGGACAGGGTGGCTCGATCCCGATGCGTACGCCATGGAGCGAGGCTCGGCCGGAGCGGCCAGCCGCGCGGGTGAGGTGACCTGAGCCTCCATCTGCCGCGCCGCGGTTGGGGCATTGCACGCATCGCTGCGATGCAGCAGCCTTCCGTCCATAGACATCGCCGAATCCCGCAGTTGCGGGAGCGGGGGAACCAAGGTTCCCGGGGCGAATCGCGCCAAGCGAAGGGCCATCTTCTCGGCCCCAGCCCGTCAGCTAACCCCGCAGGCGTCGAGGAGAAGACGTATGTCGGGGATTCGCTCCCAGGCCGGGTCTTCGCTGGTTCGGTTCCGTCCGGCATGGACGACGGTCGCGTATCCGGCGATGATCGCCGCCACCGTGGCAGTCTTCTGGGGCATCCGCTCGATCGGCGAAGCACGCCCGTCGGCTCCCAGGTTCGTGTCACTCGAGTCCACGGCCGCGGTCGCGAAGACTTCGGGCGAGACGCTTTTCCATGTACTGCTCGCGCTCGCGGTCGTGATCGCGTTGGCGCGCGGCGTGGGTGCGCTCTTCCGCCGCTTCCAGCAGCCGGCGGTGATCGGCGAGGTCGTGGCGGGTATCCTGCTCGGGCCCTCGCTCCTCGGCCGCGTCGCGCCCGAGGCGTCGGCCTTCCTGCTACCGCCGAGCGTCGCGCCGTTCCTCGGCATGATCGCCCAGGTGGGCGTCATCCTCTACATGTTCCTCGTGGGGCTCGAGCTCGATACCGGGCTCCTCCGCCAGCGCGCCCACGCATCGGTCGCGGTCTCCCACGCGAGCATCATCGCTCCGTTTCTGCTCGGGTCCGCGCTCGCGCTTGGGCTCTACCCCGGCTTTGCGCCGGCTGGCGTTCCATTCACGGTGTTCGCGCTCTTCATGGGCGTGTCGCTGTCCGTGACGGCCTTCCCCGTCCTCGCCCGTATCCTCACCGATCGAGGGATGCAGGGGACGCGGATGGGCTCGATCGCGCTCGCCTGCGCCGCCGTGGATGACGTCACGGCATGGTGCTTACTGGCCTTCCTCGTGAGCGTCGTTCAGGCGGAGCCCGGTCACGTCCTCGTGACGATGGGGCTCGCGGCGGCGTTCATCGTCGCGATGCTCGTGCTCGTTCGCCCCGCGGTGCACCGCCTCGCCCTGCTGCGCGACTCCCAGCGCGTTCTCAGCCAGACGACCTTCACCGTCGTTTGTGTGAGCCTCCTGCTGTCCGCTCTCGCCACGGAGTCGATCGGCATCCATGCGCTCTTCGGCGCGTTCCTTCTCGGGGCACTCGTCCCGCACGATTCCGCGCTGGCGCGCGACATCCGGGCGAAGGTCGAGGACCTGGTGCTGGTGCTCCTCCTTCCCGCCTTCTTCGCGTTCACCGGGCTGCGGACGCAGATCGGTCTGGTTCACGGCGGAGGCGATTGGCTGCTCTGTGCGGTGATCATCGGCGCCGCCTCGCTCGGGAAGTTCGGCGGTAGCGCTGTCGCCGCGCGGTTCACGGGCCTTGATTGGCGGGCGGCAGCGAGCCTGGGGATTCTGATGAACACCCGCGGTCTGATGGAATTGATCGTGCTGAACCTGGGGCTCGATCTCGGCGTGCTGACGCCGAAGCTCTTCGCGATGCTCATATTGATGGCCCTCGTGACGACGTTCGCGACGACGCCAATTCTGCACGCGCTCCGCCTGGAGGAAGACCGCGGCCCGCTGGTCACAGACGCGCTGCCGGGCTGAACACGAGCGTCACCCACGGCGTGAGCCAGGGTCCGCGTTCTCTGCCTTGGGGCAAAGAGAAATGACGGAGGGTTACCTCCGGGATTCAAGGATGGTATCTCGTGGTGCCCTTGAAAGGCAGAATGCCAACCGGGTTCCACTCGACTGGGCGATGACCCAGAAGAGCCTGGGCAATACGCTGGTTCGGCTCGCGGAGCGCGAGTCAGGGACAGCGAGTCTTAGGTTTGAAGAGGCGGGAGCGGGCCTATCGGCCATTCCGCGCCATAAGCGCTCTCCTCAAAGTTAGGCCTTGAGCGCGGACCCTCCGACAGGAATATCGGCATGGAAGCGACCAAGCACAATCCGTTGGTCCTTTGATCCGCGCACCCAGAGCTTGGTCGCCCAGAAGGACCCTGGGCCGCATGAGGGCAACTCCGCGGTGCGGCGACGCGCGGTCTTTCACGACCCCCGGATTTCAGCGCGGGCCGGAACCGTCGCCTCGTCGCCCAAGCCAAAGGGCAAGCCGAATGCCGTGCCACGCCCAGCTCGCCAAGGGCGCACCGAGCACAAAGATCGCAAGACAAGCGAGAACAACGCGCATCTGACCTAAGAGGTTACCAACGAGCACCTACGCCCGCGATGAGCGGACTCCAACATGGCCACGAGAATGACCGCCGCGACATCCGGCGACGGCGGCCCGTCCTTTGAGCCCGAGGGCCGGGGGTTTGAACCATTCCGGCGCCAGCAAATTCCGCCATCACTCCAATCACTTCGAGAGTCAGCGTCGCCGGGAGGTCGAGAAAGCGCCACGCGGCGCCCGAACGCTCCTCGTGAGTCCTGCCGCACGCTAGAACCCGAGAGTTAGCTCTGCGTATCCGTAGTTGGCGTCTTTACCGAGGTAGGCATTGCCGATAACCCCGCCACCGAAGACGTGTCCGAAATAGAGATAGAGCGTGAGGTTCCGCGTCGGCGTGAACGTCAGGGCAGTATCGAGCAAGTAGCCCAGGTCCCGCGCTCCTCCAGTCGGCGTGCCCGTGTAGCCGAAGTTCGTGCTGCTGGTGGCCCCGCCGCCTGCGTAGAGAAAGTCGTTTGGCTGCGTAACACGCAGCCAGTGCAGGTCGGTGCGGATACTTACCATCCGGTGTGGCTGGAGGAGGAGCTGGAGGAATGTGTCCATGTTGTTCATCAGGTTGAAGAATGGGAACTGCGCGTACAAACGAGCAGTCGGCAACATCTGAAAAAAGGTGCCGTGGACCCGCCCAGTGGGATCGGCGCTGCCTGAACTTTGGTCCACCCCAACGCGCAGCCAGGGTGTTGCCCACACATCGGGGAGCTGGTAGCCGGCCTCGAGCGCGTAGGCCCAGGCGCGCTGCTCGAGACTCTGCCAATCACCGAGCTGGCCCGCTGCCCAGACCAGAAAGTCTGCCTTGCCAGGGCCAAGGGGCTCCACGTGCAGCA
>JAWOLJ010000060.1:0-32255 GCA_033853555.1 Myxococcota bacterium
GGCGTGCGGCTGGAAGCCCGATCCTTCAGCCAGGCGAGGGCGGCGTTGGTGACCTCCTCGCCGCTGCGCTGATCGACCGCCATCCTGAGCGGGTCGTCCTGGGTCTCCACGTGTGCGTCGTAGACGCCGAATCCCTGGTCCAGGTGATAGGCCGGGTCGAGCACCGCCGCCGAGACGAAGGCCGCCGTCTGGTAGCCCGCAGCGCCCAGCACCTCGGCCAGCGTGTCCACGTCCGCCGGCACCCGGAAGAGCCCGTTGGCTGCGACCCCGTGCTGCAGCGGCTCGAGCCCGGTCATGATCGTGGTATGGGACGGCAGCGTGAGCCCCGTGCTGGCGTAGGCGTGATCGAAGAGCATCCCGCGCGCCGCCAGGGCGTCCACAGTGGGCGTCTGCGCCTCCGCGTCGCCATCCGCGCCGATCCGGTCGTAGCGGGTGGTGTCGAAGGTGACGACGAGGAGGCTCGGCGGGCCGGAGGGCGAGCAGGCGCCGAGCGCGAGCGGCAGGGCCGCGAGGAGCGCCGCCGCGCCCCACGAGACGCCTCGCCGCACGATGGCTTCCCGGAGGCCGCGCGCGCGGCGGCGGCGCAATGCAGGGAGCGTTCTGGCGTCCACCGATCCCTTGCCTCGAGGCTCTGACCGCGCGCCGCCCGGGCGGCGACGTCGGGCCGCGCCACGGACCCCACCGCGAGGCGCCCGCGCCAGAGAGGAGAGCGCCCGAGTCTCCCCGAGGCCCCGCGCTGCGTCAAGGCGCCGGCCTGGAGGCGGGGCCGGCCCGGCGGCGGATCGACGCAGATCAGTGTCGCAGGCGCGACCTCGGCGCCGCTTGACGGTCCGCGGCGGAGCGCCACCCTCTCGTCTGCGGGCCTGCGACCGCCGCAGGGCCGGAGGGGCCGATGGCCCAGGCCTTCCCGAGCAGCGTCCCCACGCGCTACTGGCACCGCCTCCCGGACGGCCGCCTGCAATGCGACGTCTGTCCGCGGGCCTGCCGGCTGCAGGCCGGCCAGCGCGGCCTCTGCTTCGTCAGGGCCCGCGAGGGTGACGAGGTGGTTCTCACCACCTGGGGCCGCTCGAGCGGCTTCTGCGTCGATCCCATCGAGAAGAAGCCACTCGCCCACTTCCTGCCCGGGACACCGGTGCTCTCCTTCGGCACCGCCGGCTGCAATCTCGCCTGCCGCTTCTGCCAGAACTGGGACATCAGCAAGTCGCGCGAGACGGACACGCTGGCCGACGCCGCACCGCCCGAGCGCATCGCGCGCGCCGCCGCGGCGCTCGGCTGCCGCAGCGTGGCCTTCACCTACAACGATCCCGTGATCTTCCTCGAGTACGCGGTGGAGACGGCACGCGCGTGTCGCGCGCGCGGCATCCGGTCGGTGGCCGTCACGGCGGGTTACGTCTGCCCCGAGCCCCGGCGCGAGCTCTTCGCCGAGATGGACGCAGCGAACGTGGATCTGAAGGCCTTCAGCGAGCGCTTCTATCACGGGATCTGCGGCGGTCACCTCGCACCGGTGCTGGAGACGCTGGTCCATCTGCACCGGGAGACGCGGGTGTGGCTCGAGGTGACCACGCTGCTGATCCCCGGCGAGAACGACTCCCCCGCGGAGCTCGAGGCGATGAGCCGCTGGTTCGTGGACCAGCTCGGGCCGGACGTGCCGTGGCATTTCTCGGCCTTCCACCCCGACTGGCGCATGCTCGACCGGCCGCCCACGCCGCCCGAGACCCTGCGCCGCGCCCGGGAGATCGCGCGCGCCCACGGCCTGCACCACGTCTACACGGGAAACGTTCACGACCCCGAGGGCCAGAGCACCTTCTGCGCGGGCTGCGGGGCGCTCCTGGTGGGCCGCGACGGCTACGAGATCACGGCCTGGCGCATGGCTCCGGGCGGGCGCTGCCCGGCCTGCGACACGTCCTGCCCCGGCGTCTTCGAGGACGAGCCCGGGCACTGGGGCTCCCGCCGCCGGCCGGTGCGACTCGCCAGCTTCGACGAGGCGCGCACCTAGGCTCCGTCCACCACCTCCAGCCCCACCGCACGCATGAGCTCGAGGGCATTGCTCTTGCGCACCACTCCGGGGCGCAGGCGGTAGTCGAAGCGCACCTCGCCCTGCTCGAGGTGATCCTCGAAGTGCACGTTCGCCGCCTGGGGCGCGAGCGCCTCGGCGATCTCCGCCAGCGCCAGATCGTGGGTGGTGACGAGGCCCAGCGCGCCGCGAGCCAGGAACCCGCGCACCACCGCCTCGGCGCCGATCCGCCGGTCGTGGGAGTTGGTGCCCGAGAGGATCTCGTCCAGCAGGAAGAGCAGCGGGAGGGGCCCCTGGGCCAGGTCCACCAGCGCGCGCAAGCGGCGGATCTCGGCGTAGAAGCGCGAGCGGCCTTCCTGCAGCGAGTCCACCACGCGGACAGAGGCTCCCACCGCGAGGGGCGACACGATGAAGCGTCGCGCACGCACCGTGGCGCCGGCCAGGGCCAGCACCACGTTCACGCCGACGGTGCGAAGCAGCGTGCTCTTCCCCGACATGTTGGATCCGCTCACCACCAGCAGCCGGAACTCCTGGTCCAGGCGCAGGTCGTTGCGCACGCAGCGCGCCTCGGGGAGGAGCGGGTGGCCGATCCCCTCGCCGACCAGGCAGGGGCCCTGCTCCACGATCTCCGGGAACGGGTCCTCGGGATGCTCGAAGGCGTGGCCGGCCAGGGAGGAGAGGGCCTCGAGCTCGCTCACCGCGGCGATCCAGCGCGCCACCGCCGGCCCGGCGCGTACCCGCCAGGCCTCGATCGCGAGCGCGAGCTGCGTGCCCCAGAGCAGGAGCGCCGCGATCGGCGCGAAGAGCTGGTTGCGGCGCGCATCCAGGAGCTCGATTCGCCGTCGCAGCCCGGCCACCTGTCGCGAGGGCGGCACGCCGTCGGCTTCCAGCGCGGCGCGCAGCCGCGCGAGCAGCGGGCAGTCGAAGCGCTCGGCCTCGAGGCGCGCCAGGAGCTCGGCCAGGAGCTCGAGATCGCGTCCCGGCTTCTCCACCGACCGCAGGATTCCTGACACTCTACGGTGGAGAGCGGCGGCCAGCGCCCCCTCGCCGGCCAACGCTCCGAGGAGCGGGAGCGGACCGAGGTCGCCGGTGGCGAGCCCGAGCGCGAGGAGCGCCGCCGCGGCGGCCAGCGTCGCGGCCAGCATTCGGGCCCAGTGCGGAACCACGACGGCCGGCGCAGCCGCCCAGGCCAGGAGGATCTCGGGATCCACCGCCGCGCGGACGTCGTCGCCGAGGAGCGCGAGCTCCTCGCGCAGATCGAGCCGCGGGCGGAGCTCCGCGACCGCTGCCTGGCGCTCCCGCACCGCGGCGGGCGCTGCGGCGCCGCGCAGCCAGGCCGCGAGCGTCTCTTCGCCGCCCCGCGTTCGCGCGGCGCAGACGAGCTCGAAGAGCGAGCCCGGGCCGAAGAGGTCGAGGTCGGCGGCGTAGGGGTGGCCGGGATCGGCGAAGCGTTCCCCGTCCGCGCCGCTCCCGGCGAAGCGGTGCTCGAGACGCGCGAGCCCTCGCTCGTAGAAGGCGGCGGCGCGCGCGGCGCGCCGCTGCCGCGTGATGACCCGATCGTGTGCCACCACCAGGGCGAGAAAGCCGGCGATCGGCAGCACCAGCCACGCTCCCGCCAGACCGATGGAGCCGAAGACCAGCCAGGCGACGGCGAGGCCCGCGACGAAGACGGCGAGGCGCGCGTTCGAGATCCGCCGCTCCGCGCGCCCGAGACGCTCGGCCTCGCTGCGGCGGGCGTCGCGCCGCGCCTCGTACTCCGCCGCGGGCGACGGCGGAGGCGGAGCGGCCGTCACGGCAGCACGAGGAGGGCCGCTCCCGCACCCGGCCGCTCGGCGCGGCGCAGGGGCTGCGCGACGAAGGCGCGCGCCGCCGCGACGGCGGCCGGGAGCTGCGCGCCGCGCGCGAGACCCGCGGTGACCGCCGCGGCGAGGGCGCAGCCCGTGCCGTGGGCGCCGCTGCCCGGCACGCGCTCTCCGCGCAGCCACTCGACGCTCGTTCCGGAGGTCACTCGGCGCACCAGGAGATCGTCGGGCGGTCCGTCGCGATGCCCGCCCTTCACCAGCGCCGCCTCGGCCCCCACCTCCTCCACCAGCCAGCGCCCCGCCGCCTCCGCGCCCCGCTCGCTCGAGACGTCGCGTCCGGCCAGGAGCGCCGCCTCGTCCAGGTTCGGTGTCACCAGCGCGGCCTGCTGGCACAGGCGCAACAGGGTCGGCCAGGCGCGCCGCTCGAGGAGCGGGGTCCCGTCGCTCGCGGCGAGCACGGGATCGACCACGCGCGGCGGCGAGTCCTCGGCCGCGAAGCCGGCGAGGCCGAGCTCCACCGCGCGTGCCACGTCGTCGGTGGCGAGCATGCCGAGCTTCACCGCGCGGGGTCGCAGATCGGCGAGGAGGTGCCGGATCTGCTCGAGCACCACCGACGGAAAGACCGGGAGCACGCGATGGACCTTGGCCGTGTCCTGCACCGTGAGCGCCGAGACGACGGCGGCGCCGTGCACCCCGAGCGCCTGGAACACGCGCAGATCGAGCTGCAGCCCGGCGCCGCCCGTCGGATCCGAGCCCGCGATCGAGAGGGCGATGCGCACGGGTCGCGATGGTAAGATCGGCCCCGGTGGGGCGCATCCCGCACCGTCCATCCCTGCTGCCGCCGTGGAGAGCCCATGCTCATCGTCTCGCCCCGCCGTCTCGCTCTGCTGCTCCTGGCCCTGCTCCTGCTCTCCGGCGTCGCGCGCGCCGCGGGCCCCGAGGAGACCTGGTACGCCGAGGCCTTCACCCAGAGCGATGGCATCCCGACCGAGCGTGGCATGTGGTCGAAGGGCCGGAAGTTCCGCGACCAGATCCTGGTGGCGGGGATCCCGGCCGTCACCATCGTGAACGGCGACACCTACTACGCGATCGACGAGCTCCACGGCGTGGGACTGGCGGTCCAGCGCAGCCCGAAGGCGCTGGCCCTCGACGCCAAGGGGGGCCGTCCCTTCCTGGACGAGGCGGCGCGCATCCAGGCCGACGGCGCGGAGAAGGTGCGCACGGAGCGCGTCGCGGGACGCGCCTGCGACGTCTATCGCATCACCAACGAGGACGGGAAGCGCGAGGCGTGGCTCACCCAGGATGCCCTGCGGCTCCCGGTCCGGATCGAGGTGTACTCCCGCGCCACCGACACCACGTCGCTCACCTACGTGAACTGGCAGCACGGCCTCGAGATCCCGGACTCCTTCTTCGAGCCCGACCCGCGCGTGCACCTGGAGCGCCTGACCTGGCAGGAGTACCTGGAGCGCCTCGCCAAGGGCCCGGTCGGACCCGTGCCGATCCTCTACACGGATTTGTTGCTCGGGCCGAAGCCGTGAGGCGAGCGAGGAGCTAGTCCTCGGCCCAGAGCAGGCTCGTGTCGGTCGGTGCGGGCTCGGACGCGGCGAGGAGGGCGAGCTTGCGCACCACGCTCGCGCTGATCTCGCGCAGCGCCCGGGCCGCCTCCGACTCCGGCGCGTGGACCAGGATCGGCCGACCCTTGTCGCCGCCCTCCACCACGCGCGGATCGATCGGCACCTCGCCCAGGAAGTCCACGCCGAGCTCCCGTGCGATCCGGCGGCCGCCGCCCTGCCCGAAGATGTAGTAGCGCCGATCGGGGAGATCCGGCGGCACGAAGTACGACATGTTCTCCACGATGCCGAGCACCGGCACGCGCACCTTCTCGAACATCTTCAGGCCCTTGCGGGCGTCGATCAGCGAGAGGTCGTTGGCCGTGGTGACGATCACCGCGCCCGAGAGCGGCGCCTGCTGGGTGAGCGTGAGCGCCGCGTCGCCGGTGCCGGGGGGGAGGTCGAGCACGAGGTAGTCGAGCTCGCCCCACTCCACGTCGGTCAGGAACTGCCGGATCAGCCCGTGCACCATTGGCCCGCGCCAGATCACCGGCGAGTTCTCCGACAGGAAGAAGCCCATCGACATGCACTTGAGCCCGTAGGCCTCGAGCGGGAAGATGCGCTTGTTCTCGCTCTGCGGTCGACCGGTGACACCAAGCAGGAGCGGGAGCGAGGGACCGTAGACGTCGGCGTCCATCAGGCCCACCCGGGCGCCGGTCTCGCGCAGGGCGAGGGCGAGGTTGACGGCGGTGGTGCTCTTGCCGACGCCGCCTTTCCCCGACGCCACCGCGATGGTGTTGCGCACGCCCGGGAGCACCGCGGCCTGCGCCCCGGCCGGCGGCTGCGCGGTGCGGCCGCGGGTGTTGGCGCTCATGGTGACCTGCACCTCGGAGACGCCGGGGAGCGCCGCCACCCGCTCCCGCGCCGCCCGCTCGAACTCGCTCTTCACCGGGCAGGCGGGGGTGGTGAGCTCGATCTGGAACGACACGCGCCCGCCGTCGATGCGGAGCTCCTTCACGAAGCCGAGATCCACGATGCTCTTGCCGAAGTCCGGGTCGACGATGGGGCGAAGCGCGTTCAGCACCTCCGTCTCGCTGGGCGGGGCGCCGGGCTGGCCGCTGGGCTGGGGGGGCATTGCGCACGCGTCTCCTGTGCTGGACCGCGAAGCTAGCACAGGCAGGCGTGGGGACGGCGCACTCGCCTCAATCCGCGAACGCGAGCGCGAGGGCCCAGAGCTGCACGGCGAGGCCGTCGTCGCCGCGCAGCGCTGCCCGGTCGCCGGCCAACAGGAAGTCGGCGGCGTGACGCTGCTGGCTCGAGCAACGCGCATCTCCCGGTGCGCACTGCTTCGCCTGCACCACGCCATGCGCTGCCGCGCTCGTCGCCTCGACCAGACGCTGGTGCAGCTCGTCGAGCGCGCCCGGGAAGCCACGCGGCGTGGCGAGGCCGCGCTCGGCCAGCGGGAGCCCGGCGATCTCGAGCGCGAGCTGGCGTCGCGCCAGGCCGCGCAGCGCGAGCTCGAGACCGCGCAGCGCCGTGGAGCCGCGCAGTCGCTTCGTGAGATCGGGCGGCGCGTTGGCGAGGAGCGCCTGGAGCTCGAGCTGGATCGACTCGAGCGCCCAGGCCAGCCCCGCCAGCGGGTCCGCCGGCGCGGCGAGCGGCGACACACCGGAGGAGAGATTCTGGGTGTGGCGGCGATCGCGGCCGAAGCCCTGCCACGGCAGCGCCGCCACGGTGGCCGCGGCCGGCGTGTCCCAGACGAAGAGGTTGCCCTCGCGTGTCACCGCCACCACCTCGGTCTTGCCGTCGCCGTCCACGTCGCCCAGGGCCGGCGAGGCCAGCAGCCAGCCATGGGTGAACTTGGGCCAGCCGGCGGGCGTGGTGCCGTCGGCGCGGTAGGCGCGCAGCAGATAGGCGCCGCTGCCCTGGACCACGTCGGCGCGGCCGTCGCCGTCGACGTCGCCGAGGGCGGGGCTCGACAGGAACTGCATGTCGTCCATGCGGCGCGGGAAGGCCGGCAGCAGGGCCCCGGTGCGCGGATTCCAGGCCGTGATGGAGTGGTCGGCGAAGGCCTGCTTCCCGGGAAGCCCCGCGTCGAGGAGCGCGCGCAGCCCCCCCGTCGGCGCCACGTACTCCGGGAGCCCGTCGCCGTCGAGATCGCCGAAGGCGCCGGAGCCGAGCGCGCCCAGGAAGGGCGCGTCCCCGGAGCCTGCGCTCGGCGGCACGTTCGGGAAGCCACCGTTCGGGAAGTCGGTGGCCAGCGTGCGGCGCCGTCCGCCGACACTTCCTAGCGTCGGCTGCCCGTCGGCGTCGAAGAGGATCGCGGGGCCCACGGTGCCGAAGATCGCGGTGGCCAGGTGCCCGCTGCCGTCGAGATCCGCCAGCGCCGGCGAGCCCGGCGTCCCGGTGGCCACCGTGGGGAGCAGCCCCGACACCAGGAGCGGAACCTGCACCGGCCAGCCCGGGCGGAACGGTCCCCCGGCGTGGAGGTTCCCGTCGGGCTCCACCACGTAGAGCCGGCCCTGCACGTCGGAGGTGAAGCCGCCGAGGCTCCCGCCGAGCTGCACCAGCGCGCCGAGGAGAGGCGAGTCGATCGCGAAGCCGTCGGGCTCCTGGCCGTACTCCTCGTTGCTGGGCACCACGATCTCGACCTGTCCGTCGCCGTCCAGGTCGCCGACCGCGGGGGAGCCCACGATCTTGGCCCCACGCTCTTTTACGTCCGCACCGGCCAGGGGCGTCGCCTTCCCCGTGGCCTCGTCGATCGACACTTTCGTGCGATCTGCGAGCCGCACGGGGAAGCCGGCCACCGGCGAGCCGTCGGCGTGCCAGGCGTAGAGATGACCGTCCATGGCGCCGACCAGGATCTCGAGCCCGGGGTCGCCGCCCGGCGGGTCCAGGTTCGCCAGCGTCGGCGCCGCCAGGATCCCCGGGTCGCTGTCGTTCAGGCGGTCGCGGTTCTCCGGCCGCGAGAAGGCGGGGTCGGTGGCGACCGGGAAGCCCGGCCGCCGGCGGCCGTGGTCGTCGAAGACGTAGACCTTGCCCTCGGTCGAGGCCACCACGATCTCCACGCGCCCGTCGCCGTCGAGATCGTCGGCCGCGGCGGCGGCCACCACCGGCTCGTGGGGGACGGGCGCCACGCCCGAGGCGTAGCCCGGCGACGGCGCGTGGGGCATCTCGTCGGTCGTCGCCGGGAAGCCCGGGATCTCGCTCCCGTCGGTTCCACGCAGGACGTGCACGCGGCCATCGGAGGCGGCGATCACGACGTCCAGGATCCCATCGCGATCGACGTCGGCGAGGACCGGCGAGCTCTCCCCGGAGGCGCCGAGGTCGCGGGTGAAGCGCAGGCTCGCGTCGTGGTGGATCGCCACGGTGCGGCGGTCCTCGCCCAGGTTGCCCAGGCGATCGCGCACCTGGAGGCGCAACGTCACCGTGTGGGAATCGGGGTCCTCGATCGCCGCGCCGGGATCGAAGCCGCAGGCGGAGGCCGTGGCGGCGGGATCCCAGGTCGCCAGGAGCGCCCGATCCAGGCGCGCGCTCGCCGAGCCCGAGCCGATCGGCGTGAAGCTCGCGGGCTGCACCCCGCAGCCCACCGACACCGTGTAGTCGAAGCTCCCGCCGGCCCGCACCGCCGCAGCCGAGCCCAGCACCGGCACCCTCGGACGTCGCGCGGGATCGATCACGTCGAACCAGCGCAGGCTCCCCGAGAGGTCCGCTTCCGGCGGGATCGTCTGCGCGGTGACGTCGAGCAGGCGCACCGCGTCGATCCGCCCGTAGCCCGTGAACTGGTCCCAGCCGGGCTCGGTATCGAACTGCGTGGATTCGAAGACGAGCCCGAGATTCGGCGCCGAGAGCAGGGCGTCCAGCAGCGGGCCGAACGGCCCGGGCGGAAGCGCGCGGTCCGCGGACTGGTCGATGTCCACCGCCGCGCGCCGGAAGAGCTGACGGACCTCCTCCGCGGAGAAGGGCTGCGCCAGGCCGGGGTAGGGCGCGAGCAGCCCGCGCTCGATCAGGTTCTTGCCGTGGGACACCAGGAGCAGGGCGAGCCCGGCGGCGCGCCCCGTGGCCTCGGAGGAGCAGGAGCTCGAGGGCACCGCCACCCAGGCGTGTCCGCCGTAGTTGGTGCAGCCGTTCAGCAGCGTGTGGTCGGCGGTCTTCGCCACCACGCTGCCGTCGCCGTCCCGGATCGAGTTCACCCACAGCGTGTGCTCGAGCGCGGCCGGCACGTTGTGGTGTCGGCTCTCCTCGTCGGCGGCGCTCGCGATGATCGGGATCCCGTTGCGGTAGGCGTAGTCGATCGCGCCCTGGCTCACCCGCGAGGCGCTGATCGCGCCGAGGGCCTCGGAGATCACGTCCACCCGGCGGTCCACCGCGTAGACCACGGCGCGCGAGAAGTCCGCGTCTACCGCGACGAAGCTGTCCGCCACCTTGAGCGGGAGGAACATCGCGCTCGGTGCGACGCCCGGCGTGCCGCTGCCGTTGTTGGCCTCGGCCACCTGATCGTGCGCCTCGCCGGTGCCGTGCCCGTAGTCCACGTCGTCGAAGGGGTCGTTGTCGTTCTCGTCGAAGTCCCAGCCGGCGATGTCGTCGACGTAGCCGTTGCCGTCCTGGTCCACGCCGTCGGAGTAGAAGCGGATCAGGTCCTCGGGGTCCAGGAAGCCGTTGCCATTGGAATCCGGGATGCCGGCGTTGGCGTAGTCGTCGACGTTCACCACGCCGTCGCCGTTGCAGTCGTAGACCGGGCAGCCCGGCGGAAGCGGCAGCTCGCCGGTGTTGAGCGCCACCTTGCGGGCGAGGTCGCGGTCGTTCCAGCGGAGGCCGCTGTCGAGGATCGCCACCGTGGTGTCGGGGCGGCCGGTGGTGATCTGCCAGGCGCCGAGCACGTCCATGCCGGTCCCCGGCTGGAACTTCCAGGCGTCGCCGCCGTTCGGGTCGAAGTCGTTCGGGAGCTGGCCCGGAGCCAGGAAGAGGTAGGCGGCGTAGTCGTGGGGGTCCGTGCAGATGGGGCCGAGGCAGCGCGGGTACGGCACGTCCGCGGCGGTGGTGTCCGGGAAGGTCGGCGCGAGCGCCAGGGCGAGAAGGAGCGCGAGCGGGGCGGTCCCACGGCGGCGCATGAGGTCTCCGACGACGGCGACGCCACCCTATCACGGGCGGGGGAGCGAGTTGAACCACCGGTCGGTGGCTCCGACACCGCCGCGTGGCGACTCAGGGAGCGGCGGGCTCGGGCGCCGGGCCCGGCGCGGGCTCGAGCCGAAGGCGGAGCAGGCGGAGCCTCGAGCGGGCGATCTCGAAGCCGGACGCGGGCTCCAGGCGGACATCTGCCGCCTGTCCGAGGGCCGCCTCGCCCCGGCGGTCCGTCACCACCCAGAGCTCGTGCCAGCCCTCGCGCGAGGCCCGGGAGAGGAGCTCCGACGGAGCCTGGAAGCGCGGGAGATCGCGGCGGGCGAGCAGGGGCACCAGGAGCTCCGGTGCCTCGCGCAGGCCGAGGAGGGCGGCGGGCTGGCCCGCGGCCAGCGGTGCGAGCAGCGCCTCGAGCGCCGGACGCCGGTCCTCGCGGCCGAGCTCGGAGGCGCGCAGGGCATCGAAGAGGGCGAGCGCTCCCAGCGCGAGGAGCCCGAAGGCCGCCCATCGCACCCGCGGCTCCGGGTCGCGCAGGCGGCGGCGAGCGGCCCAGGTGCCGGCGGCCCAGGCGAGCGCGATGGCGCCGACCGGGAGGAGCCGCGCATCCACCACGAAGTGTCGGGCGCGCCCCAGGCCGAGGAGCGAGGCGGCGGCCAGCCCCGCCAGCGCGAGCGGCGCCACCAGCAGCGCGGCCGCGAGGACCACGCCTCCCACGCGAAGGGCCCCGTCGCGCAGGCGCGCGGCCCACGGCCCGAGCCGTGCGTCCTCGCCGCGGGCCCCCCACACCAGGGCGAGCAGGAGCAGCGAGAGCGGACCGAACGCCGGGAGCAGGTAGCGCGAGTGCTTGGCCGCCGTCAGCTGCAGCAGCCCGAAGCAGACTCCGAAGCTCGAGAGGAGGTAACGCAGGCCCTCGCTCTCCCGATCCGGCCGGTCGCGGACCAGACGCACCGCCAGCGCGGGAAAGAGCAGGCTCCAGGGCAGGCCCTGCACCAGGAGGTCTCGCAGGTAGTGGAACGGGCCTCCGAAGCGCGAGATCAGCTTGCGCTCCGCGAAGCTCCGGCGCAGCTCGTCGAGCCCCACATCTCGCAGCAGGAGCAGGGGCCAGACCGCGCAGACCGCGAGACACAGCACGAATCCGCAGGCCGTCTCGCGGCCCAACCACTCTCCGAGGCGGCGCCTCCATGCCGCGAACGCGCCGACGCTCCCGACGAAGAAGACGATCGCGAGCGGTCCCTTCACCAAGGTGGCCAGCGCGACACAGATCCACGCCGCCAGCGTCGCTCCCCAGCGCTGGCGGCCGCGGGCGGTCCGGAAGGCGTCCCACTGGAAGGCGAAGGCGCCGAGCAGGAAGGCCGCGAACAGGGGATCGAGGCGTTTGTCGCGCACGAACTGGAAGAACTCGAAGGTGGTGGCGAGGACCAGCGCCGCCAGCCAGCCGGCGTCCCGTCGGCCGAAGACATGGGCCGCCAGGCGGGCCCCGAAGAGCAGGAGCAGGGCCAGGGCGACCACGTTCGGGAAGTGCCCGGCCCAGGACGGGGTGGTGCCGAGGACGGCGATCGGCAGCGCCACCATCCAGAGGAAGAGGGGGGGCTTCACCAGGTAGGGCGCTCCCAGCAGGCGCGGCGCCAGCCAGTCCCCGCTGCGCACCATGGCGTCGGCGATGCCCAGATACCGGACGTAGCCGTGATCGAAGGGCTCTGAGGCCATGCGCCACAGGATTGCCGCCCCGGCCAGCACGGCCGCACCCGCCGCCAGGCGGTCGATGCTCCCGCGAGAGCCGCTCCTGCGTTGCAACGACGCCTCCTTCATCCAGACTCAAGCCCGAGTGCGGCGGTCTTGCCCGCGCCGTGGGGGTCGGGTAACAAACCCGGAACCGGCCCGCCCCCCGGCCCATCCATCGTCGCCCCCGAGGAACCAGGACCCGAGTCTCATGGATTGGAACGAAACTTGGCTCTGGCTGGGGGTGGGATTCTTCGGCAACGCCCTCTTCTTCTCCCGGTTCCTGGTGCAGTGGATCGCCTCCGAGCGAGCGCAGGCGAGCGTGATCCCGGTGGCGTTCTGGCACCTGAGCATCGCCGGCACCCTGATGCTCTTGATCTACGCGATCCACCGCCGCGACCCGGTCTTCGTGCTGGCGTATCTACCGAACGCCTTCGTCTACGCGCGCAACCTGATGCTGATCCGCAGGCAGGAGCAGAGGCGGGCGCTCGAGGAGGACGAGAGAGAGCATGAGAATCCTGCAGATCGGCCTCGGTCGCTGGGGGCAGAACCACCTCCGGACGTGGCGCAAGCTCGCGGCTGAGGGCGGCGCCTCCGCGCCGGAGCTCCTGGTCTGCGACACGCGTCCCGAGCTCCTGAACGGACTGGCCGAGAAGACCTCCCTCGACTGGCGCGAGCTGCTGCCGGAGGCCGACGCCCTCGACGTGGTGACGCCCGCGCCGGCCCACACGGAGATGGTTCGGGCCGCGCTCGAGGCCGGAAAGCACGTGCTGGTGGAGAAGCCGCTCACGCCGCGGGCCGCGGAGGGCTTCGCTCTGGCGCGCCTGGCGCGGGAGCGCGGCTGCATCGTGCAGGTGGGCCACGTGTTCCGCTTCGCGCCGGAGGCGCGCGCGGTGGCCGACGCCGTGCGCGCGGGGCGCGTGGGACGGGTACGTTGCGCCATGTCCCGCTTCGCAGGCTTCAAGCGGCCGCGCACCGACGGTGGCCTCGCGATCTCCGACGGCGTCCACTTCGTGGATCTCCTCTCGTGGCTGCTCGGGCGGCAGCCGGCGGCGGTGACGGCGGTGATGCGCGACTTCCTCGGCCGCGGCATGGACGACCTCGCGCTGCTGGCCCTCGACTACGGTGACGCCCTCGGGCACGTGGAGGCCTCCTGCTTCCCGCCCGAGCAGCGGCGTGACCTCGTGGTGATCGGGAGCGAGGGCGCCATCGTCTGCGACTTCCTGGCCAAGGGCGAGAAGGTCCGGCTCTTCGCGAACGTCCACCGGGCCGCGGGAGACGGCGCCTTCGAGGCGGCGGCGGGCGAGGTGACGCCGCTCGTGGCCGCCGGCGAGGAGCCGCTCGCCGCCGAGCTTCGCGCCTTCCACGAGGCGTGCCGCGCCGGCCGGCCCTGCGCCGAGGCGGCGGACGCCTTCGCGGGCGCCGCGGCCACCGCCGTGATCGAGGCCGCAGAGCGGTCCGCCGCCGAAGGGCGGCGCGTCGCGCTCGTACTTCCCTGCTGACACCGTTGGAGACCCGCATGACGAGCGACGCCAAGCCGACGCCCATCCCCCTCTCGCGCGTGGAGATCGACGACGAGATCCGCGCCCGCGTGATGGCCGCCGTGGACTCGGGCCAGTACATCCTCGGCCCCGAGTGCAAGGCCTTCGAGAAGGAGCTCGCCGCCTGGTTCGGCCGCCAGCACTGCGTGCTGGTCGCAAACGCCACGGCCGGCCTCATGCTCGCCCTCTCCACGCTCGGCGTGGAGGAGGGCGACGAGGTGCTGGTGCCCTCCCACACCGCCTTCCCCACCATCGAGGCGGTGTTCCAGAGCGGCGCGCGCCCGGTCTTTCTCGACATCGACGAGAGCTACACGCTCGATCCCACGTGGCTCGAGCCCCGCATCACGCGCCGCACCAAGGTGATCCTGCCGGTGCACCTCTACGGCCATCCGTGCGACCTCGATGCGATCCAGGACGTGGCGAAGCGGCACGGGCTCCCCCTGCTCGAGGACTGCGCCCAGGCCCATGGCGCCGAGTGGCGTGGCCGCAGGGTCGGAAGCTTCGGCGCGGCCGCCGTGCTCTCGTTCTATCCCTCGAAGAACCTGCCGGTGCTGGGCGACGGCGGCGCGGTGCTGACCGACGACGCCGGCCTCGCGGCCAAGCTTCGCATGCTGCGCGACCACGGCCGCCAGTCGAAGCACACCCACGACATCGTGGGCTGGAACCTGCGCTTCAACGACATCCAGGCCGCGGCGGGCCGCGTGCTGCTGCGCCGCCTCGACGCCATGAACGAGCACCGCCGCCGCATCGCGGCGCTCTACTCGGAGCGGCTGAAGGACGCCCCGCTGGTGCTCCCTCGCGAGAGCAAGCTCGCGAAGCACGTCTACCACCTCTACGTGGTGCGGACACCGGAGCGCGACGCACTGGCGAAGCACCTGGCGGCCGACGGCATCCAGACCGGCATCCATTACCCCCTGGCGACGCACCAGCAGCCGGGCACCCTCGGGCGCGCCGGCGTGCGCAACGAGGCCCTGCCGCGCACCGAGGCCGCCTGCAAGGAGATCCTCTCGCTCCCGGTCTTCCCCTCGCTCTCGCTGGCGGACGCGGAGCGGGTCGCGGCGAGCGTGCTCCGGTTCTTCCGGAGGTAGCGGTGGCGGATCCCGAGCTCTCGATCGTGGTCCCCTCCTACAACGAGGAGGAGAACGTGCCGCTGCTCGCCGCCGAGCTGCGGCGCGAGCTCTCCGCCGCGGGGATCGATTCCTACGAGGTGATCTTCGTGGACGACGGCTCGAGCGACGCCACGGCGGCCCGGGTGCGCGAGGAAGTGGCCCGCGACGAGAAGGGACGGTTCCGGCTGCTCCGGCTCGAGCGCAACTCGGGCGAGAGCGCGGCCACCGAGGCGGGCCTGCGCCGGGCCCGCGGCTCGATACTCGTCACCATGGACTGCGACCTCCAGAACCCGCCGGCCGACCTGCCGCACCTGCTCGACCCGCTGCGGCGCGGCGAGGCCGACTGCGCCTGCGGCTGGCGCGCCGACCGCACGGCCGGCGACAGCCCATGGCGCAAGCTCCAGTCGCGAATCGCCAACGGCGTGCGCAACGCGCTCTCGGGGGAGCAGATCCGCGACGCCGGCTGCACCTACCGCGCGTTCCGCCGGGAGTGCGTGGAGCGGATCAAGGTCTTCAAGGGCATGCACCGCTTCTTGCCCACGCTGATGAAGCTCGAGGGCTGGCGGGTGGTGGAGGTGCCCGTCGGGAACCGCGCGCGGGTGCACGGGCAGTCGAAGTACGGGATGTGGAACCGGGTCTTCGCCTCGCTCCGCGACCTCTTCGCGGTGCGATGGATGCGCACGAGGGTGATCCGCTGGCGCATCGCCGAGGACTCGCTGGAGGGGCGCGGGCGCTGAGGCCGGGCCGGCGGCGCGGGCCGCGCCGCCGACCGAACATCCTTCACTCCAGCGACTTGCGGAACCGCAGCACGCTCACCGTGAGCAGCACCGCCGCGATCGCCGCCATCCCCGCCATCTGGGGCCAGAGCACGCCGAAGCCCACCCCTTTCAGGAAGGTGCCCCGGAGCACGACCAGGAAGTAGCGCAGGGGAAACAGATAGGTCAGCCACTGCAGCGCCGTGGGCATGTTCGAGATCGGGAAGCTGAACCCCGAGAGCAGGAAGGCGGGGCTCAAGAAGAAGAAGCTCGAGGCGAAGGCCTGCTGCTGCGTGGTGCAGACGGTCGAGATCAGCAGGCCGACACCGAGCATGCTCGACAGGAAGAGCGCCCCGCCCGCCAGCAGGACCAGGGGATCGCCCCGGAACGGTACGTCGAACCAGAGCGTGCCGACGAGCGAGATCAGGACCACCTCGGCCAGCCCGACCAGGAAGAACGGGACCGTCTTGCCGAGGATGAACTCGGTGCGCCGGATCGGCGTGACGATCACCTGCTCGAGCGTCCCCATCTCGCGCTCGCGCACTACCGCGAACGCGGTCAGGTTGGCGATGATCACCAGCGCGAGGCTGCCGACCACGCCCGGCACGAAGAACCAGCGGCTGTTGAAGTCCGGGTTGTACCAGGGGCGCTGCTCCAGCGTCACCTGCGGCAACAGCGGCACGAGCTCCGGCTTCACGCGACGCAGCCGATCCCTCGCGTAGTCGTCGGCGAAGCGCGAGACGATCTGGTTCACGTAGCCGAGCGCGATCAGGGCCGTGTTGGAGTTGGTGCCGTCCAGGATCACCTGGAGCGGCGCCGTCCGGCCCTTCCGCAGCAGCGAGGCGAAGCCGGGAGGCACCTGGAGCACGATCGTCGCCCGCTCGCGATCGATCGTCGGGGCGATCTCCCCTCGATTCGCCAGCACGGCGTGCAGCTCGAAGCGCCCGCTCGAGGTGAAGCGCGCCACGAGCTCGCGACTCTCCTGGCTGCGGTCCAGGTCCAGCACGGCGGTGGGCACCCGATGGACCTCGAACGTCGCCGCGTAGCCGTAGACCAGCATCTGGACGATCGGGGGCACGATCAGTCGGAAACGCGCGGCCCGGTCGCGACGGAGCTGGAGGAACTCCTTCACGATCATGCGGCGGATGCGCGCGAACACGGCCCTACACCAGTCGCTTGCGGAAGGCGCGGGTGGCGATCACGCCGATCGCCGTGGCGTACACGGCGAGGCCGAGGATCGGCACGGCCAGGGCTCGGGCCCCCGCGCCCTTCAGGAAGATGGCCTTCAGGATCGTGACGTAGTAGCGGCCGTAGACCAGGTAGCTGAGCAGCCGGATGGGCGCCGGCATCTGGTCGATGGGGAACGCGAAGCCGCTGAGCAGCGTCGTCGGCAGAAGGGTGACGAGGAGCGCGATCTGGCTCGCACCGAGCTGATTGCGCGTCAGGATCGAGATGATGTAGCCCACGCCGAGGACGACGACCAGGAACAGCGCCGCCGTCCAGAACAGCATCGCGAGCGTGCCCCGGAAGGGGATCCCGAACCACCCGACGGCGATGGCCACGCACAGCGCGGCATCGAGCAGCCCGATCCCGAAGTAGGGCAGGAGCTTCCCGAGCATGATCTCGACCGGACGCACGGGCGTGGAGATCAGGAGCTCCATGGTGCCACGCTCCCATTCCCGGGCGATCGTGAGCGAGGAGAGCAGGGCGCCGATCAGCGCCATCACCATCGCGACCACGCCTGGAATGATGAACGCGCGGCTCTCCATGTCCTCGTTGAACCAGACCCGCGGCTCGACCGCGAGCGGCGGTGCGGCCTGGCTGCCGAGCCCCCGTCGCAGCAGGAAGTCGAGCCTCAGGTCGGCCGAGTATGCGGAGACCACCGCCCGTGCATAGGTGATCGCCACGTTCGCGCTGTTGTCGTCGGTGCCGTCCACCACGGCCTGCACCGCGGCTCCCCCCGCGTCGTGGAGGCGCTCCGAGAAGTCGGGTGGGATCACCAACGCGATCCGACAGCGGCCGCCGTCGATCGCCGCGCGAAGCGCACGGTCGTCCGCCACCGCTGCCACCAGCCGGAAGTACACCGAGGCCTGGAAGCGCCTCAGCAGGTCCTGGCTCCGCTGGCTGCCCTCCCGGTCGGAGAAGCAGACGGGGACGTGCTTGATGTCGAGGCTCGCGCCATAGCCGATCAGGCCCATCTGCATGATCGGCATGAAGAGCGCGATCCACAGGCTGCGGCGGTCCCGCCAGACCTGGAGCAGCTCCTTGCGGGCGAGGGCGGCGATCCGTGCTGCGCTCATGCCGCTCCCCCCTCCTGCAGGTCCCGACCGCCGAGCCGCTGCACGAAGACGTCCTCCAGCGAGGGCTCGATCGTCCGGATGCTCGTGCAACGGACTCCGCGTGCAGCGAGCCACGCTGGAAGCCCGCTGCGAGCGCTCTCCTCCGACACGGCCACGACGTGGAGCGTGTCGCCGAAGACCGCGGCATCGAAGACCCCGGGGGCGTCCTGCAAGGCCTCGAGCGCCGGGCCGACCGGCTCGCACGCGAGCTCGAGCAGCACTCCTCGCAGGGTGGTCTGCCGCAGCTCCTCGGGCGTGCCGAGCCCGACCAGCCGCCCGCGATGGATCAGCGCCAGGCGGTGACAGTACTCCGCCTCGTCCATGTAGTGCGTCGAGACGAAGATCGTGACGCCCGTGGCCGCCATCTGCTGGATCAGCTCCCAGAAGGCACGGCGGGCGATCGGATCGACGCCCGACGTGGGCTCGTCGAGGAAGAGGATCGGCGGCCGATGCAGCACGGCGCAGCCGAGCGCCAGGCGCTGCTTCCAGCCGCTCGCGAGCTGCGAGGCGAGCGTGGCCTCCCTGCCGACGAGCCCGGCCATCTCGAGCGCCCAGCGGCTGCGCTCGGAGAACTCGCGGCCGTCCACGCCGTAGAGGCCTCCGAAGAAGCGCAAGTTCTCGAGCACGCTGAGGTCGCCATACAGCGAGAAGCGTTGCGACATGTATCCGAGATGCTCGCGCACCGCCTCCGGCTCGCGCGCCACGTCCCGCCCCGCGACCAGCGCCCGACCCGACGTGGGGCGGAGCAGGCCGCAGAGCATCCGGATCAGCGTCGACTTCCCGGCTCCGTTCGGCCCCAAGAACCCCATGATCTCGCCCGGGTCGACGCGAAAGCTGATGCCGTCCACCGCGGTGAACGATCCGAAGCGCTTCACCAGCCGGTCCACCGCGACCGACGGCCCCCGTGCCGCCGGCGCGCTCACGTCGACTCCTCCTCGGCCTCGCGCACCGCGGCGACGAAGAGGTCCTCCATGGTCGGTTCGATGCGCGAGATGGAGTCCCAGGGTAGGCCGGCGGCGGCGAGCCTCCGCTCGAGCTCCGGGATGCGTCCGGAATCGTCCAGGCCGAGGTGCAGCGCCGTTCCGACCAGGAGCACGCTACGGACTCCCGGAGCCCGGGCCAGCGTCTCCTGCACCTCGCGGGGGCGCGGGGACGCCACCCTCGCGACCTGTCCGCGCACGTGGCTCTTCAGCCGCGCCGGCGTGTCGCAGAGCAGGAGGCGCCCGCCTCGCAGCAAGGCCAGCCGGTGGCAGCGCTCGGCCTCGTCCAGGTAGGACGTGGAGATCACCACCGTCACGCCCTCGCCCACGAGCGAGTAGAGGATGCGCCAGAAGTCCCGCCTGGAGAGCGGATCCACGCCGGTGGTCGGCTCGTCCAGCAGCAGGACCCGCGGCCTGTGGATCAGGGCACAGGTGAGACCGAGCTTCTGCTTCATCCCTCCCGAGAGCTGGCCGGCGAGCCGTGCCCGGAATTCGCTCATCCCGGAGGCGGCCAGCAAGCGGGTCGCGCGTTGCTCCCGCTCCGCACGGCCGGTGGCGAAGAGATCCGCGTAGAAGCGGATGTTCTCGTCGACGGTCAGGTCCTCGTACAGGCCGAAGCGCTGCGGCATGTAGCTGATCCGCGTCTTCAACGGCTCGGCGTCGCGCACGACGTCGCAGCCCGCGACCCGGGCGGAGCCTGCGTCGGGCGGCAGCACGCCGGCCAGCATGCGCAGCGTGGTCGTCTTGCCCGCGCCGTCGGGCCCGACCAGGCCGAAGATCTCGGCCGGTGCGACACGGAACGCGAGAGCGTCGACCGCCGTCACGGCTCCGAAGCGCCTGGTGAGCCCCTCCACCCGCACCGCATCGACGTCGTCAGCGTGCGGCATCGGGGGCTCCCAGCTCGAGGGTGGCGTCGACGGGCATCCCGGGCTTCAGCTCGTGGTTCGGGTTCCCGACGTCGATCTTGATGCGGTAGACCAGTGTCACGCGCTCGGCGTGCGTCTCGACGCTCTTGGGCGTAAACTCGGCCTGCGACGAGATGAAGGACACGCGGCCGGCGTAGCTCCGGTCGGGAAGGCCGTCGGCCCGCAGGCTGGCGGACTGCCCCCAACGGATCCGCGGGAGGTCGGTCTCGTTGACGTAGGCCCGGAGCCAGACGTGATCGAGATCGGCCAGCGTCACGGCGGGCGTGCCGGGTACCATGACCTCGCCGAGCTCGGCCTGGCGCACCAGGATCACGCCGGCGAACGGGGCACGCAGGACCGTGTAGCCGAGAGTGATCCGCGCGAGCTCGAGCCGCTGGCGCGCGCTCTCGAGGCTCGCACGCGCCACTGCGAGGTTCTTCTCGGCCAGGCGGGCCAGCGCTTGATCGCGCTGGAGCGCCGCTCGCGACTGCTTCAGCGCCGTCTCGGAGAGGTCGCGAGCCTGGGTCGAGGCGACCCCGCGTCTCCAGAGGTCGCGGGCGCGATCGGCGTCGAGCGACTTCTGCGCGAGGTCCGCCTCGCCACTCGCCACGGTCTTCCGGGCGGCCTCGAGCGTCTCTTCCGCGGCCGAGAGCTGGCGCTCCTGGACCCGCACCGCCGCCTCGTCCACCGCCACCTCCTGCCGGTAGGTCGAGTCGTCGACCCGGGCGAGAAGCGTGCCGGCCTCCACCCACTGGCCCTCGTCGAAGGGCAGCTCGACGATCCGCGCCTGCACCCCTTCGAACCCGAGGACGCTCTCGTGCGCTTCGATGTTTCCGGAGAGCACGAGCCGGGTCGGCGTGGCGCGGGGGGCGAAGCACGAGAGCTTTCCCAACGCCAGGAACGCAGCGCCCGCGGCGGCGGCGAGGACGAGCAGCCGAAGGCTGCCGCGCCGGAGCGATTTCATCGTGGGTTCACCCCGTCGTCCCGGAACCGCTGCGGACATACTGCACGAAGCGTGCCTACCGCAGTGTCGCTCGTCTGATACCTTCGCCGGCGGCCGCGAAGCTGCGTCCGAGGGGGCCGCGTTGCAGATCCGCAAGATCCTCGTCCCGCTCGACTTCTCCACCCACTCGATGAAGGCGCTGGGCACGGCCATCGAGCTCGCGAAGCGGTTCGACGCTCGAATGGTGCTGCTGCACGCCTACTCTGCGACGGCCTACATCGGCCTCTCGGAACAGGTGATGGTCCCTCCGGACTTCTTTGAGATGGTGCACCTCGCCGCCGCACGGAGCCTCGGCAAGGCGGCGGAGCAGGTCAGCCGGGCGGGCGTCTCCGTGGAGACGCGGCTCAGCGAGCTCCCGCCGGCGGAGGCCATCGTGGCCACGGCCCACGACCTCGGGATCGACCTGATCGTGATGTGCACGCGAGGCCTCTCGGGCCTCAAGCACCTGCTGCTCGGGAGCGTCGCCGAGCGCACGCTGCGCCTGGCTCCTTGCCCGGTCCTCGCGCTCAAGCCCGACGGCGGCTGAGTCTTCGCCGGGTCAGGGCGCTGGAGTCGCCGTCCGCTCCAGCGCCGTGCGCAGCCCCCGCGCCAGCGATCGGGTCGGTCCGATGCCCCAGTAGTGCAGGAAGAGGATGCGCGGCTCCTCTCCCGTCATGTGCTGGTGGATCGCCACCACCTCGATGCCCCCGGCGCGCAGCGCCTTCAGCACGCCCTGCAGCTCGCCCTCGAGCATGGCGAAGTCGCCGTCGACCACGGCGCGATCGTCGGAGCCCGCGAAGGCCGCCCAGGTGTTCACGCCCATCGCGCCGCCCACCGTCGTCCCGTGCATCCGCGTCTCGCGACCGATCACGACCTTGTAGACACCGCTCTGGAGCGTCCCCGTCCGGCCGAGGATTCCATCGATCTTCTTCGGATCGAGCGTGGTGCGAGCAGGATCGATCGGCTCCCCCGGCGCCTCGAGCTTCGCCGCCGCCGTGCGCCGCAGCGTGGCGAAGACGCGCCCCACGCCCTTCGCCAGGACGTCGGGATCGCCCATCCCCTCCACGTGCATGAAGCGGAGCGGTGGAGACTCGGCGAGGAAGTGATCGTGCAGCGCGGTCACCGCGAGGCCCGCATCCAGCGCGGCGTCCATCACCGGGGTCACCTGCGGCGCGGTCAGGACCAGGTCGCCCATCACCAGCGCGCCGCTCTCCATCGGCTGGAAGGCGGCCCAGCTCGTCAGGCCGAGGGCCGGCGTGAGCCGCGCCCCCGGCGCCTGCACGGCCAGCTCGTCCCGCGGAACCGACACCTTGAAGACCCCGCTCGCCGCGTCGAGCTGGCCCCGGGCGCCGGTCAGACGCTCGATGCGAGCGGTGTCGAGCGCGGGCGCCGCGGCGGCGGCGCCCGTCGCGCCGGCCAACAGCGCCGCCGCGAGCACCCATGCGACCTGGCTCTGGTCCATCGCCTCTCCCCCCGGACGCCGGCCCCCCCGCTCTCAGGCGTCGAAGACGAGCTCCTACTCGAGCGTGCAGCCGAGCGGACCCAGGTACTTCGCCCGTGCGTGGCCGAGCAGGAGCGAGCGCGTCTCGACGACACGCGCGGCGCGATCCACCCGCGTGTCGACGTAGCGGTAGGCATCGAGCTCCTCGCGGCGGCAGCCGTCGGCGTCGCGGCCCGCGACGAAGACGCAGGAGCAGAGGGTCTTCGCGGCGTAGCCCGCGCTCAGCTCGCCGAAGCTGCGGGCGCCCCGGAGCAGCACCAGCCCGACCAGCGCGAGCAGGCACGCGCCGCTGGCGAGGACGGGTCCGCGCCACGCGCGCCGGCGGCGGTGCTCCGGGCTTCCCGCTGTCTCCACGACGGGGCGAGAGTACCATGCGCGCGGTGACGACGAGGCCGAGCCTCCTCCTCTTCGTGGCGCTGCTGCTGGCCCCGCTCGGCGCCCGTGGCCACACCACGGGTCTGGTGCCGCTCCCGCCGCAGCCACCGGGCCTGGCCTTCCCCACGCGGGAGTGGGAGCACGCTGCGCCGGCCAGCGGTGGCGCCGACGTGGAGGCCCTCGGGCGCGCGCTCGACGAGGCCTTCGCCGAGCGGGATCCCGAGCGGCCGGTCCGCACCCGGGCGGTGGTGGTGGTGCACCGGGGTCGCGTCGTGGTGGAACGCTATGGCGCCGGCTTCTCCGCCTCGACCCGTCTCCTCGGCGGATCCATGACGAAGAGCGTGCTGAACGCGCTCCTCGGGATCGCGGTGCGCGAAGGGCGCCTCGCGCTCGACGCGCC
The DNA here is from genome assembly GCA_033853555.1 of Myxococcota bacterium. Classification (GTDB taxonomy): domain Bacteria; phylum Myxococcota_A; class UBA9160; order UBA9160; family UBA9160; genus JAWOLJ01. Next base: position 23,091 of record JAWOLJ010000060.1, read on the forward strand.
GGCCGATCTCCCAGCCTGGCGCTCTGCCGGGGATCTGCGACACGCGATCACGTTGCTCGAGCTCCTGCGCATGTCGAGCGGCCTCCAGTGGAACGAGGGCTACGAGGCCTCGCCCGTCGTGTCGGATGTGATCGACATGCTCTACGGCGAGGGACACCGCGACATGGCCGCGTTCGCTGCGACGGCGCGCCTGGTGGATCCGCCGGGGAGCGTGTTCTACTACTCGAGCGGGACCTCGCTCCTGCTCTCGGAGCTGCTGCGGCGCGCGATCGCCGGCGGCGACGTCGCGTATCACGCGTTTCCCCGTCGCGAGCTCTTCGCGCCCATCGGGATGGGGAGCGCCCTTCTCGAGAGCGACGTCAGCGGCACCTTCGTCGCGTCGTCGTACTCCTGGGCCACCGCCCTCGACTGGGCGCGCTTCGGCTACCTCTACCTTCGCGACGGCGTCTGGGCCGGAAGCCGCATCCTGCCCCAAGGCTGGGTCGATCTCTCGCGCACGCCGGCGCCGGCCTCGACAGAGGGGGAGTACGGCGCGCACTTCTGGCTGAACGCCGGCCCTCGGGACGGCACGCGCCCGCCGCCGATCCCGGGCGCGCCGCGCGATCTCTTCTACGCCTCCGGCCACGAAGGCCAGGTGGTGGCGATCGTCCCGTCGCGCGATCTGGTGGTGGTGCGGCTCGGCCTCACGCCGAGGGACGGCCGCTTCGACGTCGAGGCCTGGCTGGCGCGCCTGATCGCGGCGTTCCCCGCTCGCGGAGGGTCCGGCTAGCCCGGGAGCTGACGCAAGGCCATCGACACGAAGTCGCTCTCGGTCAGGATGCCGACGAGCTTTCCGGCCTCGACCACCGGCAGGCAGCCGATCTTGCGCTCCAGCATCACGCGCGCGGCCTCGGCCAGCGGCGCGTCGGGCTCGATGGTGATGGGGTTCGGCGTCATCACCTCCTTCACCGCGAGGGAGCCGAGCAGCTTCTGCTGCGCCGCTGCGCCGTAGCCGAGCGCGCGGGCCAGCGAGCCGCGGAAGAGGTCGTGCCGCGTCACGATTCCCACCACGTGGGCGTGGTCGACGTCGTCCACCACCGGAAGGTGTCGGACGCGTCCGAGGGTCATCACGTCGTCGGCGATCGAGAGCTTCTCGTTCTGCCGCAGGGTCGCGACCTCGGGGGTCATGACGTCGCGCACTCGCAGGCCCTGGCAGACGATCGCCATCGCACTCCTCCCGGGCGGAAGGCCGCCCCACCCGGAAGTCTAGCGAGACGGTGTGGCCTGTCGCGAGGAGGCGAGCCGGAGCACCTCCAGGTAGCCGCGGCTCACGCAGGCGTCGTCGAGGAGACCTCGCTCGCGCAGCCGCCGATGGAGCCGAGGCAGGTGATAGTGGGGAACCGTCATCAGCAGGTGGTGCTCCAGGTGATAGTTCACGTGGTTCGGCGCCAGCAGCAGGCGCTCCCACCAGCGCGCCAGGGTGGTGCGCGTGCCGCGCAGCTCGTCGGTGGGCTCGGGCACCATCCCGTGCTCCGCGATCGAGCGGATCCGCATCGCCAGGCTGAAGGTGGTGAGCCAGGCCCCCACCCAGAGCAGATAGAGCGCCGGATGGCCGGCCAGCGCGAGGACGGCGAACAGCACGGCGTTGGTGACGAGCACGCCACGCAGGTTGCGAATCCCCGCCGCCGCCTTCCCCGCCGCGCCGAACGTCAGGGCCAGCTCCTCGCGGCGCGCGCGGCCGCGCGAGAGGCCGAGGTCACGGCGCAGCGTGGCCCGCGCGCGCTTGAGCCCGGTCTGGCCCGAGAGGTCGCGGAAGATCTTGCGGCGCAGGCTGGCGCGGGTCACCGGGAAGGGCGCCGCGAGCCCGATGTCCGGGTCCTCGGCGGTGCCGGTCCGGGCGTGGTGTTGCAGGTGGTACGCCCGATACGGTGCGGTGTCGTTCCAGACGGGATAGGCGCAGAGCCAGTTCCCGACCCAATCGTTCGCGCGCCGGCTGCGGAAGAGCACCCGGTGCGCGGCCTCGTGCATCAGGATCGCGAAGCCGAGCTGCCGGCCGCCGATCACGAAGAGCGCGAGGATCACGCTGAGCGGGTTCGGCCACGCTGCGACGATGGCGAAGCTGGCCAAGACCAGGCCCCAGTTGAGGAGGACCGACCCCGCGGCGCGCAGGTCGTGGAGGGCCAGGAGCTCCTCGATCTCCTCGCGCGAGAGCGCGGAGCGCCAGTCGCGGGCGGGAACGGCCGACACACTCATGCGATGCCTCCGGCCGCCGCCGGCGCGAGGCCGGTCGGCGCATCGAACGCGCGGAGATCCACCGGCGCGTGCCGGTGCGGAACGCCGTGCTCCGCCAGGAAGGGCGCCCAGCAGGCGCGGCCCAGGGCGTCGTAGCGCCGCATCGCCCCCACCAGCGCCTCGCGCTCGCGGGCCGGTACGATGGGCGCCGGGAGGAGCGGGTCGCGCGCGAGAAGGCGGATCGCCTCGCCCCCCACCCGGAAGGACTCCAGCATGGCGCGCTCGCGCGAGAGCCGCGGCAGGCGGGCCTCGCTGCGCTCGATGGCGCGACGCGTGGCGCGGTAGCCCGCAAGGAGCGCGGGCACGTCCCAGAGCTCCCGCGCGCGCGCCTCGCTCACCGGGTCGAGCTCGCCCAGCGCGAACACCGGCCGCTCGGCCGGGAGGCCGAGCGAGGCCAGCCCGGCTCGGACGCCGGCCACTCCTCCCACCAGGTTGTCGGGACGGACGGCGAGGCCCGACGCGAGCTCGCGGAACCCCAGGAGGCCCAGGGCCTGCTCCCCCGGTCCCGCCCGCCCGCGACGCACCGCCGCGCGCCCGGCTACGCCGATCCAGCCGCCCTCCCAGGGATGCAGGCGCTCGGGCAGATGCCGCCAGCCCGCCACCGCAGCGGCCACCGCCGCGGCGCCCGGCGCGAGGCGATAGCGACCGCGCTCGTCGCGCTCCACCCGCCCCGCGGCCAGCAGCCGCGCCAGCGCCACCCGCACGCTGTTCCCCTCGAGGCCGAAGAGCGCCCCGGCCTCCACCAGCGCGCGCACCGGCATCGCCCCGCGGCGCAGGGTGGAGAGAAGATCGAGGATCAGGCTGCGGGGCGACGGTGCCACGGCGTGATATTACATATTGAAGCCGGATGCCGCAATCTCTGTAATATCTCGCTCAGCGCGAGAACACCCAGGGATGGACCCAGCGCAGGAGCACCGTCAGCGCGATCCCTGCCACCACCACCCCCGGCGGGAGCTCGCGCAGGCCGCGACCGGTCTCGCGCCCGGTGAAGGGAAGGAACGGGGTCTCGGCGTGGAAGGCGCGGAAGACGGGGTCGCCGCTCGCGAGCTTGCGCCGGTCCTGGTGCCAGCAGCCGAGCCACGCGAAGAGCGGGAAGCCGCCGAAGAAGGCCACGTCGCTCGCGAAGCCATTCACCGCGCCGTGGAGGAGGCCGAAGAGGCCGAGCCCCATGAACAGGGCGTGGCGGGTGATGCGGTGGATGCCGCGGACCGCGGTGGTGCGCGAGCCCAGCGCCGCCGGGCTCGGCGTGGCGAGCCCCGCCGCCATCATCACGAACGCCAGCCCCATCGCGAGGTAGAGCGCGCCGCGTCCGACGCTCCCCAGCGGGACCTGCCACAGGAGCGGACCTGCGTGCTTGTGCCGGAAGTAGAACCAGACCAGCGGGACGAAGGTGGCGAAGGCCACCAGCGAGTACAGGCGCTGGAAGCCGGCTGCGCCGAGGACGGCGCAGAGGCGCGCTCGCAGCCCACGGCTCGAGAGGCCCAGGTGCGTGGCGGCAAATGTGATCCACAACACCACGACGATGCAGGCGGCGTTCATGGATTCCCTCCCTGCGGCCGATTGTAGGGGCACGGGGGATCCGCGTGGCGAGCCGTCGTCCGGCCGCCCCGCGCTGGAGGAGGAGGGATGGTCCGTCTCGTCGTCGCCTGCATCCTGCTGGGCGTCGCGCTCGTACCCGCCGGCTGTCGCCGCGGAGCATCGCCCTCGCAAGGAACCGACGCCGCGAGCCCTGCCGCGCTCGAGGCCGCGGGCGCGGCGCCCGGCCTGCCGCGCGACCTGCCGATCTACCCCGGGGCGGTCACCGTCGAGGCCACACCGCCGCATGGACGGCGGACCAGCCTGGTCCTCGAGGCCCGGGAGACACCGCAGAAGGTCGCGGCGTTCTATCGGAAGCGCCTCCTCGCGGGGGGCTGGAGCCTGGACGGCGAGATGACCGTCGAGGGCGAGTACGTCCTCGTCGCGAGCAAGCAGGCGCGCCGCGCCAGCGCCCTCGTCTCCGACGAGGCGGGCCACACCCGGATCACCCTGACCGTGACCGCGCAGGACTGAGCGGCCCGTCGCGGTCGGGCGGAGCGACCTCTACAGCAGCATCCCGGCCACGCAGGCCGTCATGAAGCTCGCGAGCGATCCCGCGAGGATCGAGCGCAGCCCGAGCGCCGCCACGTCGGCTCGGCGTCCCGGCGCCATCCCGCCGAGCCCGCCGATCAGGATCGCGAGCGAGCCGAAGTTCGCGAAGCCGCAGAGCGCGTAGGACGCGATCACCGCGGTGCGGTGTCCGACCGCGCCCTGGCGGATCAGCTCGCCGAGCTCGCGGTAGGCCAGGAACTCGTTCAGCACGGTCTTGATGCCGAGGAGCCCGCCGATGCGCGGCGCATCCTGCCAGGGAATCCCCATCAGCCAGGCGACGGGCGCGAGCGCGACTCCCAGCAGGCCCTGGAGCGAGAGGCCGGGGATCCCGACCCAGCCGCCGGCCCGGGCGAGCCCGTCGTTCAGCGCCGCGATCCCCGCCACGAAGGCCACCAGCATGGCGCCCACGTAGGCCGCGAGCTTGAGACCCTCGATGGCGCCGATCGCCGCCGCGTCGATCAGGTTGAGCGAGGTGCGCTCGAGGGTCGCGCGCCCCGCCACCGCGGTCGCGGGCTCCTCGCGCTCGGGGAGCATGAGCTTCGCGATCAGGATCCCCGCCGGCGCCGAGAGGAAGCTCGCCGTCACCAGGTGGCCCGCGAAGTCGCCGCCGCCCAGCATCTGCACGTAGGCCACCAGCACCGAGCCCGCGATCCCCGCCATCCCCGTCGTCATGACACAGAAGAGCTCGCTCCGGGTCATGCCCGCGAGGTAGGGCCGGATCAGGAGCGGCGCCTCGACCATGCCGAGGAAGATGTTGGCCACCGCGGAGAGGCTCTCGGCGCCGGAGGTCCCCATGCGGCTGGCCAGCGCCCGGGCGAGCAGGTCCACCACGCGCTGCACCAGCCCCAGGTGGTAGAGCACGGAGAAGACGCTTCCCAGGAAGACGATGGTGGGGAGCACGTTCACCACGAAGGAGAAGCCGGTCTCCGCCAGCGACCCGAAGACGAAGCGCACGCCGGCGTCGGTGTAGCCGATCACCGCGTTCACGGCGTCGTTGGCACCGCCGAAGAAGCGCGCGCCGACCTCGGTCTTGAGCAGCAGGCCCGCCAGCGCGAGCTGGATCGCGAGGCCCCAGACGACCGTCCGCCAGGGCACGTGACGCCGATCGGTGGAGGTGGCCCACGCCACGCCCATCATCGCCACGAGCCCGAGGGCCGAGACCGCGCGTCCCGCGAGATCGGTCACGCGCCAGCGCCCTCCGCCAGCGCGGCCACCAGGCGTCGCGTGGCGCCCTCGGGATCGCTCGCCGCCGCCACCGCCGAGATCACCGCGGCTCCGGCGGCGCCCGCGCGGCGCAGGGCCGCGGCGCGCGAGGCGTCCACCCCGCCGATCGCGACCAGCGGGAGCGGAGCCACCGCCCGCGCCGCCTCCGCCAGCGCCTCCAGGCCCCGGGCCGCCCACGGCGTCGCCTTGGAGGCGGTGGCGAAGATCGGCCCGAAGGCCACGTAGTCCGCCCCCTCGCGCACCGCCTCCCGCGCCTGCTCCAGGGTGTGGCTCGAGCGACCGACGCGCAGCCGCGCGCGCAGCGACGGCGGGATGCAGCGGGGCGGGAGGTCCTCCTGGCCGAGGTGCACTCCATCCGCCTCGGCCGCCAGCGCGAGGTCGAAGCGATCGTTCAGCACGAAGACGACGCCGCGCTCCCGCGTGAGCCGCCGGATCTCCGCCGCCCAGCGCAAGGTCTCGCGATCGCCGGCGTGCTTCGCGCGAAGCTGCACCACCGCCGCGCCCCCGGCGCAGGCGGCGCGCGCCTGCTCCAGCGGATCGTAGGGCCAGCGCGGGTCGTCGTCGGCCAGGACGTGGAGCCCAGCGAAAGGCCGCGCCGACGCCGCGCCGCTCACGTGCGGGCCGGGACCGGGATGCCGAGCTCCACGATCCGCTTGCGCAGTGTGTTGCGGTTGATCCCGAGGAGCGCCGCGGCGCGGATCTGGTTCCCGCCGGTGTGGGCCAGCACGCGCTCGAGGAGCGGGCGTTCGATCCGCTCCAGCAGCCGGGCGTGCAGCTCGCCCGGCTCGGGCCCCGCGAGCTGCTGCTCCACCGCCTCGCGCACCAGCGCCTCCAGGCTCGGACGCGGGACCTCCTCCCGCTCCGGGGCGGTCAGGAAGCCGAAATCGTCCGGGGTCAGCACCTCGCCGGTCGAGAGCACGAGCGCCCGCTTGATCGCATTCTCGAGCTCGCGCACGTTGCCCGGCCAGGGATACGCGACCAGGTGTTGGATGGTGTCCTGGGCCAGCCAGCGTGGCCCGGTGCCGAGCTCCTCGGCGTAACGCGCCACGAAGTGCTCGGCCAGGACCGGGATGTCCTCCCTGCGCTCGCGCAGCGGCGGGATCGCGATGGGCACCACGCGCAGGCGATACAAGAGGTCCTCGCGGAAGCGGCCCGCGCGCACCTCCGCATCCGGGTCGCGGTGCGTGGCCGCCAGCACCCGCACGTCCACCTGCTCCGCCCGCCGGCCGCCGAGGGGCGTGACCTCTCCGCTCTGCAGCACGCGCAGGAGCTTCGCCTGCAGCTCGAGGGGCATGTCGCCGATCTCGTCCAGGAAGAGCGTGCCGCCCGTGGCCTCGCGGAAGCGCCCGAGGCGCGACTCCACGGCTCCGGTGAAGGCGCCGCGCTCGTGCCCGAAGAGCTCGCTCTCCAGCAGCTCGCGGGGGATCGCCGCCGCGTTCACCGCCACGAAGGCGTTCTCCGCCCGCGCGCTCGCGTGGTGGATCGCGCGGGCGACCAGCTCCTTTCCGGTCCCGCTCTCGCCGGTGATCAGCACCGGCACGTCGCTGCGCGCCACCCGCCCGATGGTCTTGAAGATCTCGAGGAGCGCGGGGCTACGACCCACGAGGCGGTCACCGGGCGTCACGCGCCGGCCCGCCTCGCGCCGGAGCTGCCGCACCTCGCGCTGGAGCGCCCGGGCGCGCAGCGCCTTCTCGGTGAGTGCCGTGACCTCGCCCAGCCGGAACGGCTTGACCAGGTAGTCGAGCGCTCCGCGCTTCATGGCCTCGACGGCGTTCTCGAACGTGTTCTGCGCCGTCACGATCACCACGGCGGTCTCCGAGCCGAGGGCCTCCAGCCGCTCCAGCAGCTCCAGCCCGGAGAGGCCCGGCATGCGGATGTCCAGGAAGGCGATCTCGAAGCTTCCCGCGGCCAGCGCCTCCAGCGCGGCGTCGCCGTCGTCCACGTCCACCACCTCGTGGCCCGCGGCCTCCAGCGCCTCGCGCAGCACGAAGCGGATCGAGGGCTCGTCGTCCGCCACCAGCACGCGCGCCCGCAGGGTCATTCCCGACTCCCTTCGGTGTCGGCGCGCCGCAGCGGCAGCGTGACGCGCACCGTGGTTCCCTGGCCCGCCGCGCTCTCGATGCGCAGCGTGCCGCCGTGCCGCGCGACCCAGTGGCGCGAGAGCGCGAGCCCGAGGCCGGTGCCGCCCGGGCGCGTGCTGAAGAAGGGGGCCAGCACGTCCTCCAGCAGCTCCTCCGGGATACCCGGCCCGGTATCGCGGAACTCGATCGTCACCGCGGGCGCCCGCGAGCCGTCCTCCAGCGTGAAGCGCTGCTCCAGGCGGGTGCGCGTGCAGATGGAGAGCGTCCCCTCGCGACCCTCAAGGGCCTGCAGCGCGTTGCGCCCGAGGTTCAGGAAGACCTGGGTCAGGCGGTCGCGGTCCGCCAGGAGGTCCGGAATCGACGGGTCGTAGGAGCGCTCCACGCTCGCGTGTCGCCCCATCGGATCGAGCGCCAGGAGATCGAGCACGTCGTCGAGCACCCGGTGCAGGTTCAGCGGCTCGAGGCGGAGCTTCTCGCTGCGAGCGAAGACCATGAGGTCGTCCACGAGCTGCGCGATCCGGTCCACCTCGCGCACCACGAGCTCCGCCGCCTCCCGGGTCTTCGGGTCGGAGCTCCGCATCGCGACGAGCTCCGCCGCCCCGCGGATCCCGCCGAGGGGGTTCTTCACCTCGTGGGCGATGCCGGCCGCGATGTGGCCGAAGGCCGCGAGCTGCTCGCGCTCCGCCACCACCTCCTGGAGCGAGCGCTGGATGGTTCGATCGCGCAGCGCGAGGACCGCGCCGTCCACCGCGGCGTCCTGATCCAGGAAGGGCGAGCCGGCGATGTCCACCACCAGGGGCGCCTCGAAGCGGCGCTCCACCCGCTGCTCGCTCTCCAGTGCGGTGCGGCCCGAGGCGAGGACGCGGCGCGCCACCGCGGCCAGGCCGTGGGCCGGGCCGAGCAGGCGCTCCACCGGCTGGCCGAGCACCGACTCGGGCGAGCTCTCGAGGATCCGGCAGGCCTCGGCGTTCACGCGCTCCACCCGACCCTCCCGGTCCAGCACGACCACCCCGTCGAGCAGGGCGTCGAGCACGAGCTGGAGATCGCGCGGCACGGTCTAGTCAGCCAGCGGGCGCGGCGGATCCAGAGGCGGACGACGGCGAGCTATCACCCGGTTGCCCAAGATTTCGGGATTGTATACTTGACAAACCCGCATAGCGACGGCATTCTTTCGCTTGAGGAGAGCGGAGATGTCGGAGCTAAGCGCCCCCCACTTCCAAGACCCCGACAGGGCTAGAGAATACCTCGAAAATATCCGCTGGCCCGAGGGGCCGGTGTGTCCGCATTGCGGATCTACGGGTCCGGCCACGCGCCTCACCGGCCGCGGCGGCGAGAAGGGCACCCGAGCGCGACCGGGCCTCCTGAAGTGTGGTGACTGCCGAAAGCAGTTCAGCGTGACGGTCGGGACGGTGTTCGAGCGCAGTCACATCCCGCTGAACGTCTGGCTCCAGGCAACCTATCT
>JAWOLJ010000061.1:0-82142 GCA_033853555.1 Myxococcota bacterium
ATCTTCACACCAACTGCCTGGTCCTCGTTCACCGTCTCGAGCTTGTCGAGAGCCTTCTGCACGCGCACGAGAGCGACACCACCGCCCGGCACCACGCCTTCCTCGACGGCGGCGCGGGTCGCATGCAACGCATCCTCGACGCGAGCCTTCTTCTCCTTCATCTCGATTTCGGTAGCCGCACCGACCTTGATCACGGCGACGCCGCCGGAGAGCTTCGCAACACGCTCCTGGAGCTTCTCCTTGTCGTAGTCGGAGGTCGTCTCGTCGATCTGCGCGCGGATCTGCTTGATCCGGCCCTCGATCGCCGACGACTTGCCCGCGCCCTCCACGATCGTGGTGTTGTCCTTGTCCACGACCACCTTCTTCGCCCGGCCCAGGTCCTCGAGCTTGATGTTCTCGAGCTTGATGCCGAGGTCCTCGGTGATCGCCTTGCCGCCGGTGAGGATCGCGATGTCCTCGAGCATCGCCTTGCGCCGGTCGCCGAAGCCCGGGGCCTTCACCGCGCAGCACGTGAGCGTGCCGCGCAGCTTGTTGACGACGAGGGTCGCCAGCGCCTCGCCCTCGACGTCCTCGGCGATGACCAGGAACGGCTTGCCGGAGCGCGCGACCTGCTCGAGCAGCGGCAGCATGTCCTTCATCACGCTGATCTTCTTCTCGTGGATCAGCACCAGCGCGTCCTCGAGCGCGACCTCCATCCGCTCGGCGTCGGTCACGAAGTACGGCGAGAGATAGCCGCGGTCGAACTGCATGCCCTCGACCACGTCGAGGACCGTCTCCATCGACTTGGCCTCCTCGACGGTGATCACGCCCTCCTTGCCCACCTTCTCCATCGCCTCGGCGATGATCTTGCCGATCGTCGAGTCGCCGTTGGCGGAGATGGTGCCGACCTGAGCGATCTCGTTCGAGTCGCGCGTGGGCTTCGACATCTTCTTGAGCTCGTCGGTGATCGCGCCGACGGCCTTGTCGATGCCGCGCTTGAGCTCCATGGGGTTCATGCCCGCCACCACCATCTTGCTGCCCTCGCGGAAGATCGCCTGGGCCAGCACGGTGGCGGTGGTGGTGCCGTCGCCCGCGACGTCGGAGGTCTTGCTCGCGACCTCGCGCACCATCTGGGCGCCCATGTTCTCGAACTTGTCCTCGAACTCGATCTCCTTGGCCACGGTGACACCGTCCTTGGTCACCGTGGGCGAGCCGAAGCTCTTCTCGATCACCACGTTCCGGCCCTTGGGGCCGAGGGTCACGCGCACGGCGTTCGCGAGGCCGTTCACCCCCGCGAGCAGCTTCTGGCGCGCCTCCTGGTCGAAGCGGATCTCCTTCGCCATCTGGATCGATCTCCCTTACTCGATCACGCCGAGGACGTCGTCCTCGCGGATGATCAGGTGCTCCTCGCCCTCGATCGTGATCTCGGTGCCCGAGTACTTGCTGAAGAGCACGCGATCGCCCTTCTTCACGCTCATGGGCTGCAGCTTGCCGTCTTCGGTCACCTTGCCCGGGCCCACCGCGACGACCTTGCCCTCCTGGGGCTTCTCCTTCGCGGTGTCCGGGATGATGATCCCGCCCTTGGTCTTCTCCTCTTCCTCGACGCGCTTCACGATGATGCGGTCCTGAAGCGGACGGATCTTCATGGGTCCGGTTTCCTCCGTGTGGGGGGCCGCCGGCGGCCTCCCGGCGCGGCCGCCATCGGCCGTCGGGAGGCTCCGGTTCGAGGCTGGGCCCGGGCGCCCCGCTGTCTTCGAATCGTCTTCGAGTCCTGTGCGAGCCATTTGGCAGTCGCCGATCGGGACTGCCAAGGGCGCAGCGAATGTATGACCCGCGCGTCGGCCGCGCAAGGCGATCCGGACACGGCCCTTGACTTCCGGCCCCGGCCCGCGCAGGGTGGGGGGCGCGAAAAAAGGACGAAGGGCCCGAGGCATGGCCGTGACACGGCGCCAGCGCGAGATCCTGGACTTCATCGGCGGCTTCATCGCCGAGCGCGGCTACTCGCCGAGCCTGGAGGAGATCGGGAGCCACTTCCACCTCTCCTCGGTGGCGACCGTCCACAAGCACGTCGAGCGGCTGGTGCAGAAGGGCCTGTTGCGCAAGTCGTCCCACCGCTCCCGCTCCGTCGAGCCCGTGGAGGCGCCGGCCGGCGGCGAGAGCGTGAGCCTGCCGCTGGTGGGCACCGTGGCCGCAGGCAACCCCATCGAGGCGATCGAGGCCGCCGAGACCATCTCGGTGCCCCGGGAGCTGGCAGGACGGGGAGAGAGCTACGCGCTTCGGGTAAAGGGCGACTCGATGATCGACGAGGGCATCCAGGACGGAGACGTGGTGATCGTCGAGCACCGCCCGGAGGCCCGCGACGGCGAGGTGGTGGTGGCCCTGCTCCGCGGGCACGAGGCCACCTTGAAGAAGCTCCAGCGCCGGGGACCGGTGGTCCGGCTGCTTCCCGCCAACCCGACGCTGCGGCCGATCGAGGTGCCCGCGGAGGACGTGGTCGTGCGGGGCGTGGTGCGGGGTCTGCTGCGCCGCTACCCGGGTCCCCGGCTCTGATTTGACGAGAAGGGACGCGGGGCTAGGCTCGCGCCCGTGTCGGGCCCCACCCCCTCCAGCGTCCGGCTGACCCGGGCCGCCGAGTTCTCCGCCTCGCTTCGCTACTGGCGCTCCGAGCTCCCTGCGGCGGAGAACCAGCGGCTCTTCGGCCGGCGCGCGTCCCGGCACGGCCACAACTACCGCCTGGAGGTGACCCTGCGCGGCGAGCCGGACCCCGCCACCGGCATGGTGCTCGACCTGAAGGACCTGAAGGAGCTGCTGGAGCGGGAGGTCGTGGCGCGCTTCGACCACCGCGATCTCAACGCCGACACCCCCTACTTCGAGAAGCTCCCGCCGACGCCGGAGCACTTCGCGCTGGTGATCTTCCGCCTGCTCCGCGCAGCGCTCCCGGCGGGCCTGCTCGAGCGCGTTCGCCTGTACGAGGACCCGGACACCTTCGCGGAGGTGAGCGAGGACGGCGTCGCCCCGTGATCACGCTGACCCGTCGCTATCGCTTTCCGGCCGCCCACGTGCTGCGCCGGCCGGACTGGCCGGAGGCCGAGAACGCCCGCGTCTACGGGAAGTGCGCCAACCCGAACGGCCACGGCCACGACTACGGAATCGAGCTGACGGTCGCGGGGCCGATCGATCCCGCGACCGGACGCGTCCTCGACCCGGACCGGCTGGACGCGCTGGTGCGCGAGCGCATCCTCGCGCGCTTCTCCCATCGGATGCTGAACGACGATCCCCTCTTCGAGCGGGCCGTGCCGACGGCCGAGAACCTGGCCCTGGCGATCCGGCGCGAGCTCGCCGAGCCGGTAACCCGCACCGGCACGGCGCGTCTATGGAACGTCCGGGTGGTGGAGACGCCGCGCAACACCTTCGACGCCGGAGAGCCCCGATGAGTGAATCCCCCGATCCGATCGAGCCGCTGGTCCAGGCGCTGCTGAAGGAGCTCGGCCAGGATCCCCACCGCGACGGGCTCCTGCGCACGCCGGCGCGTGTGGCCAGCTCCTTCCGCTTCCTCACCCAGGGCTACGGCCAGGACCCGCGGGCGATCCTGAACGGGGCGCTCTTCGACGTGGACTACGACGAGATGGTGCTGGTGAAGGACATCGATTTCTTCAGCCTCTGCGAGCACCACCTGCTGCCGTTCTTCGGCCGCGTGCACGTGGCCTACGTGCCGAAGGGGAAGATCGTCGGTCTCTCGAAGCTGCCGCGCCTGGTGGAGATGTTCTCGCGGCGGCTCCAGGTGCAGGAGCGGCTCACCACCGAGATCGCCGAGACGATCGAGGAGGTGCTGCATCCCCAGGGCGTGGGCGTGGTCGCGGAGGCCATCCACCTGTGCATGAAGATGCGAGGCGTGGAGCAGCAGAACGCCTTCGCCGTCACGAGCTCGATGCGCGGCATCTTCGCCAAGGACCCGAAGACCCGCTCCGAGTTCATGGAGCTGATCCGCCACCGCAAGGAAGCATTCGCCTAGCCGAGATCGCGCCTCGCGTGCAACGCCGCGGGCGAGGGGTCAGGCGCCGCCCGTCCCGTGTAGCTTCGAGAGATCCATCCGGATCTCGCCCGACGCGAGCATCTCGTTGCGGCGTGCATCGAGCCAGGTCGCCTCGATGCGCTGACGCTCGTCCTCGAGCATCCGCTCGCGCATCGCCGGCACCTCCTTCGCCACGTCCTCGTCGTTCGGCTCCTTGCGGGAGAGGAGCTGCACCATCACGAGCTTGTCGCCCACCTCGAAGATCCGATCGGAGCTCGGGTGCTCCGGTCGCAGGGCGAACGCCGCGGCGAACAGGTCCGGCGAGACGCCCACCTGGGGAATCAGGCCGTCGGGCCGCCAGTGGAGCGGTCCCGGCCGGGTGAGAGTGAGGCCGTCCTCGCGCGCCACCTCCTCCAGGCTCTTGCCCTCCTTGACCGCCGCCGCCAGCGACTCGGCCTCCTTGCGCACCGCGGCCTTGCCGGCGTCCTGCGCGAGCAGCTCCCGGGCCAGGGTGTCGCGGACCTCTTCGAAGGACTGATCCTTGGCCGGCTCCCGGGCTTCGACCTGGATCACGTGGAAGCCGAAGTCCGTGCGCACGACGTCCGACACCTGGCCGGGCGAGAGGGCGAACGCGGCGTCCTCGAACGGCTTCACCATCTGGCCCCGGGAGAAGAGGCCGAGCTCGCCGCCCTTCTCCTTCGTGCTCGGGTCCTCGCTGCGCTCGCGGGCCACGGCGGCGAAGTCGGCGCCGCCGCGGATCGCAGCCAGCGCCTCCTCCGCCTGCTTGCGCGCGGCCTCCACCTGGTCCGCCGGGGCGTCGGGCTTCACCCGGAACAGGATGTGGCGCGCGCGCACGCGCTCGGGCACGTGAAAGCGGTGGCTCTGGGTCTCGTAGGCCTTGCGCACCCGGGCCTCGTCCTTGGCCAGGAGCTCCTTCACCTGCTCGTCCGAGATCTCCACCGCGCCCGGAGGCTTGGCGGGGTCGAGCACCACCAGCGCGAGCTCCACCTCTTCGTGCAGCAGCCGCACCGCGTCCCGGGCCTCGCTCTCCGAGACCGCGGCGGTGCGCGTGATGAGACGCGCGGCCTTCTGGGCCAGCAGGTCGTCGCGCAGCACGCGGTTGAACGTGCGGTGGGAGCCATACTCCTGCTGGACGAAGCGGTCGTAGGCCTGCTTGCCCGAGCCGGGCTCGCCCGGCCGGTCCTGGAAGCCCGGCATCGCGCGCACGAAGGCTCGCAGCTCGTCGTCCGAGACCTCGAGCCCGAGCCGCTCGCCCTCCTCGGCCAGGAGCGCCTGCTGCACCAGGGTCTGGGCGGCGAGATCGGTGAGGCGGTCGCGGCCGATCTTCTGCTCGAAGCCGTCGCCGAGCATCTGCTGGTACTGGCGGGCCTGGATCCGGTAGGCGCGGTCCACGTCGTAGCCGTCGAAGGAGCGGCTCCCCACCTCGAGCACGGCGCCCCCGCGCGGTCCGCCGCGCCGGCCGAAGGGATTGCCGATGCCCGTGAAGACGACGAAGACGCCGCCGATGAAGAGGATCACGAAGGCCATGATCCAACGCTGGCCCTGGCGCAGGACGCGAAGCATGTGGCTCTCCCGGGGCTCCGCGGCCCCTCGCGCGCGAAGCCCTGCAGCGTACGAAGGCGCTCCGGGCGCGGCAAGGCGCGCCGCGCGCCCGGGTCGCGAGCCGGGCGCGCTTGAACCCGCAGGGCGTCGCTGGTACGCTCTCGACGGTCCGTCGGTCCGTCGAAACGCTTCGGCAAATCGGGCACTTAGGCCATAGGGTGCGCATCCGACGGAGCTCCCCCTGGCCGCTCGGAGACTCGGAGGCCGGCGACGTGCTCCTCGACCCGATCCTCGGCTTGTTCTCGAACGACCTCGCGATCGATCTCGGCACCGCCAACACGCTCGTGTACGCGAAGGGACGCGGCATCGTCGTCTCCGAGCCGAGCGTGGTCGCGGTGCTGAAGGACGGGCGCGGTCCCGACAAGGTGCGCGCGGTCGGCCGCGAGGCGAAGGAGATGCTCGGCCGCACGCCCGGCAACATCGTCGCCATCCGCCCGATGAAGGACGGCGTGATCGCGGACTTCGACATCACGCACGCGATGCTCCGCTACTTCATCACGCGCGTTCACAACCGGTCGAAGCTGGTGCGGCCGCGCATCGTGATCGCGGTGCCATCGGGCATCACCGAGGTGGAGAAGCGCGCGGTGCGCGACACCGCGTTGTCCGCCGGCGCGCGCGAGGTCTACCTGATCGAGGAGCCGATGGCGGCGGCCATCGGCGCCGGGCTCCCGGTGACGGAGCCGTCGGGCAACATGATCGTGGACATCGGCGGCGGCACCACCGAGGTCGCCGTGATCTCCCTCTCGGGAATCGTCTACTCGAATTCCGTCCGCGTGGGCGGCGACAAGATGGACGAGGCCATCATCAACTACGTGAAGCGGAAGTACAACCTGCTGATCGGCGAGCGCACGGCGGAGCTGATCAAGATCAACATCGGCACCGCGTATCCCACCGAGGACGTGCGCTCGATGGAGGTGAAGGGTCGCGACCTGGTGCACGGCGTGCCGAAGACCCTCGAGCTGAAGAGCGACGAGGTGCGGGAGGCGCTGACCGAGCCCGTGAACGCGGTGGTGGAGAGCGTGAAGATCGCCCTCGAGCGCACCCCGCCGGAGCTCTCGGCCGACATCGTGGACAAGGGGATCGTGATCACGGGGGGCGGCGCGCTGCTCGCGAACCTCGACATCCTGCTGCGCGAGGAGACCGGCCTGCCCGTGATGCTGGCCGAGGACCCGCTCACGGCGGTCGCGATGGGCACCGGCCGCTGCCTGGACGAGCTCAGGCTTCTGCGCGAAGTGACGATCCGTTCCTGAGGTCCCCCCGCGGACGCGGAGGTCATGAGCGAGCTTCTCGAGCGCCTTCGCGTACCCGTGCTGTTCGTGGCACTCCTGCTGCTGTCGCTCGGCACCATGACGGCCGAGCGCCGCGCCGCGCTCGCCCGGGGCCGCGAGCTGGCCCCGTGGTCTGGGCTCGTCCTGGAGATCGCCGCCCCGGTGCAGCGGGTCCTAACCGCGCCGGTGGGGCTCGTCCGGGGTCTCTGGCGGGGCTACCTGGACCTGGTGGACCTCAAGGCGGAGAACGACCGCCTGCAAGGACGCGTCTCCGCGCTGGAGGAGGAGAACCTCCAGTACCGGGAGGCCCTGCTGGAGAGCGGTCGGCTGGGCGAGATCGCCGCCCTGCGGGACCAGTTCCAGACGGACATGGTGGCCGCCCAGGTGGTGGGCGGGGAGCTCTCCCCCCTCCTGCGCTCCGCGCTGGTGGACCGCGGTCGGGCGCACGGCGTGCGCTCGGGGATGCCGGTGGTGACGGGGCAGGGCCTGGCCGGGCTGGTCACGGCGACCGCGCCTCACGCCGCACGCGTGATGCTCCTCCTGGACCGGCAGAGCGCGGTCGACGGGATGATCGAGCGCAGCCGCGCCCCGGGCATCGTGCACGGGCAGGGCACCGGAGAGCTCCGCTTCGAGTTTGCGGTGCGCGGCGACGACGTCGAGGTGGGCGATGCCGTGATCACCTCCGGGCTCGGCGGCGTCTATCCGAAGGGTCTGCGGATCGGCGAGGTGGTCTCGGTGTCGAAGCCCGATGCCCGGCTGCTCCAGGAGGCGCAGGTGCGTCCGTCGGTCGATTTCCAGCGTCTGGAGCAGGTCTACGTGATGCGCTGGCGCAGCCCCACCATGGAGCTCCTCTACACCGACGAGGACGCGGCGGCTCCCGCGCCCCCCCGGACCGGCGGGAGGCCGGGCTCGTGAGAGGGGCGCTCCTGGTGCTGCTCCTCGGGGCGCTCGCCCTGATGCTGCAGGGCGCCTTGACCACGTTCCTGCCTCCGGCCCTCTGCCCCGATCTGCGGCTGCTCCTCGTGATCGGGGCGGCGCTCCATCTGGGGGCGGGCTCCGGGCTGCTGGTGACGGCGGCCCTCGGCTACGGGACGGACCTCCTCTCCGGGGCCCTCCTGGGGCAGAACGCGTTCCTCGGGCTCCTGGTCTTCGCGGCCGCCCGGGCCGTCGATGGCACCCTCGACCTGCGCCGCCCGCTTCCGACCGCGATCTTCGCGGCCGTGGTCTCGCCGCTGTGCGGGCTCGGGCTCACGGGCCTGGCCTGGCTCTTCGGCGCCGGGCCACCCCTCGACCTGCACGCCGTCCTCGGGACGGGGCTCCAGGCGGCGCTCAACGGCGCGTGCGCGCCCTTCGTGATCTCGGCGGTGGGCGAGGCCGTCGGCTGGACGGGAGAGGTGGAAGCGCCCCGGCGCAGCGGCTCGCTCGGGAGGCCGACACCGCTTGGTGGCGTCCGGAGCCCGCGATGAACGACCGCCTGGGCTCGAGCGGCGAGGGTGTCGGCGGGCCGCGGCTCTGGCTGGTCTCCGCCGGCCTCGTCGCGACCTTCGCGGTCTTCGTGCTGCGCCTGTTCCAGCTCCAGATCGTCGAGGGCGCGCTGCTGAACGAGCAGTCGGAGCGCAACTCGATCCGCACGCTCCGGCTGGTGGCGCCGCGCGGCGACATCCTGGACCGCGACGGGCGCGTGCTCGCCACCACCCGGCCGTCCTTCAGCCTCGAGGTGCTGCCGAGCGAGCTGCGGCGGCCGGAGCGGACCTTCCGCGCGTTGGGGCAGCTCCTCGACCAGGATCCCGAGCGGCTGGAGGCGCGGGTCGGGCATCCCCGAGGCCGCGCACGCTTCCAGCCGGTGCGCCTGGTCTCGGACCTCCCGTTCGACGAGCTCGCGCGGGTGGAGACGCACCGCTACGCGCTGCCCGGTGTCCTCACCGATGTGTCGCCGCGCCGGCAGTATGTGGACGGCGATCTCTTCGCCCACGTGCTCGGCACCATCGGAGACATCCGCGCCGACCAGCTCGAGGAGCCGGAGTACCAGGGCTACGGGCCCGGCGACGTGATCGGGCAGTCGGGCCTGGAGGCCCGGCTCGAGTCCCGGCTGCGCGGCCAGGACGGCGGTCGCAACGTCGCGGTCGACGTGGCGGGCCGCGAGGTCGAGCTGCTGGACCAGGTGGAGCCCGTTCCCGGAAGCCCGGTGCGGCTCACCCTGGACGCCGACCTGCAGCGCGCCGCGGTGCAGGGCTTCGCCGCCGAGCGGCCGGACGAGCCGGAGCGGCAGGGCGCATTGGTGGCGCTCGATCCCCGCACCGGCGACGTCCTGGCACTGGTCTCGCGCCCCTCGTTCGACCCGAACGCCTTCGCCGGCGGCGTCGATCCGGTCACCTGGCGCGCGCTCATGCACGACGAGCACAAGCCGCTCCAGGATCGCGCCATCGCCGGACAGTACCCGCCGGGCTCGACCTACAAGGCCATCGTCGCCGCAGCCGCGCTGGAGGAGGGCGTGGCGAGCAAGGCCACCCGGGTCTTCTGCCCGGGATCCTTCTGGTTCGGCGGCCGGCGCTACGGCTGCTGGCGCAAGGAGGGACACGGCTCGGTGGACGTGCACGCGGCGCTCGTGCGCTCCTGCGACGTCTTCTTCTACGAGATGGGAACCCGCATCGGGATCGACCGGCTGGCCTACTACGCGAAGAGCTTCGGCCTCGGCCGCCCGACCGGGATCGAGCTCTCGGACGAGAAGGGCGGCCTCGTGCCCTCGAGCGAGTGGAAGAGGCGACGCTTCGGCGTGCCGTGGTACGCCGGCGAGACGGTCTCCGCCGCCATCGGCCAGGGCTACAACCTGCTGACGCCGCTCCAGCTCGCGGTGGCGTATGCCGCGATCGCCAACGGCGGCCACGTGGTGAAGCCGCGCCTCGTGATGCCCGATCTGCCGCCCGGCGCGACGGAGGAGCCGACCTCCTTCGTCTCCGACGTACCGGTGAAGCCCGAGAATCTGGCCATCGTCCGCGCGGGGCTGATGGGCGTCGTGGAGGAGCCCGGCGGAACGGGCGGGCGCGCGCGCGTGCCCGGCGTGAACGTGGCTGGAAAGACCGGCACCGCCCAGGTGGCCGGGCTCCAGCACTTCGAGGGGATGGACGACTCGAAGATCCCGCTCAAGTTCCGGGATCACGCCTGGTTCGTGGCCTTCGCGCCGGCGGAGCATGCGGAGATCGTGGTGGCCGTGCTGGCCGAGCACGCGGGGCACGGCGGAAGCGCCGCGGCGCCGATCGCGCAGAAGGTGCTGGCCCGCTACTTCGAGAAGAAGGCCGCGCGCGAGGGTCTGCTCGAGGCGGAGTCGCCGCCGCAGCAGCCGGCGGTCGCGGCGGACGGGGGAACCGTCTCGGCGAGGCCCGGCAGCGAGCCCGGAGCCGGTTCGGCCGATCTCGCACTGGGGGACGCGCATGCTCGGCCTTGATCGTCGCGCCTGGCAGCATTTCGACGGCGTCCCGTTCGGGCTGCTCCTGGTGCTGCTCGCGATGGGCGTCGCCAACCTCTTCTCCGCCACCCACGCGGGCGCGGACGGCGTGGCGCCGCAGTTCCAGCGCCAGCTCGTCTCGATCGGCCTCGCCGGGCTCGGTCTCGCGGTGGCGGTGCTGGTGGACTACCGGCGCCTCGAGCGCCTGGCCTTCCCGTTCTACTTCCTGGCCTGCCTCCTGACCCTCTCCACGCTGATCCTCGCGCCGATCTACAAGGGGAATCAGAGCTGGCTCGTCTTCGGCCCGCTGCGCCTCCAGCCCTCGGAGCTGGCGAAGCTCGGCCTCGTGCTCGCGCTCTCACGCTACTTCCAGCGCCACCCGCCGGAGCAGCTCCACCGCCTGCGCGACCTCTGGGGCCCGGGGCTCGTGATCGCGCTGCCGGTCGCGATCATCGTCGCGCAGCGCGATACGGGCGTGGCGCTGCTCACCCTGCTGGTGGGTGCGAGCTACCTGCTCTTCGTCCACATCCCCTGGCGGGCGTGGGCCGTCGTGATCGCGGCCGGCGGAGCGGGATTCGCGGCCCTGGTGGGCTTCGCGCTCGAGCCCTACCAGCGCAGCCGCATCCTCGACTTCCTGGAGCCCGGTCGCGATCCGCTGGCCTCGGGCTACCAGGCGATCCAGTCGCGGATCGCCATCGGCTCCGGTGGCCTCTTCGGCAAGGGATTCCTGGCGGGCACCCAGACCCAGCTTCGCTTCCTGCCCACCCAGCACACGGACTTCATCTTCTCCGTCCTGGCGGAGGAGTGGGGATTCGTCGGCAGCGCGCTGGTGCTCTCGCTCTATCTGGCGCTGCTGCTCTGGGGGCTCCTGGTGGCGAGCCGCTCCAAGGACGGCTTCGGGGCCATGCTGGCGGTGGGCGTGGTCGCGATGCTCTTCTGGCCCGCCGTGATCAACATCGCCATGGTGCTCGGCCTCGCACCGGTGATCGGCGTGGCGCTTCCGCTCTTCTCCTACGGCGGATCGGCCATGATCGCGAACCTGATCGGTGTCGGCCTCCTTCTCAACGTGTCGATGCGCCGCTACCTCTTCTGAGGCCGCACGCCCCGGAGTCTCGCCCATGCGTCCCGCCCACCGGCCCGCCCGTCCCCGCGTCGGCGCCTTCTTCGACATGGACAAGACCCTGATCGCGCAGAACTCGGGCAACCTCTACATGAAGTACCGCTACCAGCGCGGAGAGATGACGCGCTGGGACCTCCTGCGCGGGCTCGGCGCCTACCTGCGCTACAAGGCCGGGGTGCTGGACATCCAGGCCTTCACCCGCGAGGCCATGAAGGAGTTCCAGGGGCAGAGCGAGCGGGCCCTGGTGCGCGAGGCCAACCGCTGGTTCCGCGACATGGTGGAGCCCACGATCTATCCCGAGGCGGAGCGGATCGTGAAGGAGCACCAGACCCAGGGTCACGTGGTGGCGATCGTCTCGGGCGCCACGAAGTTCGTGGTCCGCCCCTTGGCCGAGCGCCTCGGCATCCGTCACTTCCTCTACACGCGGCTCGAGGTGGAGCGGGGCCGCTTCACCGGCCGGGTGATCGAGCCCATCTGCTTCGAGGAAGGGAAGATCTACTGGCTGCAGCAGTTCATCGAGGAGCACGGGATCGACCTGGCGAAGAGCTGGTTCTACACCGACTCCGTCACCGACCTGCCGCTGCTCGATCTGGTGGGACACCCGGTGGTGACGAACCCGGATCCGTTCCTCTACCGGGCCGCGGTGAAGCGCCGCTGGCCGGTCCGCTTCTTCGAGCCACCGCCCTCGGCGAAGGCGAGCCGGGCGGTCGGTCCCCTCGCGCCGAGCGATCTCCCGGGCGAGCTGCCCGACGCCGCGGCGGTGGCGGCGGCCGGGCCGCCCGACGGAGAGGAGTAGCCGGAGCGTGGGCCGAACGCAGGCCCGGGAGCGCGCCCTCACGCGAGCGTCAGGTACTGGACGCTGAACCAGCGCCGTGGATCCGTCCAGACCCGGCGCACGCGCCAGCCCGCGGCGGAGGCCAGGCCGCGGAACGCGCGCAGGCTCCACTTGTAGGAGCACTCGGTCCGGATCGACTCGCCCGGTGCGATCTCGAAGCGGCGGCCGGCCAGGTGCACCGTCTGGCCGCGCTCCGCGACCAGGTGCATCTCCACGCGCGAGCGAGCGGGCGACCACGAGGCACGGTGACGGAAGGCCGACGGATCGAAGTCGCCGCCGAGCTCGCGGTCGATGCGCGCGAGCAGGTTCAGGTTGAAGCGCGCGGTCACGCCCTGCGCGTCGTCGTAGGCGCGCTGGAGGAGCGCACGCGCCTTGGGGAGGTCCACGCCCACCAGGAGCCCGCCGCCGCGGCCGCAGAGCGCCGCCGTCTGCTTCAGGAAGGCCAGCGTCTCGTGGGGGTGCAGGTTCCCGATGGTGGAGCCGGGGAAGAAGACCACGCGGCGCGCCGCACGGGCTCGCGGACTCGGGAGCGGCGGGCCGGCGGTGTAGTCCGCGCAGACCGGCAGCACTTCGAGCCCGGGATGCGCGCGCGAGAGCTCCCGGGCCAGCGCGCGCAACGGTCCCGGCGAGATGTCGACCGGCACGTAGCCCGCCGGCTGCCGCAATCGCTCCAGCAGGAGGCGCGTCTTGCGGCCGCTCCCGCTTCCCGGCTCGATCAGCAGGCAGCCCTCGCCGAGGAGCTCCGCCATCTCCGCGGCGTGGGATTCGAGGATCGAGAGCTCCGTGCGCGTGGGGTAGTACTCCTCGAGCTCGCAGATGCGCTCGAAGAGCGCCGAGCCCGCCGCGTCGTAGAAGTATTTGCAGGGCAGCTCGCGCGGTCGGCGCGAGAGCCCGTCGAGCACGTCCTCGAGGAAGCTCTGGCGCTCGCCTGCCGCGACGCGCAGGCGAGGCCTCCCGGCCGCGGGGTTCATCGCGCGTCCCGCGCCAGCCGCACCCCGCTGAACTGCCAGCGCGCGCCCGGTGGAAAGAAGTTCCGGTAGCTGGCCCGAACGTGGGACCGGGGCGTCGCGCAGGAGCCCCCCCGCAGCACGAGCTGGTTGCACATGAACTTCCCGTTGTACTCGCCGAGCGCCCCGGGCGGCGGGGTGTAGCCGGGATAGGCGGCGTAGGCGCTGCGCGTCCACTCCCAGACGTCGCCGAAGAGCTGCGCCGGGAGCGGCATCTCCCGGGCGGTCGCGGGCCGCAGGCGAGCGCTCTCGACGAAGTTCCCCTCCACCGGCCGGTCGGCGGCCATCACCTCCCATTCGTCCTCGCCCGGGAGCCGCGCCCCGGCCCAGCGCGCGAAGGCGTCGGCCTCGTACGCACTGACGTGACAGACCGGCTCCTCGGCCCGGACGGGCTGCAGGCCGTCCAGCGTGAAGTGCGAGAAGCCCTGGCCATCGCGCTCCCAGTAGAGGGGCGCGCGCCAGCCGCCGGCCGTCACCGCCTCGAAGCCGTCGGAGAGCCAGAGCTCCGGTCGCTCGTAGCCCCGGTCCGCCATGAAGGCCATCCACTCGCCGTTGGTCACGAGACGCGTGGCGAGCGCGAAGGGCTCGAGCCAGCGGCGATGACGCGGGCCCTCGTTGTCGAAGGCGAAGCCGGGGCCGGCGTGGCCGATCCCGGCGAAGCCGCCGGGCCAGGGGACGAAGTCCAGGCGTGCCGCCGCGCTCGCGATGGCGGACGCCCGGCCGCTCGCGCGATAGGCCGGGCGCAGCGGATTCTGGTGGAGCAGGTGCTTCACGTCGGTGAGCAGGAGCTCCTGGTGCTGCTGCTCGTGCTGCAGGCCGAGCTCCACCACCGCCAGGAGCTCGCTGCGCTCGGCCTCGTGTGGCGCCGCCAGGAGCTCGCCCATCGCCGCATCGACGTGGCGCCGGTAGCGCAGCACCTCCTCCAGCGACGGCCGCGAGAGGAGACCGCGACGCGGGCGCGGGTAGGGCTCGCCGACGCTGCGGTAGTAGGAGTTGAAGAGCATCTCGTAACGGGGATCGAAGTGGGTGTAGCCACGCAGTCCCGGGAGCAGGACGAACGTCTCGAAGAACCAGCCGGTGTGGGCGAGGTGCCACTTGGCCGGGCTCGCATCGGGCATCGATTGGAGCGCGGCGTCCTCGGCGGAGAGCGGCGCACACAGCGCTTCGGTCGTTGCCCGCAGCCGGGTGTAGCGGTGGGCGAGGCTCTCGACCGGCGCTTCGGGCGAGGCGTTCGAGGCCGGCGCGGGGTCCATCGTGCCTCCCTTCGAGGCGTCCTCTCCCCAGCCCGGAGCTTCCGAACTTCCCACCGAATGCGCCTCGAGGCAAGGCCCGTCGCCCGGCCCGCGGCCGCAACGGGCCCGGCGCCCCGCCTCGACGCCCGGGCCCCGCCGGGGGTTCGCTAGCCTCGGGCCATGGCTCGTCCGCGGATCGCGCGCCTCGATCGCCGGATCGAGGACGCCCAGAGCCCCCGGCGCTGAGGCGCGCGTGCTCGAGCTGGCGGGCATCGAGAAGCGCTTCGGTCCCACGCCCGCCCTCCAGGGCATCGATCTCTCGTTCCTGCCGCGCGAGACCGTGGCGCTGCTGGGCGCCAGCGGCTGCGGGAAGTCAACGCTTCTGCGTGTCGCCCTCGGCTTGCTGGTCCCGGATCGGGGTCGCGTCACGCTCGACGGCGCCCCGATGGACGCGCGCAGCGCGCCGCTGCTGCGCCGGCGCTTCGGCTACGTGATCCAGGACGGCGGGCTCTTCCCGCACCTGGACGCTCGCGGAAACGTGTCGCTGATGGCGCGCCATCTGGGCTGGGAGGCGCGTCGCATCGAGACCCGGCTGCGCGAGCTGACCGAGCTCACCCGGTTCCCCAGCGACGCTCTCGAGCGTTACCCCGCGCAGCTCTCGGGCGGCCAGCGCCAGCGCGTGGCGCTGATGCGGGCTCTCGCCCTCGACCCCGAGGTGCTGCTGCTGGACGAGCCGCTCGGCTCCCTCGACCCCCTGGTGCGCGCCGAGCTGCAGCAGGATCTGCGCCGGGTGTTCCGGGCGCTCGGAAAGACGGTGCTGCTGGTCACCCACGACGTGGCGGAGGCGGGCTTCTTCGCCGATCGCATCGTGCTGTTGCGGGACGGCCGGGTGGTGCAGCAGGGCCGCCTCGACGATCTGCTGAACGCGCCCGCCGACGAGTACGTGACGCGCTTCGTTCGCGCGCAGCGTCCGCTCGTCGGGGATCCGGCGCCATGAGGCTCGGGTCGCGCCGGATCGGCTGCGCCGTCGCGCTGGCGCTGGGGCTCGCGGGCACGGCCCATGCGCAGCCCGCCCCCCGGGCGCGCCCCCGCGTGGTGGTGGGCTCCAAGACCTTCACCGAATCGGTGATCCTCGGCGAGATCGCCGCCGCCCTGGCGCGGGACGCCGGCGCCGAGGTCGTGCACCGCGCGGGCCTCGGGGGGACGCGGGTGCTCTGGGACGCGCTCGTCGCCGGACAGATCGATCTCTACCCGGAGTACACGGGGACGCTCGAGTACGAGATCCTGGCCGGGGAGGGCGTGCACGGCATGGCGGCGCTGCGGCAGGCGCTGGCGGCGCGCGGCCTGCGCATGGGCCCGCCCCTCGGCTTCGAGGACGGCTACGCCCTCGGCATGAAGGCGGAGACGGCGCGCCGGCTCGGGATCCGCAGCATCTCCGACCTGCGGAGCCACCGGGAGCTTCGCTTCGGCTTCACCAACGAGTTCATGGACCGCAGCGACGGCTGGCCGGCGCTCCGTGCGCGCTACCGGCTGCCCCAGCGCGAGGTGCGCGGTCTCGACCACGACCTCGCGTACCGCGGCCTCGACGCCGGCACGCTGGACGCGACCGATCTCTACTCCACCGACGCCGACATCCGCTACTACCACCTGACGGTCCTGCAGGACGATCTTCATCACTTTCCCGTGTATCAGGCGGTCTACCTCTATCGCGAGGAGCTGGCGGAGCGGACGCCGGCGGTGATCGACGCCCTCGAGCCACTGGCGGGGCGCATCGACGCGGACGCCATGCGCACGATGAACGCGCGGGCGAAGCTCGATCGCGTGCCGGAGGCGCAGGTGGCGGCCGACTTCCTGCGCCGCGAGCTCGGCGTGGCCGATCACTCGATCCGCGAGGACCGGGCTGCGCGGCTCTGGCGCTACACCCGAGAGCACCTGGCGCTGGTCGCGGTCTCGCTCGGCGTCGCGATCGCGCTGGCGCTCCCGCTCGGCGTGGTCGCGGCGCGACGCCCGCGGCTCGGCGGGCTGATCCTGGCCGTCACGGGGATCCTGCAGACGATCCCGTCGCTCGCGCTGCTCGTGCTGATGATCCCGCTGCTCGGCATCGGCGCGCCGCCGGCGATCGCGGCGCTCTTCCTCTACAGCCTGCTGCCGATCGTGCGCAACACCCATGCCGGGCTGCGCGGGATCCCGGAGTCGCTGCGCGAGTCGGCGGAGGCCCTCGGCCTGCCGCCCCGCGCACGCCTGCTGCGGGTCGAGCTGCCGCTCGCCTCGCCAGCGATCCTCGCGGGTGTCAAGACCGCCGCGGTGATCAACGTGGGAACGGCGACCCTCGGCGCCCTGATCGGCGCCGGCGGCTACGGCCAGCCGATCCTGACCGGGATCCGCCTCGACGACGTCGGACTGCTGCTGGAGGGGGCGGTGCCCGCCGCGCTCCTCGCCCTCCTGGTGCAGGCGGGCTTCGCCGTGCTCGAGCGCGCGGTGGTCCCGAAGGGATTGCGGCTGGGTCGGGAGGAGTGAGGCACGCGGGGCACTGGGGGCTCGGCGGGCGGCGGGCTCGCCGGCGTCAGAGCAGCTTCTTCAGCATGTCCTCGAGCGCGGCCTTCGGGCGCGCGCCCTGCATCTGCTCGACGACGCTGCCGCCCTTGAAGGCGAGGAGGGTCGGGATGGCGCGGATGCCGTACTTCCCGGGGGTCTGCGGGTTGGTGTCGACGTCCATCTTCACCACCTTGACCTTGCCCGCGTACTGGGCCGAGAGCTCCTTCACGATCGGGGCGATGGCGCGGCAGGGGCCGCACCACTCGGCCCAGAAGTCGACCACGACCGGCAGCGGCGAGCGGAGCACCTCCGCGTCGAAGTTCTGATCCGTGACCTCCGCCACCTCGGCCATCGTCTCCCCCGTGCGGGTCGAGCCCGCGCTGGTCGCATCGGCATGCGCGACGGGTGCAGGATAGCAGCCAGCGCAACCCGGCCGGCGCTTGCGGGCCCCGAGGCCCGCCTCTATCTTGCTCCCGGCGCGCGATCCCCTCGATTCCGCGACGGTTTTTCGAGCCGTGAGCCCCCGGCGAGGTCTTCGATGGCAGATGTCACGCGTGAGGGCGTGCTCGCTCCGGGAGCCGCGCAGCGGATCGCGACGGTGCGGGCGCAGCTCGCCGAGAGCGCCCGGCTGAAGGAGGCGCTGGCCGCCGAGCAGGCGCCGCAGATCGCCCAGGCGGCCGAGATCCTGATCGAGTGCTTCGCCCGCGGCGGCAAGGTGCTGCTCTTCGGCAACGGCGGCTCGGCCTCGGACGCGCAGCACCTGGCCGCCGAGTGGACGGGCCGCCTGCGGCGCGAGCGGCCCGGGCTGCCCGCGCTGGCGCTCACCGCTAACAGCTCGGATCTCACGGCCATCGGCAACGACTACGGCTTCGAGCGCGTCTTCGCGCGCCAGCTGGAGGCGCATGGCCGGGCGGGCGACGTGGCGCTCGCGATCTCCACCTCCGGCGACTCGCCGAACGTCCTCGCGGCGGTGGAGGCGGCGCGGCGGCGCGGCCTGCACGTGATCGCGCTGGCGGGAAAGGGAGGAGGGAAGCTGGCGGGCCACGCCGACGTGGCGATCGTGGTGCCCTCGCGCGACACGCAGCGCATCCAGGAGTGCCACATCGCGATCGCCCACGTGCTCGCCGACCTGGTGGACGACGCCCTCTTTCCCGGGCCCGCGTGAGTCCGACACCGCCGCGGATCGATCGGTCGAAGCTGCGCACCGTCCCCGCACGCAAGCGTCCGAGCAAGGTGCGCAGGCAGGACGAGGCGCGGCCGCACCGCCCCGGGGCCTCATTCGCCGAGTTCCTGGGCGGCCTGCCGCGCCTGCTCGGCGCGGCCGACCTGCGCAGCGCGATCGAGGCCACGGTGCGGGCCCGGCGCGGCGGCCGGACCCTGCTCTGGGGGCTCGGCGCCCATGTGATCAAGGTGGGGCTCGCGCCGGTGGTGGTGGACCTGCTGGAGCGGGGCCTCGCGAGCGGGCTCCTGATGAACGGCGCAGGCTGCGTGCACGATCTCGAGCTCGCGCTCATCGGGCGCACCAGCGAGGACGTGGCGCGGGCCCTCGACGACGGGAGCTTCGGGATGGCGAAGGAGACGGCCGAGCGCCTGAACCGCGCCATCGCTGCCGGCGCGGCCGAGGGCCTGGGGATGGGCGAGGCGGTGGGGCGCGAGATCGCGAGCGGCGACTACCCCCACAAGGAGCGCTCGCTCCTGGCACGGGCCTGGAGCCTGCGGGTGCCCGTCACCGTGCACGCGGCCATCGGCACCGACATCCATCACATGCACCCGAGCGCGGACGGGGCGGCCCTCGGCGCCACCAGCTACCGCGACTTCGAGCGCCTGGCCGGGCTGGTGGCGACCCTGGAGGGCGGCGTCTTCTTCAACGTGGGCTCGGCGGTGATCCTGCCGGAGGTCTTCCTGAAGGCGCTGGCGCTGGCGCGCAACCTCGGCTTCACCGTCGAGCGCTTCACGACCGTGAACCTGGACTTCATCCGCCAGTACCGGCCCCAGATGAACGTGGTGGAGCGCCCGACACGACTCGGTGGCAAGGGAATCTCGCTGGTCGGACACCACGAGATCCTGCTGCCGTTGCTCGTGGCGGGCGTGGTGGAGGCGCTGCCCGCCGCGCCCGCCCGGAGGGGCACGCGGCGATGAAGCGCCGCATCGTGCTGCGCGAAGGCGACATCACCGAGGAGCGCGTGGACGCGATCGTGAACGCCGCCAACAGCGCGCTCCGGCTGGGCTCGGGCGTGGCCGGGGCGATCCGCGAGAAGGGCGGCCCGAGCATCCAGGCGGAGTGCGATGCCCTGGGGCCGATCGAGGTGGGCGATGCGGCGGTGACCGGGGCGGGCCGTCTCCCGGCACGCTTCGTGATCCATGCCGCCGGGATGCCGCCGGGAGGCTCGGCCAGCGAAGAGACGGTGCGCCGCGCCTTTCGCCGCAGCCTCGAGCTGGCTCGCGAGCGCGCCTGTCGGAGCCTCGCAGCGCCGGCGATCGGCGCCGGTGTCGGGGGAGTCCCGCTGCAGCGCTGCGCCGAGGCGCTGCTGGAGGAGGCGCGCGCGCACCTGGCGGGCGACACCACGCTGGAGGAGATCCGCTTCGTCCTCTTCGGCGAGCCCGCCTACCGCATGTTCGAGATGGTGAACGACGCGGCGCGCCTGGCCGAGGGCCTGGCGCGCCTGCCGCGCCGGGACGGAGCCTGAGGTGTTCGTCGAGCTGCACCAGGTGACGGCCGCACTCTACCTGGCCGCGGGCCTCGTGGCGGGCGTGGGTCTCGAGCTCCCGGCGCCCCGTCTGGTGCGCAGCGGTGTCGTGCTCCTCGCCGCCGGCGCGCTGGTGCACGGGCTCGCCTTCCTGGCCCTGCACACCGCGGCGCAGCCGCCGCCGCTCACGGACCTGCCCGCCGCGGTCTCGCTCGCCGCCTGGATCGCGGTGATGTTCTTCCTGACGCTCCTGCGCCGCGCGCGCCTGGCCGGGCTCGTCGTGCTGCTCGGTCCGGTGGCGTTCGTGGGCGCCTTCTACGCCGCGCTGCGCCTGCCGCACTCCGAGCGCACCCCCTTCGTGGGGAGCGCCTCCTGGCCGCATGCGCACGTCCTCCTGGGCAGCGCGGGGCTCGCTCTCTTCGGACTGGCCGGCCTGGCGGGCCTCTTCTTCCTGCTGGCGAACCGCAGCCTGAAGCGGAAGCGCCCGGGTGCGAAGCCGCGCGGACTTCCGCTGCCGTCGCTGGAGGCCCTCGACCGGGTGAACGCCGTGGCCTTCGCGGCGGGCTTCCCGCTGCTCACCCTCGGCCTGGTGACCGGCTTCATCTGGATGCAAAACGAGTCGGGCCGGCTCTGGACGGGCACCGCCCACGAGACCTGGACGGCGGTGGCCTGGTCGATCTACGCCGCGCTGGCGGCGCTGCGCTTCGCGCGCCACCAACGCGGGCGAGAGGCGGCGGTCGCCTCGCTGGCGGGCTTCGCCTTCCTGCTCTTCGCCGTGGTGGGCGTGGGGCTCCTGGCATGAGGATCCTGCTGCTGGGCATGAACCACCGCACGGCGCCGCTCGAGCTGCGCGAGTGCTTCGCGGTGTCGGATCCCGCTCCTCTCCTCGGAAAGCTCGTGGCCGGTGAGGAGATCGAGGAGGCGGTCCTGCTCTCCACCTGCAACCGCGTGGAGGTGGTGGCCCTCACCCGTCGGCTCGAGGCGGCGCGGCTGCGCTTGCGCGCGTTCTTCGCGCGTGACCTCGCGGGCGACGCCCCGCTCCCGCCGGGACGACGCCTGGACGACGCGCTCTACGAGCACCTGGACAGCGAGGCCATGCGCCACGTCTTCCGCGTGACCTCCTCCATCGACTCGATGGTGGTGGGCGAGCCCCAGATCCTGCGCCAGGTGAAGGACGCCTACCGCGCGGCTCTCGAGTGCGAGGCCTGCGGCGTGGTGCTGAGCCGGCTCTTCCAGTGCGCCTTCGCCGCCGCCAAGCGCGTGCGCAGCGAGACGCGGATCGCCGAGCGGCCGGTCTCGGTCGCCCGCGTGGCGGTGGATCTGGCGGCGCGGATCTTCGAGAGCTTTGGTGACAAGACGGCGCTCCTGGTGGGAGCCGGCGAGATGATCGAGGCGGCGCTCGAGGCGCTGCGCGGCGAGGGGCTGGCGGCGGTGCGCGTCGCGAACCGCACCGAGGCCCACGCCGGCGAGCTGGCGCATCGCTTCGGGGCCTCGGCCCACGGCCTGGCGGAGCTCCCGGCGCTCCTCGCCGGGAGCGACGTGGTGTTGAGCTGCATCGGGGGCGACGCGCCGCTGCTCGGCGTCGAGGTCTTCCGCGAGGCGCTCCGCGAGCGGCGCGGCCGACCCATCTTCGTGATCGACCTCGGCGTGCCGCGCAACGTGGATCCTGCGGTGAACGAGCTGGGCGACGTCTACCTCTACGATCTCGACGATCTCGCCGACGCGGCCGCCGCCAACGCCGACGAGCGCCGGCGCGAGACGGTGCGGGCCGAGGCGATCGTGCTGGAGGAGCAGCAGCGCTTCGACGGCTGGATGTCGGCGCTGCAAGCGGTGCCGACCATCCGGCACCTGCGGGCGCGCGCCGAGGCCGTACGGCAGCGCGAGCTCGAACGGGCGATCCCGCGCCTCGGCCTCGACGAGGGGCAGCGGCGCGGCGTCGAGGCGCTGACCCGGGCCATCGTGAACAAGCTGCTGCACGCCCCGCTCTCGCGGCTGCGCGAGGGTGCGGAGCGCGAGGAAGGGCTCGCTCACCTGGAGGCGGCCCGTGCGCTCTTCGCGCTGGACGATCCGGCGGCGCCCGGCGCCGAGGCCGATGTGGAGCATGCCTCGCGCGGCGAACCGCCCCCGCCCGAGGAGCCCGAGGAGCCGGGGGAGGCGTGAGCCTCGTCCGCATCGCGACCCGCGGGAGCGATCTCGCGCTGGCGCAGGCTCGCGCGATGGCGGCGCGCGTGGAGCAGGTGCTCGGCGTGCGGAGCGAGCTCGTGATCGTGCAGACGAGCGGCGACCGGCTCCAGGAGCGCCCGCTCCAGGCCCTGGGCGGGAAGGGCCTCTTCGTGAAGGAGATCGAGGAGGCGCTGCTCGCGCATCGCGCCGACCTCGCGGTGCACAGCGCCAAGGATCTGCCCGCGGCGACTCCGCCTGGCCTGGCCCTGGTGGCGTGGCCCGAGCGCGCGGATCCGACCGACGCGCTCGTGTGTCGAAAGCGGGGTGGCCGGCTCGACACGCTGCCGCGGGGCGCGCGGGTGGGGACCGGCAGCGTGCGGCGCGCCGCGCAGCTCCGGGCGCTGCGGCCGGATCTCGAGGTGGTGCCGCTGCGCGGGAACGTGCCCACGCGCCTGCGCAAGCTCGACGAGCTCGGTCTCGACGCCGTCGTGCTGGCGAGCGCCGGGCTGCTCCGGCTCGGTCTGGCCGACCGCATCGACGAGCGGCTCCATCCCGGCCGCTTTCTCCCGGCGCTGGCCCAGGGGATCCTGGCCCTCGAGGCACGCGCCGAGGACCCGCTGGCGCGGCAGCTCGCGATGCTCGACGATCCGGAGGCCGCGTGCGCCGCGGCGGCGGAGCGGAGCTTTCTGCGCCGGCTGGAGGGCGACTGCGCGGTCCCTCTGGCGGGCATCGCCATCCGCGAGGCGGGTCGTGTCCGCATGCGCGGGCTGGTCGCCTCTCTCGACGGCCGGCGCCTGGCGCGGGGCGAGGGAGAGGCGCTCGCGCCTGCCGACGCCGGCGCCGCCGCGGCGGAGGCGGTGCTGCGCGACGGAGGCGCCGCGATCCTGGCGGAGCTTCGCGCGGCGGAGACGCGGGCGTGAGGACGCGCTCGCGCCCGGGGCGGGTGATCCTGGTGGGCGCCGGGCCGGGGCATCCCGACCTCCTGACCCTGCGCGGCGCCGCCGCGCTGCGCAGCGCCGACGTGGTGGTGTACGACGCGCTGGTCGGGCCGGAGCTCCTCGATCTCGCGCCGGGCGGTGCCGAGCGCGTGAACGTGGGCAAACGCGGCCACGACGCGCCCACGCGTCCCCAGGCAGAGATCGAGGCCCTGCTCGTCGAGCGGGCGCGCGCGGGCAAGACGGTGGTGCGGCTCAAGGGTGGCGATCCCTTCGTGTTCGGTCGCGGAGGCGAGGAGGCGAGCGCCTGCGCCGCCGCCGGCGTGCCCTTCGAGGTGGTGCCGGGGGTCTCGGCCGCGATCGGGGTTCCCGCCTTCGCCGGAATCCCCGTCACCGATCGGCGTCATGCCGCCTCGTTCGCCGTGGTGACCGGCCACAAGGATCCCCGTGAGTCCGCGACCCAGGTGCGCTGGGCCGACCTCTCGCGCGCGGTGGACACGCTGGTGGTCCTGATGGGGATGCGCACGCTCGAGGGCGTGGTGACGGAGCTCCTGGCGCACGGCAGCGATCCCGCGACGCCCGCCGCGGCCATCTCCGACGGCACGCTCCCCGGCCAGCGCGTGGTGGAGGCGCCGCTCGCCGAGCTCCCGGCGCGGGTGCGCGAGGCCGGGCTCGGTCCGCCCGGGACGCTGGTGGTGGGGCCGGTGGTGCGCCTGCGCCGCGAGCTCGCGTGGTGGGAGCGGCTGCCGCTCTTCGGGCGACGCGTCCTGGTGACGCGGGCCGAGGAGCAGGCGAGCGAGCTGGTGCGGCGGCTGCACGCGGAGGGGGCGGAGGCCGTGGTGCTGCCGGTGATCCGCGTGCGGCCCGTGGACGACACGCGGCCGCTCGACGCCGCCCTCGATCGCCTCGCCGACTACGACGCGCTTCTCTTTACCAGCGCAAACGCCGTTCGCTTCTTCGCCGAGCGCGCGGCGTCGCGCGGCGTCGCGCTCGCCGGCCCGCGGGTCTTCTGCGTCGGTCCGGCTACCGCGCAACGGGCGCGGGAGGCGGGCCTCGCGGTGGATCTCGTACCGGCGGGAGGCACCGACGCCGAAGGCCTCCTGGCGGCGCTGCGCCGGTCGCTCCCGCTGGCCGGCCGGCGCTTCCTCCTGCCGCGGGCCGAGTCCGCCCGCGAAGTGCTCCCGGAGGGCCTGCGGCGGAGCGGAGCCCGCGTCGAGGTCCTCCCGATCTACCGCACCGAGCCCGCGCCCATCGACGCCGGCGCGCTGCGCGCCCGGCTGGCGGCAGGGGAGATCGATGCGCTTAGCTTCACCAGCCCCTCCACCGTGCGGCACTTCCTGGCCGCCCTGGACGGGCCGGCGCGGGCCGCCGCGGCCCGCTGCGCGGTGGTGGCGATCGGGGCGGTCACGGCCGAGGCGCTCCGGCGCGAGGGCATGGCGCCGAGCGTGGTGGCGGAGCGTCCTGGCGCCGAGGCGTTGGTCGAGGCCCTGGCGTCGTACTTCGCCGGCGAGGCGGCGGGAGGCGGGCGATGAGCTTTCCCACGGTCCGGCTGCGCAGGCTGCGGCGCAGCGAGCCCTTGCGGCGCCTGGTGCGGGAGACGCGGGTCACGCGCGACGATCTCGTGCTCCCGCTCTTCGCGGTGGAAGGCCGCGGCGTGCGCGAGCCCGTGCCGTCGATGCCGGGGGTGCTGCGGCAGTCCGTGGACGCCCTCGCCGACGAGGCGAAGCGGGTGGCGGACCTCGGGCTCCCGGCCGTGATCCTGTTCGGGATCCCCGCCACCAAGGACGCCCGCGGCTCGGGCGCGGATGCGCCGGAGGGCGTCGTGCAGCGCGCCGTCGCCGCGATGAAGCGCGCGGCGCCCGAGCTCGTGGTGATGACCGACGTCTGTCTCTGCGAGTACACCGATCACGGACACTGCGGCGTGCTCGACGGTGAGCGCGTGGCGAACGACCCCTCCCTCGAGCGGCTCGCCGCGACCGCGCTCTCGCACGCACGGGCCGGCGCGGACGTGGTGGCGCCCTCGGACATGATGGACGGACGGGTGGCGGCGATCCGGCGCGCCCTCGATCAGCACGGCTTCGAGGAGCTTCCGATCGTGGCCTACGCCGCCAAGTACGCCAGCGCCTACTACGGTCCCTTCCGCGAGGCCGCCGAGAGCACGCCGGCCTTCGGCGACCGCCGCTCGTACCAGATGGATCCGCCGAACCGCCGCGAGGCGCTGCGCGAGATGCGCCTCGACCTGGAGGAGGGGGCGGACGTGCTGATGGTGAAGCCGGCGCTCCCCTACCTGGACGTGCTGGCGGAGGCGCGGCGCCGCCTCGAGGTCCCGCTCGCCGCGTACCACGTCTCGGGGGAGTACGCGATGCTCAAGGCGGCCGCCGAGCGCGGCTGGATCGACGGGCCGCGCGCGCTCGACGAGGCTCTCACCGCCATCAAGCGCGCCGGCGCCGACTTCATCCTGACCTACGCTGCGAAGGAGGTCGCGGCTCGCCTCCCGGCGTGACGCGATCGGTGGTCGGAGGGGGGCGTGGGAGTGCAGTGGAAGGTCGTGGAGCTCGCGACCGTGACGGACGAGGAGCTCGAGCGCGCGCTCAACGAGTGGACCGGCCGGGGCTGGACCCTGGACGGCATCCACTTCGCGATGCGCGAGTCCTCCAAGCGGCCGAGCATGGCCTTCCTGGCCTTCACACGCTCGCAGGACGGTGAGGAGCCGGCTGCGAGCTAGCCACCGGCTCGTGCGCCGTCTCGGTCACCAGCTCCACCAGGCGCTCGAGCGACGCCCGCCGCTCGCCCTCGTCCGCGCCGGGCACCTCGATCCGCGCCACCAGCAGATCCATGCCGAGCCGCTCGCGGTAGCGCGCGAGGAGCCCCCGCACCTCGCCCGCCGTGCCGACCAGCGCGCGAGCCTCGAGCGGGCCCGCGGCGCTACGGGCCAGCGCCGGCGGCAGCCCCGCCAGCGTGCGCGCCGACTCGGCCGCCAGCGCCTCCCGCACCCGACTCGCCTCGGTGTCGGATGCCGCGACGTGGACCGTGCGCAGGAGGGGCATGCCGAGGCGGGCGCCGTCGATCCCCGGTGGCAGGTGCGCGCGATGGAAGGCCAGGTTCTCCGCCAGCGCGTCCAGCGTCTCGAGCGGCGAGGCGAGCCAGGGCAGCCCGCGACGCGCCGCCTGGAGCAAGCCCTTGCGGCCGAAGGCCGCCACCACCAGCGGGGGGTGCGGGCGCTGCAACGGCCGCAGGCTCGGCACCACGGTGTGTCCGTCCAGGGTCGCGAAGTGCTCGCCGGCCAGCGCCAGCGGCTCCCCCGCCCACGCGCGCAGGATCGCGTCGAGCGCCTCGTCGAAGCGGTCGCGCTTCTCGCGCAGCTCCAGGCCGAAGGCGCGGAAGAGCGGCGCCGCGAAGCCACGGCCCACGCCGAGGATCACGCGCCCGCCGGAGAGCAGGTCGAGCACCGCCACCTCCTGCGCCACCCGCAGCGGGTGCTGCACCGGCAGCAGCAGCGAGCTGGTGGCGAGACGCAGCCGGCGCGTGCGCACGGCCACCGCCGAGAGCACCAGCAGCGGCGAGGCCAGCGCCCCGCGGCGGAAGTGTCCCTCCGGTAGCCAGAGCGAGTGCAGCCCCAGGGCCTCGGCGCGCGCCGCCCAGTCGAGGATCCGCGGCCACTCCTCGGGACGGGCCGCGCCGCCGAGCGCGAGCCCGAGCTTCAATCCGCGCCCAGGGCGTAGGGCAGGAGCGTCCGCAGCACGTCGACGCGCGAGTCGAGCGTGCGCGAGAGGCCCGAGAGCAGGCCCAGCACGCGACCGATCAGCACCACGTGGCCCGGCACGCGCACGATCGGGTTCGCGCGCACGAGCTCCGGGATCTCCTCGCCGAGGCGCTCGAACAGCGCGGGATCGGCGTAGGGGCGTTCGCGGTAGCGCTTGGCGAAGTCCAGGAAGAAGCGCGCCGAGGCGGCCAGCGCGGACAGCGAGCCGTTCCGGGTCTCGAAGCCGAGGTCGACCAGCGCCCGCGCCACGCCGGCGGCGTCGTCGCGCAGCAACGCCGCGGCGAAGGCCACGACGCCGGCGCGGAAGCGCGGCGGCAGGTCCTTCGCCAGCCCGAAGTCCAGGAACACCAGCCGCGGCCCCTCCGGCTGCACCAGCAGATTGCCGGGATGGGGGTCGGCGTGGAAGAAGCCGTGGCGCAGGATCTGGATGCAGTACGACTCGACCAGGCTCTGGGCCACGCGATCGGTGTCGACCCCCGCCGCGCGCAGCGCCGCGACGTCGGTGATCTTGATGCCGCTCATGAACTCCATGACCAGCACCCGCGGCGTGGTGAGATCCCAATGGATTGCGGGCACCCGCAGATCGGCGCGGCCGGCGAAGATGCGGGCGGCGGCCTCGGCGTTGCGCCCCTCGTTCACGAAGTCGAGCTCGCGCGGCACGTAGGCCGAGATCTCGTCCAGGAGCGGCATCAGGTCGAAGTCGCGCTCGATCACGCCCACGGCGCGGAACAGCAGGCGCAGGTTCGAGAGGTCGCTGGCGACCAGCGAGGCGATCTCCGGGTACTGCACCTTCACCGCCACGCGGCGTCCGTCCAGGAGCTCGGCATCGTGCACCTGGGCCAGCGAGGCGGAGGCGATCGGCTGGCGCGAGAACCGGCGGAACAGCGCGTCGAGCGGACGCCCCAGCTCGCGCTCCACCACGCGCTGCACCACGGGGAAGGGCCTGGGCGGCACCCGATCCTGGAGCCGCGAGAGCACCTGCACGTACTCCCGGGGCAGCACGTCGCTGCGCGCCCCCATGAACTGGCAGCCCTTCAGGATCAGACCGCGCAGATCCACCGCGGTGCGGTAGATGGATTCGGCGCTCGAGAGATTGAAGCGCCGCCAACGCTCTCGCATGTCGGGAGGGTGGAGGCGTCGCTCGAGGAACTGATGGGCCTTGATGCCGAGGTAGACCCGCCCGAACGTGGTTCCGACGCGCTGCGCACGGCGCAGTCGCTCGGTGGTCGAGAGCGTGTCGGCGGCGCGCACCTGGCTACCAGAGCTCCGGCGGCTTGGAGGGGCACGACCACGCGCCCGGCTGGCGATCGTCGTCGGCCGCGGCGTCCGCCGGTCCGGACGGGTCGTCGGCTCTCCCGTCGTCTCCCGAGGACGTCGTGTCACCTTCATCGGTGTAGGGCGGGCTGTAGGCGCACTGCACCCAGTCCGGGGCCGAG
The DNA here is from genome assembly GCA_033853555.1 of Myxococcota bacterium. GTDB lineage: Bacteria > Myxococcota_A > UBA9160 > UBA9160 > UBA9160 > JAWOLJ01. The sequence continues at coordinate 28,038 of JAWOLJ010000061.1, forward strand.
AACTCGAGCAGGTAGCTGGTGCCGAAGTTCTGATACGTGAATCCGGCGCCGCCCAGCAGGCCGGAGCCGATCTGCGGCTTCGGCACCGCCGGCAGGTCCTTCGACCGCACCAGATCCTCGAGCGAGTCGGGATAGACCTGCTCGCGGGCGTAGTAGCGCGCCAGGGCGTCGATGACGCGCTGGGCACGGCCCTGGCGCGTGACCGTCCAGTCGCGCGCCGCGAGCGCCTCGCCCGCCGCCACGGGGAGCGCGAGCAGCAGCACCCCGAGAGCCACGCGGAGCGCCGGCCCGGCCCCCCGCGTCGCGCCGCGCCGCCGCGTCGCCCACGCGACGAGCGTCGCGGCGCCGGCGAGCGCCACGGCCGCCGCCAGCAACGCCGGAGCCTTCATCGCCAGGCGCCCCGTCCAGCCGGTGGACCAGCTCAGGGCCAGCGCGACGCCTGGAACTGCCAGGCCCGAGCCCCAGGCGTAGCGACCCCCGACGGCGAGGCCGAGCGCGGCACAGCCGAGCAGCACCGCCACCAACGGGACTCCGTGCTCGAGGCCGAAGAAGGTCACGACGGGCCAGGGCGAGATGGCGAAGGGAAGCGAGGGATCGGTGCCGGTCACCTCGCGCACCAGCACGACCACACCGACGAGGATCGGCGCGTAGATCGCGATCCGCGACGCGGCGGGCTGGCGCAGCCAGCTCGCCGCCAGGAGCGGCGACGCCAGCGCCGCCGCCCCGACCGCCGCCAGGCCGCACATCGCGAGCGAGCCGCGCCAGCCGAAGAAGCGCCAGATCTCCGGGAGGGGCGGCAGCAGACCGTAGACGAGGAAGAGCAGGCAGCTCAGCAGGGCCGCGAGCCCGAGCGTGCGCGCCACCGCCGAACGCGTCCAGAGCCCGATCCAGGCCAGCAGGCCGAGCGCAGGAAGCAGCCCCGCCACGATCCCCCGCGGCGGCGGATCGATCAGGAAGTAGAGCGCACCGGCCTGGAGCGCGTCCAGCAGGAAGCCCGTCGGCTGCCACCAGTGAGGGGGCGCCCCCTCGGGCGAGGCGCCGACACCGCGGTGGATCAGAAAGGCGTAGACGACGAGCGCCGCCAGCCCCGCCCAGCCGAGCGCGGGCTCCCGGCGCGACCGCGCCGCGGACCGGTCCGCCCTCACCGCCGCTTGCCCCCGCCCAGCAGCGAGAAGCGCACGCGCTCGCCTCCGGCGCCCCGCCGCGAGCGAGGCAGCAAGGTGATGCGCGCCGTGATCTCGAGGGTCCGACCCTCGAGCACTCGCTCTGCCGTGTCGGCCAGATCCAGGGTCTCGAGGCTGCGCGCCAGCTCGCCGGCCATCCGCTCGATGAACTCGCTCCTCGTGCGCTCGCTCTGCGCGGACACGAAGTCGAGCCACTCCCGGGGCAGAGCGTCTCCGAACGCGCGACGCAGGGCCTCGTTGGTGGTGAACACGCCGGAGAGCCCGATCGCGAGGCCGCGACGCAGCAGGTCCGGGAGCAGCGGCAGCCGGCTCTCGCCCGGGCTCGAGGGCGGGCCGCCGTCCGGGGGAGCCCCACCGGCCCGCGGGGCACCTTGCGGGCCGTTTCGCGGGCCCTCATGCGCGCCGTCACGCCCCCGGTTCCGCCGCGCCTGCGCCATGAAGTAGACTCCGTCGCATGAGCCCGAACGCCAAGCCGGTGCGGGTCCGCGACCTGATGCACGAGAAGATCGTGACGATCAGCGTGAGCGAGCGGCTCTCGACCGTGGAAGATATCATGACGCTCGGCCGCGTGCGCCACATGCCGGTGGTGCACGGCGGGAAGCTGGTCGGCGTGGTCTCCGAGCGCGACCTGCTGCGGGCTTCCCTCTCCAACCTGACCGCGTTCCGCAGCGAGGAGCGCCGCGCGTTCCTCCACGCCGTGGAGATCGCCCGCGTGATGTCGTCGCCCCCGGTGGTGATCGGCCCCGACGCCTCTGCCAAGGAGGCGGCGATGATCATGGCCGAGCGCAAGATCGGCTGCCTGCCGGTGCTCGACGGAGATCAGCTCGTGGGCCTCATCACCGAGACCGACATCCTGCGACACTTCGCCGGGATGGAGCCCGACCGCGGCGCCGAGGAGCGGGCGCCCCGGCCCCCGGCGCGCACCCCCCAGGGCTGACGCCCGAGCGCTAGACCCGCACGTCCTGCCAGCGGCCCGATGCGAAGCGGCCGGAGAGCAGCACCGCCTTCACCAGGTAGTCCGCCAGCAGGCAGCTCCACACCGCGACCACCGTGCCGCCGATCACCTGGGAGACCACGACGGCGCCCCCCAGGCGGAACACGAAGAGCCCGCACAGGATCGCGAGCAGCGGAAATCGCGTGTCGCCGGCTCCCCGCAGCGCGCCGCCGAGCGCGAACTCCACCGCCATCAGGGGCTGCGCGGCGCCGAGGATCGAGATGAAGGTGACCGTGAGATCGACGGTGGTGCTGCCGGTGGCGCCGAACCAGCCCGCAACGGGACGCGACACCGCGATGATCGCGAGCCCGACGCCCGCCATCACCGCCATCGCGCCCTTGTTCGCTCGCCAGCCCGATCGCGTCGCGAGGTCGGTGCGCCCCGCCCCCAGGTGCTGCCCCACCAGCGTCGCCGCCGCCACCGAGAAGCCGAGGCCCGGCACGAAGGAGAACGACAGGATGCGCACGCCGATCAGGTAGGCGGAGACCGGCTCGGTGCCGTAGCGCGCGACGATGCGCAGGAAGAGCCAGAGACCCGCCTGCCAGGAGCTCTGCTCCGCCGCGGTGGGGACCCCGATGCGCAGGATGCGCCGCGCCAGCGCTGACGTCAGGCCCGAGCGCCAGGGCCCGCGCGGAACGGCGAGCCGATTGCGCCACCAGAGCACCAGATAGAGCAGCATGCTGATGGTGAAGGCGATGCCCGATGCGAGCGCCGAGCCGTCGGTCCCGAAGGCGGGGAAGCCGAGCTTGCCGAAGACCAGCGTCACGTTGGCGATCACGTTCACCACGTTCATCACCAGGCCGACCAGGAGCGGTGTCCGTACGTCGCCCGCGCCGCGGAGCCCGCTCGCGATCACGAAGCCCACGGAGAACGGCACGGTGAAGGCCAGCAGGATGCGCAGGTAGCTGCCGCCGAGGCGCACCACCGCCGGCTCCACGCCGAATGCGGCGACGATCGAGTCGGCGAAGGGCATCGCGACCAGCGAGACGCCGAGACCGAGGAGGGCGCCGAGGAGGGTCGACAGACGGAGGACGCGATCCGCCTCCGCGAGATCGCGCGCGCCCACCGCGCGAGCCACCAGCGCGATGGTCCCGGTCGTGACGGCGGCCAGCACCGCGAAGACCGCGTTGAAGAACTGGGTGGCCACGCCGACGCCCGCCACCGCCTGGGTGCCGAGCGTTCCCACGATCACGAAGTCGACGAGACCGACCAGGGACTGCAGGCCGAAGATCGCCATCGAGGGCCAGGCCAGCGCCCAGACGCCGAGGTGATCGGGGTGGGGCGTCTCGGCGGGTGCGGCCTCTAGCTCGGGCTGCGTGCCGGCCTCGCTCACGCAGCGGGCCCGTGGCGCCCCGGCGCGCCGCGGCTCACGGAACGCGCGCCGGCCGCAACAGCGGGCTCGATTCGCCGACGAGGGGCCAGGTCTCCTCCTGGCTGTAGTAGCCGAGGAGCGAGAGGTTGCGGAGCGCCAGGAAGGCCTGGCGACGCAGTGCGAAGCGGCTCGTCATCCAGCCGGCGAGCGAGGCGTTCTTGCGCTGCTCGCTCATGCGCGTGAAGCGGGTGAAGCGGCGCTCGAACAAGAAGGGGCCGTACTCCACGATGCGCAGCAGGCCCGGGAGCACACGGCTCACCTCCGGGTCGAGCACGAGGCAGAGCGCGTCGATGGTCGCGACGGCCTGGGTGTCGCGCGGAGGGGGCGCGGAGGGCTCGCCGGTCGCGACCATGCGCTCCACGATCTGGGTCAGGATCTCGGTCTGCTCCGGCGAGAAGAAGCGCTCGGCGCCACGCGCCGCCTCGACGGCATGCGCGGGCACGGCCCGGATCTGGGCCAGGATCTCCAGGGCGGACGCCGCGCCGCTGCGGCCGAGGAGGCCGCGCCGCGCGATCCGGGCGTCGAAGGGAGAATCCGTGCGCATGGTGACGGGACCCGACGGTAATCCATCCCGCACGGCCCGCTCAACGCGTGGGTCCGTGCCGATGGCCCAGGCGCCGGCGGCCCGGGCCGGCGGCCAGGGCACGTTGCACACGCTCGGGAAGCTCCGACTCCATCACCGTGCGCGGCGCCGCCGCCGCCAGGTCGATGGCGTTGCAGGTGTTCCAGAACAGCACCGGGCCCGCTCCGAGCGTCCCAGCCAGCGCCTCGCCGCGAATCGCCGCCAGGCACTTGGCGGAGTAGGTGAGATCGAGCGCGAGGCCGCAGGCGGCCGCGGCCTCGCGCGCGGCGTGCGCCTCGGGCGTCGGCGCGCCGTATCCGGGACCCACGTACCCGCGCAGCAGGTCGAAGTCCGCCGGCTCCAGCGCGAGCTCGGGAATCGCCGGATCCCGTCGACGCAGGCCGCGCAGCGTCGCGCGCGCCGCGCGCGCGAGGCTGCGGCGTGACGGCGGGAGGATGTCGCTCACCCGGACGCCGGCCACGCGCGTTCGGAGTCCCGCCAGCCGGAGTCCCACCACGAGGCCGACCAGGGTCCCGCCGCTCCCCACCGGGACGAACAGACGCGAAGGCTCCGGGATCGCTCCCGCGCGCACCTGCTCGGCGAGCTCCAACCCGGCGGAGACGAACCCGAGGTCCCCGAGCGTGCTCGAGCCGCCGGTCGGGATCCGTAGCGGGCGGTGGCCGCGCCAGGTCTCGCGCGCGAGCACGCGGAGCACGGCGCAGGCCGCGCCCGCGACGCTCCCGCCATAGACGAGCTCGGCGCCGTAGGCCTGCTGGAGGCAGAGGGCTCGACGCACCGCCACCGTCGGAGGCTGGTGTACCAGGACGAGCACCGTCTCGAGGCCAGCGGCGCGCCCGAGGATGGTGGTCGCAAGGCCGTGGTTGGTGCCGAGGCCGCCGGTGGTGACCAGGGTCCGGGCCCCGCGCGCGAGCGCAAGCCCGATCCAGAACTCCAGCTTGCGCGGCTTGTTGCCGCCGACGAGCGGGCAGCTCCGCTCGTCTCGCTTCACGAAGAGCTGGCCCGCCGGAAGGTCGGGCAGCGGGAGGGGCTCCACCGGCGTGGCTCGCGGAACGAAGCGGTGCCGCGGCAGGCGCTCCCGCAGCCCGGGAAAGGCGCGGAAGAGGGCGAGATCGGACGGCTCCTCGTGGCTCACGGCGGCGGTTCTCGCACGGTCGCAGGTCTCCCGCAATCGTGCCGTCCAGCCCATCGGCTTGATTGACACCCCCCCGGGCACTCTCATACGCTGGCCCGGCCCGTCGAGGAGGCCCTGAATGGCCATCGTCGAAGCGCTCGACGCCGCTGCCGGAGAGCGGCGCCGGCCGCGGCTTCGAAGCCCGGCGACCCGCGAACCCGTCACGGCCGGCGCGCCCCCCGCGGCCGGCGAGCGAGGGACCACCGTGCGCTCCCGCACGGCCCGGGCCGCACATCCTGCGCTCCGCAGCCGCGCTCGCGTACGCGACGAGGAGGAAGCTTTGCGCGTGGCGAACCATCCCCCCTACGGTCCCAACGGCAGCCTGTGGAGGTCCGATCGCTGCAGGGGCGATCGCCCGGACCGGGACGCTTCGTCCGGAGGGTGGCCGTCGTGATCGAGAGCGTCCTCGTCGCCACCGACGGCTCCGAGGCTTCGACCGCGGCCGAGCGCTTCGCCATCGGGCTGGCCTCCCGCCTCCACCTGCGCCTGCGCGGCGTGACGGTGATCGAGGAGCACCTGATCCAGGGCATGCACGTGCCCGGTCTGGGCGTGGCGCCGCCGCCGCTCGACGGCCTGGAGGGCTATCTGAAGGCCCGAGCTGACGCCATCGTGCGTCGCCTGGGCGAGCGCGCCCGCGCGGCCCAGGTCGAGATCCAGTGCGAGGTGCTCTCCGGCCGCGCCGACGACCGCATCGCGGAGGCCTCCAAGAGCGCAGACCTGCTGGTGCTGGGCCGCGACGGACATCACGCCGGCTTCCGCACCGCGCTGGTGGGCTCCACCCTGGACGCCGTGCTGCGCAAGATCACGCGGCCGGTGATCGCGGTTCCGAACGGCGCGGAGCTGGGCGGCGGCCTGTTGCTCGCCTTCGACGGCTCGCCCGGCTCGGTGCTGGCGGGTCAGCTCGCGGTCGAGCTCGCGACGCGCCTCCACGAGAACGTGTCGGTCTTCGTGGACTCGAAGGACAAGGGGCGTGCGGCCGCGCGCTTCGAGGAGGTGCGCCGGTTGCTCGGGCCGCTGGCCTCGCCCTCGCGCGAGACCTCCTCGACGCTCGGCCGCCCGGACGTGAAGATCGTGGAGGCGGCCCGGGCCGCCCATGCGGGTCTGATCGTGATGGGCGCCCACGCGCGGAACCGGATCACCGACTACTTCCTGGGATCGAACGCCGCGGCCGTCGTCCGCACCTCGCCCGTCGCGGTGCTGCTCGCGCGCTAGTGCAGCGCCCCGGCCTGCAGCTCGGAGAGCTCGCGCGGCGGCTCGGGCGCGAGGTGCGGGGCGACGCCGGCGTGGCGCTCCATGGAGCGGCATCGCTGGAGAGCGCCGGTCCGGGTGATCTGTCCTTCGTGCGCTCGCGGCGCTGGGCGCGCTTCGTCGAGTCGACCCGCGCCGGCGCGCTGATCGTGCCGGCCGGGGTGGACCCGGCCGGTCGCCCCGCCATCGTCTCCCCGGACCCGGGGCTCGACTTCGCGCGCGCAGTGGCCTGGCTGGTGCCCGAGCGGCCGCCGCGGCCCGGGGTCCATCCCGGCGCGCAGGTGGACCCGACGGCGGAGATCGATCCCGCAGCCTCCGTCGGCCCGGGCTGCGTGGTGGGGCCACGCAGCCGCGTCGGGCCGGGGAGCGTCCTCTACTGCAACGTGACGCTCTACGAGGACGTGAGCGTCGGCGCCGATTGCCGGCTGCACGCCGCCGCGGTGCTGCGGGAGGGGACGCGCCTCGGCGATCGCGTGATCCTGCAGCCCGGGGTGGTGCTGGGCGGTGACGGATTCGGCTACGCCTTCGCCGAGGACGGCTCTCTCGAGAAGGTGCCGCAGATCGGCGTCGTGGTGATCGAGGACGACGTGGAGATCGGGGCCAACACCACGGTGGATCGCGCGACCCTGGGCGAGACGCGGATCCGCCGCGGCGCGAAGATCGACAACCTGGTGCAGATCGCCCACAACTGCGACGTGGGGGAAGGCGCGGTGCTGGTCTCCCAGTCGGGCCTCGCCGGCAGCACGCGGGTGGGCGCCCGCGCCATGCTGATGGCCCAGTCCGGCGCCGCGGGGCACCTGGCCATCGGCGAGCGGGCCTTCGTCGGCGCCCGCGCAGGCCTGCACAAGGACGTGGCGCCGGGCGCGCGGGTCTGGGGCGCGCCGCAGATGGAGGAGCGCGCCTGGCATCGCGCGATGGCCGCGCTGGCCCGGCTGCCGGAGGCGCTGCGGCGCCTGCGCGCGCTGGAGAAGCGGGTCGGCCTGCGGGCGGACGAGCCCGACGACGGCTCGTGAGCGGGAGCCTCGGATCGCGGCGCCCCGCGGATCCGCTGCAGGCGCTGCGGGCGCGGCTCGCGGCGGCCGGCGCCGACGAGGCGGCCCTCGGCCGCCTGGCCCGGGAGTGGGCCGGCGATCCCCGGTCCGGCGCCCGGGTCCTGGCCGAGGCCTGCCGGCGCCGGCTCGACGCGGCCCGCGCCGAGCGCGCGCGCCTCGAGCGCCTGTTCGTCCACAGCCGCGGGCTCCACGCCGCCGGGCTTCATCGCGTCGCGGGCGTGGACGAGGCGGGGATGGGTCCGCTCGCCGGTCCGGTGGTGGCCGCGGCCGTGATCCTGCCACCGAGGGTCGTGCTGCCCGGCCTCGACGACTCGAAGCGCCTCTCGCGGGCGGCGCGGGAGCGCCTGGCCGGCGCCGTGCGCCAGGTGGCGGTCGCCGTCGGGATCGGCGAGGTCACCCCGGCGGAGGTCGACGCCTGGAACGTCTACCGCGCCGGGCTCGAGGCGATGCGTCGCGCGGTGCTGGCCCTCGGCACGAGCCCCGATCACTGCCTGGTGGATGCGCGCCACGTTCCCGGGCTCGACTGCCCGCAGACCGCGCTCGTGCACGGCGATGCGCGGGAGGGCGCGATCGCCGCCGCCTCGGTGCTCGCCAAGGTCCATCGCGACGCGATTTTGTGTCGACTCGACCAGGAGTGGCCGGGCTACGGCTTCGCCGAGCACAAGGGCTACCCGACGCCCGCCCATCTGGAGGCGCTGCGCCGCCTCGGCCCCTCTCCGGTCCACCGCGTCTCGTTCGCGCCGGTGGCCGCGCTGCGTGCGCCCGCGTCCGGTTGAGCCGGTGGCGATCCTGCGCGCCACGCCGGAGGACTTCGTGGTCGACGAGGTCCCCCTGTACGCGCCGGCCGGCCGCGGCGGCCACACCTTCGTTCGGGTGGAGAAACGCCTGCGCACGACCGAGGAGGTGGCGAGCGACCTGGCGCGCGCCGCCGGCGTGGCGCGGCGCGACGTGGGCTACGCAGGCCGCAAGGACCGCGACGCCGTGGCGCGTCAGTGGTTCTCGGTGCCCGCGCTCGAACCCGAAGCCGCGCTCGCCCTCGAGCTGCGGGGCGCGCGCGTGCTGGAGGCCTCGCGCCATCCGCACAAGCTGCGGACGGGGCACCTGCGGGCCAACCGCTTCGAGCTCGTGCTGCGCGAGGTGGACGCGGAGCAGGCTGCGGCTGCGGAGCGCGCGCTCGAGCGCATGCAACGCAGTGGCTTTCCCAACCGCTTCGGCGCGCAGCGCTTCGGCCGGGACGGAGCGAATCCCGAGCTCGGCCGCGCGCTCCTGCGCGGCGAGCGCGTGCGGATCGATCGTCGCGCGGCGCGCTTCCTGCTCTCCGCGCTCCAGGCCGAGGTCTTCAACGAGGCACTCGCCCGGCGCGAGCTTCCCCTCGACGCGCTGGAGGCGGGTGACGTGGCGATGGTGCACGCCTCGGGCGGGCTCTTCCGCGTGGAGGACGCCGCGCGCGAGGCGCCCCGGGCGCTGCGCTTCGAGGTGAGCGCCACCGGGCCCATCTTCGGCGGTCGCGTGCTGGAGCCGCTCGGCGCACCCGCGGCGCGGGAGCGCGCGGCGCTTGCGGCCTGCGGCGTCGACCCGGATGCTCCGCTGCGGACCCCGCCCGGTCTCCGGCTCCCGGGCACGCGCCGCGCGCTCCGTGCGCGGCCCGAGGCCGCACGACTGGAGCACCGGGACGGCGTGCTCCGGCTCGGCGTCACCCTCCCGCCCGGCTGCTTCGTCACGGTGCTGGTCGAGGAGCTGCTGGCCGAGGCCGGCGACTCCGACGCCTCCCGCGCCCGCCACGCGGGCCCCGCCGCGCCGCCGGCGTCGGGCGCGTGACGCAGCCCCCTCCCGCGCGGTAAGCTCGCGATACCCAAGGAGGAGTCCGATCATGAACATCGCGAGCGACGTCACCCAGCTGATCGGCCGCACGCCCATGGTGCGGCTCAATCGCGTGACCGCCGGCCTGCCCGCGGGCACCGTGGTCGCCGCCAAGCTGGAGGGTCGCAACCCCGCCAACAGCGTGAAGGACCGCATCGGCCTCGCCATGATCGAGGCCGCGGAGCGCGACGGGCTGATCCAGCGCGGCAAGACGGTGATCGTGGAGCCCACCAGCGGCAACACGGGAATCGCGCTGGCCTTCGTCTCCGCGGTGAAGGGCTACCAGTGCATCCTGGTGATGCCCGACACCATGAGCCAGGAGCGCCGCGTCGTGCTGCGCGCCTTCGGCGCGAAGCTGGTGCTGACCGAGGGCGCGAAGGGCATGCGCGGCGCGATCGATCGCGCGAACCAGATCTGCGCCGATCTGCCGAACGCCTTCATGCCGCAGCAGTTCCGCAACCCCGCGAACCCGGCGGTCCACGCCAGGACCACCGCCGAGGAGATCTGGGCCGACACCGACGGGAAGGTGGACGCGCTGATCTCGGGCGTCGGGACCGGCGGCACCATCATGGGCGTGGCGCAGGTGATCAAGCCGCGGCGGCCCTCGTTCGAGGCGGTGGCGGTGGAGCCGGAGACGAGCGCCGTGCTCTCCGGGGGGCCGCCGGGTCCCCACAAGATCCAGGGCATCGGCGGCGGCTTCGTCCCCGAGGTGGTGGACGTGAAGCGCATCGACAAGGTCGTCACCGTCGGCAACGACGAGTCCTTCGAGATGGCGCGACGACTGGCGCGCGAGGAGGGCCTGCTGGCCGGGATCTCGTCGGGCGCGGCCGTGGCGGCGGCGCTCAAGTACGCCCGGCAGCCGGGCAACGCCGGAAAGCTCATCGTGGCGATCCTCCCGAGCTTCGGGGAGCGCTACCTCGGGACCGATCTCTTCGCGCCCTATCGCTACGAGGGGAGCGACGACGTCGGCGCCTGACGGGGCGAGACCGACGCGAGGCGCGGCGGGCACGCCGCAGCGTCCGGGCGTGTACCTGCGCGACTTCCGCGGCGCCTGGCCCAGCATCGACCCGACGGCCTGGATCGCGCCCGGTGCGACCGTGGTGGGCGACGTCGAGATCGGGCCCGACACCAGCGTGTGGTACGGAGCCGTCCTGCGGGGCGACGTGGAGAGGATCCGCGTCGGCGCGCGCAGCAACCTGCAGGACGGCGTGATCGTGCACGTGACGGCGGGGCGCTTCGCGGCGGAGATCGGCGACGAGGTCACCGTGGGACACCGGGCCGTGGTGCACGGCTGCCGCATCGGACACGGCGCCTTGATCGGGATCGGGGCGGTGGTGCTCGACGGCGCCGACGTGGGAGAGGAGGCGCTGGTGGCCGCCGGGGCGCTGGTCACGCCGGGAACGCGGCTACCCGCCGGCAGCCTCGCGCTGGGGACGCCGGCGCGCGTGGCGCGCACGCTGAGCCCCGAGGAGCGGCGCGCCCAGCGGGAGCGTGCGCTCGAGTACGTGCGAACCGCGCGCGCCCACGCGGAGGGCCGCGCCTCGTGAGGGGCAGCCCGGCCCGCGGCAGCCGCCCGCGCCCGGCGCCCTTGCCGCGGCCGCGCCGCGCGGAGAAGAAGGCGCTGTGTCGAGCGCGCATCCTGGAGGCGGCACGCAGCGTCTTCTTCCGCGACGGATTCATGGCCGCGAACCTGGACGAGGTGGCCGAGCGCGCCGAGGTGGCGAAGGGAACGCTCTATCGCTACTTCGACAGCAAGGCCGAGCTCTACGTCGCCGTCCTCACCCACAACGGCCGCATCTTCGAGGAGAAGATGCGTGAGACGTTGATCCCCGGTCTCTCGCCGCCGGATCAGATCCGGCGCACCGGTCGCTTCTACTTCGAGCACTGGACGCGCAACCGCGAGTACTTCTCGATCTTCTGGGCGCTCGAGAACCAGTCGGTGATCGGCGAGCTCCCCCAGGGCGTCGTGGAGGAGGTGACCAAGCTCTGGGAGAGCTGCCTGCGCATCCTCTCCGACGTGATCCAGCGCGGTGTCGAGGAGGGCGAGTTCGTGCCCTGCGACGCCTGGGAGGTGGCCAACGTGCTGTGGACGCTCGCCAACGGGATCATCCAGAGCGAGTGGGCCGTGGCGCGCAGGCGGCTGCGGCGGCGCGGCCTCGACCAGGTCTTCGACGACGCGATCGAGCTCGTGCTGCGCGGCCTCGCCCGCGGACCTGGAGCTTCTTGAACTCGTCTCGGTCGCTTCACGTCGCGTTCACGGTCGCTCGCGATGTTCTCGTCGCGTCCGCTGCGGACGCTCGCTCCGAAAGGAGACGCTCGTGCAGCACGCCGTCCCTCACGACGCCCTGGCCACGCGCATCCGCGCCATCGTCGCGGATCGTCTCGGCGTGGAGCCTGCAGCGCTGACACCCGATGCGGACCTGGAGGACGATCTCGCCGCCGACGCCTTCGATCGCGCGGAGCTGGCCGACGCCTTCGAGGAGGCGTTCGCCATCGTGGTGCGCGACGAGGAGGTGGCGCCGCTGCGCACCCTCGGCGAGCTCGCGCGCTACGTGGCGTCGCGACTCGGCGGTGCGAGCTCGCTCGCGTAGGCCGTCGCCGCTTCGTCGGGCCGGGCCCTGCCGGAATGCCCCCGGCGTGCAGCCGTCAACCGCGCAGGCCCGGCAGCACCCGCGCCCAGGAGCCGAGCGCGGTGGTGGCGATCGCAGCGAGGAGGGCGAGACGCAAGTGCACGGCGGCATGCGCGGCGTCGCGCGCAGCGTCCTGCTGCGCCGGCCCCGGGGGCATCGTTCGCCACACCTCCCACAGGGAAGGCGCTACGAAGGCGACGCCGTAGATCACCGTGAACGCGAAGACGTAGAGCAGGGTCAGCGTGAACTGCGGACGGAAACGGCTGGCGCCGCGAGCGGGCGACGGCGGCGGCTCCATGGAGGCAGGGTACGGATCGCGTCCCGGCCGGTCAACGCGCCTGCGGCGTCCCGCGTCGATCGTGGGATGCTCCGTTCGCCTTCGCTCGCTGCGCGCCGCGGGGACGCCTGCGGCGTCCCGCGTCGATCGTGGGGCGCTCCGCTCGGCGTTGCCTCGCTGCGCGCCGCGGGGACGCCTGCGGCGTCCCGCGGCTTGCTTCCCTCCGGCGTCGGGCCTAGGTTGCGCGAGCGGCTCCCGGCGCCGCCCTCGAACTCGGCCGGGACCGGGCCTGCCGTGCCGACCACACCTCCGGCTGCGCCGCGCCAGGGCGCCGCGCGCCTCGTGATCGTGGATGCGGCGAACACGCTCTACCGGGCGTTCTTCGCGCTGCCTCCGCTGCGCAGCAGCCGCGGCGAGCCCACCCACGCCGCGCTCGGCTTCGTGAACATGCTCGGCAAGGTGATCCGCGAGGAGCAGCCGGACTATCTGGTGGTGGTCTTCGACGCGCCGGGCAAGGGCTTCCGCGACGAGCTCTACCCCGAGTACAAGGCGCATCGCGACGCGTTGCCCGAGGACCTGGAGTCCCAGTTCGAGCTGGCCCGCGCGCTCGCCGCCGCGCAGCGCATCCCGGTGCTGGAGGTCCCCGGCGTCGAGGCCGACGACGTGATCGCGACCCTCGCCACGCAGCTCGCTCCGAAGCTCCACGTCACGGTGGTCTCCACGGACAAGGATCTGATGCAGCTCGTGGACGACCGGGTGGAGCTCCTCGACACCATGAAGGATCGGCGGTACGGCCCGGCGGAGGTGGAGGAGCGCTTCGGCGTGCCTCCCGCCCAGATCCTGGACGTGCGCGCGCTGGCCGGGGATCCGAGCGACAACATCCCCGGTGTGAAGGGCATCGGTGAGAAGGGCGCCGCGCAGCTGATCCGGGAGTTCGGGAGCCTGGAGGCGCTGCTCGAACGCAGCGATCAGGTGAAGGCGCGCCGGGCGCGCGAGGCGCTCGATCACCATGCCGAGGACGCGCGGCTCTCCAAGCGGCTGGCCGCCCTGAAGCGCGACGTCCCGTTGGAGGTACGGCTCGAGGACCTCGCGCGCCGCGAGCCCGACGTCGAAGCGCTGCGCGGGCTCTACCGGCGGCTCGAGTTCGGGCGCCTGCTGGAGGCGCTGGGCACGGGCGAGGCCGCGCCGCGCGAAGGCGGCGAGGTGGACGCGGACTTCGTGACGGCGCCAGCCGGCCACGTCGCACCTCCGCGGGGGGAGCTCCCGGTGGAGACGCGCCGGGTCTCGGATGCGGACGCCCTACAGGAGGTGGTGTCGGAGCTGGCGGCGCTCCCGGAGCTCGCGCTCGAGCTGGTCTGCTCGCGTCCGAGGAGCGTCGACGCCGAGCCGGTCGGGATCGCCGTGGCGCTCGGCGACGGGCACGCGGCCTACCTGGCGATCGGACGCCGGCGCCTGGACGCGCCGCCCGGGCTCGAGCTCGCGGCGGCGCTCGAGGCGCTCGCTCCCCTGCTGACGGGGCCGAGGGCCCGGCGCTGGCTCTCGCGGGACACCAAGCGGGTCCAGTCCGTGTTCGCAGAGGCCGGTCACGAGGCTGAGCCCCCCGGGTTCGACACCGAGCTGGCCGCTTTCCTGGTGGATCCCGCCGCGATGCGCGGCAGCGTCGCGCTGGCGCGCACCTGGCTCGGCCGGCGTCATCGCGCCTGGGAGGAGGTGGCGGGGCGAGGCGCGCGGGCTCTGGACGCCGGGGAGCTGCCGGTGGAGGCGGTGGCGGCGTGGGCCGGCGCGGAGGCCTGCCTCGCCCGGGCCTTGGCGCCGCCGCTGGCGGAGCGTCTCGAGCGTGACGGGCTGCGCGAGCTCTTCGAGCAGGTGGAGCTCCCGCTGACCGGCGTCCTCGCACGCATGGAGCGGGCGGGCGTGCGCGTGGACGAGCGGGTGCTGGCGGAGCTCTCCCAGGGCTACGATCGCGAGCTCCAGCGCATCGAGGGCGAGATCTGGGCCCTCGCCGGCGAGCGCTTCCAGATCGCCTCGCCGAAGCAGCTGCAGCGCATCCTCTTCGAAAAGCTCAAGCTTCCCGTCGCGCGCCGCACCAAGACCGGCTACTCGACGGACGAGGCCGTGCTCGAGCAGCTCGCGGCAAAGCACGAGCTCCCCGCGCGCATCCTCGCGCACCGGCGGCTCGCCAAGCTCAAGAGCACCTACGTGGACGCGCTCCCTCCGCTGGTGAACCCCCGCACCGGTCGCATCCACCCGACCTTCCACCAGGCGGGGGCCGCCACCGGGCGCCTCTCGGCCTCGGATCCCAACGTCCAGAACATTCCCATCCGCAGCGAGGAGGGGGTGCGGATCCGCGAGGCCTTCGTTCCGGCGGAGGGCGCGAGGCTTCTGTCGGCCGACTACTCCCAGGTGGAGCTCCGGATCCTCGCCCACTACTCCGGGGACGAGAGCCTGATCCAGGCCTTCGCGGGCGGCGAGGACGTCCACCGGCGCACCGCCGCCGAGGTCCTCGGCACGACGCCCGAGGCGGTGACCCCGGAGCAGCGCGCCCGGGCCAAGGCCGTGAACTTCGGGATCATCTACGGCTCGAGCGCCTTCGGCCTGGCCAACCAGCTCGGCATCGCGACGGGCGAGGCCCAGGACTACATCCAGCGCTACTTCGCCCGCTACGGAGGGGTCCGGCGCTTCCTGGACGAGACGGTGGAGCGCGCCACCCGGGAGGGCTTCGTACGCACCTTGCTGGGCCGGCGGCGCTATCTACCGGATCTTCGCTCGCGCAACCGGGTTCTGAAGGGAGCGGCGGAGCGCATGGCCGTGAATACCGTGATCCAGGGCACCGCGGCCGACCTGATCAAGAAGGCCATGGTGGACGTGGACGGGGCGCTACGCAGGGAGGGGCTTCAGGCCCGCATGATCCTTCAGGTTCACGACGAGCTGGTGCTCGAAGCGCCGCTGCCGGAGCTCGAGCGGGTGGGAGCCCTGGTGCGCGAGCGCATGCAGGCGGTCTGGCCGCTCCGGGTGCCGCTGGTGGTCGATCTCGGGGTGGGGAGGAGCTGGCGGGAGGCGCACTGAGCCTCCCCGGCGAATAAGCCCAGGTGAACGATCCGTCCAACCGTCCGGTGGAGCGGGGCGCGGTCCGGCGCGCCACGAGCTCGACCGCCGCATCGCCGGTCGGACGACCCTCCGAGGCCGCCCTCACGGACGAGCAAGCCATCCTCCAGGCGCGGCGGGGAGATCACGCGGCGTTCCGCGTGCTCGTGGAGCGCTACCAGGGGCGGGCGTACCGCCTGGCGCTCCGGGTGCTGCGAGACGAGGAGCAGGCGCGAGACGCGGTCCAGGAGGCGTTCCTCAAGGTCTACTCCTCCCTCGGCCGCTTCGAGGGAAGATCGAGCTTCTACACATGGCTGTACCGGCTGGTGCTGAACCTCTGCCTGGACATGAAGCGACGCGACCGCACGGATCGGCGTGGGCGCTGGGCCGAGACACGTTCCCTGGAGGAGGGGGGCGCCCCCTTCGAGGCGGCGCTCGAGACGGGCGCCGAGGATGAGCGCCCTGGCCCCGATCTGGCGCTCGAGCGACTGGAGCTGCGGCAGCAGGTGGCGAAGGCCATCGACACGCTGCCGGACGAGGCCCGCGAGACCCTCCTGCTGCGGGAGGTCGAGGGGCTCAGCTATCAGGAGATCGCGAGTGCGCTCGGCATTCCGAAGGGCACGGTCATGAGCCGTCTGCACTACGCGCGCAAGCGGGTTCAGCGGCTCCTGGTCGCGGCCGGAGTGGCCGATGGCGGCGGGAGTCGCAAGCGCGAGCGGGGCGACTCAGGGGAGGACGGGGGAGATGCATGACTTCGTGCCAGCGCATCGAGCCGCGGCTCGATGCCTACCACGACGGAGAGCTCTCGGGCTTCGCCCGCTTCCGGGTGGGCCGCCACCTGCAGCGCTGCCCTGCCTGTCGCGGGGAGCTCGAGCGGCTGGGAGCGATCGGCGACCTGGTGCGGGAGGCGGCGGGGATCGCTCCGCGCCTCGATCTGTGGACGAGCCTCGCACCCCGGCTGGCCGCGCTGGACGCCGGGCCTCGCGCCGGGCTCTTCGGTGAATCCTGGCGCGAGGCGCTGCGAACGCTCCTCGCTCCGCGCCCGGCGCGCATCGCGGCCGTTCTGGCGGCGCTGCTCTTACTCTTCCTCTTCTCGCTCGGACGTCCCGAGCCGGAGCCGTCCGAGGTGGTGCAGTGGCTTTCTCCCCAGGCCGACCACGAGGTCGTGGTGCTCCCGTCTGGAGCGGAAGATCCCACGGTGATCTGGGTGACCGACCCCGAGGCCGCGAGCGGCCTGATCCGACCGGTGTCGGCCGAGGGGGTGTCGGTTGGGCCCTAAGCAGCTCGCGACGGCCGGTCTTCTCGCCGCGCTCGTCGGCTTCGTCTCACCGGCTCTCGCTCAGGAAGTGCAACGCATCGCGGTGCAGCTCCGGGTGGGTCACATCTCCCAGGCGCCGGGCACGATCGATCCGGCAGCGGCCGACCTCGATCGCCGCCTCCGGCGCGACTTCGTCTACAAGAGCCTGCGGCTGATCGAGGATCAGACCCTCGATCTCGGCATGAACGAGGTCGGCGGTGTCCAGCTGCCGACCGGACGCTGGGTGACGGTCCGCCCCCGCAACGTCGGGGACACCGGGGTCCTGATGGCGGTGGAGGTGCAGGGTCTGCTGCGGACCCGCCTGCGGGTGCCAAACCACCACCAGGTGGTGATCGGCGCCCAGAGCTACGACGACGGGAGGCTCGTGATCAGCCTCGAACCCCGCTACTGAGGGCTTGAGCCCGCCGGGCACGGCCCGGGGGGGCGCGAAATTCGCCTCGCGCAGGCCGGGATCCGCGGGCTGCGCTGACACCTTTTGCTCGTCGCAGCCACCTTAGTTGCAGACAGCCAAATATCCCCTTCCCAGGGAGGCCCGGGGTTCTCGCGAGAGAGCCCCGGGCCTTTGGCTTCCTGGTGGCCGCCGTTTCCTGTATAACATTGCGTGAGGCATCCACTTTTCGGTCGCGGGGCGCGGGGGGGCCGGCCGCTCGACCGCCGGGCGGTTCATGTCAGCGGATTCCCTGGACAGCGCCCGCGAGAGCCAGGTGGCGACCCGGGGCCCGAGCCCGGGTCGGAGCCGAGCCTGGAGCCGAGCGCGGTGTCGGGCCCGGAGCGGGCCCGGATGGCGCGCCACCATGAGCCAGGGGAGGGACGTCGCTTGAGCCAAGGGAGCGCCCGAGCCGCCCTCGGCCGCACGCCGATCCCGGGCGACCGCCCGACGGGGGTCTCCGTCGCCGACGCCCCCGAGTTCGAGGCCCTGAGAGCCGAGGTTCTGAAGGATCCGCTCCGGGGGGAGTCGCCGGATTGGGCCCGGGTCTCGAGCCTCGCCACGGGGATCCTCGCCGAGAAATCGAAGGACGTGGTGGTCGCCACGTACCTCGCCCTCGGTCTGCTGCAGAGCGAGGGCTTCGCCGGTCTCGCCGACGGGCTCCGGATCCTGGAGGGCCTGCTCCAGGACCACTGGGAGCAGGCCTTCCCGCCGGTGCCGGCGCGCCTGCGCGCGCGCTCCAACGCGCTGCTCTGGCTCTCGGAGAAGGCCTCCCTCGGAGTCTCCCGTCGCGAGCCCGCGGCCTCGGAGCGCGAGGCGCTCGGCGCCTGCGCCGAGGCTTGCGAGGCGCTCGCGAAGGTCGTGAGCGAGCGCTTCGCCGAGCTTCCCACCTCGCTCGGCGATCTCATGCGCGCGCTGCGCGACGCGTTGGAGCGCCTCCCCGAGGAGCGTACGGGCGCCGCCACGGCTCCCGCCGCGGCTGCGGTAGCACCTGGCGCGGCGGCGCCGCGCCCCTCCTCGCCCGCGCCGCAGGCAGCGACGGAGATCCGCTCCCGCTCGGAGGCGGAGCTCTGGGTGCTTCGGGCCGCGAGCTTTCTGCGCCAGCAGGAGCCGGCCGGCGCAGCGGCCTACCGGCTGGTGCGGGCGCTGCGCTGGGACGGGCTCCTGGCCCTCCCGCCTGCGGGCGGCGACGGTCGTACCCAGATCCCCGCTCCACCGCCGGAGCGCACCGCGGGGCTCGAGCGCCTGCAGGCCTCCCAGGACTGGCCCGCGCTCCTCGAGAGCGCCGAGGCCGCCGGCCGGGAGCGACCGCTCTGGCTCGATCCCCAGCGCTTCTGCGAGCGTGCGCTCGCCGGCCTCGGACCGAGCCATGCGGCGGCGCGCGAGGCGGTGCTGCGGGAGCTGCGCGCCGTGCTGGGGCGCCTGCCCGGCCTGCCGCGGCTCGCCTTCCAGAACGGCGCCCCGTTCGCGGACGCGGAGACCCGGCGCTGGATCGAGCAGGAGGTGCTCCTTCCCGAGGCCGCGCCGGCGCCGCGGACCGCGCCCGAGGCGGCCCCGGCCGGGGAGGACGCAGCGGCGCTGGCGGCGGCCCGCGACGAGGCGCGCGCGCTGGCGAAGGGCGGCCGACTGGGCGACGCCCTGGCCCGGCTGGAGGCGGCCCTCGCCGCGGACGTCTCGGCACGCGGTCGCTTCCTGATGCGCCTCGAGCTTGCAACACTCTGCAGCGACGCGGGACACGATCGCGTGGCGGTGCCACTCCTCGAGGCGCTCGACGCGGAGATCGCGCGCTTCCGGCTCGAGGAATGGGACCCCGCGCTCAGCCGTCGCGTGCTGCAGTCGCTGTATCGCTGCCGGCGGCGCCTGGCGGAGCGGCGGGGCGCGCCGCCCGAGGAGGCCGCCCGCGCGGAGGAGGTCTTCGGCCGCCTGTGCCGGCTCGATCCGGTGCTCGCGGCGGCGCTCGAATGAGGATCGCGACGACGAGTCACCAGGAGGCTCCAGCATGGCCAAGGAAGGATCGGTCGCTCCGAAGGAGCGGATCAACATCGTCTACCGGCCCGCGACGAACATGGACGAGGACGTCGAGCTCCCGCTCAAGCTCGTGGTGCTCGGCGACTTCACCGGCCGCGAGGACGATACCCCGCTCGAAGAACGCAAGCGGATCAACATCGACAAGGACAACTTCAACCAGGTGCTGGCCGAGCAGCGCATCTCGCTCTCGTTCGGCGTGAAGGACCGCCTGACGCCGAACGCCCAGGAAGGAGACGAGCTGCCGGTCAACCTGCAGGTCCAGAGCCTGAAGTCGTTCTCCCCCGAGCAGGTGGTGCAGCAGATCCCCGAGCTCAAGAGCCTGCTCGAGATCCGCGAGGCCCTGGTGGCGCTCAAGGGTCCGCTCGGGAACGTCAAGACCTTCAGCAAGAAGCTGCGCGAGGTGTTGTCGGACGACGCCGCGCGCGAGCGCCTGCTGAAGGAGTTCAACCTGAAGGAGGGCACGGGCGGGGAGGGCTGATCCCCCGCGCGAGCCCCAGGAACGGAGGCGGAGAGGCGAACCATGGCCGACGAGCAGACGCAAGGTGCAGGCCCGGGGACCGCGGAGACCACGGAGCTCTCGATCCTCGACGAGATCACGGCCGAGACCAAGCGCAAGCCGACCGACGAGGACTACGGCGTCGTGAAGCGCGGCGTCGAGGTGCTGCTCCAGGAGCTCCTCAAGCCCAAGCGCGCCGCCGAGCGCATCGACAAGGCGCTGGTGGACGCGATGATCGCCGAGATCGACACGCGCATGAGCGCACAGCTCGACGAGGTGCTCCACCACCCGACCTTCCAGCAGCTCGAGTCGGCGTGGACGGGCCTCAAGCTGCTGGTGGACCGCACCAACTTCCGCGAGAACATCAAGCTCGAGCTGCTGAACTGCTCGAAGGAGCAGCTGCTCGCGGACTTCGAGGACTCGCCCGAGATCCCGAAGTCGGGTCTGTACAAGAAGGTCTACTCCGAGGAGTACGGCCAGTTCGGCGGCGCTCCCATCGGGGGCATCATCGCCAACTACAGCTTCGGGCCCGGTCCGCAGGACATCAAGCTGTTGCAGAACATGGCGGCCGTGGGGGCGATGGCTCATGCGCCCGTGATCGCGGCGGCGGGGCCCGAGTTCTTCGGGATCGACGGGATCACGAGCCTGCCGAACCTGAAGGACCTGAAGGCGATCTTCGAAGGCCCTCAGTACATGAAGTGGCGATCCTTCCGCGAGTCGGAGGACGCGCGCTACCTCGGGCTCGCAGTCCCGCGCTTCCTGGGCCGCCTGCCCTACGGACCCGAGACGGTGCCGGTGAAGGCCTTCAACTACCAGGAGTCCGTGAAGGGCGACCACGAGAAGTACCTGTGGTGCAACGCTGCGTTCGCCTTCGCGACGCGGCTCACCGACGCCTTCGCCAAGTATCGCTGGTGCGCCAACATCATCGGTCCCAAGGCGGGCGGGGCGGTCGAGGACCTGCCGATCCACCTCTTCGAGGAGATGGGCGAGACCACCACCAAGATCCCGACCGAGATCATGATCACGGACCGCCGCGAGTACGAGCTGGCGGAGGAGGGCTTCGTCCCGCTCACCTACCGCAAGGGAAGCGACAACGCGTGCTTCTTCTCCGCCAACTCCTGCCAGAAGCCGAAGTACTTCGGCCAGAGCAAGGAAGGCAAGGAGAACGAGACCAACTACAAGCTCGGCACCCAGCTCCCGTACATGATGATGATCAATCGCCTCGCCCACTATCTGAAGGTGCTGCAGCGCGAGAACCTCGGGACCTGGCAGACCAAGACGAAGATGCAGGAAGAGCTCAGCAACTGGATCCGGCAGTACGTGAACGACACGGATACGCCGATGCCCGGCACGGTGGGACGCCGTCCGCTGCGGCGCGCGGAGGTGGTGGTGGAGGACATCGAGGGGGACCCGGGCTGGTACAAGGTCGACCTCAAGGTGATGCCGCACATCAAGTACCAGGGCGCGAACTTCACGCTCTCGCTGGTGGGCAAGCTGGAATCGGGGAAGTGAGGTGCGAGGGCCAGCGGAGGGCGTCGCACGGCGCGGCGCGAGCGATCGGAGCCTGTTCGATCGCCTGCGCACGCCGGAGCGGGGGGCGCAGCGCTCGGTCCAGCAGCGGACCGAGCAGATCTACGATTCGATCCTGAAGCACCTCCAGCACCTGCTGAACACGCGCCACGGCGACAGCGCGGCCGTGCCCGACTACGGCATCCCGGCCCTGACCGACGTGGACTACGCGTCTCGTGCGGAGGAGATGCGGCGCGAGATCGAACGCGCGATCCGGGGCTTCGAGCTGCGGCTGGAGAACGTCCGGGTGCGCTGCGTCGATCCGGACCCGCTCGACCCGCTGCGCATCCGCTTCGAGATCGACGCGCGGCTGGCCACGACCGAGGAGAGGGTGGGCGTGCGCTTCAGCACGGTGGTCGACGCCGGCGGGTCCTGGAAGGTGGCGAGCTGACGGGCGAGAGGGTCGCGTCGGGACATGTTCACGCGCTACTTCCAGCAAGAGCTCGAGTTCCTGCGCCAGCTCGGCCGCGAGTTCGCCCGCGAGCATCCGACGCTCGCGCCCTTCCTGGCCGACCTGGGCAGCGACCCCGACGTGGAGCGCGTGCTGGAGGGCACCGCGTTCCTGACCGGGGCGATCCGCCAGAAGCTCGAGGACGACCTCCCCGAGCTCACGCACACGCTTCTCGACATGCTGTGCCCGCACTACCTGCGGCCCGTCCCCTCCGCGACCCTCGTGGAGTTCGTGCATCCCGAGAAGCCGCGCGTGGCCACCACGCAGCGGATCGCCGCGGCGGCCACCGAGCTCGAGTCGGTGCCGGTGGACGGCACGCCCTGCCGGTTCCGCACGACCAGCGACGTCGCCTTCCATCCGCTGCGGCTGCTGGAGGCGAGCCTGGAGAGCGGGGGGCGCGGTGCGCTGCGCCTGCGCCTGGAATGGCTCGCCAACGCCAAGCCGGACGAGGTGCGGCTCGATCCGCTGCGCCTGCACCTGCACGGGGATCTGCCGACCGCCAGCACGCTCTGGCTCTGGCTCCTGCGCCACGTCGAGGCGGTGGAGATCGAAGCGCCGCGCGACAGCGGACCCCCGGTGCGCGCGCGCGTGCTGGGCCGCCCGGCCACGATCCGGCCGGTGGGACTGGGCGAGGTCGACGCGCTGCTTCCCTATCCCCGGCACTCCTTCCCGGGCTACCGGTTGCTCCAGGAGTACTTCACGCTGCCCCAGAAGTTCCTGTTCGTGGACGTGATCGGAATCCCGGCGCTCGGTGCGCTGGCGCCGGGGGGTCGCTTCGAGCTCTGGTTCCGGTTCCGGGAGCGGCCGCCCCAGAGCCTGCGGATCGCGACCGAGAACGTCCGGCTGCACTGCACGCCGGCGGTGAACCTGCTGGCCTGCGACGCGGAGCCGATCCGGCTGGACCATCGTCAGTCCAGCCACTACCTGCGCCCCGCGGACCGCTCTCCCGATCACTTCGAGGTCTACCGCGTGGACCGTGTGGAGGGCCTCGCACACGGCACGGGCGAGCGACGCGAGTACCTGCCGTTCAATGCCTTCCGCCATGGGACGACGGCCGACGAGCGGTCGATCTATTACACGGTCCAGCGACGACCTGCGGTGGGGCGACCGAACTCGGATTGCAGCATGGGGTTCGTCACGATCGAGGGACGCGGGACCCTGCCGCAGGTCGAGACGCTCTCGGTGGCCCTGACCTGCACCAACCGTCGCATCGCCGAAGGCCTGAAGCCGGGGGACGTGCGACGCCACGTGGAGACGTCGCCGCAGTTCGCGGAGTTCCGGAACCTGGGCCCGCCGACCCCGTCGGTGCTTCCCCCACTGGAGGGTGGCTATCTCTGGCGCCTGGTCTCGCACCTCTCGCTGAACCTGGCCTCGCTCCAGACACCCGAGGCGCTGCGCGGGATCCTCTCGCTCTACGACTTCCATGCGCTCCACGATCGGCAGGCGGCGCGCGCGAGCCAGCTCCGCCTGGAATCGATCGCCTCGCTGAGCACGCGGCCTGCGGATCGCGTGTTCCGCGGTACGCCGCTACGAGGGATCGCCACCCGCATCGAGCTGGTGGAGGAGCGCTTCGCGAGCGAGGGAGAGCTCTACCTGTTCGGGAGCATTCTCGAGGAGTTCCTGGCGCTCTACGTCACCGTGAACGCCTTCAGCCAGCTCACGGTCCGGGGCGCATCCCATGGAGAGGTCTACGAATGGCCGGCCCGGGTGGGGAGACAGTTCATCCTCTGATCCGCGCGCTGGAGGAGGAGCCGGGTGGCTTCTCGTTCTTCCAGGCGGTGCGCCTGCTGCACCAGGCGCAGCCCGACGCGGTGCCGGTCGGCGGGCTCGGCCCGCCCGCGCGGGAGGCGGTGCGGCTGCGGCCCTCGAGCTCGCTGGCCTTCTCCGCGGCGAGCGTGACCGGCTGCGCGAGCCGGCCGGGCGGTGGGCCGCGCTATCGCCTGACGACGCCGGTCCTCGGCCTCTACGGCGCCAATGGCCCGCTGCCGAGCTTCTACTCCGAGGAGATCGTGCAACGCGAGACGGTGGAGGAGGACGACCCGGTCCGCCTCTTCCTCGACGTGCTGAACCACCGGCTCCTCTCCCTGCTCTACCGCGCCTGGTCGAAGTACCGCTGGGCCTTCACCTTCGAGCCCGGCGCCCGCGACCCCATCTCGGGTCACCTGCTGGATCTGCTGGGAGTCGGCGGCGAGGCCCTGCGAGCGACGGTTGGCGTGCCCGCCGCCCGCCTGCTGCGCTACGCCGGCGTGATCACGCAGCGCCCTCGCTCGGCGACGGCGATCGCGGGCGCGCTCTCCGACTGGCTCGGCGGCGTCCCGGTGCGAGTCGAGCAGTGCGTCCTGCGCTGGGTGACGCTGGAACCCGCGCAGCGCACGAAGCTCGGTCTCGCGAACGCCACGCTCGGCGAGGACACGATGCTGGGCGAGCGCGTGCGCGATCGGGCAGGCAAGTGTCGCGTGGTGGTGGGTCCTCTGGGCCTTCCGGCCTATCTCGCCTTCCTGCCCTCGGCTCCAGAGCGGCCGCCGTTCGACGCCTTGCTGCGCTTCCTGCTGCCGGATCCGTGGGCCTGCGAGCTGCGGCCGCTGCTCGCAGCCTCCGAGGTCCCGGAGCTCCGCCTGTCCGCCGGGCCCGAAGCGGCGCGGCTCGGCTGGACGAGCTGGCTGCGCCGCGATCCCGCGGCCGGGGACAAGGGGGAGCTCTTCGCGCTGCCGGCCTGACGTCCGGCGCCTCAGGGCGAGAGACGCGAGCCGTCCTGAATTGCGCGCTCGATCCGCCGCTGCCAGTCGGTCTGGGCGGCAGTGTCGCTACCGTGTGCCGTGTCGAGGTCGTAGCGGTCGCTCAACGCCTGGGCCCGCCGCCGGGAGCCGGTCAGCGTGCGATCCATCGCCTCTTGCAAGGCGCGAATGCTCGGCTCGCGCAGCGCCAGGAGATCCGCCAGCAGGTCGCGGCTCGCGAGCCCGGTGATGTCGTAGTGCCCCTGCTCGTGGGCGAGAAGGGCGTCGCTCTTGCGCTCCGTCACGACCCAGGATCCCGCGACGTTCACCTGCACCCGGATTCGCAGCTCCGCGACGCGGTATCGGCCCCCTTCCCGGCCCGCCTGCAGGCCGGACGTCAGACCTGCCGAGTCGATCTGCGCGTTCTCGCGGGAACCCGGCGGTCGCTCGGAGAGCTCCTGGAACTCCGACCAACCGATCCTTCGCGGCCAGCCATCCAGACCCGGGATCGACACCGCGCCTCCTTCGGCCGTGAAGCGTATGCCCCGGCCGGCGGTCGCGCACGGGCCGGAGCGCTCGTTCGGGCGGCCGGAATCGTGGTAAAAAGAGGGGCGGCTCTCTGTCGGCGCGGAGCCAGGGTTCGCGCGCGCGCCCGGCCCGGAGGCTCGATGATAGGCGTCGATCTGAAGCAGCTCCTGCGCAGGCTCGATCCCCGCTGCACGCGGGCGCTGGAGGCTGCGGCTGGGCTCTGCGTCTCGGGTGCCCATTACGAGGTGACGGTCGAGCATCTGCTGCTGAAGCTGCTGGAAGACCCCTCCAACGACGTGGCGGCGATCCTGCGACACTTCGAAGTGGAGCCGGCGCGGGTGCAGCGCGACTTGTCCCGGGTGATCAGCGGCCTGCGCACGGGCAATGCCGGCAAGCCGGTCTTCTCTCCGCTGCTGGTGGGGTGGCTCGAGGAGGCGTACCTGATCGGCGCGGTGGAGTTCGGCCTGCCCCGCATCCGCTCCGGGACGCTGGTGCTGGCCCTGCTCGCCCGGCCGGGCCGCTCGATCCTCGGCGACGGGAGCGGGGACCTGGAGCAGATCCGACCCGACGAGCTCCGGCGCGGCCTGCTCGACATCGTCGCGGGGAGCAGCGAGGACGAGGCCCGGCCGGAGGAGGCGACGGGAGGGAGCGCCGCGCGGCCGGCCGCGGGCGCGGTGGGCGAGGAGGCGCTCGCCCGCTTCACGGTGGATCTCACGGCCAAGGCGCGCGCGGGCATGGACCCGGTGCTCGGCCGTGACCACGAGATCCGCCAGATGGTCGACGTGCTCACCCGCCGTCGCAAGAACAACCCGATCCTGGTGGGCGAGGCGGGCGTGGGCAAGACCGCCGTGGTGGAGGGCTTCGCCCAGCGCGTGGCGCAGGGGGACGTTCCGGTCTCGCTGCGCGGGGTGCGCGTGCTGACCCTCGACCTCGGCCTGCTCCAGGCCGGTGCGGGGGTGAAGGGCGAGTTCGAGAACCGGCTCAAGGCCGTGATCTCGGAGGTCAAGGCCGCCACCGTTCCCACCATCCTCTTCATCGACGAGGCCCACACCCTGATCGGTGCCGGCGGGGCGGCCGGCACGGGCGACGCCGCCAACCTGCTCAAGCCGCCGCTCGCCCGCGGTGAGCTGCGCACCATCGGCGCCACCACGTTCAGCGAGTTCAAGAAGTACATCGAGAAGGACCCGGCCCTGGAGCGGCGCTTCCAGCCGATCAAGGTGGACGAGCCGTCGGTGGCGACGGCGGTCGTGATGCTGCGCGGTGTGAAGGAGAAGTTCGAGAAGCACCACGGCGTCCGCGTGCTCGACCGCGCCGTGGAGGCCGCGGCGGAGCTCTCGGACCGCTACATCTCGGGGCGCCAGCTTCCCGACAAGGCGGTGGACCTGCTCGACACCGCGTGCGCGCGGGTGGCCATCGGCCAGAGCACCAAGCCCGGCGCGCTCGACGACCTGGAGCGCCGCATCGCTCATCTCGACACCGCGATCGGCGCGTTGGAGCAGGACGCCGAGGAGGCGCTGGAGGACCGGGGCGAGGATCTGGAGGCGCTGCGCACGCAGCGCGACGACCTCGAGGCCGAGCGGGCGCGGCTGCACGAGCGGTGGTCGCGCGAGCTCGAGGTGGTTCGCCGGATCCACGAGCTGCAGGCGCGACTCGCCCGCGCGAAGGCGGGTGACGCCTCGGAGCCCGACGCGGCGAAGCTGCGCGAGGAGGTCGAGCAGGCGACCGCGGAGCTCGGCGCGCTGCAGGGCGAGGCGCCGCTGGTGCAGGTTCACGTGGACGCCCCCGTGATCGCCCAGGTCGTGGCCGACTGGACGGGCATCCCCGTCGGTAAGATGGTTCGCGACGAGCTCGCCCAGGTGCTCGGCATCGCCGACCGCCTGCGGGAGCGGGTGGTGGGGCAGGACCACGCCGTCGAGACGATCGCGCGCAAGATCCGGGCGGCGAAGGCCGGCCTCGCCTCGCCGACCCAGCCGCTCGGTGTCTTCCTGCTGGTCGGGCCCAGCGGCGTCGGGAAGACCGAGACCGCGCTCGGCGTCGCCGATCTTCTCTTCGGCGGCGAGCGCTTCATGGTCACCATCAACATGTCGGAGTTCATGGAGAAGCACTCGGTGTCGCGACTGATCGGCTCGCCGCCGGGCTACGTGGGCTTCGGCGAAGGGGGAGTGCTCACCGAGGCCGTGCGCCATCGCCCCTACTCGGTGGTGCTGCTCGACGAGATCGAGAAAGCGGACCCGGAGGTGATGAACCTCTTCTACCAGGTGTTCGACAAGGGGACGCTCGCCGACGGCGAGGGGCGCATCGTCGACTTCAAGAACACCGTGGTGATGATGACCTCGAACCTCGCGAGCGACCAGATCATGGAGGCGTTCCAGGAGAGCGAGCCGCCGAGCGTCGACGCGCTCGTCGAGCGGATCCGGCCCGTGCTCCAGCGGCGCCTCAAGCCCGCGCTGCTCGGGCGCATGACGGTCGTTCCGTACTTCCCTCTCGGGACCGAGATCCTGCGCAACATCGCGGCGATGAAGCTGCGCAGGGTCGGCGAGCGCCTCGCCGCCAGCCACGGCATGCAGTTCGAGATCCTTCCCGAGGCGCGCGATGCGCTGGCGCGTCGCTGCACGGATTTCGAGAGCGGAGCGCGCAACGTCGATCAGATGATCGACCAGGCGATCCTGCCCCGCATCTCCCAGCGCATCCTGGAGCAGATGGCGGAAGGCGAGCTTCCGACGCGCCTCATCCTCGGAGTGGACGAGGCAGGCGATTTCAGCTTCGGCTTCACGAGCGAGTAGTTCCGCGCGGTCGCTCGGAGGGAAGCGTCGGACATGGCCATCATCCGCCAGGCGGGCACAGCACGATTCAAGTTCTCGGCCGGCTCGCTCGCGAACGACGAGCTTCGCGTGCTCTCCTTCCGGGGCAGCGAGCGCCTGTCGCAGCTCTTTCGCTTCAGCTTCGAGCTGGTCTCGGAGGATGCGGAGATCCCGTTCGAGTCCGTGGTGGGCCAGCCGGCGGCCTTCGTGGTCTCCGGGCCTTCGGAGGCGCGGCACCTGCACGGGATCGTGTGCCGGTTCGAGCAGGGTGACGTGGGGAAGCGCCTGACGCGCTACTACGCCGAGGTGGTGCCGCGCCAGTGGCGCCTCGACTCGCGCATCGACAGCCGGATCTTCCAGCAGAAGTCGGTGCCGGCGATCTTGCAGGAGGTCTTCGACGGCGCCCAGATCCCCAAGAAGTCGGTGCGCATGGCCCTCCAGGGGAGCTACGCCGAGCGGGAGTACGTGGTGCAGTACCAGGAGAGCGACTGGAGCTTCGCGTCGCGCCTGATGGAGCAGGAGGGGATCTTCTATTACTTCGAGCACGGCGACGACGACCACGTGATGGTGCTGAGCGACGACGCCTCCGTCCACAAGGCCGTGGCCGGCGACTCGACGCTGGATCTGCGCCCGGAGGCCAGCCTGGTGGCCGACGAGGAGTTCGTCGCGAGCTTCCAGTACGCGGAGTCGGTCACGATCGGTGCGGTCCAGGTGCGCGACTTCAGCTTCAAGACTCCCCGCGTGAAGCTCGACGGACAGGCGCGCGCGGATCGGGACGTGGACCTCGAGCTCTTCGAGTACCCGGGCGACTACCACGCCTCGGCCGTGGCCGCGCGCTTCGCGAAGGTGCGGCTCGGGGAGGAGCAGGCCGGACGCAAGGTGGGGAGCGGTCGCAGCGGCTGCTGCCGCCTGGTGCCCGGCTTCACGTTCACCCTGGCCCAGCACGCGCGCTCGGAGCTGAACCGGGAGTGGACCGTCGAGGCCGTGCACCACGACGGCTATGAGCCCCAGGCGCTGGAGGAGGCGGCGGGGAGCGCCTCGCAGCCCGCCCGCTACTCCAACGAGTTCCGCTGCATCCCCTCCAGCGTCTGCTTCCGTCCGGCGCGCGTCACCCCGAGCCCCTTCGTCCGCGGCACGCAGAGCGCCATCGTGACCGGTCCCAAGGGCGAGGAGATCTACACCGACGAGTACGGCCGGGTGAAGCTCCAGTTCCATTGGGATCGTCGCGGCCAGTCCGACGAGAAGAGCAGCTGCTGGGTTCGCGTCAGCCAGCAGTGGGCGGGCGGGGGCTACGGATTCGTCTGGATCCCGCGCATCGGCCAGGAGGTCATCGTCGCCTTCCACGAGGGTGATCCGGAGCAGCCCCACGTGGTCGGCCGGGTCTACAACCAGGACCACATGCCTCCCTACGGCCTGCCCGGCGAGAAGACCAAGAGCACCTTCAAGAGCTCGAGCTCGCCAGGAGGTGGCGGCTTCAACGAGATCCGCTTCGAGGACAAGAAGGGCTCCGAGGAGATCTTCGTCCACGCCCAGAAGGACGAGAACATCGTCGTCGGAAACGACAAGACCGAGAACGTCGGACACGACGAGACGATCGCGATCGCGAACGATCGCGTGGAGACGGTGAGCGGCAACGAGACCTTGTCGGTGGTGAAGAACCGCACGCGAACCGTCTCGCAGAACGAGACCGTGACCGTCTCGCTCACGCGGTCACACACGGTGGGCGTGAACGAGATGATCAACGTGGGCGCCGCCCAGGAGGTGACGGTGGGGGCCGGCCGCGCGCTCAACGTCGGGCTGGCCCAGACCACGAACATCGGCCTCGCCCACAACGAGAGCGTGGGCGCGGACCACAGCGAGCAGATCGGCGGCGGGCACAACCAGAGCATCGCGCAAGGGCAGACGGTCGGTGTCGGGGGCGCCCGGAACGTGAGCGTCGGAGGCGCGCAGACCACCAAGGTCGGCGCCGCCCAGCAGATCGCGGTGGGCGCCGACCGCTCGCTCAAGGTCTCGGGCAACGAGTCCGTCGCGGTGAGCGGGGGACGCAGCATCGAGGTGAGCGGAGACCAGAAGACCGACGTCGGTGGATCCCTCCAGACCAGCGCGAAGGGGGACGCGAGCCTCACGTCGAACAAGAAGATCGCGATCGCCGCATCGGATGAGATCGTGATCCAGGTCGGCAGCGCCAAGATCGCGATGAAGAAGAACGGCGACATCGAGATCGAAGGTGCGAACATCGCGATCAAGGGCTCGAGCGACGTCAAGGTGAAGGGAAGCAAGATCGTCCTGAACTAGGGTCGCGGTGGCGCGAGCGCGAGCTCCGCCACGCGGGAGGGTTGGATGCCGGCGTCGAGTGCGCGGGTGATGCGAGTGCTGCAGGCGCGGCCTCGGGTCGCGGGGGTGCGAATGGGCACCGTGGTGGAGATCCGGGAGAACGGAGAGGTGTGGGTGGACTTCGCGGAGAATCCGTATCCGCCGGGCCCCGCCCGCATCGCCGGCGCCGTCGGCGGCGAGCGCATTCGCGCCGTGGTGGGCCGACCATCGGCCGTCCTGCTCGCGTTCGAAGCGGACGACCCGCGGATGCCGATCCTCTTGGACACGGTGAGGGACACCTTGGAGGACGCTCCGGAGGCGGCCCGGACGCCGGCGGGGCCGGTGCCCACGGACGACCCGCGCCGCGAGATCCTCCCGGCCCCCCCCGTGACATCCCCGGCGACGCATCTCGCGCGCATCGTGCGCGTGGTGGACGGGCTCCTCGAGGTGGAGCTCGAGGGCGAGCCGGGCCGCTCCCTGCAGGTCGCGTGCGCGGTCACACTCCAGAACCTGGAGGACCCCGTCGTCGTGCTGCACGCGGCCGACGGCCGCTGGATCGCGGTGGGCCAGGTGCAGCGCGCTCCCCGGCTCGAGCCCGGCGACTCGCCCGACGCGGACCTGTTCCTGCGCGGGCGATCGGTCCACCTGGAGGCCGCGCAGGAGATCGTGCTGGTGGCCGGCAGCTCCCGCCTGCACCTCGATGCACGCGGCCGGACGACGCTCTCGGGTGAGCAGGTCGTTTCGCGCGCGAGCGGAGCGAACCGGGTCCAGGGCGGCAGCGTCCAGCTCAACTGACGGGAGGCGCGATGGGAGTCACGGTCACGGCCAACACACCGAACACGGTCGTGCACAAGGACAGCGGCGGCACATCGGCCGTGTTCCCCGACGTGTGCAAGACGCCGTCGCCGGCAGGCCCCGTTCCGATCCCCTATCCGAACATCGCCATGTCCTCGTCGGCTTCCGACACCGCGACGACGGTCAAGGCCGATGGGCAGCCCATCATGCTGAAGAGCTCGGTGTTCAGCACCAGCAGCGGCGACGAGGCCGGCTCGGCCGGCGGCGGCGTGGTCTCGAACTGCATCAAGGGCAAGGCGCAGTTCATCACCTACTCCTTCGACGTGAAGGCCGAGGGCGAGAACGTCCCGCGCAATCTCGACATGATGAAGCAGAACGGCCAGAGCTCCTACAATGCCGTGGGATAGAGCGCGCGTGGAGGAGCTGAAGCCGGAGATCTCCCGGTTGATCGACCGGCTGGCGGACGGGATGCGTCGCTTCGCGACGATCGCCGAGCTGCCGGAAGAGCTGCCGCGACCCCGCCCTCCCGCGTCGCCCGCCGACCTGGCCCGCTACGAGGGGTACCTCGAGCTCTCGTTGCCGAGCTCCTACCGTGCCTTTCTCGAGCTCCACGACGGCTACGACTTCCTGGTGCCCACGGGGCCCATGCTCTGGACCACGGCCGCGCAGCCCGGTGGGGAGTTCTTCGAGCGGATCCGCGACTGGAAGACCACGACGGCCGAGTACGGATCGGGTGAGGTGCTCGACGGGATCGTGATCGCCTACCACGGCCAGCCCAACTCCTGGACGTATCTCGACCCGAATCAGCCGCGCGACGACGGCGAGCTCGCGATCGTCAAGTTCTCGCCGGAGATGAGCGTGGACTTCCCCGACATCATGTCGTTCCTCGCGCATTGCATCGAGATCGTCGATCTCTCGATCGAGCAGTTCTCGAGCTGATCCAGCCGCGAGTGGAGTCACAGCGAGATGGCATGCGCGCAAGTCACGGTCGTGGGCTCGGACGTGATCATCCTCTGCGACGAGAAATGGACCTGCTGTCAGCGCGAGCAGGCCAAGGCGAAGACCGAGGTCTACCAGAGCAACCAGCCCTTGCAGATTCGTCCCACGCCGTCGGCATCGGCGAAGGCCAAGGTCGACGCCGAGAAGTCGGCCTGCCAGAAGTCGGATGGCGCCAAGATGATCAAGGAGATGCCCGCGGGCGCGGACAAGTGGGCCACGTCTCCCTGCCTCGCCGACCAGATGAAGAAGGACTGGGCCGCCGGAAAGAAGAGCGTCGACTCGCTGGGCGTGCAGATGGATCATCAGCAGGACTGGAAGGTCGGAGGGGCGACGAAGCAACCGCTGAAGGCGCTCGACACCAAGATCAACAACTTCTTCGGCACCACGGTGGCCAAGGCGCAAGGCGACAAGATGCTCGCGGACGGCAAGACCCAGATGAAGAAGGTCCACCTGGTCTGCAAGCCGCCGTGCACGCCGCCGCACGACGCAGCGAACACCGACTTCAGCACCAAGGACGCGCCGCCGTACCCGAGCAGCCCCGCTGCCACGCTCACCTCCCCGAAGCGCGCGTTGAAGTGAGCCGGGTTCGGGGGGCGACGAGCGGGGGGAGGAAGCGTTGGCGGACGTCAGGAACCAGACGCCGTTCGCGGTCGAGGTGCTTCCGCTGATCGACGCGGAGGGCTACAACGTCGCCGTCGCGATCGCCAAGGGGAGCTACGAGCTCGTTCGCGGCGAGCTGATTCCGGCCGCCGAGCAGCCGGGTATCGTCTACGCCGACGAGTTCGACGGCGACCCCGCAGAGGCGCCCGTGGCGATTCCGTCCGACGTCGTCTTCGGCAAGGCGGCGACCGACGTGGTGGTGCTGCCGCCGGAGGGATTCCATGCCCGTCGCCACTGGAGGATCCGCCGGATCGGGGTCCGGGCGGGTGGGGTGCGTCGACGCGTCTGGATCCGACGGCGCTGGAAGCTCGGACCCGAGCGGCGCGACGCCCGGCGGCGGCGCAAGCTGGCAGGGACCTTCGACGACGCCTGGCGCGCGAACCGGATGCCGCTGCTGCCGGAGGACTTCGACATCCGGCACAACCAGATCGCGCCGAAGGGCCTGATCGCCCGGGGCTTCTTCCGGGGTGACGAGCGGGTGCGGCTCAGGAACCTCTGGCGTCGGGGACGAGTGGCGTTCGATTTGCCCGGGCGCACCGTCGTGTTCGCGGTGAACGTGATGCAGTCGTACTTCCTGCGTGTGGGCCAGCTGGACACCGTGCTGATCGACGCGGTGCGTCCGCGAATCACGCTGGTCTGGCGCTGCACCGTCCGCTGTCCCACGAAGTTCGAGGAGGTACGGAGCGTGTCCTCGTACCTGGTCCGCCTGCGCACCGTGAGCGAGCTCTTCGAGGGCGCGTGAAGCTGGATCTCGCCATCACCGGCGTGGGCCTGATGACCGCGGTGGGTCTGGACGCTGCGGTCTGTCTCCACGAAACGCGCTGCGGGATCAGCCGCCTGACGGAGCAGCCGATTCCCGATCGCGCGGCGCAGTTCATCAGCGGCGCGCGGGTGATGACGTGGACGGCTCCCCTGCGGGAGCGGCGGCTCGAGATCCTCGCCGCACGCACTGCGACGAACGCTTGGCACCAGGCATTGCACGGGGCGGAGCCCGCCACCCTCGGCCGCGTGCTGCTGCTGGTGGGTCGCGCGGAGAGCCCGCGTCCGGGCTTCGCCTTTCCGCGTGACCACGAGGCGCTGGATCGTTGGGCGGCGTCGCTCGGATGGGCGGGAGTGGTCGGCGCCGAGTTCGTCCAGGCGGGAGGCGCCAGCGCACAGCTCGCGCTCGAGCGGGCCGCCGCGTCGATCGGGTCGGGTGGCGCCGACACTTGCCTGATCGGGGCCGCGGACTCCCAGCTGCAGCTCCGCGTCACTCGATGGCTGGAGGACGCGAATCGTCTCAAGTGCTCCTATCTCAGTGACGGTCTCATCCCGGGCGAAGGCGTGGCCTTCCTCGTGGTCGAAGATCCGGCCAGGGCCCGGATGCGGGGGGCGCTCCCCCTCGCGCGGGTGGCCTCGGTGGCCCACGCCCGCGAGGCGGCGACCGTCGACTCGAGGCTGCCCAACACCGCGCGTGGCCTGACCGACGCCGTCCGTCATGCTCTCTCCGATGCATCCGTGCCCGCTCGCTCGCTGGCCGCCGTGTGGTGTGACCTGAACGGCGAGAGCTACCGCGCGCGCGAGTGGGCATTCACGGAGATCCGGGTCGAGATCCCCGGCACTACGGTGTTGATGCACCCGGCGGACTGCCACGGCGACCTCGGCACGGCGAGCGACGCCGTCCTGCTGGGGCTCGCCACGCTGGCCCAGGCGGCTCGGGTCCACGGCGCGGGCCCGCTCCTGGTCTTCTCCGGCAGCGACGGCGAGACTCGCGCCGCGACCGTGGTGCTGGCGTCGGAGCCCGATCCGCCCGCGAACGGCGTGGAGCGGGCGAGCGAGAGCGTGCCGCGGCTGTACGAGCTCGCTCCCGAGGTGACGCCGCTCGGGCCCGACGACGTGGATTGGCGTGACAGCTCCGACCCGCCCCGCGCCTACCTCGAGTGGACGTCGCGGCAGGAGCACCTGGAGGCGCTGAGCATGCTCCACTCCCAGCGGCTCTCGCTGCTCGGAGATCCGGAGATCGAGTGGCCGCGCCTCGAGCGCACGGAACGGCGCATGCTCGCACACCTGGACGCCGTCGTGGCCGGCGGTGCCGAGTCCGTTCGTGCGGTTGCATCGGGCGTGCTCGTCGGGGAGGAGGGGCTCGCGTTCGCGGGAGCGCTGGCCCTGGCCTCGATCCCGCATCCCTCGGCCAGGGGGGTCCTCGCTGCGGTGGCCGAGGCGGCGGCGCCCCCGGTCCTCGCCGGGATCGGCGCCGCGCTGACCCATGCCGCAGCGCCCTGGATCCGCGAGCTCCTGGCGACATGGCTGGCCCATCCGCGGGCGGAGCTCCGGCAGCTGGCGTTGGATGCGGGAAGCCATCGCCGTGAGCTCGACCCCGATGCGGCGGAGGCAACTCTGCTGGATCCCGACCCGGAGCTGCGCGCCGCGGCCGCAGAGGCCATGCGCCGCCTGCGTCACGCACCGGCGATTGCGCAGCTCGTGAGCCTCGCGCGCGATGAGGACGATCGGGTGCGCGCCGCGGCGTTGCTCGCATTGGTGTGCCTCGATGCCCGGCGCGGCGCGGAGATCTGCCGCGAGCGCATCGCCGCAGGGATCGACGACGCCGCGCTCCAGCGGCTCGCGCTCTGCGGGGATCGTGCGGACCTGCATCTCTTCGCAGAGCTGCGCCTCCGCGCTCCGGAGCACGGGGCCGTCGTGCGCGCCCTCGGGATCCACGGCGCCCCGGAAGCGGTTCCGCTGCTGCTGGAGGCCCTCGAGACGGGCACGGAACCGGTGCGAGAGGCGGCCATGGAGTCGCTCGAGCTCCTGTCCGGGCTGCGCGTCGAGGATCGGGGACCGGCAGCGCCCTGGGCCGCCTGGTGGAGGGCTTGGCGCGGGGCTCTTGCCGGGGCCGCACGGCTGCGACGCGGTCGTGCGCTGGATCTCGGCGTCTGCCTGGAGGAGCTCGGGGACCCTCGTAGTCCGTGGGCCTGGCGCCGTCGCGCCTCGTGGGAGCTCGCGATCCTCGGCGCGCAGGAGGCATCGTTCGAGCCCGACGCATTCGTCGCACGCCAACGCGAGGCGCTCGGACGGCTGGAGCGCGAGTGGCGCTCTAGCGGCCGATCGTGATGGCGCACGCAGCGCGGCCTCGCCGGCGCCCTCCCTGGCTCGGGGTGCGTGCGGCGGGCGCCCCGCTCCTGGAATTTCCTTGACATGCCGGGCAGTTCCCGATAATCGGAGTGCCGTCCGGAGGACCCTCGCGCAGGAGCCCGGGTCAGCGGATCGAGCCCCTTGTCGCTGGGGGCGTAACTCCCATCGCGACGACAGAAAGGAAGGTTGCAGTCATGCCGACGCCCGCCCACATGACCCTCGAAGGCGAGAAGCAAGGCAAGATCGAGGGCTCCTGCGACATGCAGGGGCGCGAGGGCACGATCCTCGTGCAGGCGTTCGACCACGCCGTGACGATTCCGAGCGACCCGCAGACGGGCGCCGCCACCGGGAAGCGTGTTCACGGCGCGCTCACCATCACCAAGGTCTTCGACAAGTCGTCGCCCAAGCTCTACCAGGCGCTCGTGAGCGGGGAGCACATGACCAACGTCACCATCAACTGGTACCGGATCAACTCCAGCGGCACCGAGGAGCACTACTTCACGCACAAGCTCGAAGACGCGATCATCGTTGCGGTGAAGCCTCACATGCCGAACTGCCTCGTCCCGGCCACCAGCTACTTCCAGCACATGGAGGACGTGTCGTTCACCTACCGCCGCATCACCTGGACCTGGGAGGTGGATGGCATCGAGGCCGAGGACGACTGGAAGGCGCCCAAGTCCTGAGACCGGCCGCGATCGAGAGGTTGCCTCGGCCAGCCGGGGCCCCGGGGAGGCGATGGCCGAGGACCCCAGCATCACGCTCGATCGCCTGCTGAAGCTGCGCCGGGTGACGCGCGCGCTGGCGGACCAGCTCGAGGCCGAGCTGCGGGTCTATCTCGACACGTTGGCGCCGCTCCTGCGGCCGAAGCGCCTGCTCGGTGACTTCATCGCGGGCGAGAGCACCGAGACCCACCCGGACGCTGCGAAGGCCTTCGGCGAGCTGCAGAGCCTGTGGCCGACGGTCGCCGAGCGACCGTTCCGTCTGCGCCCGGTGCTCCAGAAGCCGCTCCCGGCGGTGCGGGTGCGGCTCGAGCTGCTGCCGTTCGAGGAGGCATGGGCCTCGTCGGACGGTGCACGGCGTCTCCGAGTGGTGTCACCCTTGATCTGGGTCCTCGGCTTTCCCGGCGGCTGCAAGCCCGGAGCTCTGCGCCGGATGCTGGCCGGCGAGGAGCCGCGGAACGAGGCCGAGATCCAGGGCTTCGTGCTGCACGCGTTCATCCTGCACCTCTTG
Organism: Myxococcota bacterium; assembly: GCA_033853555.1. GTDB lineage: Bacteria > Myxococcota_A > UBA9160 > UBA9160 > UBA9160 > JAWOLJ01. Next base: position 64,933 of record JAWOLJ010000061.1, read on the forward strand.
CTGGAGCGAAACCCGGGGATCGTGCGCCTCTTCGCCGCCCTCGGCTTCCCGCTCGAGACGCGCCGCCTCCCGGAGTTCGGTGCGCTGCCGATCCCGGTCGTGCGTTCGGTGATGCCGTGCACGCGCCCGAGCGCCTCCGTGATGCTCGATGCGGCGGAGCTCGCGGGTCTCGCGACGTTCGAGGAGGTGATCGACGTGGCGGGGGCCCGCGCGATCCAGGACCCCTTGCGCAGGCGCCTGGAGGAGCTGCTCGCGGAGCACGTGGGCGAGGCCTAGCGCCAGGCCCGCCCCGCCACGTTCAGCGCGCGAGGAGGAAGCGCAGCAGCACGTTCAGCGGCCGACCCGCGATCGCGAAGTCGGGCTGCACGCGCAGGGCCACGCGGATGGCGGCCCCGTCGTCCGGATCGGGTTCGAGCGCGACTCCCACCCGTCGCGGATCGAGGGGGCTCCCGGGCGTCGACACCAGGCGGATCGCCGCCTCCCGAAGACCAGCGGCGAGCGCGTCCAGGCTGCCGGCGCCGGCGAGCTCCGCGAGGGATGCCGCGATCCCCTTCACCAGACGCGAGGCGAAGATCTGGTAGGGGAGCGTCACCTGCTGCGCCGCATCGGCGCTGGCGTCCGCGTCAGGGTAGCGCTCGGGGCGGTGGAAGCTGCGAGCGGTACCGAGGACGACCGAGTCCCGCTGGTGATGCTGCACCACCGTGAGGCCGATGCGCTCGAGGTCCTCGCGTCGCTCGGGGGAGAAGCGACCCTCCACCGGTGTCGGATCGGCGCCGTCGCGCTCCGAGAGCAGCGGGAGATCCAGCACCGCTCCGTGCAGCGCGCCCGAGATCTGGAGGCACGCGCCGCTGCGCGCGAAGGCCTGCGCCAGGACGCTGCCGAGCGCCCAGACCGGGCTGCCGAGCAGGCCAGCCGGTTTGCCTTCCCGGTGGGAGAAGCCCGTGCCGGGCTTTCCCTCGGGCGCGTAGCCCCCGCGCAGGGCGATCCGATTCGTCAGCAGCACGAGCCAGCGCGACGCCTCGCGCTCGCGCAGCGAACGCCACGCAGCGTAGGGGGGCTCGTCGAAGACCGCCTGCGGCATGCGAGCTCGCTGCAGCTCCGCCCATGAGCCGAGGCCGAGGAACTGCGGCGACACCGCGCAGAGGACAGGGGTCTGCAGGCTCTCGGCCGCGTTCGCCAGGCTCGCCGCCAGCTCCGCGTCATGCGCGGTAGCGGCGAGCGCGAGGTCCGCGAGGATCACGTCCACGTCGTCGCCCTCGGCGAGCCGCTCCACGGCGGCGGGCACGTCGTCGGCGGAGGCCGAGAGGAGCTCGAGGGAGATCGCCTGGCGAAAGTCCGTGCGGTCCACGAGCAGCTTGAGCCCGCGCCAAGCGGCCTCGAGCGCACGGAAGGCCGGGGCATGGAGCACCGCGTCGAGGATCGCCACCGTGCGAGCATCGAGCGCCGCCAGCGCGGCGTCGCTCGCCGCGCCGGGTGCCCGGCGTGGCGCGACACGATCCGGCGTCAGGGCGTCCACCATTCGTCGCGCGCTGTCCCGGGAGGCGTCGCTCGGACCGCCCTCCGTCTCGACCATCGAGAGCAGGCGGTCGAGACCTCCACCGGGAGGCGCCGCCTCGCCCGCCGGGCGAGCGGGCGGGGTCGTCGCCGGGGGCGCCAGGAGCGCGTCGCGCAGTCCGCTCGGGATCGCCGCCGGGAGACGCTCGACGAGGACCTCGGGCGGGATCTCGCCGCGCCGGCAGGCCACGACCAGGTCGCGTGCCTCGATCAAGGTCCGCAGCTCCGGGATCGCCTGCAGCAGCGCCGGCGGCGCGAAGTCGCGCAAGGAGCGGAAGCCGAGCTCCACCTCGAGCCGCTGCGGCGGGCCCTCGCCGGCCTCGAGCGCGACGGAGAACGCGAGGCTCGGCGCGAGCGACGCGAGCACCTCCTCGAAGCGCTCCTTGTCGATCGGATGTCGCGTGAAGTCGTGCCCCGCGCGGCCGCGGAAATCGGCGAGCGCGAGCAGCCGCAGGCCGGGAGGGGCGCTGGGCACGGATTCTCCTTCTCGGCCTCGCACCAGCTCCCACGCCGGTGGTATCTGCGCTCCTCGCGGCGCGGCCCCGGGCGGCGCCAACGATCGGACCGATCGGGGAAGCGCTCAGCGCAGCAGCGTCGTCACGATTCCCGCCAGCGCGAAGATGCCCGCCGTCAACAGCCACGTCCTGCGCCGCGGCTCGAGTCGGCCTCCGGCACGCATGTCGTCCCACAGGGCCAGCACCAGGAGGAGCAGCGCCACATCGGTCAGGATGACGGTCGCGCCCATCCTACACCCCGCTACGCCGCGGCGCCCTGCACCGCGGCGCAGCCAGCATCCGACGCCGCGCGCATCCCGCTCGGGACCACTCGCCACCCGCCGGGTTCTCCTCGGCGCAGCACGACCAGCATGCACCAGGCCGCCTTGGCGGGACAATCGCGACGCCCTCCGCCACGGAGGCGACGGACGACGGTCGGGGTGGCGGGTGGGCGGCGCCGCAGGCTCGGCCCCGCGGTCCCCGGAGCAGGGCACGGGGTCTCCGATCGTCGAGCTCTCGCCACCTCGGCGGAGGCTCCGCCCTCGCCCCCGGCGGTTGACTTTGCCCCTGATTTATTGCGAACTTACGCCGCCATGGGGGTAGGGGCGCGTGCGCTCTCCCGCGGCATCGGCGGAGGCGGGGAAGGATGAGGTGGCGTCCGGGCCGATCCGCTCGCCTCGCACCTCGCGAGGCCTGCGCGTGGCGCAAGGCCAGCGGCTTCACCGCGCTCCTCCTGGTCCTCGCCGCCTGCGGCGGTGGACCGCCCCGCGGCAACCGGGTGTGTCTCGGCATCCAGGCGAGCCCCAACCTGAACCTCTACGACGGCCAGGCCCACGTGGTGGTGCTCTATCTCTATCCGCTCGAGAACACCCTCGGCTTCGATCGCGCGACCGTGGACGATCTCCTCTCCGGCACGAGCAAGCTGGCGGGCGCCACGGGATCGCGGCTCGAGCTCACGGTCGGTCCGGGCCAGTCGCTCACCTTCGACGAGACCATGCCCCCGCTGACGAGCCGCGTCGGCGTGGTGGCGGACTACTACCGCGCGCCGGGCGATCCGGAGGGAACGCGCAAGGCGGTGGTGGACGCCAAGTGCGGCAGCTTCGGCAAGCAGAAGCTCTCCCTCTCACCGCGCGATCTCGCGCTGGAGTGAGAGCGGTGGGGGCGCGCGCATGACGATCCGGCGACTTCATCCGGTGGTCTGGTCCGAGGGCATGTTCCTCCGACCCCACCATCTCCAGCAGCAGGAGCTCTTCGACGCGGAGCGCCTGCGCTACCACCTGCACGCGCTCGATCCCTTCCACTGGGGAGTGCGCGAGCTCCAGCTCGACGAGGAGGCGCTCTCGGACCACCGCGTGGTGGTGCTGCGCCTGGAGGCGGTGCTGCGCGACGGCACCATTCTCCGCTATCCCGGCAACGCCGTGATCGAGCCCCGGGAGTTCGACGCCAGCCAGGAGCGAATCGGGATCCATCTCGGCCTGCGACACGCTTCGGCGACGGAGGCCAGCACCGCTCCCGCCGAGGAGGGCGCGCGCAACGTCCGCTACCTGCTCCGCTCGGAGGAGGTGCCCGACCTGAACCGGGGCGGCTTCGAGGTGCCCGTCGAGGGCGCCCAGGCCAATCTCCGGATCCTGTTCCCTCACGAGCAGCACGACCTCGAGCTCCACGAGTCGCTGAAGATCGCCGAGGTGCGGGCCACCGGAGAGATCAAGCGGCCCTTTGCGCTCTCCGCGACCTACTGTCCGCCGCTCCTGGCGCTCCAGGCCTGGACGCCCCTGCACGAGGAGATCACGCGCTGCGTGAGCCAGATCGCCGCCAAGGTGCGAGTGGTCGCGGGACGCACCACGACCCTCGCCATCGCCGATCTGCCGCGGATGTGGATGCGCTACACGCTCGCGCGCATGACGCCGCTGCTCCGGCACCTGCTCTCCACCGGAGAGACTCATCCCTTCGTCCTCTTCGGCGCTCTGGTGGAGACGGCCGGCTCCCTGGCCGCCTTCGCCTCGTCGGAGGCTGCCGAGCTCCCCGGCTACGACCACGAGAACCTCTACGGCTGCTTCCACGGCCTGATCGAGTTCATCGACCGGCAGCTCGCCGAGGCGGTGCCGGAGCGCTTCCACGAGCTCGCGATGCCGTTCGATTCCGCCAAGAAGATCTACGCCACGAGCGAGCTCAACGTGCAGCTGGTGGACCCCCGGAACCTCTTCTTCCTGGCGATCCGCGCTCCGCTCGACTCCAAGGAGCTGCAGCGCTTCGTGGTGGACCACGGCAAGGCCAGCTCGCGCAGCGGCGTCGGCCCGCTGGTGATGCTCAACACCAAGGGGCTGCGCCTGGAGCATCTGCCGGCAGCGCCCACCGAGATCGCCGCGCGCGCGGGCTACGAGTACTTCAAGCTGGAGCCTCGCGGCCCCCAGTGGGAGAAGGTGCAGGGCGACTACAGCCTGGGTCTGAGTCTCGGCAAGCTCGAGAACGCGGACGTCCGGCTGTACGTCGTGGCCACGGAGGCCTGACGATGGAGGTGCGCGGCCCCGGCCGCAGCGCGAGCGAGCTCTACGCGTTCCTGCTCCGCTTCCACGCCTCGGCCGATGCGCAGCGCCTGTCGGCGGCAGCGCTCCGCCAGCAGATCCTCGCCCTGGTGGACTCCGCGACCGCGGATCTCCAGGCGCGCGGCGTGCCGGCGGACGAGTGCCAGGAAGCGCGCTTCGCGTGGATCGCCTTCTCGGACGAGATGGTGCTGCGTGCCGGCGGCTCCGGCCGCGAGGAGTGGCAGCGCGAGCCGCTCCAGCTCCAGGTCTTCCGCACCAACCAGGCGGGCAACGAGTTCTACGATCACCTGGCGCGCCTGCGGCCCGAGCAGGTGGCCGCGCGGGAGGTCTACTTCACCTGTCTGGCGCTCGGCTTCGAGGGCCAGTACGCGGGCCATGACGCCGAGCGGCGCGCCCTGATCGCGCAGCAGTACGAGTGGCTGCGGGTAGCGGGCCGCGCCCTCGACGTCTCGCGGGAGGCCCTGCTGGCGCCGGCCGCGTACGAGGTGGCCATCCGTCTGCCCGAAGCCGCGGCCCATCGCGTCTGGCCCTGGCTGCTCGGGATGGCGGGCGGCGTGCTGGTGCTGTGGGGCGCGCTGTGGCTGATCCTGCGACAGGCCGCCGCGAGCGTGCCGCTCCCGCTGGGGTCCTAGCGTGGGGCTCCCTGGCCTCGAGCGACTGCGGGATCCCCGCGTCGCGATTCCGACCATCACCGGAGGCGCGGTGGTGGTGCTCGCGGGCGGCGCCCGCTGGATGTTCGCGAGCTGGCTCGCGGCGGGCATCGTGGCGCTGGCGGTGGCGCTGATCGGTCTTCTCGCGGTGTTGCTCTGGCTCCTGCTCTCCCAGGAGCGAGAAGATAGGCTCGCCCGCGGCCTCGAGGATCCGCAGGCCGTGGCGCGGCGGAAGGCGGCCGAGGCGCAGCGGGCCGCGCTCGGCAGCCTGGAGAGCAGCTTCCGTCGCTCACTCGACGACCTGCGCGAGTCGCGCCTCGGACGCGAGGGTGTCTACGCACTGCCCTGGGTGCTGGTGATGGGCGACCCGCGGAGCGGCAAGACCGCTCTCCTGCGCGAGTCCGGTCTCGAGCTCCCCGCCGAGCTCCCGCCGCCGCCGGCAGCGACCGCGACGCAGACCTGCGACTTCTGGTTCACCAACCAGGCGATCCTGATCGACATCGCCGGTCGCTACGGTCGCTCCGACGTCCCGGCCGACCGTCGCGAGTGGAGCCAGCTCCTGCATCTGCTGCGGCGCAGCCGGCCGCGCTGTCCGCTGAACGGGCTCTTGCTCGTGCTCTCGGCGCCGGAGCTCGTGGGGCGGGACGCGACGACCCTCGACGAGGAGGCGCGCAGCCTCCGCCGCCGGCTGAACGAGCTCACGGACCGGCTCCGCGTCGAGCTCCCGATCTACGTGGCCGTCTCGCAGATGGACCGGGTGGAGGGGTTCCTGGAGTTCGCGAGTGCGCTCGCGCCCGGCCGGCTCCAGGAGGCCCTCGGCTGGACCCACGGCGAGCGCCAGTTCGCGGATGCGGGGGACGTGGCGCTCCAGGGCCTCGGTGTCCTGCGCTCGCGGATCGAGACGCTGCTGCCCGAGATGGTGATGCGGGAGGCGGATCCATCGCGTCGTCTGAAGCTCCTGCTGTTCCCGGATCAGCTCTCCGCCGTGTCGCGTCCGCTCGCAGCCTTCCTGCGCCGGGCGTTCGCGCCGTCGGTCTACGAGGAGACGCCCTTCCTGCGTGGGATCTACTTCACCAGCGCCGGCCGCGGGGCCGGGTCCACGCGCGGGGTCTTCGTGCGCGATCTGTTCCGCGAGGTGATCGTCGGAGATCGCGACCTCGCGCTGCCGACCCGGGGCCTCGGTCCGCGCGAGCGGCGCCTGACGCTCGCCGCGGGCGCGCTGGCGGCGCTCGTCGCCTCCACCGCGCTCGCGCTGCCGTTTGCGCTCCAGTTCCGCGCGGCGCGCCGGCTTGCGCGGGACGCGGGCTCCGTGATCGCCGCGCCGAGCAGCCTGGAGGCGCTCGACCGGCTGCGCGTCTCCATCGAGCAGGGTGCCTCCGCGACCTCGGGCCCTCCCCCGATGGCCCTCGATCGCGCGCGCGCGACCTTCGTCTGGGCCTTCGCTCGGGAGTTCGAGGAGCCCACCAAGGCCCGACTGCTCGCCGCGCTGCAGCGTGGAGACGACGACTCCTTCTCCGCGTTGGCCGACCTGGCCCTCGACCTGTCCTGGCTCGGCTCCCGCGCCGTGCCCGGGGAGGGGCTCAAGCCGAAGCTCGCGCGCTTCGCACCCATCGGCCACGGCCAGGGCGACGCCGACACCTTTGCGGCGGCCTACGACGCGTTCGTGCGTTGGCTCTCCGACGCCGATCGCGAGCCGCGGATCGACCGCGAGCGGGACGCGCTGGTGCGGGCCTCGGGCCAGCTCCTCGACCTCGGTCGGCTCGAGAGCTGGGGCGAGCAAAACGGCGGGGCGGCGGCGCGCTACACCGACGTGGGTCTGGCCCAGCCGCCGGAGGGCGCGCGCGATCGCGTGCTCGCGGCCTACACGCGGGGGACCTGGGAGTCCTTCGTGCGGGGGCTGATCGAGGCGGTCACGCGCACCGGAGGCGCCGACCGCGGCGCCATCGACGCCTTTCGCCGGGGCTACGTCCAGCGGTTCGACGCCGCGTGGCGTGCCTATCTGCTCGACGCGCCGACACCGCCCGGCGCCGACCCGCATCCCAAGGACTCCCCGTACCTGAAGCTCCTGGAGCAGATCGACCAGCAGACCCGCGCCGATCTCCCGCGCGAGGGGCCGCTGCCGAGCTGGATCCAGCTCCTGCGCGAGGTGCGGCGCGAGAGCGCGCCGGAGGGGAAGGGCGCCCTCGCGCTTCCCGGCTGGGTCCAGGCGTTGCGAGACGGAAAGAAGGACGACTCCGCCGCGCAGAAGGAGAAGGCTCCGCCGTGGACGCGCTACCTCGACTCGTTGGACCAGGTCGCCGCCGACGCGGCCTCGACCGAGGTCCGGGGCGAGGACGCGCTCGACCTCGCCTCCCACGTGGCGAAGCACGAGCCGAACTCGTTCCAGGGAGCGCTCGACGCCCTGCGGGAGATCGTCCCCTCCGAGGGCGATCCGGCGGCGGCGGCGAAGCTGCGCGCGCTCCTCGCGATGCCGGTGCTGGACGCCTTCTCGGTGGTTCTCGATCGGGCCATGGGCGAGCTCGATCGCCGCTGGAACGAGCGGATCGCCACGCCCTACGCCGGACAGCTCGGCCAGAACCAGCTCGAGAGCCTGTACGCGCCCCAGACCGGCGATCTCGCGCGCTTCCGCAGCGAGATCCTCGATCTCTACTTCGCCGATGGCCAGCCGAAGCCCCTGCTCGAGGACCGGGCGCTGCCCTTCGGCTCGTCGTTCGTCGGCTGGCTGCGGGGAGCCGACCGGCTGCAGCGCACGCTGTTCCCGGGCATGGGCGGAGCGCCGCGCGAGGCGGTGCGGCTGGACGGCATCCCCTCTCACGTGTCGGGGTCGGCGAGCGTGTTCGTGATGCGCCAGGACCTGAGCCTCGGCTGCGGGACGGGTGATCAGACGTTCGTGTATCGCGAAGGGACCGGCACGTTCACCTTCCCCTGGACCGCCGAGTGCCAGCAGGTGTCGCTGCGCGTGTGGGTGCGCGACGCCTCCGGCGCCGAGCGCGAGCTCCAGCCGCGCCGCGAGTGGCACGGCCCCCTCGCGTTCCCCTCGTTCTTGCGAGAAGGCCAGAACCTGGGTGACGGACGGCTGCAGTGGGCCCTGCACTACCCGGACGACGGTGTGGACGTCACGATCCAGTATCAGCTGCGGAGCGGCGAGTCGCTGCTCTCGATCTCCCAGGGCGAGCCGCCCGGGTCGATGAGGAACTGAGCCGTGAAGGGGCATTGCGGGCGGAGGTGGCGGCTGGCCGGGTGCGGCGTCGCGCTCCTCGTCGCGGGCTGCGCCAAGCCTCCCGATCTCGACGCAGAGCCCGGCGGTGCACAGGTCCTCGCTCTCGGAGAGCCCCACGACGACACGCTCGATTGTCGCCACGGTGATTGCGTGGATTGGTACCGGATCGAGGTTCCGGGAAGGGGCCGGCTCGTCGTGGAGGTGTCGGCGCTCGCATCGGAGGCGCCGCCGCCCGGATTCAGCGCGATGCTCGCCGACGACCGTGGCACCGCGCTGGATCACGCCGAGAGCGCAGGCCAGGTCTCGGTGCGACTGGAGGCGCAGGCTCCGGATCGCGCCGCGTATCTCGTGGAGGTCGAGCGGCGCGAGCCTCGCCCGCCGCTCGGGTACCGGATCGAGGCGCGCTACGAGCCGCCGCCGCCGCCGCGCGCACCCGCACCCCCGCCCAAGCCCGAGTTCGAGAAGGTTCGCTCGGCGGTGCTCCAGGTGGAGCGCCAGGACGGCCGCGTGACGGCCGTGCTCCTCGAGAGCGGAAGCGGGCAGGGGATGCGCCCGGGGCTGCGCGGCAGCCTGGTCCAGGGCGGGCGGGTGATCGCGCAGATCGAGGTGATCGACGTGTTCCCGGAAGGGAGCCGCGCTCGCGTCGATGGAGCGCTCGCGGCGCCCATCACCGCGAGCACCATGGCGGAGATCGACGTTCCGCTCGGCGCGTCGCGGACGCGATCCGAGCACTGAGCGAGGTCGGGCCAGAGGTGGCGGCCCGTCTGGTCGAGCTCACCCCGAACGGCGCCGCGCGGCGCATCCCGCTCTCGGCGCCGGTGCTGATCCTCGGGCGCGATCCCGAGGCCGACCTGGTGCTGGACGGGCCGCGCATCTCGCGCCGCCACGCCGCGGTCCGCGCCGCCGGGACGGGGCACCAGCTCGAGGATCTCGGCAGCGCGAACGGCACCCGCCTGAACGGCCGGCCGGTGCTGCGCCCCGAGCGCCTGGCTCCGGGGGACCGGATCGAGCTCGCCGGCGAGGCGCTCCTGGTCTACGAGGCGGACGAGGCTCGCCGCGCTGCGCCGCGCGTCCTGGTCGCCCTCGGCCTCGGCCTCCTCCTCGCGCTGGCGGCCGGCGGCCTCTGGTGGTGGCGGCACCACGATCCGCTGATGGACCGCGCGGCCGCGATCGCCGCCGAGGGCCTGCGTGCGGCGCGCGCCGGCGATCCGGCCACCGCCAAGGCGCGACTGCGCTCCGCCGCGGGCCTTCTCTACACGAACGGGCGTCTCGACGACGTGCCACGGGAGCGCGTCCTGGTGGTGGCGATGGAGCGCCTCGGCGCGCGGCTCGGCGGCAACGTTGACCTGGTGGCGGTCTTCCGCGACTCGATCACGGCCTCCCAGGCGCGCGGAGCGCCGGGTCCGCTCTCGCGCCTGAGCACGTGTCGCCTGGACCAGCTCCCCGCCGACGCCCTCGAGGCCTGCATCGACGCACGACTGCGTCAGATCCTGGTGGAGCTGCGGCAGGATCCGGCGGGCGTTCCGCCGGGCTTCGCGCGTCGGGTGGGCGAGCGCATGCGCCTCGAGCACGGCTTTCTCGAGCGCGCGCTGGCCCGCGGGCCGTCGCTGGTCCCGATGATGGACCGCCGGCTCGCGGAGGCCCACATGCCACCCCTCCTGCACTATCTCGCGTTGATCGAGAGCGGCTATCGCAGCGACGCGACCAGCGTGGACGGCGCGGCGGGGCTGTGGCAGCTGATGCCGGGCACCGCGCGGCAGTACGGCCTCAAGGTGGACGGAGCGCACGACCAGCGCCGCGATCCGGAGGCGGCGACCCGCGCCGCGGCGAACTACCTGCGCGATCTGGCGTTCGAGTTCGGCGGCGATGCGCTGCTGCTGGCCCTGGCCGGCTACAACCGGGGGGAGAACGCGGTTCGCGGGGCGCTCAAGCGCATGCAGGATCCCTTCAGCGACCGCTCCTACTGGCGGCTGGTCGAGAACAACCTGCTGCCCCAGGAGACCGCGGACTACGTGCCTCGCTTCATGGCCGCGGCGGTGGCCGGGGAGGCGGGCCTGCCGAGCGAGGCGGAGCTGAAGCAGGCCGGGTTCTAGGCCCGGGCGGGGAGCCGCCCCGGGCGCCGGGCCGCCCAGTCGATCCCGAGGGGGGCGGCGCTGTATGCTAGGGCGCCAGCTCCTGATTCGCCGCGAGGTGCCCGTGGGATTCTCCGATGTCTTGCGCCGCCTGGGTCTGCTCCGGCCGCGGGAGGAGCCCCTGCAGCGCGGGATCCGCCGCCAGCGCCTGCCGGACCGGCGGCCCGAGCAGCAGACCGAGCGTCTGGGCACGCCGGCCATGGGCCCGCCGGCAGCGGCGCCGGACTTCGCGGCCCGCGGGCCGCTTCCCACCGTGGTGAGCCCGCGGCTCGACCCCCCGGCGCCCGCCTTCGCGCCTCCGCCCGTGCTGGCGCCGGCCCCCGTGGCCCATCCCTCGCCTCGGCCGCCGGCCGCCCCTCCGACACCGCCGCAGGTCGGATCGGGCGACGCGGGCGCCACGCGCTACGTGGCGATCCCCGGAGCGGGCCGCGGCCGCGTGGTCGGCGTGCTGGTGGCGGTGGAAGGTGAGCTCGCCGGAGAGGTGTACCGCCTCTTCGAGGGCGAGAGCCGCATCGGGCGCTCGGCGGACTGCGAGGTCGCGACGCCGAGCGAATGGATCTCCCGGGTGCACGCGCGCATCCTCTACCAGGACGGACAGTTCGCGATCGCTCCTCTCTCGGAAAAGAACCCGACCTTCGTGAACGACGAACGGACGGAAGGCAGCGAGCTCAGCGACGGTGACTTCGTCCGTCTCGGACGCACGACGTTCCGGTTCCGATCCATCGCGTAGCCGTGCGTCGTCGCCACGAGCGCCGGCCCGTGCTGCTGCTCCTCGCGGCGGCGCTCCTCGCGCCCGCGGCGCGCGCGCAGGAGCCCGCGCCCGATGGCGACTTGCTCGAGCTCCGCAAGGTGGAGCGCGTTCAGCTCGACGACGTCCATCCCGGCGTGGGCGGCGAGCGCGTGGTCGAGCTCTTCGTGCGTGCGCTGAGCCGCTTCGGCGATCCCGTGGAGCAGCTCCGGCCGGTCGACCTCGAGATCCGCGAGGACGGCCGGCGGATCGATCCCGGCGACGTGAGCGTGACGCCGCTCTCCGCCACCGGGCGTGGCGTGGCTTGCGTGCTCGCGATCGATCGCAGCCGGGTCATGACCGGCGATCCCTTCGAGCGCGAGAAGGCCGCGGCCGCGAGCTTCCTCGACCACCTGGGCAGCCACGACCGCGTGGCCGTCCTGGCCTTCTCGGGCGCCAGCGAGCTCGTGGTCCCGTTCTCCGCGCCGCGGGTGGAGGCGCGCGAGCGCCTCCTCGGCCTGAAGCTCGATGCCGACGCGCTCTCGACCGTGGTCTACGACGGCGTCTACCAGGCGCTGACGCTGCTGCGGCAGGAGCCCGGCCTCCCACGCCGCTCCATCGTGATCGTGCTCTCCGACGGAAAGGACGGCGGGAGCACCCATGGCCTGGACGACGTGATCGCCTTCGCGGCGGGCGACGGAAGCCGACCGCGCGTCTCGGTCTTCAGCATCGGCTACGCGCACTTCGGCGGGACCGGCCTCGAGGCCCTGCGCCGGCTCTCCGCCGAGACGGGCGGCGACTTCCAGCAGATCAGCTCGAACGACCAGATCAACGCCTTCTACGACGCGATCTGGCGTCAGCTGATGCAGAGCTACGTGGTGCGCTTCCCCTCCTCGATGGACGGCCGACCGCACGCGGTGGAGGTATCGATCGAAGGTCACCGCGACTCGCGCACCGCCGGCTATCCGAGCATCCGGCCGCCGCTCTGGCCCTTCCTGGGCGCGGGGGCGGGGGTCCTCGTGCTCGGGCTCGGGATCGTGCTGCTGGCGCGCCAGCGTTCCCCCGGGCGCCTCGTCTTCGTGGCGGGCGCGCGGGCGGGGGAGAGCGTGCCGCTGCGCAGCGGGATCACGCGCATCGGCGCGCTCCCGGACAACGACGTGGTGATCCCCGCGCGCACGGTCTCGCGCTACCACGCCCAGATCCGCGCGCGTCGCGGGCGCGTCGAGATCGAGGATCTGCGTTCGGGCAACGGCACCCAGGTCAACGGAACGGCGATCCGCACCAGCCCGCTCCATCCGGGCGACCAGATCCGGATCGCCGACGTCGACCTCGTCTACGAGCGATGACGCCGCCCGCAGCCGACGACGTTCGGGCGGCGTCCCTCTCCGACGTCGGGCTCCGGCGGTCGACGAACCAGGACAGCTACGGCGAGTTCGAGCGTGGGCCCGGGACGCGGCTCTGGGTGGTGGCCGACGGAATGGGCGGGCATCGCGGGGGCGAGACGGCCAGCCGGGTCGCCGTGGAGACGATGGGCCGCGTGTTCGGCGAGACCCCCGACGGGACGGCGCCGCCCGAGCTCCTGCGCGCGGCCTTCGAGCACGCCAACGCCGAGGTGCACGATCTCGCCCGCCGGACGCCCGAGCTCGCGGGCATGGGCACCACGGGCGTGGCCCTGCTGCTGCGCGACGGCTCGGCGTGGGTCGGCCACGTGGGAGACAGCCGGGCCTACCGGATGCGCGGGGGACGCCTCGAGGCCATGACCCAGGATCACTCGCTGGTGGCGGAGCTCCAGCGACGCGGCTTCGTGACGGCCGAGGAGGCGGCGGTGCACCCGCGCCGCAACGAGGTCCTGCGCTCGATCGGCATCGAGCCCGAGGTGCAGGTGGATCTGGCGGCGATCTCGGTGGAGCCGGGGGACCGCTTCCTGCTCTGCTCCGACGGGCTCTGCGGCGTGGTCCCCGAGGACGAGATCGCGCCCGTGCTGGCGAGCGACGCGCCGGAGCGTGCAGTACGGCGCCTGGTGGAGCTCGCCATCGCCCGCGGCGCGCCCGACAACGTGACGGTGCAGGTGGTGGCGATCGGCGACGCGGAGCCCGCCGCGGCGCAGGTCCCGGCCCGTCGGGTCGGGCAGCGCAGCGGTGTCCGCCGCGTGGCGCTCTCGGCGGCCCTGGTGGCGGCGCTCCTGCTGGCAGCGCTGCTGCTGCTCCTGGTGTCGGGGCTCGGGTGGCCATGAACCCCCAGGAGCTGCGCCAGATCGGTCCCTACCCGGTGCGCCGCTTCGTCGCCGAGGGCGGCATGGCCTGGGTCTTCGAGGTGATGGATCCGCGCTTCAACGCGCGCCGCGCGCTCAAGATGCTGAAGCCCGCCGCCGGGGCGGGCGCCGAGTTCCGTCGCTTCGAGTCGGAGGCGCGGCTCCTCGGTGCGCTCGACCACCCGAACCTCGTCACGCTCTTCGACTTCGGCCGCGACGAGGTCCTCGACTGCTACTACTACACGATGCAGTTCGTGGACGGGCCGCCGCTCTCGCAGCGCGGCGCGCTCTCCATCGGCGAGGCGGCGCCGATCTTCCTCGACGTGCTGGCGGGCCTGACGCAGCTCCACGACCGGGGCATCGTGCATCGCGACATCAAGCCCGCGAACGTGCTCCTGACCTCGGACGGCCGCGCCGTGCTCGGCGACCTCGGCATCGCGCGCACCCAGGAGGAGGCGGGCCTGACGCGCACCGGAACCGCCATCGGCACCGTGCTCTACATGGCGCCGGAGCAGGCGCGGGGCGTTCCGGTGACTCCCGCGAGCGACGTCTTCGCGGTGGGGCTGTCGCTCTACCAGGTGCTGGCCGGGAAGACCGTCTACGAGACCATCGGAGGCCTCGACACCTCGGGCAGCCAGAGCGTGCTGCTGTACCTGGGATCGCTGATCCACTCGGGGAGCGAGTTCAAGATCCAGTTCCCGAAGGAGATCCCTCCCGCGGTGCGGGACGTGATCCGGAAGGCGTGTCGCTTCGATCCGAAGAAGCGCTACGCCGACGGTCGCGAGATGCACAACGCGCTGCTGGAGGCGCTCGAGGCGCAGCCGCCGTCGCTCGTGCCCCGGCTGGCCGCGGCTCTCGCGCTGCTGGCGCTCCTCGGTGTCGGTGCCTGGCGAGGCGTCGTGTGGTGGGAGTCCCGCGCGCCGGCCGTGCCCGCGCCGGAGGCGATGCCGGTGCCGCAGCCGGCGCCGCCCCCCGAAGCCGCGGCGCCGGCGGCCGGGCTTCGCCTCGCTGGGCGCACGCCGGCCGAGAGCCGGGTGGTGGCGCATCGCGGCGACGCCGAGGTCTTCGAGGTGAAGGCGGAGGATCCGGCGGGAGGCGCCCTCTCCTACGCGTGGAGCGTCGACGGCCAGACCCAGGCGGCGAGCGGGCCCCGCTTCGAGTGGCGGGCCGATCGCTCCGCGAAGGTCGCGCTGCGGGTGCAAGGCGAGCGCGGCGCGGCCCTCGACGCCACCTGGGAGGTCGCGCTCGAGAATCGCCGCCCCGAGGCGAAGCTCCTTCCCGCCGGTCCGGTGCTGCTCGATCCGGGTCAAGCGAAGGACTTCCGCGTCGAGGCGAAGGATCCGGACGGAGATCCCGTCACCACGCGTTTCCTGCTCGACGGCAAGCCCGTGGCCGAAGGAGCGCGCTGGCGCTTCGTCGCCGAGGCGCCGGGGACCCATCTCCTGCGCGTCGAGGTGAAGGATCCGCAGGGCGGCGAGACCAGCGTCGAGCGCAAGCTCGAGGTGCGGGCGAAGGGCGCGCCGGCCGAGGCCGCGCGCGCCCCCGTGCCCGCGCCCGCGACGCCCGCGGCGGCCCCGTCCGGCCCCGTGGTGGCGTCGGTGGCTCCGGTCGCCCCGCCCCCTCGCGCCGTCCCGCACCGCGATCCCAAGGAGGCGGCGCTGGCGGCGCTCCAGGAGTACAAGGCCGCCTACGAGGCGCGCGACGTCGCGCGGCTGGCGCGAATCTGGCGCATGAACCCGGGACAGCGCGCCGCCACCGAGTCGGTCTTCGAGAGCGCCGACAACGTCAAGGTGTCGCTCGACGTGCGCAAGGTCGACGTGGTGGACACGGACAACGTCTCGATCGACTTCGACCAGGAGCTCGCCTTCAGCGGCCCGCGCGCCCTCTCCAAGGGCGGATCCTCCAGGAGCACGGCCCTGGTGATCCGCGTCGGCGAGGACCACTGGACGATCTCGAGCATCCTGCCGCGGCGTTGAGCCCCGGGCGCAGCGCTCGCCTCAGCGGAAGGTGTACTCGATCGCGAAGGAGGGGATGACCTTCGCACGCAGGCCCTGGCCGTTGAGCGCCCAGAGCAGGTTGCCGGAGAGCACCAGGCGGCGCCAGGGATTCACCTTGAGGCCGGTGGCCGCGGCCACCACGAGGTCGCCGTTCTGGGAGTAGTCCAGGTGCTGGTCCGCCAGCACGTCCGTGGTCGCGGTGAGCCACTCCGTGATGCGCACGTCCACGCCGACGTCGTAGCGCGCCTCGTGGAGGTTCCGGTTGCTGGTGTGGACGAGCAATCCGAGCGTCGCGTGGGGCTCGAAGATGCTCCAGTCCCCCGACGCGATCAGCGTGGTGCCGATCACCACGTGGCCGTAGCCCGCGAGCTGGTCGGGATCGCCCGTCGGCAGGAAGACGTCGAGGCGGCCGGCGAGCCCGCCGTGCTCACCCTCGTAGAAGTTCATCTTCCCGCGCACCACCATGTCGCCCAGGGCGGTGGCCTGGTCCTGTCCACTGGTCTCGAGCGTGCTGAGACCGCCGGTGCTGGGATCCACGAAATCCTTGATTCGCGCGCTTCCACGGGCGTGGGTGTCGAGGACGGGGAGCACGATGCCGACGTCGATCTTGTCGGTGACCCCGTAGTTCAGGAACAACGCCCAGACCTGCGTCCGCAGCGAGCTGTCGAGCTGGATCTGAGGAACGCTCGTGGAGACGAGATAGGTGCCCGGCGTGCCCACCACCGGCAGCGAGCCCTTGGCGGGGCACGAGGCGGCGCCGCAGTCCGGGATCACCAGATTGAAGGGCTTCACCGAGAGCTTCAGGCTGGCCTGGCTGAAGTCCAGGAAGCCGCCGCCCTGCAGTCCGATCACGTTGTCGCTCGACTGGGCCGTGCCGCCCTGGGTGAAGAAGACGGGCGGGTTCCCTCGGTTCAGGTCCAGGTGCTTGAGCGACTGGCCGTTCAACGTGCTGTAGGAGACGTACGAGTAGCCGAGGGCCACATTGAGCTTGCCCTTGCCCGTGGTCTGGGCTCGCTCGGAGAGGATCGGTCCCAGGCCCTCCGTGGAGCGCTCGAAGACGTTCAGCGTGGGATCGTAGCGGTACGTGAAGCCCGCGACGGTGGAAGCCACGGGGTAGTTGTTGATCTGCTCGATCACCTGGTTGGTGTAGGCCGCGAGCGCGGCGGAGTTGTCGAGGGTCCCGAGGAAGGAGCCGGCTCCACTTCCGCTGCCCGAGACGGCGATCTGGAGCTGGGCCTGGGCGCTCGCCGCCAGATCGGGGAAGAAGTGCTTGAGATCGTCCGCGCCGGACCGGCCGGGCAGCCCGAGAGCGAGCGCGAACATGGTCGCGCCGAGGCGACGGGTCCGCATGCATCCCCTCCCTGGTCGGTGCCCGGCCGGAAGAGCGGATGGCGAGGGCAGGCGGCGGGCACTCGAAGGATCGAGCGACTCTACGAGCCGGCGCGTTCGGGTGTCAAGCATCCGACAGCGCCCTCGTCGGCGCCGTCGCGCGCGTGGGCGTGGCCCGTGCCTCCGGCGCTAGGGTACGACGCGATGTCGAACTCCCGGCGTGGCGGAACGCGGCGCGCGATCCGCGGCTTCGCGCTCGTGGCGCTCCTCGGGCTCCCGGGCGCGCAGGCTCTCGCGGCGGCGCCCGGCCCCG
>JAWOLJ010000062.1:0-54965 GCA_033853555.1 Myxococcota bacterium
CATGCGACGCGCCACCGGCGTGGCGCGGGTCGTCTCCACCGCCGGCGCGGGCGCTTCGCTCGGCGCCGCCGCGGCGGGCCTCGGCCGGGCGGGCCGCGCGGCGGCGGGAGGCGCGGCCTGGGCCGCAGCGCCCTCGGCGATCCGCACCAGCTCGGCCCCCACCGGAACGGTCTGTCCCTCGGGCACCAGGATCTTCTCCACCACGCCGGCCACCGGCGCCGGGATCTCCGCGTCGACCTTGTCGGTCGTGATCTCGACCAGCGGCTGGTCGCGCTCGACCCGGTCGCCCTCCTTCACCAGCCAGCGGGCCACCGTGCCCTCGACGACGCTCTCACCGAGCGCCGGCAGCTCGACCGCGATCGCCATGCTCCCGGAGCCTCCGATCAGAAGTTGATGCCGCGTCCCTCCGCCGCGAGGGCCGCCTCCATCAGGGCCTCCGACAGCGTGGGATGGGCGTGGGGCGTGGTCGCCACCTCCGCCGTGGTGGACTCGAGCGTCATGCCGAGACCGATCTCGGCGATCAGCTCGGTGGCGCCGGCGCCGATCACGTGGGCGCCCACGATCTCGTGATAGCGCGGCTCGGCCAGGATCTTGGCGAAGCCCGCGGTGTGGCCGGCGGCCACCGCCTTGCCCGAGGCCGTGAACGGGAACTTCCCCACCCGGAGCTCGTCGCCGTAGCGCTCGCGGGCCTGGGCCTCGGTGAGGCCGATCCAGGCCACCTGGGGCTGGGCGTAGATGCAGGCCGGGATCTTCAGGTGATCGAGCGGCGGGCGCTCGACACCGGAGAGCCACTCCACCGCCGCGATTCCCTCCTCGCTCGCCTTGTGGGCGAGGAGCGGCGCGCCGGCGAGATCGCCGATCGCGTAGATGCTGGCGACGTTGGTGCGCCGGCGCTCGTCCACGCCCACGAAGCCCCGGGCGTCGACCTCCACGCCGGCGGCCTCGAGGCCGATCTCCTTCGAGAGCGGGCGGCGCCCGATCGCCACCAGCACCTGATCCGCCTCGAGCTCCGCCGCCTGCTCGCCCTGGCGCACCGCCACGCGGACGCCGCCGTTCACGCGCTTGAGCTCCTCGAAGCGCGTCCCCAGGCGGACCTCGATCTTCTTGCGGCGGAACTCGCGCTCCAGCACCTGCGCCAGCTCGCCGTCGGCGCCCGGGAGCATCTGCTCCGCCATCTCGATCACCGTCACCTGCGCGCCGTACATCGCGTAGACGTAGGCGAACTCGATCCCCACGGCGCCGGCCCCGATCACCACCAGGCGCGGCGGGATCCGCGTGGACTCCAGGGCCTCGCGCGAGGTGAGGATGGTCTTCCCGTCCACCTGCACGCCCGGCGGCGTCCACTCGCTCGAGCCGGTGGCGAGGACGATGCGCCCGGCCTCGACCACGCCCTGGCTCTCGCCGCTGACGTCGATCCGGTTCGAGCCCGCGAGCCGCCCGCGCCCGCGCACCAGCGTGATCTTGTTCTTGCGGAAGAGCGACTCCACGCCCTTCGAGAGCCGATCCGCGGTGCGGCGGCTGTGAGCGATGGCCTTCGCGTAGTCGAGGGTGATCCCGCCCGCCGCCGAGACCCCGAAGAGCTCGCCGTGGGCGCGCAGGTTCTCCACCAGCTCGGCGCCGGTCAGCAGCGCCTTCGAGGGAATGCAGCCCCAGTTCAGGCAGACGCCGCCCGGGCGGTCCTGCTCGATCACCGCCACGCGGTGGCCGAGCTGCGCGGCCCGGATGGCGGCGGTGTAGCCGCCGGGGCCGGCGCCCAGCACCGCCAGATCGAAGCTGCCACCCGCCGTCACCACGCCCCCCTTCGCGCTGCTGCGGTGTGTCGGTGCGCCCTTTCCATCGGAGCCCCGCGGCGGGGGCTGTAGCGCCACCCTGCCCTGCCGCCAAGGGGCGCCGCGGGCGCTGCGGCCGCTTCCGCCGCTGGAGCTCAGGCCACCGGCTTCTCCACCACCGGGAGCCGCAGCTCGCCGAGCTCGCGGTGGCGTCCCGTGGAGGGGATCCTCTCCTTCTGCACCCGCGCCTGGAGCTTGATCAGGCCGTCGAGCACGGCCTCCGGGCGCGGCGGGCAGCCGGGGATGTAGACGTCCACCGGAATGATGGTGTCGATCCCCTGCACGGTGGCGTAGTTGTTGTACGGCCCGCCGGAGCAGGTGCAGGCGCCGAAGGCGATCACCCACTTCGGCTCGGCCATCTGGTCGTACACCTTCTTCAGGATGGGAGCCTGCCGATGGCTGATGGTCCCCACCACCATCAGCAGATCGGACTGACGCGGCGAGAAGCGCGGCAGCGCGCAGCCGAAGCGATCGAGGTCGTAGCGCGGCCCGGCCACCGACATGAACTCCATCCCGCAGCAGGCCGTGACGAAGGGATAGAGGAACATCGAGTACTTGCGTCCCCAGTTGAAGAGCGCGTCGAGCTTCGTGGTGAGGAAGCTCTCGGTGCCCTGCCGCAGGTACTCGAACGGGGCCTGGCCCCTGGAGCGGTCGCGTTCGGCCATCGGCTCTCGTCTCCTCCCGATCGCAGGGGAGGATAGCCCCTCTGATATCCTGCGCCCGGGGAGATGCGCCCGATGACGCACAGCGCCGTCCGCCGCCGAGCGCTCGCGTGAGTGCGGCGCCGTCGCGAGGCCACTCGCCGGCCCGCCGGGTCCTGGCCTGGGGCGTCCACGTCTTCACCGCGAGCGGCGCCGTGCTCGGCGCGGCGAGCCTGCTGGCCATCCGATCGGGCGACCTGCGCCTGGCGGGCCTCTTCATGCTGGTGGCGCTCTTCCTCGACTCGGTGGACGGCACGCTCGCGCGCGCGGCCCGCGTCTCCGAGGTGCTGCCGCACATGGACGGGCGCCGCCTCGACGACATGGTCGACTACCTGAACTACGTGGTGGTGCCGGCCGTCTTCATGGTGGCCGCACAGAGCCTGGTGTCGGCCTGGCTGGTGGCGGTGCCGATCCTGGCCAGCGCCTACGGCTTCGCGCACCACGACGCAAAGACCGAGGACGACTTCTTCCTCGGCTTCCCCTCCTACTGGAACGTGGTGGCGCTCTACCTCTGGCTCTTCGACGCCTCGCCCCGCGCCGGGACGGCGCTCGTGCTGTTCTTCGCCGCGCTGGTCTTCGTGCCGCTCAAGTACCTCTACCCGAGCAAGATGTCGGTGCTGCGCCACACCACCAACGCCGCCGCGGGGGTGTGGTGGTTCGCGCTGCTGGCCTGCGTGCTCGCGCCCGATGCCTCGCGCGTCGTCTGGCTGGCGGAGCTCTCGCTGGTGTTCCCGGCCTACTACTTCGTGGCCTCGCTCTGGCTGGGCGGGCTGCATCGGAGCCCGCGCTGAGTCGCCTGCGGCTTCCCGCCGCGGAGCTCGAGGTGTGCGAGGAGGTCGACTGCCTGGTGGTGGGCGGCGGCTCGGGCGGCTGCGTGGCGGCCCTCACGGCCGCGCGCCTCGGGCTTCGCACTGCGCTGCTGGAGGAGATGCCCTTTCTCGGCGGCATGAGCACCGGCGGCGCCGTCGGGACCTACTGCGGCTTCTATCTGCGCGAGCGGGACGGACGCCTGGCGCCGCTGGTGGGCGGTCTCCCGCTCGAGATCGCGCAGGGCCTGCTGGAGCGCGGTCACGCCTACGGACCCGTGCCCTTCAAGGAGACGGCGGCGCTTCCCTACGTGCCCTGGGGCCTGAAGCGTCTGCTGGAGGATCGGCTGAGCCACCAGCCGCGGCTCCATCTGCGCCTGCACACGAAGCTCGGCCACGTCGTGACGGAGGGCGGGGAGATCCAGGGCGTGGTGGCGCACGCTCCTTCCGGTGCGCTGGCGCTGCGCGCGCGGGTCTACGTCGATGCGACGGGCGACGCCGTGCTCTCGCGGCTGGCCGGCGCCCCGACACGGGTGGGTGATACGATCCAGTATCCCTCGATGATGTTCACGATGCAGAACGTCCGGCTCGAGCGCGCGGGCCCCCACCTGGGCCGGTTGCGCGAGATCGTCGAGGAGCACCTCGCGCACGAGGAGCTGCCACGGCGGGGCGGGAACCTGATCCCCACCGGACGCCCGGGCGAGGTGCTGGTCGCCATGAGCCGGGTGTCGCTGGAGGATCGGCCCGTCGACGGCTCGAACGACGAGGAGCTCACGTTCGGCGAGATCGAGGGCCGCCGGCAGGCCGAGCGCCTCGGCGACTTCCTGCGCCGGCGCTTCCCGGGCTTCGAGGAGGCCTTCGTGGCCGACGCCGCGCCGCGCCTCGGCCTGCGCGAGACGCGCCGCATCGAGGGCGAGTACGTGCTGCAGGAGGAGGACGTGCTCGGCCGGCGCCGCTTCGAGGACGGGATCGGCCGCGCCGCGTGGCCGATCGAGCGCCACGTGGCGGGCGGCGAGACGCTCTGGACCTTCCTCGAGCCCGGCTCCTTCTACACGATTCCGTTTCGCTGTCTGGTACCGCAGCGGGTGTCGAACCTGCTGGCCGTGGGCCGCTGCGTCTCGGCCGACGCCGGCGCCTTCGCCTCGGTGCGGGTGATCGGGCCCTGCATGCTCGAGGGGCAGGCCGCCGGGGCGGCGGCCGAGCTCCTGTGCCAGCGGGGCGGCGCCGCGCGCGATCTCGACGTGGAGCGCCTGCGGCAACGGCTGGCGGCGCTGGGAGTGCCCCTGTGACGGACGGCGCGCAGCCGCTCGGCGTCCTGCTGGTGAACCTCGGGACGCCGGACTCCCCCCGCACGCGCCACGTGCGGCGCTACCTCCGCGAGTTCCTTTCGGATCCCCGCGTGATCGACCTCCCGGCGCCGCTGCGCTGGCTCCTGCTCTACGGCGCGATCCTTCCCTTCCGGCCGCGGCGCTCGGCGGCGCAGTACGCCTCGATCTGGACGGCCGAGGGCTCGCCGCTCCTGGTGCACGGGCGCGCGCTGCGGGACGCGCTGGCGGGGGCCCTGGGTGCGGGCTTCGTGGTCGACCTCGCCATGCGCTACGGGCGGCCGACGATCCGCGCGGCGCTGGCGCGCCTCGTGGCGGCGGACGTACGCCAGATCGTGGTGCTTCCCCTCTTCCCCCAATACGCCTCCTCCGCCGGCGGCTCCGCCGTGGCCCGGGTCTTCGCGGAGGCGGGAGCGCTCTGGAACGTGCCGCCCCTCCAGACGGTCGCCGACTTCTACGACGACCCGGGCTTCGTCGCCGCCTGGGCCGCGGTGGCCCAGCCGGCGCTCGACGCCTTCCGCCCGGACTTCGTGCTGATGAGCTACCACGGCCTCCCGGAGCGCCACGTGCGGAAGGCCGACCCGGGCGGTCGACACTGTCTCGCGTCGGCGACCTGCTGCGATGCGCTCGGCCCCGCGAACCGCGGGTGCTACCGCGCGCAGTGCGTGGCCACGACGCGTCTCCTGGCGGGCGCCCTCGGCCTGGCGCCCGACCGCCACGCCCTCTCGTTCCAGTCGCGTCTCGGCCGCGAGCCCTGGATCGAGCCCCACACCGACCGCCTGCTCCCCGCGCTCGCCGCGCGCGGCGTGCGCCGGCTGGCGGTGCTCTGCCCGGCCTTCGTGGCCGATTGCCTGGAGACGCTGGAGGAGATCGGGATCCGCGCCCGCGAGCAGTGGCACGGCCTCGGCGGCGAGGAGCTGCTGCTGGTCCCCTCGCTGAACGCCCACCCGCGCTGGGTCGAGGCGGTGGCGGCGCTGGTGCGGCGGGTGGCCTGAGGGGACCGGCCTCGGCGCTCCGGGAGCCGGCCGTGCTCAGAGCGAGCGAGTCATCTCGAAGAGCAGGTGATCCGGCCGCGCGCGGCGGGCGCGCCAGAGGTCGGGCTCGCCGCCCTGTACCGTCATGCGGTTCACGAAGCCCTCGATGTGGGGATCGAAGATCGTGGGCAGCGGGCCCGCCTCGATGACGTCGATGCGATGGCGGCCGGGATGATCGGGGTCCGGCCGGGGCTCCCAGCGCATGAAGTTGTAGACGCTGGCGCTGAGCGTGGTCAGGAGCCGCAGATCGCGCCCGAAGGCCAGGAAGCGCTCCTCGGGATCCTGGGCCTTCGCCACCTGGAGGCGGTTCAGGTACTCGAGCTGCTGGTAGACGCCGGCGTGGATCAAGCGCTCCGCCGAGCGCGCGCCGCGCCGGCGCAGGTAGTCGTCGCTCCCGCCTCCGTCCACGTCCCGCAGCAGCTCGACCAGGCGGGCGTAGACGCGGATGTCGTACCAGAGCGTGCCCTGCACGGGCCCGGCCAGGATCCCGAGGTCGCCGGGCTCGAGGCGGCGCTCGAGCTCGTCCTCCGAGATCCGGCCCGCCGAGACGAGCTTCGAGACCTCCTCGACCGCGAGCGAGAAGACCGCTCCCTTCACCGACGGAGCCACGGGCATCGGCCTCACCCCCGTCGGGGCTGATCGGCGGAGCCGTTGCCCGACTGAAGCGCGCTCGCGGCACCGAGGCCCGCCGCGAGCCGCCGGCCCGCTCGCGCCCCACACGCGAGCGTGTCGGAGACGGAGACGCCGTCCAGCCAGGCGCCGGCCAGCGCGAGGCCCGGGAGCGCCTCGAGCCGCGCGCGCAGCGCCGCGATGCGCCGGGGGTGGTCGCGCCCGGGCTGCGGCACGGCCCGCGGCCAGCGCGCGAGGCCGAGGGGCTCGAGGCCGCGCAGGCCGAGCGTGCGCTCCAGGTCCTCCGACAGGAGCTTCCAGACGCGATCGTCGGGAGCCTCGGCGAGCTCGCGGCGTCGCACGCCGCCCAGGAAGGAGGTGAGGAGCACGCGATCCGCCGGCGCCCGCTCGGGAAAGAGCCGGCTCATGAAGAGGCAGCCGAGGACGGCGAGGTCGGCCTCGCGCGGCACCAGGAAGCCGAAGCCCTCGACCGGGCGGCGCGCCTCCTCCGGGCGAGCGGCCACCGACGCGCTCACGATCGGGGCGTAGTCGATGCCGGAGGCGAGCGCGGCGGCCTCGGGATCGAGCGGCGCGAGCCGCGTCGCGGCGTCGGCGGCGGAGAGCGCCAGCACGACGGCGCGCACCCGCCAGCTCCGTGCTCCGCCGGGGCCCTCGGTCTCCACGCGCCAGCCGGCGCCGCCTCCGGCCTCGCGCGCCAACGCGACCACGCGCGTCCGGAGCGCGAGCGCCGGACCGAGCCCGTGCGCCAGCGCGGCGGCGAGGCCCGCGAGCCCCTCCCGCGCGGAGAAGGTTCCCCGCAGACCCGGCTCCGGGCGACGCCGGCGCAGGGCTCGCGCCAGCGCACCGCGCACGATCGATCCCGCCTCGCGCTCGAGCGCCACGAGTCCCGGGAAGACCGCCTCCGCCCCGAGCTCCCGCTCGTCGCCGGCGTAGATCCCGGTCAGGAAGGGCCCCACCAGGGCCGACACTGCCTCGTGTCCGAGGCGCCGGCCGGCGAACTCCGCCACGGACTCGCCGGTGGGATCGCCGCCGCGGAGCCACGGCTCCGTCAGCAGCCGGAGCTTCCCGCGGGCCGAGAGGAGCGGCGTGCGCGCGAACGCCAGGGGCGTCATCGGAACGGGCTCGAGCTTCCCGCCGCAGAAGAGGAAGCGCAGCCGCGCCGCCGGCGTCGCGGGCTCGAGCGCCGCCTCCGCGCCCGCCGCGCGCAGCACGGCCAGGCCCGGCGCCCGCACCAGGAGCGTGTTGGGACCGCGCTCCACCAGGTAGGGCCCGACCCGCTCGCTCCGCATCACGCCGCCCGGCCGCTCGCCGGCGTCCACCACGGCGACCGACACGCCCGCGCGTCGGAGCTCGAGCGCCGCCGCGAGGCCCGCCGCGCCCGCGCCCACCACCAGCGCGTCGGGCGTCTCCACGCTCAGACCGTCTGGCTGAAGAGCGGGTGCCCCGCCCGCTGCTGCTGCGGGAGGTAGGCGTCGAACACCATCGCCACGTTGCGCACCAGGAGACGGCCGAGCGGCAGCAGCCGGAGCGAGCCGTCTGCGTGGCGCTCGAGGAGCCCGTCCTCGAGCAGCGGCTCGAGCCGCGCGAGCTCCTCGGCGTGGGCGTGCGCCCAGTCGCGTCCGAAGCAGGCGGCGTAGTCGCTCGCGAGCAGCTCGCCGTGGCACATGATGCGGCCGATGATCCAGCGCCGCTCCAGGTCGTCGGCGCTGAGCCGGTGGCCACGCTTCGTCGCGAGGCCGTGGCTTCGCACCGCGGCGTCCCAGCTCTCGAGCTCGCGCTCGTTCTGGGCGTAGCTCGAGCGCAGCTCGCTGATGGCGCTCGGGCCGAAGCCCAGGAGATCCACCCCCGCCTGCGTGGTGTAGCCCATGAAGTTTCGGCGCAGGGTGCCCTCGCGCAGGGCCTTCGCGAGATCGTCCTCCGGCCGCGCGAAGTGATCCATCCCGACGTGCACGTAGCCGGCCTCGAGGAAGCGGCGGATCGCGCGCAGGAAGACGGCGAGGCGCGTGGTCGGGGCGGGAAGGTCGTGGTGCTCGAAGCCGCGCTGCTGCTTCGCGACCCAGGTGACGTGGGCGTAGCCGTAGACCGCGACGCGATCCGGCGCGATCGCCAGCACCTCGTTCAGCGTGCGGTCGAAGCTCTCCTCGCTCTGAAACGGCAGCCCGTAGATCAGGTCCACGTTCACGCTGGCGAAGCCCGCCCGCCGTGCGCGCTCCACCAGCGCGGCCGTCATCGCCACCGGCTGGTGGCGATGGATCGCCGCCTGGACCCGTGCGTCGAAGTCCTGCACCCCGAGCGAGATGCGGCGGAAGCCGAGCTCGCGCAGCGTCTCCACGTGCTCGGGCGTGGTGACGCGCGGGTCCACCTCGATCGAGATCTCGGCGTCGGGGCGCATGGGGAAGGCGTCCACCAGCGCGCGGAAGAGCCGGCGGATCTGGCCCGGCTCGAGATGGGTGGGAGTGCCACCGCCCCAGTGCTGCTGGCTGGCGCTCCGCGGCACGGCCAGCGCCTCGCGCACCGCGGCGATCTCGCGCTCCACCGTGTCGAGCCAGCGCGCCGGGAGCTCGGCCTTGCGCGTGATGACGCGGTTGCAGGCGCAGAAGTGGCAGAGGCTCGCGCAGAAGGGCACGTGGGCGTAGAGCGAGAGCGGCGCGTCCGGCGAGACGTCGTGCCGGCCGAGCTCCGCGCGGAGGTCGTCGGGTCCGTAGCCCTCGCTCCAGACCGGGGCGGTGGGGTAGCTGGTGTAGCGCGGTCCGGCCGTCTCGTAGCGCGGGAGGAGGGCCCGCACGCGCTCGAGGTCGAGAGCGGGAGCCTGCGCGCTCATGCCGCCGGCCCGAGGGCCTTCGCGGCCTCGACGAACGCGCGCACCCCCTCGACGGGGGTGTCGGGAAGGCAGCCGTGGCCGAGGTTCAGCACGTGGCCGCGGGCGGGCCGCGCCGCCTCGGCGAGCTCGCGCACCCAGGCCGCGATCCGCTGCGGCGGCGCCGCGAGGGCGCAGGGATCGAGATTCCCCTGGACGCTCGCCCGCCGCCCGACCCGGCGCGCCGCCTCGGCCAGGTCCAGCCGATGGTCGAGCGAGAGCACGTCGGCGCCCGATTCGATCATGGCGTCGAGCACGTGCGCGCCGTCGTTCACGTAGAGGATCAAGGGCGCCCGGCGGCGATCGAGCTTGGCGGCGATCTCGCGGTGCGCAGGCAGCACCCAGGCCTGGTAGTCGGCCGGCGAGAGCAGCCCCGCCCAGGTGTCGAAGAGCTGCACCACCTGCGCGCCGGCATCGATCTGGGCGTTCAGGTAGGCGACGGTGGCGTCGGTCAGCCGGGCCAGGAGCGCGCGCAGGAGCGCGGGCTCGCGATACATCATGCGCTTCAGCCCCGCGAAGTGCCGCGAGCCGCGTCCCTCAACCAGGTAGGCCGCCAGGGTGAAGGGCGCGCCGGCGAAGCCGAGGAGCGGGATCCGGGCCGCGGCGAGCTCGCGGCGCAGCGTGCGCAGGATCTCGAACACGTAGGGGACGCCGTCGCGAGGATCCACCGGCCGGAGCGCCTCCACGTCGGCGGGGCTTCGCACGGGGTGCGCGACCACCGGGCCCGGCGCGAAGTCGAGCTCCACGCCCATGCCGAGGAGCGGCACCATGATGTCGGAGAAGAGGATCACCGCCTCCACGCCGAGGAGGCGCCAGGGCTGGAGCGACACCTCCACCGCGCGCTCCACGTCGCGACACATCTCGAGGAAGGGCACGCCCTCGCGCACGCGCCGGTACTCCGGCAGGTAGCGGCCGGCCTGGCGCATCAGCCAGACGGGCGGACGGTCCACGGGCTCGCCACGGCAGGCCCGGAGCATCCGCTCCGTCGCATCCATCAGTACCCCTCGAGCCGCGCCCAGCGCTCCCGATGCCAAACGGCGTCGCCGAGCGTCAGCTCGGCCACCCGCGCGCGCTTCAGGTAGAAGCCGATGTCGTACTCGTCGGTCATGCCGACGCCGCCGAACATCTGCACGCCCTCGTTCGCGACCAGCACGAAGGCGTCGGAGCAGCGGGCCTTGGCCAGCGAGACCAGCCTCGGCGCGTCGGCCTCTCCCGCGTCCAGCGCTCGCGCGGCCGCCATCACCGCCGAGCGCGCGAGCTCGATCTCGATGAAGCAGCGCGCCGCGCGGTGCTTGAGTGCCTGGAAGGAGCCGATCGGGACCCCGAACTGGATCCGGCTCTTGAGGTGCTGGAGCGTCAGCTCGAAGGCCTGCGACATGCTGCCGAGCATCTCGGCGCAGAGGCCCGCCGTCGCCCGCTCGAGCGCCGGATCGAGGACGCTCAGGCCCTCGCCCGGCCGGCCGATCACCGCCTCGGGACCGACCGTCACGCCGTCCAGCCTCACGATCCCGCAGCTTCGATGGTCGATGCGCGTCTGTCGCTCGACCGAGAGCCCGGGAGCCCGCGCCTCCACCAGGAACAGCGTCAGGCCCTCGGCGGCGTCGTCGCTCCCGGCGCTGCGGGCCACCACCACCAGCGCGTCGGCGCTCGCGGCGTCGAGCACCTGAATCTTCTCCCCGTGCAGCCGCCAGCCGCCGCCGTCGCGCACCGCACGCGTCGCCACACGGTGTCGCTCGAAGCGGCTCCGCGCCTCCTGCTGCGCCAGCGCGAGGATCGCGCGGCCCTCCACCAGGACGGGCAGCCAGTCGCGCTGCTGCGTCTCGCTCCCGCCCAGGGCCAGCACCTGCCCCGCCAGGAGCACCGTCGAGAGGAAGGGCTCGGGGGCGAGGTTGCGACCGAGGGCCTCCAGCACCACCGCCAGCTCGGCCAGGCCCATGCCGGCCCCGCCCACGCCCTCCGAGAACGGGATCCCGACCCAGCCGAGGCCTGCCATCTCGCGCCAGAGCTCGCGCGAGAAGCCGAGCGGGTCCTTCGAGTCGCGGAGCTGCCGCATGCGTGACACCGGCGAGTGCTGGGACACGAAGTCCGCGGCCGTCTTGGCGAGGAGCTCCTGGTCTTCGGTGAGGACGAGCTGCATGAGGGCTCCTTCGCTCAGTCGGGCAGGCCGAGCACGCGCTTGGCGATGATGTTGAGCTGGATCTCGCTGGTCCCGCCCTCGATGGTGTTGGCGCGCGAGCGCAGCCACTCGCGCGTGCGCTCGAGCTCGTCGGGCTCGAAGCCCGCTCCCTCCCAGCCGAGGCCCTGCGGGCCGGCCATCCGCACCAGGAGCTCGTAGCGGCGCTGGTTCAGCTCGGTGGCGTAGACCTTGAAGAGCGAGCTCTCGGGCCCGGGCTTGTGGCCGGCCTTGGCGGCGTCGCGCGAGCGCTGGACGGTGAGCCCGAAGGCCCGGCTGTCCATCTCGTTCTGGGCGATCTGGTCGCGCAGCACCGGGTCCGGGAGCGCCCCGCCCGTCCCGTCCGTCCCGTCCAGGTAGCGGCGCGCGAGCTCGGCCAGATAGCTGCCCTTGCCGCGCGCCCGCGCCGAGGGCGCGCCGAAGGCGTCGGCGATCATGCTGCGCTCGTGCCCGAGGAGCGCCTTCGCCACGGTCCAGCCGCCGTCGATCTGGCCCACCACGTTCCGGACCGGCACCCGCACGTCGTCGAAGAAGGTCTCGCAGAAGGGGGAGGCGCCGCTGATCAAGACGATCGGCTTCACGCGGACGCCGGGCGTCTCCATGTCGCAGAGCAGGAAGGTGATGCCCTCCTGCTTCTTCGCGGCGGGATTGGTGCGGACCAGGCAGAAGATCCAGTCGGCCTTGTCGGCGTAGGACGTCCAGATCTTCTGGCCGTTCACCACGAAGTGATCGCCGTCGCGTACCGCGCGCATCTGGAGCGACGCCAGGTCCGAGCCTGCATTGGGCTCGGAGTAGCCCTGACACCAGCGGATCTCGCCGCGACAGATCTTCGGCAGGTGCTCGCGCTTCTGCTCCTCGGTCCCGAACTGGAGGAGCGTCGGGCCGATCATGGTGAGCCCGAAGCCGATCAGCGGCGCGGGGAGCCGCAGCGCCGCCATCTCCTGGGCCAGCACCTTGGCCTCGGCCGGCGAGAGCCCCCCGCCGCCATACTCGCGAGGCCAGGTGGGAGCGGTGTAGCCCCGCTCGGCCGTCGCCTCGAGCCAGCGCTTCTGGTCGGGAGTGAGCCGCGCCCTGCGCCCGCCCCACACGCCCTCGAGCTCCGAGCCCCCGGCCCCGACCAGCGCCTTCGGGGCGTTCGCCTGCAGCCAGGCCCGGGTCTCGGCCCGGAACTTCTCGAGATCGGCCATGGGCTCCTCCGTGTGCGCTGGGCCGCATCCGGGACCGCGAGGAGGTCCGGGAGCACGGCAGGGCGGCAGCAGCGGTCCGTTGACTCGCCAATCGTACCGCGGGCGGCGCGGCCCCGCCCGGCCGCGCGGCCCTGCGCCGCTGCGGGCTGCGACCGCGTCGTGCCGCATCGCGCCGTCGCGGCGCCTGCCCTACCCTGCGGCGCGTGAAGATCCTGCTGGCCAATCCCCGCGGCTTCTGCGCCGGTGTCGACCGTGCCATCGAGATCGTGGAGGTCGCGCTCGCGCGCCACGGCGCTCCGGTCTACGTGCGCCACGAGATCGTGCACAACCAGCACGTGGTGGAGGGCCTGCGCGCCAAGGGCGCGGTCTTCGTGGACGAGCTCGCCGACGTGCCGGCGGGCGGGCTCGTGATCTTCAGCGCGCACGGCGTCTCGCCGGCGGTGCGGCGCGAGGCCGAGGAGCGCGGCCTGCGTGTCCTCGACGCCACCTGCCCCCTGGTCACCAAGGTGCACGTCGAGGCCCAGCGCTTCGCGCGCGAGGACTTCGAGATCGTGCTGGTGGGCCACGCGGGCCACGTAGAGGTGGAGGGCACGCTCGGCGAGGCGCCCGAGCGCATGCGCCTGCTGGAGCAGCCGGAGGACGTGGCGAGCCTCGCGGTGCGCGATCCCTCGCGGCTGGCCGTGCTGACCCAGACCACGCTCTCCGTGGACGACACGAAGGACGTGCTCGAGGCCCTGCGCCGCCGCTTCCCGTCGGTGCAGCTCCCTCGCAAGGACGACATCTGCTACGCCACGCAGAACCGCCAGAACGCGGTGAAGGAGCTCGCTCGCGAGGCCGAGCTCGTGCTGGTGGTGGGTGCGCCCAGCTCTTCCAACAGCAACCGCCTGGTGGAGATCGCCGCCAAGGCCGGCTGCGAGGCGAGGCTGGTGCAGACCGCCGACGACCTCGATCCCGCCTGGCTCGCCGGTGTGCACTGCGTGGGCGTCACGGCCGGCGCTTCGGCGCCGGAGGTCCTGGTGGAGCAGGTGGTGGCGCGGCTGCGCGGCCTCGCGCAGGGGCCGGTCGAGATCGCCTCGCTCCCGGCGGTGGACGAGGGCGTGGTGTTCCAGCTCCCGCCCGAGCTGCGCGACACCAGCTCGTAGCCCGAGCGCAACGCCTCGGGTACGTTGCGGAGCCCCATGCCGACTCCGCCGTCTGACGAGCTGCGTCCCGCCCCGGAGGCGCTGGACCCGGCGATCGACGATCCGGAATCACAGCCCGCGATCCCCGCCGCAGCGCTCGCAGCGCGCGCCGCGGGTCCCGCCGGCCGCGTGGCGGGCCGCGCCACCGTCACCGAGCTCGAGATCTGGCGCCTGGCCTGGCCGGTGATCCTCTCGCAGGTGCTCGCGAGCGTGGTGGCGTTGGCCGACGCCGCCATGGTGGGGCGCCTCAGCCGCGAGTCGATCGCGGCCGTGGGCTACACGACGCAGTTCCTGAACCTCGCGCAGTCCGTGCTGTTCGCGGTGGGCATCGCGTGCATCGCGCTGATGGCGCGCGCCCTCGGCGCGCGCCAGCCCGAGCGGGCGCGCTCGGCCCTGGCGGCGGCGCTCTCGTTCTCCGGCGTGATCGCAGCGCTCTTCACCGTGGTGGTGATCACCCATCCCCATACGCTGCTCGGCTGGCTCGACGCCGATCCCGCGGTGATCGCCGTCGCGGTGCCGTACTTCCGGCTGAGCCTCGGCTCGACCCTCTTCCTCGCGGTGTCGATCACGATCGAGAGCTCCTTTCGCGCGCTCCAGGACACGCGCACGCCGCTCGCCATCGCGGGGGGGGTGGCGTTGGCCAAGATCGTGCTGAACGCGCTCCTGATCTTCGGAATGCTCGGGTTTCCGCGGCTCGAGCTGGTGGGTGCCGGGCTCGCGACGCTGCTCTCGGAGGCCGCGGGCTTCGTCTTGTTCTGGATCGCCACCCGCCGCGGCGGGAGGCGCTCGGTCCTGCGGGTCTCGTGGGCGGACGTCCGCGGCTCCCGGACGATCCTGCCCGAGATGGTGCGGATCGCGCTCCCCGCGATCGGCGAGCGCCTGCTCCTGAACCTCGCGATCATGGCGTACTTCAAGGTGCTCGGTCGCTTCGGCACCATCGAGATCGCGGCCTACACCATCGGGACTCGCCTGCTCTCCTTCTCCTGGATCCCGGGCACCGGCTTCTCGGTGGCGGCCGCCAGCCTGGTCGGCCACGCGCTCGGGGCGGAGGATGCCGCCGGCGCGCGGCGAGCGGGCTGGCGGGCCGCACGGCTGGCGCTCGCGGTCTCGGCCATCCTGGGCCTGGTCTTCGGCCTGGCGCGTCTCCCGTTGGCGCGGATCTTCACCAACGATCGGGAGGTGGTGGAGGCGCTCGGGCCCTTCATGCTGATGCTCGCGCTGGCGCAGCCGCCGATGGGGCTGCACTTCACGCTCGGCGGCGCGCTGCGGGGTGCCGGCGACACCTGGAACCCGCTGCTCGCGGCCGCCCTCGGGAACTGGGGCTTCCGCGTGCCCCTGGCCTGGCTCTTCGCACGAGGCCTCACGCTCGACGTAGTCTGGGTGTGGGCCGCGCTGATCGCCGACCACTGGGCGCGCGCGGTCTGGATGACGCTCTCGTTCCGGGGCGGCGGCTGGTACCGGCGGCTCGGCCTCGGCGGCGAGACGGCGGGAGGCGGGGGATGACCGCACGGGACGCGGACGGGCTGACGACGGTGGAGGGCGAGCGGCCGCTGCTCTCGCCGCGCGACCGGCGCCTGCTCCGGGCGCAACGCTGGCAGGTGCCGGCCGCGATCGTCCTCGGCGTCAGCTTCATGGCCGCCGGCGGGAGCTACGGGATCTGGGCGGCGCGGCGGCTGCGAACCACCTCGAGCGCCGACGAGGCCACGGCCTTCGATCGCCCGATCGCGGGGCTGGTGGGCGTTCTCGCCTCCGAGGACGAGGCGCGGCTGCGGACGCTCACGCCCAACACGGATCTGGAGCGCTCGCTCCTGCTGGAGCTCCGGCGCAAGAACGATCTCCTGGCCCGGCTGATGCTCGCGCTGCTCCGCCTGCTGATCGGAACGCTCGTGCTGGGCGCCGGCGGCATGCTGCTGGCGAGCGCCTTCTCGAAGCTCCCGCTGCTGCGGATCGTGCGCACGCTGCGCGCGGACGGAGGGGACTCCAGGTGACGATCGCACCGCGGCGGGCGGTGGCGCGGCTCGCGGCGTGCCTCCTTCCCGTCCTCCTGCTGAGCGCGGGCTGTGCCTGGTTCCGGCCCGCGCCCTGGGTGCTGCACGCGGACCGGGCCCTCTTCTGGACGGTGCGAGGACCCGAGGGCTCACCCGGAACGGTGTACCTCCTCGGCTCGGTCCACGTGCGTGGCGAGCGACCGCTCGCGCTCGACGCGGCGCTGGAGCAGGCGTTCCAGCGCTCGGACGAGCTCTGGGTCGAGGTGAACCTGCTCGACGTGAGCCCCGAGGAGCTGGCCCGGATCGCGCGCACGCACGCGGTGATCCCCCCGCCCGGTCGCCTTCACGATCTCGTGTCGGCGGATACGGAGGCCCTGCTGCAGCGCTTCGCCGCGACGCACAAGTTCGATCTCGAGCGGCTCGAGCAGCTCAAGCCCTGGGCGGTGGCGCTCTCGCTCTCGCTGCTGGAGGCGCAGCACGAGGGCCTGGCCCCGGCGCAGGGGGTCGACCTCTACTTCATGGAGCGCGCCCGCGGCCGGAAGCCGATCGGCAGCCTGGAGAGCGCGGAGTCGCAGTTCGCGCTCCTCGACTCGCTCCCTGCGGAGATGCAGGAGCTCATGCTGCGAAGCGCCCTCGAGGACAGCGGCAAGCCCGCCAGCGCCGCGCCCCTCGAGCCGCTGGTGGGATCCTGGGAGGAGGGCGACGAGGAGGCGCTGAGCCAGAGCCTCTTCGCTCCGCTCGCCGAAGCTCCGGAGCTCGCGCCCTTCTACGATCGAGTCTTCTTCTCGCGCAACACGGCCATGAGCGCACGCCTGGAGCAGTTCCTGACCGAGCCCCGCACGCGCTTCGTGGTGGTGGGCGCCGGCCACCTGATCGGATCGCGCGGCATCGTGGCGGAGCTCCGCAGCGCGGGCTGCCGCGTCGAGCGCGGGCTGACCGGAGGGCGGTAGCCGACGGCCCGGCCGCCGGGCGATCAGCTCGCCGGCGGCGCGCCGGCCTCGGCTCGGGGCGCGCCCGACGTCTCGCCGGCGCGAGCGGCGGCGTCGGATCGCGCGGCGCCGCGGCCCTTCCCGAGGGCCGCCTGGAGCGCGGCGGCGCGAAGCTGCAGCCACGCCACGCCGTCGTCCACCAGCGTGTAGACCACCGGCACCACGACCAGCGTGAGGAGCGTCGAGGCCAGGAGACCGCCGATGGTGCCGAGCCCCATCGGTCGCTCGAACTCGCCGCCGTCGCCGCGGCCCATGGCGACCGGGATCATGCCGAAGACCATGGCCGCGGTGGTCATCAGCACCGGCCGCATCCGCGCCGGGCCGGCCGTCCGGACCGCCTCGTCCCGCGCCATGCCCCGCGCCCGCAACGTGTTGGTGTAGTCCACCAGCAGGATCCCGTTCTTCATCACCAGGCCCATCAGCATCAGGAGAGCCGTCTGCGTCATGATCTCCATGTGCACGCCGCCGAGCTTGAGCGCCACGAAGGCCCCGACGAAGGAGAGCGGCGCGGAGAGCATGATCGTGAACGGGTGGACGAACGAGTTGAACTGAGAGGCCAGGATCATATAGATCGCGGCCAGGGCCAGCGCGAAGGCAAACGAGACCGCCTCGGCGTTCTCCGCCATGCGCTCCGCCATGCCCGCCGGCCGGAGCTGGTAGTCGCCACCGAGCTTCTCCGAGGCGGCCCAGGCGCGGATCTCGCGGTCGGCGGTTCCGAGGGCCATCCCGGAGGCGAGGTTCCCGTACACCGTCACCTGTCGCACGCGGTTCTCCCGCATGATGTCGACCGGGCCGAGCCCGATCCGCGGGTGGACCACGTTCGAGAGGCTGGTGAGCTGACCGCTCGCCGTCCGCACCCGCACCAACGAGAGCTTGTCGGGGTCGTCGCGGAAGCCCGGCAGCACCTGCACGCGGACGTCGTAGCGCTGGCCTGCCTCTTCGTAGGTGGTGGCCTTCTGGCCGCCGAAGAGCGCGTACACCGTCGAGCCGATCTGCGCGGTCGGGACGCCGAGATCGCCCGCCCGGTCGCGGTCCACCACCAGCGAGATCTCGGGCTTCCCGGCCTCGTAGGAGCTCCGCAGGTCCTCGTAGCCCGGCAGCGCCTTCAGGTGGGCGACCAGCCCGCGGGCCAGGCGATCCAGCCGCTCGAGGGAGGGCCCCTGGAGCGCGTACATGAGCTCGTACGGCCGCATGCCCCCGTAGGAGACCCACGGGATCTCCTCGACCGAGAGGTTCGAGAGCTCCGGGATCGCCTGCGTCAGGCGGCCGCGCATCTCGTCCATCAGCTCGAACTGGCTGCGCGCGCGCTTCTCCTTGGGGCGCAGCCGCACGTAGATCTCCGCCTCGTTCACGCGCTTCTGCATCCCGGAGCCGACGGTGGAGAAGACGTAGTCCGTCTCCGGTGACTGGCGCAGGACCTTCTCGGCCTTCGCCACGGCGCGCAGCGTGTCGGCGACGGGAGAGCCCAGGGGAAGCTGCAGCCAGACGTTGTACTCGCTGCGGTCGGACTTCGGCCCGAAGTCGAGCGGAATCGTGGAGGCCACGGCGATGCCGAGCACGACGGCGCCGACCGCGATCCCCACCACGGAGAGCCGATGGCGGAGGCCCCACTCCAGGAGGCGCCGGTAGCGCGCCTCGAGCGCGCGGTAGCCCGCCTCGAGCCGCCGATACACCATCCCGTGCTGCTCGGAGACCCGGAGGAAGCGGCTCGCGAGCATGGGAGTCACGGTGAGCGCCACCAGCAGCGACGTCATCACGGCGAAGACCACGGTCAGGCCGAACTCGTAGAAGTAGCGGCCGATCACGCCCTTCATGAAGGCGATCGGCACGAAGACCGCGACCACCGAGAGCGTGGTCGCCGCGACCGCCAGCCCGATCTCGGCGGTCCCGCGCGAGGCGGCCTCCGCCGCGCCCTCCCCGCCCTCCATCCGGCGATGGATGTTCTCCAGCACGACGATCGCGTCGTCGATCAGCATGCCGACGCAGAGCGAGAGCCCCATCAGGGTCATCACGTTCAACGTGATGTGGAAGGCGTAGAGGAAGACGAAGGTGGCCACGATCGAGCTCGGGATCGCGATGGCCCCGATCACGGTCGCGCGCAGGCTGCGCAGGAAGACGAAGACGACGCTCACCGCCAGGGCGGCGCCCAGGATGATGTCCTCGAAGACCGCGTCGATCGAGGCCTCGATGAAGCGCGATACGTCCTGCGCGATCTCGACGCGGACGCCCGGCGGGAAATCCGTGCGCATCCGCTCGAGCTCCGCCTTCACCGCGTGGGCGACGGCCACCGTGTTGGTGCCCGACTGCCGGCGCAGCAGCAGCGAGACGCCACGCATCCCGTTCAGGCGCGCGACCGTCCGCTCCTCCTCCATGCCGTCCTCGACGGTGCCGACATCGCGCAGGCGCACCGACGCCCCGTCGCGCTGCGCGACGATCAAGGCGCCGAACTCGTCCACCGAGCGGGCCTTGCCCTGGGTACGGATCCCGAACTCCCGCTCGGGAGTCTCGATGCGTCCGCCCGGGATCTCCGCGTGCTCCGCGCGAAGCGTCCGGATCACGTCGTCCACCGCCAGCGAGTACCCGGTGAGCTTCACCGGATCGAGCCAGATCCGGACCTCGCGCTTTCGGCCACCCACCAGGTTCACCGAGCCCACGCCGGCGATGCGCTCCAGCCGCTCTCGCAGGTCCTTGTCCGCGAACTCCGTGAGCTCCCGGATGGACTGGGGCCCGGAGACCATGATCGAGAGGATCGGTGCGGCGTCCGGGTCGGTGCGCTCGACCACCGGCGGCTCGATGTCGAGGGGAAGGTCGGCGCGCGCGGCGGCCACCTTCTCGCGCACCTCCTGGGCCTTCTCCGCGGGATCCTTGTCGAGCTCGAACTCCACCAGCACGAAGGAGAGCCCCTCGCTCGAGGTGGAGCGGAGCGAGCGGATCCCCTCGATGGTGTTGATCTCCTTCTCCAGGACGTCGGTGACCTCGCGCTCGACGGTCTCCGGGTCGGCGCCCCGCAGCACGGTGGCCACCGTCACCATGGGGAACTCGACGCGCGGGAAGAGATCGACCCCGAGGCGCCCGACCGAGATGGCGCCGAGCAGCACGAGCCCGCCGACCAACATCACCGCGAAGACGGGCCGCCGGATCGAGAGATCGGAGAGGCTCACCTAGCGGCCCTGCACCACGCTGGAGGCGATGGGCGTGCCATCGGAGAGCGTGCGCACGGACTCGCCCACCACCACGCGATCGCCCTCGGCGAGGCCCGCCAGCACCTCCACCGAGTCGCCGGTGGCGACACCGAGACGCACCTCGCGAGAGGCGGCGTGCCCGTCCTCCACGCGGAAGACCAGGGTCCGCCCCTCCTCGCTCCGCACCGCGTCGCGCGGCAGCACGAGCACGTCGTGACGGGCGCTCGAGGCGATCTCCACCCGCACGAAGAGCCCGGACTTGAGCCTTCGGTCCGCGTTCGGCACCTCGATGCGGGCGGTGTAGGAGCGGTTGCTCGGGTCGACGCGGTCGTCCACGGACGAGACCACGCCCTCGATCGGATCCGCCAGCCCTTCCACGAAGAGCTTCGAGGCGTCGCCCGCCCGGACCAGGTCCGCCTGGCTCTCGGGGATCGCGGCGCGCGCCTCGAGCTCGTCGATCTCCTGCAGCACCAGGACGACCGTCGGCGGCATGAGCGTCGCGATCGTGCCCTCGTCCTCCCGGCGATCGACCACCGAGGCGTCGTAGGGCGCGACCACCCGGGTCTTCGCGAGCTGCTCGCGCGCGTGATCGCGCTGGGCCTCGGCCTGACGGAGCTGCGCCTGGGCCACCTCGACCGCGGTGCGGACCTTCTCGTAGGCCTGCTGCGCCATCACGTTGCGCTCGTGGAGCGCCACCGCGCGGGCGCGGTCGGACTCGAGCTGCGCGAGCTGCGCCCGGGCGAGCGCCACACCCGCCTCCGCCTGGCGCACGGCGATCTCGAACGGGGCGGGATCGATCTCGAAGAGGAGCTGCCCCGCCGTGACACGGTCGCCCGTATCCACCGCGATGTGGAGGATGCGCCCGGTGACCTCGGGCCCGATCCGGCTCTCGCGGCGGGCAAACAGGCTTCCCGGCGCCGAGATCACCGGGAGGATCGAGCCGCGGTGCACGGTGTCCACCCGGGCCTCCACGGCGACCGGCTCGGCGACGCTCGAGCGCGCGGCGTTCGCCTCGACGCCGCCACGCGAGCAGGCGAGCCCGAGCAGGGAGAGGGAGAGCAGCCCGCCGCGAAGCCAGAAGGAGCCCCTCATCGGCGACCTCCGGCGCTCGCGGCGCGTGCCGGCGTGCGTCGGGCCTCGGCGGCGGGGAGCCAGAGGCGGAAGAGCATCTCGCGGAGCGCGCGCAGCCGCTCCTCGATCCGATCCGGCGGCTCGTTCTCGAGCAGCCACGCGTAGACCGACGTCATCGCGCCGAACATCGCCAGGGCGTAGAGGCGTCCGTCGCCCGCGACGAACTGGCCCTCGCGGATGCCGCGCTCGAAGACCTGCGCCACGTCCTCCACCAGGGCGCGATGGCGGGCGGCCTCCTGCTCGCCGAGCTCCTGGCGGACCTTCCACTCGAAGCCCTGTGTCACCCGGATGTAGATCAGGAAGAGGTCGCGGTTGGTGAGCGCGTACTCCGCGGCCGAGTCGAAGGCGCGATCGATCGCGCGGCGCGGGTCGGGACCCGCCGCGAGCGCCTCGCGCAGCCGCGCGCGGAACTCTTCCCCCCGCTCCTCGAAGAGCGCGCGGAACAGGGCCTCCTTGCTCGCGAAGAGGTTGTAGAGGTTCGCGGCGGAGTAGCCTGCGCGGCCGGCGATCTCGGCCATGGTGGCGC
Organism: Myxococcota bacterium; assembly: GCA_033853555.1. Lineage (GTDB taxonomy): Bacteria > Myxococcota_A > UBA9160 > UBA9160 > UBA9160 > JAWOLJ01. The sequence goes on from JAWOLJ010000062.1 coordinate 21,540, forward strand.
GGTCGTAGCCGCTCCGGGCGAAGACCTGCTCGGCGGCTTCGAGGATGGCCTGCCGCCGCGCCTCCAGGGCACGGACGGGGCCCCCCGCGGCGTCGGCGCGGGACATGCGCGGCATTCGCTGAATCTCCATTCAGGAATCTGAACGGAGATTCAGCAATCAGACTTTAGCCGTCAAGGCGAGGGCTGGGCGGGCGCCGCCGGGGCTTCGCCCGCGGGGCTTGCCGCCCCGCGGGGCGCGGGGTCACCGTGAAGGCGAGGCGCCCTTCGCCGAGCCCCACCCGCACCTCGCCGCCACGCGCCAGGGCGCCGAACAGGAGCTCCTCGGCGAGTCGATCCTGGAGCTCGGTCTGGATCACGCGCGCCATGGGTCGGGCGCCGAAGAGCGGGTCGTAGCCCTTCTCGGCGAGCCAGCTCCGGGCCTCCGGGGCGAGCTCCAGGGTCACGCGCCGCGGTCGCAGGTCGCGCCGCACCTGGTCCACGAACTTGTCCACCACCCGGCCCATCACCTCGGGTCCGAGGGGCGCGAAGGTCACCACCTCGTCCAGCCGGTTGCGGAACTCCGGGCTGAACAGGCGCTCCACCGCCTGCCGTCCGTCGCCCTTGCGGCCGGCCTCGAAGCCGATGGCGCGGGCCGTCATCTCGCGCGCTCCCACGTTCGAGGTCATGATCAACGTCACGTGTCGGAAGTTGGCCTCGCGACCCTGGTTGTCGGTCAGCGTGGCGTGATCCATCACCTGGAGCAGGATGTCGAAGAGATCGCGGTGCGCCTTCTCGATCTCGTCGAGGAGCAGCACGGCATAGGGGTGCTTCCGCACCTGCTCCACCAGCTGACCGCCCTGGTCGTAGCCCACGTAGCCCGGGGGCGCGCCGATCAGGCGCGCCACGGCGTGCTTCTCCATGTACTCGCTCATGTCGAAGCGCAGGAACGGCACGCCGAGGCTCGTGGCGAGCTGCTTCGCCAGCTCGGTCTTCCCGACGCCCGTCGGCCCCATGAAGAGGAAGGAGCCCACCGGGCGATCCGTGCCGCCGAGCCCCGCGTGCACGCGCCGGATCGCGCGCACCACGGTGGAGATCGCGGCGTCCTGCCCGAACACAACCTTCCTGAGCTCGCTCTCGAGGTTGGCGAGCCGCACGTGATCGGAGGTCGACGCGCGTACCAGCGGAATGCGGGCCATCCGCGCCACCACCGCCTCGATGTCGCGCACGCCCACCTGGCTGCGCCGCTTCGAGCTCGGGAGCAGGCGCTGCGCCGCGCCGGCCTCGTCCATCACGTCGATGGCCTTGTCCGGCAGGAAGCGGTCGTGGAGGTGCTTCACCGAGAGCTCCACCGCCGCGCGCAGGGCGCCGGCGGTGTAGCGCACGCGATGGTGGGCCTCGTAGCGCGGCGCCAGCCCGCGCAGGATGCGCACGGTCTCGTCCGCGCTCGGCTCGCCGATGTCCACGCGTTGGAAGCGGCGCGAGAGCGCACGGTCGCGCTCGAAGTGGCGGTACTCCGCGTAGGTGGTCGAGCCCATGCAGCGCAGCTCGCCCGAGGCGAGGAGCGGCTTCAGCAGGTTGGAGGCGTCGACCGTGCCGCCCTGCGCCGCGCCGGCGCCGAGGATGGTGTGGATCTCGTCGATGAAGAGGATCGGTCGGGGCCGGCGCCGCACGGCGGCCACCAGGGCCTTGAAGCGCGCCTCGAAGTCGCCCCGGTACTTGGTGCCGGCGAGGAGCGCACCCAGATCGAGAGCGAAGATCTCGGCGCCGTGAAGGTCCTCCGGCACCTCCCCCGCCTGGATGCGCAGCGCGAGCCCCTCGGCGATCGCCGTCTTTCCCACACCGGTCTCGCCCACGAAGATCGGGTTGTTCTTGCGCCGGCGCGCGAGGATGTGGATCGTGCGCTCGATCTCGGCGTCGCGACCCACCAGCGGGTCGAGCTCGCCGCGGGCGGCGCGCTCGCTCAGGTTCGTGGCGAAGGCCGCCAGCGGATCGGCCGGGAGCTCGGACTCCTCGCCGCGGCCAGCCGGGCCCTCGCGCCGCGGCGACGGCGCGCCGCCTCCGGCCGGCTCCGCTCCGTTGCCCGGCGTCTTGGCGATGCCGTGGGAGAGGTACCGGAGGACGTCGAGCCGCGAGACGCCCTGGGCGCGGAGCAGCGCCACCGCGTGCGAGTCCGGCTCCTGGAAGAGGGCCGCCAGGAGGTCGCCCGCGTCCGCATCCGCCTTCTCGGCCGACGCCACGTGGTGGAGGGCGTGCTGCACCACCCGGTGGAAGGCCAGGGTCTGGGTGCTCTCGGCCGGCCCCTCCCCCGGAAGCACCTCCAGCTCCTCGCTGAAGTAGCGCTGGAGCTCCTGCTTCAGCGCCGGCACGTCCGCGCCGCAGGCCGCGAGGATCCGCGCGCCGCGCTCGTCGTGGAGGAGCGCGAAGAGCAGGTGCTCGGTGGTCAGATACGCGTGGCGGCGCACCAGCGCCTCGCGCAGCGCCGCCTGCAACGTGAGCTGGAGCTCGCGCCCGATGGGAGGCGTCATTCGAGCTCCGCTCCCGCGCGCAGGGGATGGCCCTCGGCCTCGGCCCGCCGGTGAACCATCGCCACCTTGGTCTCGGCCACCTCGAGCACGTAGACCCCGGCGACACCGGAGCCCGACTTGTGGATCTGGAGCATGAGCTGCGTCGCCTCCGCCGGCCCCTTCCCGAAGACCTGCTCGAGCAGGTGCACCACGAACTCCATGGGGGTGTAGTCGTCGTTGTAGAGGATCACCTTGAATCGCGGGGGTCGTCGCGTGCGGGTGCGGGTCGCCGTGGCGAGGCCGCCCTCGCGTCGCGGATCGCGTGCGGGATCGTTGCCCCCGGGGTCCATCCCCGCCGCCTGCGGCGGCGTCCATCGCACCGGCGCCATCGCCGAAAGGATAGACCCGACCGCCGGCGGCGCCCGCCCCGCCGGCGGCCGCTACCGTCCGTGGCATGGCCGAGCTCGAGCTCCTGGGGGGCGTGCGCGAGGTGCCCCGCGAGACGTGGAACGCCCTGGTGGGCGAGGGCTCGCCGTTTCTCGAGTGGGAGTGGCTGGCGTCGCTGGAGGAGGCCGGGGTGCTGGGCGCGCGCAGCGGCTGGACCCCCTGTCCGCTGGTGGCCCGCCAGGGCGGACGCGTCGTGGCGGCCTGCCCGCTCTATCTGAAGGCCAACAGCGAGGGCGAGTTCGTCTTCGACCACGGCTGGGCGGACGCGGCCGAGCGGGCGGGGATCCGCTACTACCCGAAGCTTCTGGTGGGCGTCCCGTTCACGCCGGTCACGGGAGCGCGCCTCCTCACCGCGCCGGACGTGGAGCGCAGCGCCTGGCTGCCTCGCCTCGCCGCGGGCCTGCGCGAGCTCTGCCGCAGCCACGCGCTCTCCGGCGTGCACGTGAACTTCTGCCTGGAGGACGAGGCCGCGCCGCTGGCGGACGCCGGCTTCCTGCCGCGCCTCGGCCTCCAGTACCACTGGAGCAATCCGGGCTACGGCGAGCTCGAGGACTTCCTGCAGCGCTTCCGCAGCAAGCGACGCAATCAGATCGCCCGCGAGCGGCGCAGCCTTGCCGAGCGCGGCGTCGCGATCGAGACCCATGCCGGAGACGCGATCCCCGACGACGCCCTCGCCGCCCTCTTCGAGCTCTATCGCGCCACGGTGGACAAGCATCCCTGGGGCCGGCGCTACCTGAATCGCCGCTTCTTCGAGCTGCTGCGCCAGCGGTTCCGCAGCCGCCTCCACCTGGTGCTCGCGCGGGAGGCGGGCGCGATCGTCGCCGGCGCCATCAACGTGCAGAAGGCCGGCGTCCTCTACGGCCGCTACTGGGGCGCCCTGCGCGAGATCCGGAACCTCCACTTCGAGGTCTGCTACTACCGCTCGATCGACCACTGCATCCGCCAGGGCCTCCAGCGCTTCGAGCCCGGCGCCGGCGGCGACTTCAAGCAGACGCGCGGGTTCGACGCCACGCCGACGCGGAGCCTGCACCTGCTCGCGGACGCGCGCCTCCACGCCGCCGTCGCCCGCTTCCTCGAGGCCGAGCGCGCCGAGGCCACGCGCGCCATCGACTGGCTGCGGGAGCACAGCGCGCTGAAGAGCTGAGGCGGAGCACGTGTACGCGGCGGGGCTCCGTTCTCGCAGCCGCTACGGCCTCACCTCGTAGAAGGCGTTGAACGGGTTCTCGATCTCGAGGCGGCGGAAGCGGTGGAAGCCGGCGTCGCGGCAGAGCTCCTCGGCGCGGCGCGGGCCCCAGGCGGTGCCGAGTCCCTCGCCGCCGTGCGCGAGCGACACCGTCATGCAATGGAGCGTGCTCATGGAGTAGAGGAGCGCGCCGTTCGGGCCGAGGTTCTCGGCCAGCGTGTCGCCGGCGGCGGGCTCGACCATCAAGTAGGCGCCCTCCGGCCGGAGCGCCTCGCGGATCCGCTTCAGCACGGCGCGGGGCCGCACCATGTCGTGGATCACGTCGAAGGTCGTGACGAGGTCGAAGGGCGGATCCGTGGGGAGCGACTCGCCGCCCACCTGCTCGAAGCGCACGTTCGCCGCCTCCTCCCGCGCCGCGAGCTTCCGGGCGCGGCCGATCGAGGTCTCGTCCGGGTCGAAGCCGACCACCTGCGAGCGCGGGAACGCCTTGGCGATGGCCACGGCGGCCGTGCCCGAGCCGCAGCCCACGTCCGCCACCCGGATGCCCTCTTGCAGCCGCGGCACCACGCCGTCCATCGCCGGGAGCCACTTGCGCGTCAGGAGGATGCGCGTTCCGGGCGAGTTCATGCGGTCGATCCCCGCCACCATGTCCTCGCCGAACTCGAGGTAGGAGACGCCGCCTCCCTCGCGACTCGCGCGGGCGACACCGGGGATGGCGCGCATCATGGCGGGCAGCGACTGCGTCCAGCCCGCCAGGCAGTAGGGGCTGCGCTCGTCGGCCAGGCAGGCCGCGTGCTCGTCCGGCAGCTCGAAGGTCTCGGCCTTGGCGTCGTAGAGCAGGATCCCGCCCGCGGCGAGGGCGGAGAGGATCTCCTTCAGGTAGCGCGGCTGGAGGCCGCTTCGCGTGCGCACCTCGTCGAAGCCGAGCGGACCCTGCCCCGCCATGCGCGCGAAGAGGCCCGTGCGATCGGCCACCGCCATCACGCCGAGGAGAGCGGCACCCGTCGCCATCTCCATGAAGCGCTCCATGAAGGCGCGCACCGCGTCGCGATCCATCGTCGCTCCTCCTCTAGGCCGCCCGGCAGCGGTTCACCAGCCGGCCGACACCTTCGAGCGTGGTCACGATCTCGTCGCCAGGGACCAGGTAGCGGCGCGGGTTGCGAGCGGAACCGACGCCGGAGGGTGTCCCGGTGAAGATCAGGTCCCCGGGCTCGAGCGTGCAGACGTTCGAGAGGAAGGCCACGAGCTCGGCGACCGCAAAGATCATGTCGCTGGTGCGCGCCTCCTGCATCGGCTCGCCCGAGACCTCGCAGGCGATGCGTAGATCGTCGGGATCGCGAATCTCGTCGAGCGTCACCAGCGCCGGCCCCAGCGGGCCGAAGCTGTCGTAGGACTTGGCGAGGGAGAACTGCGGCGGCTTGTCCGCGAACTGGAGCCGGCGGTCCGAGATGTCCTGCCCCGCGCAGTAGCCCGCCACGTGCGCGAGCGCCCGGTCCTGCGGAATGCGCCGGCCGCCGCGCCCGATCACCGCCACGAGCTCCGCCTCGTAGTCGCAGGTGCCGGTTTCCGAGAGCACCACCTCGTCGCGCGGACCCGCGAGGCAGCTCGGGAACTTGGTGAAGACGATCGGCGCCTTCGGCACCTCGAGCCCGGCCTCGAGGGCGTGCGAGCGATAGTTCAGCCCGATCGCGAAGACCTTGGCCGGCCGTGGTACGGGCGGCCCGAGCCGCGCCTCCTGGAGCGGCGCCTCGACGGCGCCGGCTCCGAGGCCCGCGGCCCAGTCGCGAAGCGCGTCCAGCCGCCGCAGGGCCTCCATCGGGTCGGACGGGAAGCGGCCGGCCGAGGCGCGCTCGAGATCCGCCACGCCTTCCCCAAGCACGAGCGACGCCCTTCCCGCCAGGTTCACCAGCCTCACGACACCTCCCGCCGGCCCCGGGCTCTCGCACCGGATCAGCCGTGGGATAGCGCAGCAGGCGCGCCTGCGCGCTCGGCGCGCGGGCGTCGGCGAGAGGGACCCGAGCGGGGCGTGCTACCAGGTCAGGACGTAGCGGCAGGCATCGCCGCCTTGCAGGCGGCAGGCCGACTTCTCGATCGCGGCGTTCGAGCCGCCCGCCATCCGGCAGGCCTCCTCCAGGAACCCGCCGGCGGAGAGGCAGAGCACGGGGCTACTCGTCGTCGTGTCGGCGAGGGCGAGCTCGAGATGCCGGTCCCCGACGCGCCACACGCTCCAGCTTCCCTCGTCGTAGAAGGCCTTCCAGATGGTGCGAACCCGCTCGATCTGGCGCTGCGGATCGTCCATCACGCGAAAGACCTCGTAGAGGCCGGTGAGCTGCACCTTCGCCATCTCGCGACCGAACATCCAGAGGAGCGAGCCGTCGTTGCGTCCGACCACGACCCGCTCGATCGCGAGCGTGATCCGTTCCATGAGGTCCATCGGGTACCACTGGCTGGCCTGGATCTTCGTCCGGGTCACGAACGCGCGGTCCTCCGGCGACAGCAGCTCGAGCACGCCCGGCTCGCGCTTCGCCCGCTTGATCACGCCGAGGACGATCGATCCCTTGATGCTGGCCATGGCACTCCCCCGGGCGGACGGCCTTTTTTCGGAGCGTCTCGGGTCCCGCTTGAGAGGCGAAGGCTCCCGTCGGGGAGAGACCGGATGCCGTACCCGCGGCTGCGAGCCCGACGATGCCCCTCGCCGCGGCCGGCCGCGGGCGGGTCCTCCCGGCCCCCTCCCCCGCGCCCGGTGGCAGGCAACGGGCGCCGAGCCTCGATTTGCGAGACGTCGCGGGATTGTCGCGTTGACCCTGCCGCGGCGGGCCTATTATGGTTATGACCGGACGGAAGGCCCCCGGTTTCCCCTCATCGACGGAGGTGAAACGCCCATGCCGTCGACCCTGATCGACCTGTCCCGGATCGAGCAACCGAAGGGCTTCGTCGTGGCGGCGCTCGGGCTCCTCAGCGTTCGACACGAGTGGCTGCGTCTTCCCGCCGAGGCATGGGACGAGGATGCGTCCCGGCTGAGCGGCGCGCTGATCGCTGCGACGAAGGTGCTCGCCGGGCTCCTGTGGGCCACCGCAGACGAGGCAAAGCCCGATCTCGCGCGGCTCACGCTGGCCCGGGGGATCGTCGCGACGCACGTGAGCCACGCGCACGCATGGGCCGTGCGTGACGCGCTGAAGGCCGGCGATCGGGAGAGCGAGTGGCTGCGGCACCGGGAGAAGCGCGATCGGACGGATGCCCGCGCGGTCGACGATGCGGTCCATGTGCTGCGGCGGCGGGCGATCGAGCGCCTGGCCGAGCGCGATCCTCGGCAGGTGGTGCTGGCGCGGGAGCTCGAGGCCATCGCACAGGGAGTCCGCGCGCAGGCGGACGAGCACGTGCGGCTGATCGCCGAGCTCCAGGCGGCCGCGCACGCGCGGGAGGGCGGCGGTCGGAAGCGCCCGCGCGACCTGCTGCGCGATGCGGTAGCCGAGGCCCTTCCCCGGCTGGCCGACACGCAGCCGCGTCGGGTCGCCGGCTTCGTCGACGCGCTCGCACAGCACCTGCTCGGTGGACCCGAGGACGAGCCCGCGGCCGAGCCGAAGCGCGCGCGCTGACGCCGGAGCGGGTCGCCCGCTGGCGACGCCACGCGCGGGCGGCGGCCGTGGCGGCGCGGCACGACCCCCCTCCCTCCGTCGCGGCGGCTCGCGGAAGATGTGGCCGGGCTTCGCCTCCGCCGCGCGCAGAGCCTTCGGCGAAGAACGCCAACGAGACGGAGTACCACCCAAGCCGCCGTCCAGTCGGCACGACGCGTTCCATCCAGAGGCCCGCGCGCGAGCGCCGGCGCGAGCACGCCCGCAGGCTTCTCGTCGATCCGAGATTTCGAGCGCCCTCCAATTTCGCGCGTGGTAGGCTTCCCGCGCCGACCGCGCTCCCTCCCGAGCTCCCGCCCCCTCGAGATCGACTGCGATCGACGGGAAGGTGTGCCATGGCTCCGGAGCCCAGTCCCTGCGGCCGCTGCGGCCACACCCTGCATGGAGCAGCGGAATCGACGTCGCCGTGGTGTGCCTTCCCGGGCTGTGACTGCGCGGGATGGACGCGTCCGCAATGCTCGGGATCGCTGGGAGCCGCGGTGCGGGGCGCCTGTCCGGGCCGGCCCTTCGTGGGAGGCCACGACCCGAGTTGCCCCGACGCCGAGGGCTCCGGGGTCGGCGCCGAAGCCGCCATTGGCTGGCTCGGGCCGCGGCTCTCCTACTTCATCGATCCGGCCGCTCCGCTCGTGCGGCTCCTGTATCACGGCGCTCCGAGCTTCGAGGAGTGGCAGCAGACGATGGAGGCGGTGCTCGCCGATCCCGCTTACCGGCCCGGCTTTCCTTTCCTCGTGGATCGCCGCTTCGACGAGCCCGCGTCGCCGGAGTACGTGCGGCGCGTGATTCGCTTCCTCTGGCTGCACGTGGCGAAGCTCGCGGGGAGCCGCTGGGCGATCGTGACCTGGACGCCCGCCTCGTACGGCATGGCGCGCGTCAAGAAGGCGATGGCGTTCGATCTTCCGCTGCCGATCGAGGTGTTCAAGGACCTCGAGCAGGCGGAGCGGTGGCTGCGGGAAACGGCCCCGCGATGAGGGCGAGGCCCGTGGTCCGCGTGACCTCACGGACGACGCCGGAGACGCGAACGCCCCCACCGACGACTCGGCGAGGGCGCTCGGGAGAACCTGGAGCACGAGACGGGATTCGAACCCGCGACATCCACGTTGGCAACGTGGTGCTCTACCAACTGAGCTACTCGTGCGGGAAACGGCGGGAAGTCTCCGAGACGGGGGAGGCTCCGTCAAGGCCCGACGGGCGCGGGGGGAGGAGCGGCCGGCGGGGCCTGGGGCGCGGCCGGCGGCGCGGGCGTCTCCTGATCGGGAACGTCGGGGATCGGCTCCGAGCCCGGGCCCGGCTGGCGTTCGGTCGCCGGCGGCGGGGGCTTGCAGAAGAGGTTCGAGACGTCGAGGCCGATCCCGACGTCGCTCCACCAGCCGCCGCCGCTCTCCACGCCGACGCTCCCGCCGGCGCGCGGCTGCACCGGCGGCTGGTCGGGGCGGCAGGTGGCGCAGCCGTCGAGCGCCCCGGCGCCTGCCGCGAGCGCCGTCGCCAGCAGGACGGCCCGCCGGCGCCGCGCTCGTCTCACAGCTTGCGGATCTTCTCGCGGCCCCGGGTCACGTCTCGGGTCGCGTTGCGCGTGTCGAAGACCCGCTGGGCGCGGGCCACCACGCGCGCGTAGTCCACCGCGGAGTGGTGGGTGACGATCACCACGACGTCGGCCAGCGTCAGCTCCTCGTCGTCCAGCTCGACGCTCTTCAGCGTCGTCCCCTCCACGTCGATCTCGGCCACGTGCGGATCGTGGTAGAGCACCTGCGCGCCCTTCTCGTGGAGCAGCCGGATCACGTCGAGCGCCGGCGACTCGCGCATGTCGGAGACGTCCGGCTTGTAGGCCACGCCGAGCACCAGCACGCGCGAGCCGTTCACCGCCAGCCGGTCCTCGTTCAGGATGTCCGCCACCTTCTTCACCACGTGCTCGGGCATGGCGCTGTTGATCTCGGTGGCGAGCTCGATGAAGCGGGCCGGGAAGTTCAGCGACTTCATCTTCCAGGCCAGATAGGCCGGGTCCACCGGGATGCAGTGGCCGCCGAGGCCCGGGCCGGGCAGGAACTTCATGAAGCCGTAGGGCTTGGTGGCGGCCGCCTCCACCACCTCCCACACGTCGAGCCCGAGGCGATCGCACATCAGCGCCACCTCGTTGGCGAGCCCGATGTTGATGGCGCGGAACGTGTTCTCGAGGAGCTTCACCATCTCCGCCGCGGCCGAGGAGGAGACCGGCACCACCCGCTCGAAGATGTGGGAGTAGATCTTCATCGCGAGCTCGGTGCAGAGCGGTGTCTCCCCGCCCACGACCTTCGGCACGTTCCGCACCTTGAAGGCCTTGTTGGCGGGATCGATGCGCTCCGGCGCGAAGGCGACCGCGAAGTCCACCCCGCAGCGGAGGCCCGCGCTCTCCAGGATCGGCACGAACAGCTCCGTGGTGGTGCCGGGGTAGGTGGTGCTGCCGAGGATCACGAGCTGTCCACCGCGCAGGCGCTTGCGGATCTCCTCCACCGCCCGGGCGATGAAGGACATGTCGGGGTCCTTGGTCTTGGTGAGGGGCGTCGGGACGCAGACGTTGATCACGTCGGCGTGCGAGAGGCCGGAGAAGTCGGTGGCGGCGACGAAACGACCCTCGGCGGTCGCCCGCGCCACGTCCTCGGAGGCCACGTCCTCGATGTAGGAGCGGCCCTGGGCGAGCTGCCGCACCTTCTCGCCATCGAGGTCGAAGCCCGAGACCCGGAAGCCGGCCTTGGCGAACTCGATGGCCAGCGGGAGCCCGACGTAACCCAGGCCCACCACCCCGACGCGCGCTTCCCGGGAGTCGATCCGGGTGGCCAGCTCCTCCAATCGCGACATCTCAACGCCCTCCGGGACGCGCTGCCGCGCGCCCGCCGAAATAGTCCGCAAAGTAGTCGTAGCCCGACCAGAGCGTGAGTATCGTCGCGAGGCCTAGAAGTGTCAGCCCGATCGGGTGGGCCGGAAGATCGAGGGTGGGGTCGGGAAACAGGAGCGCCGCCACCGCGACGTTCTGGCTCAGGGTCTTCACCTTCCCCAGCCACGACGCGGCCATCACCCGCCCACCTGCCGAGGCGATGCCCCGCAGGCCCGTCACGGCCAGCTCCCGGCCCACGATCACCACGGCCATCCAGGTGCCCCAGAGCGGGATCCGGCCCATCGCCACCAGGACGATCAGGGCCGTGGAGATCACCAGCTTGTCGGCCAGGGGGTCGAGGAGCTTCCCGATGTGGGTGACCTGCTGGCCCCGCCGGGCGAGCCAGCCGTCCAGGAGATCCGAGAGCGCAGCCAGGATGAAGAGCCAGGCTGTGGTCTGGCTGCCCGAGCGGCCCGAGGCGAAGGGCAAGAGCAGCAGGACCGGCACCACGCCGAGCCGCAGGACGCTGATGGTATTGGGGAGGTTCCAGAACGCCTCGCGCTCCGGAACCCCCGCGTGCCGCCTGGGCTCATCGACCGAACTCGCCATGGTACAGGCGATAATAGGCGAGAACGCGGCGTACGTATTGACGGGTCTCGGGAAACGGCGGGATCCCGCCGTAGCGCTCGACGCTGTCCGGACCGGCGTTGTAGGCGGCGAGCGCATGGGTCACGTCCCCGAAGCGCTCCACCAGCGAGCGCAGATACCGCACGCCGCCGTTCACGTTCTCCTCGGCGCGGAGCGGGTCGACGCCCAGCATGTCGGCGGTGGCGGGCATGAGCTGCATCAGGCCGGCCGCGCCCTTCGGCGAGACGGCCTGCGGATCGAAGCTCGACTCGGCCGCGATCACCGCCTTCACCAGCGCCGGCGGGAGCTCCTGCTGCCGCGCCGCCGCCAGGATCAGCCGATCCCAGCGCCGGGCGTCCACCGGCGGAGGCGCGAAGGAGGAGAGGCTGTAGGAGCTCAGGTAGAAGCCTCCCGAGGGCTGGGGGACCGCGCGGAAGCGCGTGTCGGCCGGGGCGTTGGTGAAGTGGATCACCCCGCGCGGATCGACGAAGCGATAGAGCTCGTCCGCGCGCGCGGGTGCGGCCTCGCCCAGCGCCAGGAGCGCGAGCAGCGCGGCCAGGCCAGCGGCCCTGCGTCCTCTCGATCCCCGTCCCATGGCTCCGGCCTCCCGGCCGAGGTGCCCTCTCACGGCCCTTGGCGAGCCGGGCCCAGCCAGTAGACTCGCCCCGACTCGCGCAACTCCAATTATCGGAACCCCCCCGGCCCCGGCTTGAGTCGGATTCGACCCCGCGGGAAAGCCGTCTCCGGGGGATTCACTCCGGGGGATGGCCTGCGAATGCCGGCCGGCGACCGTCGCGACTTCGATTTCCTGGTCCTCGGGAGCGGGATCGCCGGGCTCTTCTTCGCCTTGCGCGTCGCGGACCACGGCCGCGTCGGCGTGGTCACCAAGAAGCGGGCCGCCGACTCCGCCACCAACTGGGCGCAGGGCGGGATCGCCGCCGTGCAGGCCCACGACGACTCCATCGAGGATCACGTGCGCGACACGCTCGAGGCGGGAGCCGGGCTCTGCCGCGAGCACGTGGTCCGCTTCGTGGTGGAGCAGGGCCCCGCGATGATCGAGGCGCTGGTCAAGCTCGGCGTCCAGTTCGACCGCGTCGAGGGCGCGGCGGGCGGGTCGGGCTTCGAACTCGGGCGCGAAGGGGGGCACACTCGGCGCCGCATCCTACACCACCGTGACAGCACGGGGCAGGAAATCGAGCGGGCGCTGGTGGCGCGAGCCGCGGCTCACCCGAACATCGAGCTCTTCGAGGACCACTGCGCCGTCGACCTCTTGACGGCGCGCCGCGCCGGCCTGCCCGGCCCGGACCGTGCCCTCGGCGCCTACGTCCTCGATGCGCGCAGCGGCGAGGTCGAGCGCTTCCAGGCGCGAATCACCCTCCTCGCCACCGGCGGCGCCGGGAAGGTCTACCTCTACACCAGCAACCCGGACATCGCGTCGGGCGACGGCATGGCGATGGCGTTCCGCGCCGGGGCGACCCTCGCCAACATGGAGTTCATGCAATTCCACCCGACCTGCCTCTACCATCCGCAGGCCAAGTCGTTCCTGATCTCCGAGGCCGTGCGCGGCGAGGGCGCGGTGCTGCGGACGCGCGCCGGAGACGCCTTCATGCCGCGCTACCACCCGATGGCGGACCTGGCGCCGCGCGACGTAGTGGCGCGCGCCATCGACACCGAGCTCAAGCGCTCGGGCGACGAATGGGTGCTGCTCGACATCACGCACCGCGAGCCCGCCTTCGTGCGCGAGCGCTTCCCGACCATCCACCAGCGCTGCTTGCAGTTCGGGCTGGACATCACGACGCAGCCGATCCCCGTGGTGCCCGCGGCCCACTACTGCTGCGGGGGCGTGGCCACCGATCTGCACGGGGAATCCGATCTCGCCAACCTCTTCGCCGCCGGCGAGGTCGCCTGCACCGGTCTCCACGGCGCGAACCGCCTGGCCTCGAACTCGCTGCTGGAGGCGCTGGTGTTCGCGGACGCGGCGGCGCGCGAGAGCCTGGAGCGGCTGCCCGGGCTGCCGACCCGCGCTCCCGATGCACCGCGCTGGGATCCCGGCCCGGCCACCGTGAGCGAAGAGGCGGTCGTGATCACACAGAACTGGGACGAGATCCGTCGCTTCATGTGGAACTACGTCGGAATCGTGCGTAGCGACAAGCGGCTGGAGCGCGCGCGGCGACGCATCGAGCTGCTGCTAGAGGAGATCACGGAGTACTACTGGAACTTCAAGCTGACGCCCGACCTGGTGGAGCTGCGAAACCTGGCCACCGTGGCGCAGCTCGTGATCGAGTGCGCGGCGCGGCGCAAGGAGAGCCGCGGGCTGCACTACAACCTCGACCACCCCGCACGCGACGACGCCCGCTTCCCCGAGGACACGCGTATCCACAAGCCCTGATCGGGAGCCGCGCCGCGGACGCCGGGCGACGGGTTCCGCTCTTGACTCGGTCGCCGCGAACGGGTTTGCTGGAAGCGGTGCGCGCCCACGCTCCTGTCCGTCGGCTGCTGCTCGCCCTCCCGGCGCTCCTCTGCCTGGCGGGCTGCCAGGGCCTCGACCCGATCCCGAAGCAGCGCCCGCCGAGTGAGGCGGATCGTCGCCTCTTCGTGCGGATCCGGCTGGAGAATGCGCTGGCCTACCGCGCGCAGGGGCGGCTCGACGCCGCCGAGGCGGAGCTCCGGTGGGCGCTCCAGTCCGAGCCGGACGACGCACGGGTGCGCCGGCTCCTGGCGCGCGTCCTCGACGAGGAGGGCCGGCCGGCCGATGCCCGTGACGAGCGGGCGCGCGCCGACGTCGTGGATCCGCCGCCCCCCGCCCCGCCCGACCTGCCGCTGGCCGCGGCCGATCCCGGGCTCGTGGTGCTGCTCGTGCCGCCACCGGCGGATGCCGAGGCCTCGCCCGGGGTGGCGCGCGAGTGGCCCGACCGCGCGGTGCCGGAGCTCCTGGCCTCGCGGCTGCGCACCCGCCTGCCCGGCGCCGCGGTGACGGAGTGGTCGCCCGAGAGCGTGTCCGACGCCCAGCGCTGGCTCGCGGCCCGGCCCGCTCGCGTCGTGATCTCGCTGCGCGTGGAGCGCGCGAGCTGCGGGGACTCGACCAAGGACGGCCCCTTCGCCCTGGTGGTGCTGCGCTACGCCGCGGCCACCGCCACCGGCGCGAGCGCGGCGCAGGACGCCCGCGAGCTGAGCCTCGATCCCGATGCCGATCCTCGAGAGTGTCTACGTCTTCCGGTGTCGAGGGCGCTGGAGCAGGTGCTGCGAGCGCCGGGCGTGGCGCAGGCGCTGCAGGCGCCGCCCTCCGGCGAGGCCTGGACCGCGAGCTCGCTGCGCGCGGTCTTTCCGACGCTCGGCGAACGCGTCGCGCGGGAGATCGCGCGGGGTCGCACGCGCCTGGATCAGGGCCGGCTACGCGACGCCGCCGAGTCGTTCCGGCGCGCGGCGGCGATCGACCCCGAGGATCGCGAGGCGCGGAGCTACCTGCTCGAGGCGGAGACGAGCCTCGCCATGTCGCGCGAGATCGCGCAGGAGCGGCGCGGCGCGGCTCCGCCGGACGCGGAGGAGGCGAGCGGCGAGGCGCTGCCCGGGGCCATCGGGCCCGCCGAGCGCGGGTCCCTGGAGGAGCAGCTCGCCGGGGAGCGCTCGCGCCGCGACGAGCTGCTGGCCGACCTCGCGGTGGTCGGGAACGCCCCGCAGCCGCCCGGCCCCGCGCTCCAGCGCGCGCTCCGTCCCTGGGCCGGCGCGGACCCCGCGTCACCCGGCGCACGCCTCGCCGGCCGCCTCGCCGAAGGGCCGGTGGAGGCGCGGGCGCTCTTCGCCCCCGACGGCACGGTGCTGGCCCGCTTCTGGGTGACGGTCCCGGAGGGCCGCGTGGTGCTGCGCGAGGACGACAGCAACGGCGACGGACGTGCCGACCGCTGGACCGCGACGCGACCGGAGGGCGGAAGCGAGATCTGGGAGGACCGGGCCGATGGCCCGGAGCCCGACGTCCATCGCGTGCTGGGAGCCGACGGGCGACCCGAGAGGATCGAGCTCCTCGCGGCCGACGGCCGGGTGACGCGCGTGTTCCGGTACGAAGACGGGCGGCTCGCGAGCGACGCGCAGGACGTGCAGGGGCACGGCCGGCTGGACCGGATCGATCACTTCGCCGCCGACGGCTCCCTCGTGCTCCGCGAGGACGACCTCGACGACGATGGCCGGGTGGACGTGCGGAGCTACTTCTCGGAAGGGAAGCTGGTGCGCCGCGAGATCCTGGATTCCGCTCTGGTCCAGGCGCCGGAGGCCTCGGGCACGCAGTGAGACGCCACGGTGTCAACGCTCCATCGTGTAGGCTAGGCCGGAGCGAGCTCCAGCACGCCGGCGTCGAGGAGCGCGAGGGCCACCGCCAGGATCTCGGCGTCGCCCACCGGGATCACGTCCAGGATGCGCCACCAGGGCATGGCGGCCGTCGCCAGGTCGAGCACGGCCTCCTCGGTCTTGCCCGCGCCGGGCGGCGCCCCCCGGCCGCCGCGCACGAGCCGCAGCCGCGCCGTGGCGGGGATGCGCTCGGGGCCGAGACGGGCCAGCGCGTTCCGCCGGCGCACGGCCTCGAGCATCGTCTCCTCCAGCGGGCCGAGCGACTCGTCCTGCGCTTCGGCGTCGAGCCGTGCGTGGAACTCGAAGCGTCCCTCGCGCCAGGCCAGGATCCGCGCCAACGCCTTCGCACCCGACACCGGACCGAGTCGCACCGAATGGAGCTGGCCGGCCTCGAAGCGCAGCACGGCCTCCTCGTCGCCGCGTTGCAGGGTGAGCGTCCCCTGCGGCGCCGAGCCGCCGAACATCTTCACCAGGCGCTCGGGGCCGAGCTCCTCGATCGGACCCACGATGCCCCCGAGCCGTCGCGCATGCTCGATCGCGCCGAGCTCCTCCACGAAGCGCTCGACCCGCGTATCCTCGCCCGGCCCGGGCGCGAAGCGGACCGCGAGACCCGCGACGCGGCCCTCGCTCTCCACGTGGCGCGCCACGACCCCATCCACCTCCAGGCTCTCGCCCCGGGTGGGATGCACCAGCGTCAGGCGCACGGTGGCGCCGACCGGCACCGGCGCCCCCTCGAGCGAGAGCAGCGCACCGCTGCGGCTCACGTTGCGCGTGCGGGCGCCGAGGGTGGCCTCCTGGCTCTCCACGCGCGCGGGGACGCGGGCCGCCGAGCGCGGCGCGGCGCGCCGCTCCGGATCGACCGGAGGGGGAGGAGGCGCGGGGGGCTTCGGCGGAGCGACGGCCTCGGCGATCGGTCCGAGCTGCGCGCGCAGGGCCTTCACCGACTCGAGAAGCTGCACCGCGACGCCGGCCGGAGCGTCCGACGTCGCGACCTCGGGGGGACGGCGGTCCACCACCTCCCCCTGCAGATAGACGGTCTCGCGACGGAACGAGAGGTCGAGCTCCACCACGACCGGGGTGCGTAGCTCGAGCGGCTGGTCCGTGGCCAGGAAGAGCCCGCCCTGCTTCAGATTCTGCTCGTACTCGCGCCAGAAGGCCGGTCCATCGGCAAAGGACAAGCGCAGGCGCGTCGGCCCGGAGGTCGCCCTCGGGACCCGGGTCCGGCCAGCCATCGGAAATCGCATGCCTCCGGCCGAGGTATCGGATGAACGCAGTTCAGTCTGGACCCGAACCCGAGACGCCGATCGAGCGACTTGCCGGTGGGTGAACGGGCCCGGAGCGTCTCCGGCGTCCCGCCGCCGCGAGTCGCGTGAGCGCACCGAAGAGAGGGTGGCCCGGCCGTCGGGACTCCGCGTCGAGCTCGGGGTGCCACTGCACCGCCAGGAGCCAGCTCTCGCCCGGGACCTCCAGCGCCTCCACGGTGCCGTCGGCGGCCCAGCCCACGGCTCGAAGCCCGCGCCCGAGGCGGTCCACCGCCTGATGGTGCCAGCTCTGCACCTCGAGCTCGCCGCGTCCGTAGAGCAGCGCCAGGCCCGAGCCCTCGGCCAGCCGGACGGGATGCAGCGCCGCGCTCGCTCCGCTGCGTCGGTGCGGCACCTCGTTGCCCGTGACCTCGGGAAGGTGCAGGTGCAGGTCGCCGCCCAGGGCCACGTTCAGCACCTGCAGGCCGCGGCAGATCGCGAGGAGCGGCGTTCGCCGCTCGAGGGCCGCCCTCATCAGCGCCAGCTCGAAGGCGTCGCGCTCCTCGCTCACGCCATACACCGTCGGATGATGGTCGGCGTCGAACAGGCCCGGGTGCAGGTCGCCGCCCCCGCTGAAGACGAGCCCATCCAGGTGCTCCAGCAGCTCGGCCGGCGCCTCCTCGCCGGGCGGCAGCAAGAACGGCAGCCCGCCCGCCACGCGCACGGCGTCCACGTAGGCCGAGGGCATGCTGAAGGAGAGTCGCTCGCCGCGCCGGGGATAGGTGGTGATGCCGATCCGCGGCCGGTCCATCACCCGCGCTGGGGCGGTCGCGACGAGACGCGCCGCTCCTCCTCCGCCCCCTCCTCGACGTCGCGGAAGAGCGAGAGCTGCGGCACCGCCTCCTCCGGATCGATCGGCACGGGGTATTCGTCCGAGAAGCAGGCGTCGCAGAAGCCGTGCTTGAGCTGCGCCCCCACGCGGCGCAGACCCCCGAGCGAGAGATAGCCCAGCGAGTCCGCCCGGATGATCTGTCGGATCTCCTCGGGGGTGTGCTCGTGGGCGATCAGCTCCTCACGGGTCGGCGTGTCGATGCCGTAGTGGCAGGGGCCGATGGTGGGGGGCGACGACACACGGACGTGCACCTCGCGCACACCGGCGTTGCGCAGCATGGTCACCAGCTTGAGCAGCGTCGTGCCGCGCACGATCGAGTCCTCGACGAGCACCACGCGCTTGCCGTCCAGGAGCTGGCGGATGGCGTTGTGCTTGACCTTCACTCCGAAGTGACGGATCGACTGCGAGGGCTCGATGAAGGTGCGGCGGACGTAGTGGTTGCGGATCAGCGCCGTCTCGAAGGGAATGCCGGATTCCTCGGCGTAGCCGAGCGCCGCCGCCGTGCCCGAGTCGAGCACCGGCACCACCATGTCCGCCGCCACGGGATACTCGCGCGCCAGCGTGCGGCCGAGCTCCTTGCGGAAGGTGTAGACGTTCTGGCGCTGCAGGTTCGAGTCCGGGCGGGCGAAGTAGATCTGCTCGAAGATGCAGAACGCCGCGCGCGAGGCCACGCCGAGCGGCCGCAGCGTGCGCAGGCGACCCCGGCGGATCACCACCACCTCGCCGGGCTCGAGATCGCGCTCGTAGCTCGCGCCGATCAGGTCGAGCGCGCAGGTCTCGCTCGCCACCACGAAGGCACCGTCGAGGGTGCCGAGGACGAGCGGGCGGAAGCCGTGGGGGTCGCGGGCGGCGATCAGCGCATCGTCGGTCAGCAGCAGCAGGCTGAAGGCTCCCTTCACGCGGGAGAGCGCGTCGATCAGGCGCTCCTCCAGGCTGCCTTCGCGCGAGCGCGCCAGGAGGTGCACGATCACCTCGCTGTCGGAGGTGGAGCTGAAGATCGCGCCGCGACCCTCCAGCTCGCGGCGGATCGCCAGCGCGTTCACCAGGTTGCCGTTGTGGGCGATGGCCACCGGCCCGCCGTCGGTGGAGGCGCAGAAGGGTTGGGCGTTGCGCAGCGTGCTCTCGCCCGCGGTGGAGTAGCGCACGTGGCCGATGGCGTGGCGACCCGGGAGCTTGGCGAGGGTGGACTCGTGGAAGATGTCCGCCACCAGCCCCATGCCGCGGTGCGCCAGGTGCTCGCGCCCGTTGGACGAGACGATCCCCGCCGACTCCTGGCCCCGGTGCTGCAGCGCATAGAGGCCGAGATAGGTGATGTGGGAGGCCTCTGCGTGACCGTGCACGCCGAAGACCCCGCACTCGTCGTGGAAGTGGTCGGCGACGCGGGCCCGTGCGAGGGCTCGCGCCTCGGTCGGCGCGAGGCTCGAGAGCCACTGGCCGGGGCGGGGACCGCGTTCGCTCATGCCACCTCCAGCCGGCGCGGCAGCGCCCGCGCCCAGATCTCGTGCAGCGACGCCAGCGGGGCGTCGATCCAGGCCCGCCCGCCCGCCGGCGCGATCACGAGCCGAGCGCCGCCCGTCTCTCCGATCGCACGGGCCGGCACGCCGTGCTCGCGCGCCAGCGCGAGGAGCCGCTCGGGCTCCGCCGTCGCGGTCACCACGCGCCCCGTGGACTCGCCGAAGAGCAGCGCCTCCGCGCGCAGCGTCTCCGCCAGCTCGACGCGCACCCCGACCGGCTGCTCCTCCGGACCCGCGAAGCAGCACTCCGCGAGCGCCACCGCGAGTCCGCCGTCCGAGACGTCGTGGGCCGTGCGCAGCGCGCCCTGCGCCACCGCCGCGTGGAGCAGACGCTGGAGCCGCGCCTCGTGGTCCAGATCCACGCTCGGCGGCATGCCCGCCTCGAGCCCGCGCCGTACCGCCAGCCACTCGCTCCCGCCGAGCTCCTCGCGGGTCTCGCCCAGGAGCACCACGGACAGGCCCGCCTCCGGGAAGTGGGACACGGCGAAGCGCTCCCACGGCTCGAGCAGGCCGACCATCGCCACCGTCGGCGTGGGGAAGATCGGCCGGCCGGCGGTCTCGTTGTAGAAGGAAACGTTGCCCGAGACCACCGGCGTCCCGAGGGCGCGGGCGGCCTCGCCGAGCCCGCGGGTGGCCTCGGCGAACTGCCACATGATCTCGGGCTTCTCGGGATTCCCGAAGTTGAGACAGTTGGTGAGCGCGAGCGGGCGCGCGCCGGTGCAGGCCACGTTGCGGGCGGCCTCGGCCACGGCGGCGAGCGTGCCTCCGTAGGGGTCGAGCCAGCACCAGCGGGCGTTGCAATCCACGGCGAGGGCCAGCGCCTTGCGGGTGGGGCTCCCGTCCTCGCGCTTCACCCGCACCAGCGCCGCATCGCCTCCGCATCGCAGGATGGTGTTGCCCTGGACGAGCTGGTCGTACTGGCGGAAGAGCCAGCGCTTCGAGGCCAGGTTCGGCGAATCGAGGAGCGCGGCCAGGGCGCCCGCCAGGTCCTCCTCCGGCGCCAGCGCCGCCAGGTCGAGCTTCTGCCGCTCGCGCTGGTCGGCGGGTTCGCGCATCGGCCGATCGTACACCGGAGCGCTGTCGGCGACGGGCGCCACCGGGATGTCGACCACGGTCTCGCCGTGCCAGCGCACGCGCATGCGGCCGTCGGGCGTGACCCGTCCCACCACCGCCGCGTCGAGATCCCAACGCTCGAAGACCCGGCGCACCTCGTCCTCGCGCCCGGCCTTCACCACCAGCAGCATGCGCTCCTGGCTCTCGGAGAGCAGGAGCTCGTAGGCCGTCATCCCGGTCTCGCGCTGCGGCACACGGTCGAGGTCCATCTCGATCCCGGTGCCGGCGCGGCTCGCCATCTCGAAGCTGGAGGAGGTGAGCCCGGCGGCGCCCATGTCCTGGATCCCCACCACGGCGTCGCCGCGCATCACCTCGAGGCAGGCCTCGATCAGACACTTTTCGGTGAACGGATCGCCCACCTGCACGGTGGGCCGCTTCTCCTCGCTCTTCTCGTCGAACTCGGCCGAGGCCAGCAGGCTCGCGCCGTGGATGCCGTCCCGGCCGGTCTTGCTGCCCACGTAGAGCACGGGGTTCCCGACCCCGCCCGCCTGCGCGGTGTAGATCCGCTCCACCTCCACGAGACCCAGGTTGAAGGCGTTCACCAGGATGTTGCCGCGGTAGCACTCGTGGAAGGCGGTCTCCCCTCCGACCGTGGCCACACCCACGGCGTTGCCGTAGCCGCCGATCCCTTCCACCACCCCGCGCACCAGCCAGCGCTGACGCGGATCCTCGAGCGGCCCGAAGCGCAGCGAGTCCATCGATGCGATGGGCCGCGCACCCATGGTGAAGACGTCGCGCAGGATCCCGCCGACTCCCGTCGCGGCGCCCTGCTTCGGCTCGATGAAGCTCGGGTGGTTGTGACTCTCGATCTTGAAGACCACGGCCAGGCCGTCGCCGATCGCCACCACGCCGGCGTTCTCGCCGGGGCCCTGGAGCACGTGCGCCGCGCGCGTCGGGAGCTCGCGCAGGTGGCGCTTGCTCGACTTGTAGGAGCAGTGCTCCGACCACATCACGCTGAAGATCCCGAGCTCGGGGAAGCTCGGCGTGCGACCCAGGATGGCGAGGATGCGCTCCCACTCCTCGTGGCTGAGCCCGTGCTCCCGCGCGAGCACGCGATCGACCCGGGGCTCGCGGCGGGCGCTCATCGCGCGCCCGCGGCGCCGGCGGCGACCGCATCGAGGAGCGAGCCCAGGAGCTTGCGGCCGTCGCGGCCACCGATCGCGCCCTCCACCGCATGCTCGGGGTGCGGCATCAGGCCAAAGACGTTGCCGCGCTCGTTCGCCACCCCGGCCACGTGGTCGAGCGAGCCGTTCGGGTTGGCGGCGTCGTCGAGGCGGCCGTCGGCGGTGACGTAGCGCAGCCAGATCTGGCCGCGGGCGGAGAGCCGCGCGAGCTCGTCCGGGGCCGCGTAGAAGCAGCCCTCGCCGTGCTTCACCGGCAAGCGCAGCACCTCGCCCGGCCGCGCCCGCGAGGTGAAGGCGGTGTCCGCGCGCTCGACCCGCACGTGCACGAACTCGCAGACGAAGTGGAGGTCGCGATTGCGGACCAGCACCCCGGGGAGGAGCCCGGCCTCGCAGAGCACCTGGAACCCGTTGCAGATTCCGAGCACGAGGCCGCCGGCCTCGGCGAAGCGCCGCACCGCGCCCATCACCGGCGAGAAGCGGGCCATCGCCCCGCAGCGCAGGTAGTCGCCGTAGGAGAAGCCACCGGGCAGCAGCACCGCCCGGGTGCCGGCCGGGAGCTCCGGCTCCTTGTGCCAGACCAGTCGCGCCTCGGCACCGAGCACCGACTTCAGCGCGAACACGGTATCGCGGTCGTCGTTCGAGCCGGGGAACTGCAGGACTGCGAACACGTCCACCTCGCGACGGGCCGCAGCCGGCGAACGCTCCGGGAGGGGACCGGGGCCGCACTGCCGAAGCCCTTTCGTCTCGGGCACTTCGTCGAGGCTACCGGGTACCTTGGGGACGCGGGCAGTGTAGCCAGGGCGCTCCGGGGGGTCAAACGCGCGCGGCGCGCCTCCGGGCCGCGAGCCGAGCGCCCAGGAGTGATAGGATCCCGCGCACACCACAGCCGGAGGGACGGTTCCATGGGCATCGATCTCGAGCTCCTCCGCGAGGGCTGCCGCCGCACCCTCGATGCCACCGAGCTCCCGGGCCTGGGCCGCCGCATCGAGGGCAAGGTCCGCGACAACTACGTCTCCGACGGTCGGCGCACCATCGTGGTGACGGACCGCGTGAGCTGCTTCGACGTGGTGGTGGGCACCCTGCCCTTCAAGGGCCAGGTGCTGAACCAGGTCGCCGCGTTCTGGTTCGATCGCACGCGCGGGATCGCGCCGAACCACCTGCTCTCCGTGCCCGATCCCTGCGTCTCGGTGGTGAGCGAGTGCGAGCCCCTGCCGGTGGAATTCGTCTGGCGCGCGCACCTGACGGGCGTCACGGCCACGTCGATCTGGACGGCCTACGAGCGCGGCGACCGCATCTATTGCGGCCACCGCCTGCCCGAGGGCCTGCGCAAGCACGAGGCCCTGCCCGAGCCGCTCCTCACCCCCACCACCAAGGCCGAGAAGGGCGCGCACGACGAGGTGGCGTCGCGGGACGAGCTGGTGGCGCGGGGCGCCATCACGGCGCAGCGCTTCGACGAGGCCGAGCGGATGACGCGGGCGCTCTTCCTGGCCGGCCGGCGCTGGGCGGAGTCGCGGGGCCTGATCCTGGTGGACACGAAGTACGAGCTCGGGGTCGCGGCGGACGGCCGCCTGGTGGTGATCGACGAGATCCACACGCCCGACTCCTCCCGCTACTGGTGGCGCGAGAGCTACGAGCAGGCGATGCGGCAGGGTCGCGATCCCGAGGCCCTGGACAAGGAGTACGTCCGACGCTGGCTGGTGTCGAAAGGCTACCGCGGCGACGGGCCGGCGCCGACGCTGCCGGACGAGGTGCGCTGCGAGGCCGCGCGCCGCTACGTCGAAGCCTACGAGACCATCACTGGTCTCGCCTTCGAGCCCGACCTGGAGGCGCCGCTGGCGCGGATCCGCCGCAACCTCGGCCTGGCCTGAGGCCCGGGCCTAGGCCAGGTCCGTCTCGCCGAGCTGGCCCAGGCTGCGCAGGTGCCAGGCGCGGCGCGCCAGGAAGGCGCCGAGGCCGATCGGGCCCGCCAGCAGCGTGGCGAGCAGGAAGCCACGCGGCTCGAGCTCGAGCCGCCGCGCCTCGCGCAGGATCCAGGCTCCGCAGAAGAGGTCGAAGCAGAGGGTGTGGGTCCAGCCCGCCAGGAACACCACCGGGTGTCCGAAGGCGGCCCGCAGACCGTCGTAGCCCACGCCGCCGCCCGGGCCGGCGAAGAACGCGGCCACGAGCAGGAGCGCGTAGAGGGCGGAGAGCGCCAGGAAGACGCCCGAGTGGCCGGCCGCTCGCGCGGCGGCGGCCGAGCGCGGCGCCGCGAGCCAGAGCCCCCACCAGGGGAGAACGAGCAGGTTCAGCAGCTGGAAGGCGGTCTGCCCGGACAACGCGGACCGCCCCGCCTACTCGATCCGCTCGATGCGATAGTCCTCGATCACGGGGTTGGAGAGCAGCTTCTCCGCCAGCTCGCGCACCAGGCGCTCCGCTGCGGCCCGGTCGGGCGCGTCGAGCTCGAGCTCGAAGAGCTTGCCCTGGCGCACCGAGCGCACGGCACTGTGCCCGAGCGAGACGCTGGCGCGCTGGATGGCCTTGCCCTGCGGATCGAGCACGTCCTTCTTGAGTGTCACGTACACGAGCGCCTTCACGAGCCCTCCTCGACGAGCGTCCGCTCGAAGATCGCGTCCACTCCGCGCAGGGCCTGCTCCAGCGAGAACACCCGCTCGATCTCCTCGCGCGACAGCACCTTGGCGATCGCCGGATCGGCCTGGACCCGCGCCCGGAAGTCCCCGCCGTTCTCCCAGGTCTCCATGGCGTGGCCCTGGACCAGGGCGTAGGCGGCCTCCCGCGTGAGCCCCTTCTCCGCCAGCGCCACCAGGAGCGTGCCGCTGAAGACGAGGCCGCCGGTCGACTCGAGGTTGCCCCGCATCCGCTCGGGATACACCGCCAGGCTCTCGACCAGTCCGGCGAAGCGGTGCAGCATGAAGTCCAGCGCGAGACAGGCGTCGGGCAGGATCACGCGCTCGACCGAGGAGTTGCTGATGTCGCGCTCGTGCCAGAGCGCGACGTTCTCGAGCGCGGCCAGCGCGTAGCCACGCACCACCCGCGCCAGGCCGCAGACATTCTCGAAGCGCCAGGGGTTGCGCTTGTGGGGCATCGCGGACGATCCCTTCTGGCCGCGGCCGAACTCCTCCTCCACCTCGCGCACCTCGGTGCGGGCCAAGTGCCGGAACTCGACGGAGAACTTCTCCAGGCTGGTGGCCACCAGCGCGAGCGCCGCGACGAAGGCCGCGTGACGGTCGCGCTGCACCACCTGCGTGGCGGCCGCCTCCAGACCGACCCCGAGGCGGCGCAGCGCCTCCTCCTCCACCGCGGGCTCCAGGTGCGCCAGGGTCCCGACCGCGCCGCTCAGCTTCCCCACCGTCACCTCGTCGAGGGCGCGGGCCAGGCGGGCGCGAGCGCGCTTCATCTCCTGATGGAACACGAGGAGCTTCAGGCCGAAGGTGGTGGGCTCCGCGTGCACGCCGTGGGTGCGCCCGACGCAGGGGGTGCGGCGATGCTCGAGGGCCCGGCGGCGCAGGGCCGCGAGCACGCGGTCGGCGCCGGCCAGGAGCAGGCGCCCCGCGTCGCGCAGCTGCAGGGCGAGCGCCGTGTCGATGGTGTCGCTCGAGGTCATCCC
This sequence comes from Myxococcota bacterium, assembly GCA_033853555.1. Classification (GTDB taxonomy): domain Bacteria; phylum Myxococcota_A; class UBA9160; order UBA9160; family UBA9160; genus JAWOLJ01. The sequence goes on from JAWOLJ010000062.1 coordinate 46,583, forward strand.
GAGGTGCAGGAAGCGGGCCTCGGGCCCGACGTGCGTCCCGACGTCGGTCAGGAACGCGATCACGTCGTGCCGGACCTCGCGCTCGATCTCCGCGATCCGCGCCGGATCGAACCGCGCGCGGGCACGGATCGCCTGGGCTGCCTGGCGCGGGATCAGGCCGCGCTCCGCTAGCACGTCGCACACCGCGAGCTCCACGTCGAGCCAGCGTTGGAAGCGCGTCTCCTCGCTCCAGATGGCCTGCATCTCGGGGCGGGTGTAGCGCTCGATCATGGCCGCACGAGCCTCAGGTAGTGGTAGGCGAGGACCAGATAGTACATGACGGGGATGCCGAGCAGGCTCGAGTCGATGCGGTCGAGGACGCCGCCCGTCCCCGGCAGCAGCGCCCCGGTGTCCTTGACCTTCGCGTCGCGCTTCAAGAGCGACTCCACCAGATCGCCCACGATGCCGACGACCGAGAGCACGACGGCGAAGGGCAGGACCATCGGCCAGGGAAGCCCCGCCGAGAGCGACGGCGTGAAGATCTCGGAGAGCGCCTTCGCCAGCAGCGCCGCCACGAGGCCCGCCGCGACGCCGCCCATCGCGCCTTCCACGGTCTTGCCCGGACTGATGTGCGGCGCGAGCTTGCGGCGGCCGTAGGCGTGGCCCGCGAAGTAGGCGCCAGCGTCGCAGGCGATCACGGTCGCCAGCACGAAGAACATGTAGAAGGCGCCCGCCTGGTCCGGCACGTTGTTCGCGCCGAGCGTGCCCCATTTGCGCGCCGCCACCACGCTGAACTGCCGCAGCACCACGGCGTGCGTCAGCAGCCAGCCCACGTAGAAGACGCCGAAGAAGGTGCCCGAGATGCTGGCCAGGGCCTCGCTGATCTCGGCCTTGCCGAGCTGCGCCACCATCACCGCGAGCAGTACCGCGGTCATCAGGATGGTGGCGTGGTACTCGTCGCCGACGTAGGCGACGACCGGGAGCGCGGCGCCGGCCAGATAGCCGAAGTTCTTGAGCGGGTGGGCGCCCTTGTCCTCGATCAGCCGGTAGAACTCGCGCAGCCCGAGCAGGATGATCCCGATCACCGCGCCGAGGAACCACAGCCCGCCGACCCAGATCAGCCACAGCACCAGCGGAATCAGGAGCGCGGCGGTGACGAGTCGCAGCGTGAGGTCGCGCGAGGGCTTCGACTCCGGCGGCGCGGGCTCGGGCGGAACGGATCGAGCGGGCTCGCCCGGCGCCGGCTCGAGCGCGGCGCCCGTCACCCTCGGCTCCGCCGCGAGCGCCGGGTCCCTCGCGGCTTCGCGCTCTCGCCCCCGCCGGCGCCCGCTGGTGCCGCCGAGCCGCGGCCGGTGTGGCCGAAGCCGCCGGCGCCGCGCGGGCTCGGAGCGAGCTCGGGCACCTCGTCCCAGACGGGACCCACGACGGGCGCCACCACGAGCTGGGCGATGCGGTCCCCGCGGCGGATGACGAAGGGCTCCCGGCCGGCGTTCAACACGAGGACCTTTACCTCCCCGCGGTAGTCGGCGTCAATCGTACCGGGCGCGTTCGGCAGCAGCAGACCGTGGTGGAGCGCCAGGCCGCTGCGCGGCCGCACCTGGCCCTCGAAGCCCGCAGGCAGCGCGACGGCGAAGCCCGTCGGCACCAGCGCGCGCGCGCCGGGCTCCACCACCAGATCCTCTTCCACGGCGGCCATGAGGTCCAGGCCGGCGGCGCCCGCCGTGGCGGGCGCCGGCAGCGGGAGATCGCGCCCTCCCGGCAGCCGTGCGATCGGCACCCGCAGGGAGACGGGCCGGCTGCGTCCCGCGCTCACCTCGCGACCCTCCTCGGCGTCAGGCCTTGGCGAGGGCGTCGGCCAGCGCTTCCTTGCGCGAGAGACGGATCCGGCCCGAGGGATCGATGTCGATGCACTTGACCAGCACCTCGTCGCCCTCGGCCACCACGTCCGTCACGCGCTCGACGCGCCCCTCGGCGAGATGGCTCACGTGGACCAGGCCGTCGGTCCCCGGGAAGATCTCGCAGAACGCGCCGAAGTCGGCGATACGCTTCACCTTCGCCAGGTAGACCCGGCCGATCTCCGCCTCCTGGGTAAGCTCCTGGACCATCGAGCGCGCGCGCTCGAGCGCGTCCAGGTCGGGCGAGAAGATCGTGACGCGACCCGAGTCCTCGATGTCGATCTTCGCCGCGGTGGTCTCCTGGATCGCGCGGATCACGCGACCGCCGGGCCCGATCACGTCGCGGATGCGATCGGGCTTGATCCAGATCACCTCGAGGCGCGGTGCGTAGCGCGAGAGCTCGGGCCGTGCGGCCAAGCCGCGCAGCTCGCTCGCCGTCTCGCGCTCCATGCAATCGAGGATGTGCAGCCGGCCCTGCCGCGCCTGGTCGAGGGCGCGCTCCATCACCTTCCAATCCACCGCGCGGATCTTGATGTCCATCTGCACGGCGGTGACGCCCTGTCGCGTGCCCGCCACCTTGAAGTCCATGTCTCCCAGGTGGTCCTCGTCGCCGAGGATGTCCGAGAGCACGGCCACCCGCGTGCCTTCCTCGATCAGCCCCATGGCGATGCCCGCCACCGGGGCGCGGATCGGGACGCCGGCGTCCATCAGCGAGAGGGCTCCGCCGCACACCGTCGCCATCGACGACGATCCGTTCGACTCGAGCGTCTCCGCCACGATGCGGATGGTGTAGGGGAAGTCCTCGTGCTTCGGGAGCACGGCCTTGAGCGCACGCTCGGCCAGGTTGCCGTGCCCGACCTCGCGCCGCCCCGGGCCGCGCAGCGGACGCGCCTCGCCCACCGAGAAGGGCGGGAAGTTGTAGTGCAGCAGGAACTGCTTCTGGTAGCGCTCGGTGAGGGCGTCGATCGTCTGCTCGTCGTCCGCGCTCCCGAGCGTGGTGTAGACCAGCGCCTGAGTCTCGCCGCGGGTGAAGAGCGCGGTCCCGTGAGCCCGCGGCACCAGGCCCACCTCGCAGGCGATCGGCCGGATCTCGTCGGTCCTCCGCCCGTCGATGCGGGTGCCCTCGGAGAGGATGCGCTCGCGCATGAGCGCCGAGCGCATGTCGTGCAGGAGCCCGCGCGCGCGCTCCACGAGCTGGCGATAGCCGTCGCGCCGCGTCTCCACCGCCTCCAGGCTGTCGAGGGTCACACGCTCGGCGCGGTACTCGCGAGCCAGCGTGTCCACCACTCGTGTCTCCACCTGCTTGATGGCGGCGTAGCGCTCCGTCTTGCCCGGGATGCGCACCGCGCGCTCGAGCTCGTCGCCGCAGAGCTCCTTCACGCGGCGCTCGAGCGCCGAAGCGTCCGGAGCGGCCGGCAGCTCCTTCTTGGGCTTGCCCACCCGGCGTTGCAGCGCTTCCTGGACGTCGATCTGCGGCAGCAACGCCGCGTGGGCGAACTGGAGCGCCTGGAGCAGCTCCGCCTCCGGCACCTCCTTCGCCTCGCCCTCGACCATCACCAGCGCCGCACGGCTGCCGGCCACGACGATCTCGAAATCGCTGCGCGGGAGCTCCGAGTGCAGGGGGTTCAGCACCAGCTGCCCGTCGATGCGGCCCACGCGCACCGCCGCGATCGGCCCGAGGAAGGGGATCTCCGACAGCGTCAGCGCGGCCGACGCGCCGAGGAAGGCGGGAATGTCGGGCCAGTACTCGCCGTCGGCGGAGAGCACGGTGGCCGTGATCTGGACCTCGTCGCGGAAGCCGTCCGGGAAGAGCGGCCGGATCGCGCGATCGATGAAGCGCGAGACCAGGATCTCGCGGTCCGCGAGGCGACCCTCGCGCTTGAAGAAGCCGCCGGGGATCTTGCCCGCGGCGGAGGTCTTCTCCACGAAGTCCACGGTCAGCGGGAAGAAGTCGATGCCCTCGCGCGGCTTCGCCGTGGTGGCGGTCACGAGGACCATGGTCTCGCCATAGGACACCACGGCGGCGCCCGCCGCCTGCTTGGCGAGACGCCCGGTCTCGATGGTCATGGAACGACCGCCGACCTCGAAGGTCAGGGTCTCGGGCTTGAACCAGCTCGGCATTCGGATGCTCCTCTCCGACACACGGTCGGAGCAGGGGCGACGCCAGGAGGGATCGAGGAGCGGAGGAATGCGGGATCGGCGATGCGCGAATGGCCCGGCGCTCGTGAGGAGTCGCGGGAGGGGGCTTCGCGTATGGCGGATTCCCACATTCCCCGGCGGCGCGATCCGCGTCGCCCGGAAACGATGGATGGTCGCCCCGCCCTGGGGCGCCCGCGCCGCGGGCTACCGACGCAGCCCGAGACGATCGATCAAGGCCTGATAGCGGGCCGGATCGTACCTCCTGAGGTAGTCGAGGAGCCGGCGCCGCTGGCTCACGATCTTGAGGAGCCCGCGCCGGGAGTGATGGTCCTTCTGGTGGACCTTGAAGTGCTCGGAGAGTTCGCTGAGACGCTCGGTGAGGAGCGCCACCTGCACCTCCGGCGACCCGGTATCGTGCTCGTGCGTCCGATAGGACTCGATCAGTGTGTGCTTCTTCTCTGCGGAGACCAAGGCGATTCGCTCCTCGAAGTGCCCGCAGGGTGTAACAAACGAGCGGGGCCACCGCTAGGGCAAGCGAAGCGCGCAGCGAGGCGGAGCCGAGCGGAGGGCGCCGCCCGGCGGCGCAGCCGCCGGTGCGCCAGGACCGGAAGCGCGCAGCGAGCCGGCACCCCGCCGGAGCGATGCCCCGCAAGCCGTCGGACGCCGGAGGCGTCCCGACGGCGCGCAGCGAGCCAACGGCGAGCGGAGCCCAGCCGCCGGTGCGGCTAGTCCGTGGCCTGGAGCACCCGCAGGGGGTGGAGGCGGTGATCGGCGCGCAGCTCGAGCACCGCCACCAGCTCGCCCTCGGCGTCGAGGCCCGCGATCCGCTCGCCGGGGCGCAGCCGAGGCCCCGCGGGTGCCGGTGCGAGCTCCCCCTCGGCGACGTCGCCGCCGTGCAGGACGCGCCGCAGGGCCTCGGGCCCGAGGCGCCGCGCGGGCAGCGAGAGCCCGGCGAGGACCGGGAGCAGCCGCGCCGCCGCCTCGCCCTTCCGTGCCGCCTCGTCGAGCCGCTCGACCGTCCAGGCCTGCGTCTCGTCGAAGGGACCGCTGCGGGTGCGGCGCAGCCGCCGCAGGTGGGCGCCGCAGCCGAGCGCCGCGCCGAGATCGGCGGCGATCACCCGCACGTAGGTCCCCGCCGAGCACTCGACCCGCACCTCGGCGTCGGGAGGCGCCCAGGACAGGAGCTCCAGGCGATCGATCCGGACGCGCCGCGGAGCGCGCTCCACCTCGCGCCCCTCCCGCGCGAGACGGTGCAGCGGCACCCCGCCGCGCTTCACGGCGCTGAACATGGGAGGCACCTGCTCGAGCGTGGCCTGGAGGGCGGCGAGCGCCGCGCGCAGCGCGGCCTCGTCCGGCAACGGACCCGCGTGGCGCCGACGCTCGCGCCCGTCCGCGTCGAGCGTGTCGGTCTCCACGCCCAGCCGAAACGTCCCGGTGTAGGCCTTGCGGTCGTCGGCCAGGTACGGGACGAGCTTCGTCGCGCCGCGCACGGCCAGCGGCAGCACGCCCGTCGCCAGCGGATCCAGCGTTCCCAGGTGGCCCACGCGCCGGGTCCCCAGCCAGCGGCGTGCGGCGTCCACCACGTCGTGGGAAGTCCAGCCCGCGGGCTTGTCCACCACCAGGAAGCCGCTCGGTCCCGGCGTCTCCTCGCGCCTAGTCCTCGGGCGGGCCATCGCGCAGGCTCCGCAGGATCCCGAGCGTCCGCTCGCCGAGCGCGAGCGAAGGGTCGTGGTGGAAGTGGAGCTCCGGCATGCGGCGCAGCGGGAGCGCCTCCGCAAGGCGATGGCGCAGGAAGCCGGCCGCATGCTCGAGTCCGGCCGCCGCGGCCTCGCCGCCCGGCGCGCCCTTCATCTCCACCGTGCTCCAGAACACGTCGGCGCGGGCCAGGTCCGGCGAGACGTCGACACGGGTGAGCGTCACAAGCCGAAGCCGGGGATCGGTGGCCTCCTCGCGCAGGAGCCGTGCGAGCTCGGCCCGCAGCTCCTCGGCGACACGCTCGCTGCGGCGGCTCATCGCGCCTCCTCGTCCTCCTCGCCCTCGTCACCCTCGTGATGGGGAAGCGTCAGGATCTCGAGGTCGGAGTCGACCACCTCGGCCAGCCCCAGGCCCGCCACGAACTCGATCGCGCGCTCGAGGGTCGCCCGCAGCGCGCGGGCGTCGTTCCCGCAAGCCGCCAGCCCGATGACCGCGCGCTGCCAGGTGTCCTGGCCTCCCACCTCCGCCACCGAGAGCGGGAAGCGATTGCGCAGCCGCTGCGTCACCGAGCGGACGACGCCGCGCTTCTCCTTCAGCGACCGGGAGCCGTGGACGTGCAGCCGGACCAGGGCGGCGCCGACGATCATGTCAGCGACGCCGGCTGCTCCTCGCGGACGTAGACCTCGATCACGTCGCCGATCTTGAGGTCGTTGTAGCCTTCGATCCCGATGCCGCACTCGAAGCCGCTGGCGACCTCGCGCGCGTCCTCCTTGAAGCGCTTGAGTGAGCCCACGCGGCCGTCGTAGATCTGCACGCCGTCGCGCACCAGCCGGCAGAGCGCGCCGCGGCGCACCACGCCCTCCAGCACGTAGCTGCCGGCGATGGTGCCGACGCGCGGCACGTTGAAGGTGGCGCGCACCTCGGCCCGGCCGAGCTGCACCTCCTTCACGGTGGGCGGCAGCAGCCCCGCCATGGCGCGCCGCACGTCGTCCGTCACCTCGTAGATGATCTGGTAGAGGCGCAGGTCCACGCCCTGCCCTTCCGCCGCGCGACGGGCCGCCGGATCGGGCCGTACGTGGAAGCCCACCACGATGGCGTCGCTCGCCTTGGCCAGCATGATGTCGCTCTCGGTGATGGCGCCGACACCCGTATGGATCACCTGCACCTTCACCCGGTCGGTGCTGAGCTTGAGCAGAGCGTCGCGTACGGCTTCGAGCGAGCCCTGGACGTCCGCCTTGACCACGATGGCGAGCTCCTTGGTGGCGCCCTCCTGGGTCTGCGCGAAGATGTCCTCCAGCGTGAGGCGCGGCTTCACCTCCGCCGGCTTGCCGCGCAGCTCGGCCAGGCGGTGCTCCACCACCTCCTTGCCCGCGCGCTCGCTCTCCACTACGTGGAAGGTCTGGCCGGCCTCGGGGACGGCGTTCAGCCCGACGATCTGGACCGGCGTCGAGGGCGGCGCCTCCTCCAGCCGCTGGCCGCGATCGTCCTGCATCAGACGCACCCGGCCGTAGCAGGTGCCGACCACGACGGTGTCGCCGCGTCGCAGCGTTCCGTCCTGCACCAGGATGGTCGCCACCGGACCGCGGCCGCGGTCGAGCTCGGCCTCGAGCACCACGCCGACGGCGCGGCGCTCGGGGTCGGACTTGAGCTCCAGCACCTCGGCCTGCAGGTTGATCATCTCGAGGAGCTGGTCGAGGCCCGTCCCCTTGATGGCGGACACCGGGGCACAGATCACGTCGCCGCCGAAGTCCTCCGGCACCAGACCGTGCTCCATCAGCCTCTGCTTCACGAGCTGCGGGTTCGCGTCGGGCAGGTCGATCTTGTTGATGGCGACGATGATCGGCACGCCGGCCGCCCGCGCGTGGGCGATGGCCTCGACGGTCTGGGGCATGATGCCCTCGGTGGCCGCCACCACCAGGATCACGAGATCGGTCACCTTGGCGCCGCGCGCGCGCATCATGGTGAACGCGGCGTGACCCGGCGTGTCGATGAAGGTGATGCGGTGATCCCCGGCCGTCACCTGGTAGGCGCCGATGTGCTGCGTGATGCCGCCGGCCTCGTCCGCCACCACGTTGGTCTTGCGAATGGCGTCGAGGAGCGACGTCTTGCCGTGGTCCACGTGACCCATCACGGTGACGACCGGCGGCCGCGGGCGCAGGCGCGAGATGTCCTCGGCGGCCGGCCCGGCGCCGAGCACCTCCTCCTCGCGGAATCCCACGTCCTGCACCTCGGCGCCGAAGGCCGTCGCGACCTTGCGCGCGGTGTCGACGTCGATCGACGAGGTGACGGCGACCAGGATGCCGAGCCCCATCAGCTTGGCCTGAAGCTCGGCGGCCTTGACGCCGAGCAGGCGCGCGAGCTCGGCCACGTTCACCGAGCCCTCGATGCGCACCACGCGCTTGCCGGGCCGCGCGGCCACGGCGGGGCGCGCCGGCGGGAGTGCGTCGCGCCGCTTGCGGCGCGGCGAGACGAAGCTGCGCGAGTCAACGGCCACCGGTCGCCGCACCACGGCGCGGCTCGTCACCTGGCGCGCGAGCTGCTCCTGCTCGCGCAGGTTCACCACCTCCCGCACGCGCTTGCGCTGCTTCCCCTTGCGGTCGACGAGCGGCGCCGGAGCCGCCGGACCGGGGCGCTCGAAGGCCGCAGGCGCCGCAGCGGACGGGGCCGGCGGCGCG
>JAWOLJ010000063.1:0-3837 GCA_033853555.1 Myxococcota bacterium
GCGCCGGTCGCGCAGCAGCCCGCTCCGGCGCCGAGCGAGCCGGCGCCGCTCGGGACCCCTGCGGGCAAGGGCGTGCCGTCGGCGCCGGCGCAGCCCGCGCACGGGGGAGCGGTGGCCTCGGCGGGGCCCACCGAGCCCCCGCCCGGGAGCTCGCCGGGCGCGATCAACGTCACGCCCGACGAGGTCTCGGCGTACCGCTCGGCGTACGCCGCATGGCGGCGCAACGACACGGATGCCTGCATTGACCAGTTCCGGAACTTCCTGCAAGCTCACCCGACTTCGGCGTACGCGGACGACGCCGCCTACTGGATGGCGGACTGCTACTTCAAGAAGGGCGACTTCAAGACGGCGGTCCTTCGCTTCGACGACGTCGTGCAGCGCTACCCGAAGGGAAACAAGGCGGCCGATGCGCTGTATCGGCAGGGAGAGGCGCTGCTGCGCCTCGGTCCCGGCTATGCGAAGGCGGCGAGCAAGGCGTTCGAGCGGGTGGTGAAGGAGTATCCCGACTCCGCCCGCGTGCCCGAGGCGAAGCGACAGCTCGCGCTGCTCGGCGCCGGCTAGGGCCGGCGAGCCCGAGGGCGAGCCCAGGAGAGGCCAGGGAAGGATTCAGCGGTGAAGAAGCGAGACCTGGATCGGTTCCGCAAGCTGCTCCTCCAGCAGCGCGAGCAGCTCCTGGGCAATGCGAAGAAGGCGCTCTCCGGGGACATCCACCTCGACCCCGACGACTTCCCGGACGAGATCGACACGGCGTCCTCCGAGATCGGGCTCGCGTTCATCGGTCGGCTGCGGGAGCGCGAGCGCGGTCTCCTGAACAAGATCAACGCGGCGCTCGAGAAGATCGAGCAGGGCGTCTACGGCGAGTGCGAGAACTGCGGCGAGGAGATCGGGCTGAAGCGCCTGGAGGCGCGACCGGTGGCCGAGCTCTGCATCGACTGCAAGGCCGAGCAGGAGAAGCTCGAGCGCCGCATGGGCTAGCGGTGTCCAGCGTGCCGGGAGCGGTGCGCTCGGGCGCGATCCCGGAGCTCGTGCTCGGCATCGAGAGCTCCTGCGACGAGATGTCCGCGGCCGTGCTTCGCCGCGGCCGACACATCCTCTCCAACGTGATCCGGGGCCAGGGCGACGTGCACGGCCCCTACGGCGGCGTGGTGCCGGAGCTCGCCTCGCGCGACCACGTGCGCCGCGTCTCGACGGTGGTGGACGAATCCCTGCGCGAGGCCGGCGTGTCCGCGGAGGAGATCGCCGCGGTGGCCGTGACCGCGGGCCCGGGCTTGGTGGGCTCGCTCCTGGTGGGCCTCTGCTTCGGGAAGGCGCTGGCGTATCGCCTTCGGCGGCCGTGGGTCGGCGTGCACCACGTGGCGGGGCATCTGGCGTCCGCCGAGCTGGCGGAGCCCGATCTCGCGCCGCCGTACCTCGGCCTGGTCGTCTCGGGGGGACACACGGCGCTGTATCGCGTGGACCCGGAGGGCGAAGCGGCGCTCCTCGGCGAGACCCTCGACGACGCGGTGGGCGAGGCCTTCGACAAGACGGCGAAGCTCCTGGGGCTGCCCTATCCCGGCGGGCCGGCCGTCTCGGCGGCCGCGCGCGAGGGCGACCCGAGCGCGCTCGCGTTCCCGCGGCCGCTGGCGCATCAGCCCGGCCTCGACTTCTCGTTCAGCGGCCTCAAGACCGCGGTGGCGCTGGAGGTGGAGCGCCGCGCGCCGCTCGGGCCGCGCGACGTGGCGGAGGTGGCCGCCGGCTTCGAGGAGGCCGCGACCGAGGTGCTGGTGGCGCGCGCGCGGCGTGCGCTGGAGCAGGAGGGGCTCGCGGCCGTCGCGGTGGTGGGTGGCGTCGCGGCGAACCGTCGGCTGCGCGAGAAGATGCTGGCGGCGGGGGGGCAGGAGGGCTTCCGCGTGGTCTTCCCTCCGCCCGTCCTCTGCACGGACAACGCCGCCATGATCGCGGCCGCGGGCGCGCGACGCCTGGCGCGCGGCCAGCGCGATGGCCTCGATCTCAGCGCCTTCTCGCGGGTCCCCGAGCGTCCGGCGGCGGCGCCGCGAGAGCTCGGCTGAGCGTGGCCGACGTGCGCGCGCTGCTGCAGCGCCGCGGCCTGCTGGCGCGGCGCGCCCTCGGCCAGAACTTCCTGCACGACGAGGGCGTCGCCCGCCGCCTCGTGACTCTGTCCGGTGTTGGACCCGAGGACGCGGTGATCGAGGTCGGCACCGGGCTCGGCATCCTCACGCGAGCGCTCGCGGCCCGCGCCGCGCGGGTGGTGACGCTGGAGGTCGACGCGGGCCTGGTGCGGCTCCTGCGCGAGGAGGCGCTGCTCCCGCCCGGGGTCGAGCTCCGCCACGCCGACGCCCTGGAGGTGGACCTGGCCGCCCTCGCGCGCAGCCTGGGCCCCCGGGCGCGCCTGGTGGCGAACCTTCCGTACTCCGCCGCCTCGCCGCTGCTGCGACGCCTGCTCGATGCGCGGGACGTGCTCCTCGACTGGTCCGTGCTGCTCCAGAAGGAGGTGGCGGATCGCCTGCTCGCTCCGCCCGGGAGTCCGGCCTACGGCTCCTTTGCCGTGCTCCACGGTCTCCTCGGCCGCGTGGAGCCCTTGCTGGTGCTGCCGCCCGGCTGCTTCTTCCCGCCGCCGAAGGTGCGCTCGTGCTTCGTGCGGGTCACACCCCTCGCCGAGCCGCTCCTCGGCCCGTCCGAGCTGCCCTGGGTGGAGGCGGTGGTGCGCGCGGCCTTCGGACAGCGGCGCAAGATGCTGCTGAACGCGCTCCTCGGCTCGCCTCTCGGCAGCGCGCTCGGCGACGCGGCGCTCCGCGCGGGGCTCGCGGCGGCGGGACTCGAGCCCCGGGTGCGCGCCGAACGCGTGGGCCCTCGGGAGTTCCTGGAGCTCGCGCGCGCGCTCGCCACGGCGCCCACCGCCCCGGCGGGCCGGGCGTAGCCGATGCAGCCGGCCGAGCTCCACGACGCCCTCCTCGAGCTCGCGCGCGAGGCGGGCCTTCGGGTGGAGCGGCTTCCGGCGACACGCGATGGCGACGCAGCGACACGAAGTGGTGTCTGCCGGCTGCGGGGCGAGCTGCGCGTGCTGCTCGCCCCGGGGGACGGCGTCGAGGACCGGATCGAGGCCCTCGCGGCGGGCCTGCGGGCCTTCGGCGCCGGGCCGCTGGAGGGGCGCTGGCTCCCGCCGGCGGTCCGGGCGCGCCTCGAAGGCGGGTCCGGGGGCTCCGGGCCTTGACCCTCCCGGGGGCCGGGCGTATGGTCCGCCGCGTGCGAGGGGAAGCGCAAGTTGCGCTCCCCATCGAACGTCCGACACCCCCCGGGCAGAAGCCCGAGAGACAGCGACGACCTGCGATCGCCCAAGAGACGCTCGGATCCAGGGGAGTACCCGGGACCGGACCGAGACGGGGGCATGCAGGGCGGACCGCCGGAGGCGGAGCGAGCGCTCCCACCCGGCCGTCGTCCAGAGCCTCCCCGAGCCTCCACCCAGAATCTCCAGCTGGAATCCGAGCCGCCGACGGATCGACCGCAGGGTTGTTCGTCTCGCGGAAGCTGCGCACCGGGGCCTGGAGGCGGCCATGTCCACGCCCCCCCGCTCGAGCGTCCGGGCGAGCTCGGCCCGCGAGCAGCGCACCACCGTGCGCTCCCTCGCCGCCTGCAAGCGCCACGGCCGGCGCTTCAGCATGCTCACGGCCTACGACTTTCCGTTCGCGCGGATCTTCGACGAAGCGGGGATCGACGTCCTGCTGGTGGGCGACTCGCTCGGGAACGTCGTCCAGGGCGGCGACACCACGCTGCCGGTGACGCTCGACGATGTGCTCTACCACACGCGCTGGGTCTCGGGCGCCGCGCGGGGCGCGCGGG
>JAWOLJ010000064.1:0-17840 GCA_033853555.1 Myxococcota bacterium
GCCCCCCCGCCGCCCCCGCGCGCGCCGCCCCCCCGCGACGGCGAGTTCCGGGCGCTCCTCCAGCGCGAGCTCGCGACGCAGCGCCGCGCGCTCTCGGAGCCGACGCCCTGGCAGAGCCATCCCCGACGCTCCGAGCTCTCCTGTGTCGCCTACTTCAGCCTGGAGTTCGGGCTGAGCGACGCGCTCCCGCTCTATTCGGGAGGCCTCGGCATCCTGGCGGGCGATCACCTGAAGGCGGCGAACGACCTCGGCGTGCCCGTGGTGGGGGTCGGGCTCCTCTATCAGCAAGGCTACTTCCGGCAGTCGCTCGACCCGAGCGGCAACCAGGTCGAGTTCTATCCCTACAACGACCCGAGTCACCTGCCGGTGACGCCCGTCGATGCCGACAACGGCGGGCTGCGACTGGTCTTCGACGTCCCGGGACGCCGCCTCTGGGTCCGGGTGTGGGAGGCTCGAATCGGGCGGGTACGTCTCTATCTGCTCGACACCAACGATCCCCTGAACACGCCGGCGGATCGCGGCATCACCAGCATCCTCTACGGCGGCGGCCCCGAGCTCCGGCTGGAGCAGGAGATCCTGCTCGGCCTCGGGGGCTGGGAGCTCCTGCGGCGGCTCGAGCTGCGACCGGAGGTCTGCCACCTGAACGAGGGCCACGCCGCCTTCGCCGCCCTCGGGCGTGCAGCGAGCTTCATGCGGGAGCACCGGGTCCCGTTCGAGGTCGCGCTCACCGCGACCCGCGCGGGCAACGTCTTCACCACCCACACGCCGGTGGACGCGGCCTTCGATCGCTTCGAGCCCGCCCTGGTGCGTCGCTACTTCAGCGCCTACAGCGAAGCGATCGGCCTCGGCATCGACCGCCTGCTGGCCCTCGGTCGCGCGCGGCCCGACGATCCCGACGAGCCCTTCAACATGGCGTATCTCGCGCTTCGCACCAGCGGCAGCGTGAACGGCGTGAGCCGGCTTCACGGCTCCGTGTCACGCCGCATCTTCCAGTCGGTCTTCCCGCGCTGGCCCCCGTCCGAGGTGCCGATCGGTCACGTGACGAACGGCGCGCACGTGCCGACCTGGGAGTCGGTGGAGATCGGCGAACGACTGGCCAAGGCCGGCGGCGAGGAGCATTGGATCGGAGCGCCCCGCCGCGTGGACGAGGACCTGCGGCTGGTGACCGACTCCCAGCTCTGGAGCTTCCGCGGTCGGCAGCGCGCGGCGCTGGTGGCGTTCCTGCGCGAACGCTACGCGCGCCAGTGCGCGGCCGCCGGCGAGCCGGATCCGTGTATCGAGGAGGCACGCCGCTGCTTCGACCCGGACGTGCTGACCCTCGGCTTCGCTCGACGCTTCGCCCCCTACAAGCGACCGGGTCTCCTGCTGCACGATCCCGATCGCCTGGCGGCCATCCTGCGCCACGCGCATCGGCCGGTTCAGCTCGTGGTGGCGGGCAAGGCGCATCCGCGTGACGAGAACGCCAAGGGCGTGATCCGGGCCTGGGCCGAGTTCTCGCGCCGACCGGACGTGTGCGGCCGCGCCCTCTTCCTGGCGGACTACGACATGCTGATGGCGGAGCGGCTGGTGGAGGGCGTCGACCTCTGGCTGAACAACCCCCGGCGCCCGCTCGAGGCCAGCGGAACCAGCGGCATGAAGGTCCTGGTGAACGGCGGGCTCAACCTCTCCACGCTCGACGGCTGGTGGGCGGAAGCGTGGTCGCCGGAGGTGGGGTGGCAGCTCGGCGAGGGCCGCGAGCACGAGGCCGACCCGGCGGAGGACGCCGCCGACGCGCTCGCGCTCTACGAGATCCTCGAGAAGGACGTGGTCCCGACGTTCTACGACCGCGATGGGGAGGGCATCCCCCGGCGCTGGGTGGCGCGCATGCGCGCGAGCATGGTCGAGCTGACGCCGCGATTCTCGGCCGAGCGGATGGTGCTCGATTACACCGAGCGGTGCTACCTGCCCGCGGCCCGGGCCTACCGCCGTCGCGCCGCCGATCAAGGCAAGCTGGCCCTCGAGCTCGAGACCTGGCGTCGCCTGGTGACGCTCTCCTGGTCCAGCGTGCACGTGACCGACGTCCACGCGGAGACCCAGCGTGGACGCCACCAGTTCGAAGCCCACGTCTCGCTGGGACCGCTGCCGCACCAGGCGGTGAGGGTCGAGCTCTACGCCGAGCCCGAGGGACCGGGCGACCCCTTGCGCATCGTGATGCAGCACCGCGATACGCTGCCCGGAACGAGCGGGGTCCACCGCTACGGGGCGGCGGCCCCTGGCGAGCGGCCGATCGACGACTTCACGGTGCGGGTGATGCCGCACCATCCCGAGGCTCGCGTGCCGCTCGAGGCGCCCGAGATCCTCTGGCAGCGCTGAGGTACGAGGACCTCTGGCGCCGCCTCAGTGTGGAAGCAGCGCGTAGAGGGCGACGAAGCTCAGCAGGCTCCAGGCCAGCGCCACCGCGTAGCCCCAACGAACCGCCGATTCCCTCCGCCTCATCTCGTGCGCCTCATTTCCCTCGCCTCATTCCCGTCGCCTCATCTCGCTCTTCCCCGGGCCTCTCCAAGCGACACCTTCTATCGCGAATCTGCGCGCGTCCTGCCGTGAGAGCGGTCACATCCGGCCGACGCGGCGACGCCGCTCGAAGAGGGCAGCGTGCCAGCTTGCGGCGTTGCCTGGAGAGGGGCTGAAGCCCCGCCGAGAGGCGCTTCAGGCCGCGGCCGGCCCGACCGACGGAGGGTTCGATGCGCCACCCGTTCCGGATCCTCGCCTTCGTTCTGGTGTGTGGGCTCTCGCTCGTCGCCGCGCCCGCGCGCGAGCTCCAGGCCCAGCGTCCCGCCGCCCGCATCGGGCCGCGGCTGCAACACCTGGTCGCGGCCTACCAGGCCGGCGGCGAGTCCGCCGTGCGGCGATTTGGCGCAGCGCGCCACATGCGGTTGCGCGAGTCGACGCAGGGCGTGTGGGTGCCGGTCGTCCTCGAGCCGCGCGGAACCTCCGCCCGCGAGCTCGATCTCGCCGCCGCGGAGGCGCTCGGTGCCCGGGTCGACGCCGTCTCCGACTCCTTCGCGCGCGTGCTGGCCCGACCGGCGGACATTCCGCGCCTGGCCACGCTCGCCGACGTGCGCGTGGTGCGCGCGCCCACCGCGGCCCGAGCCCTTGCCGTCGGCAAGGGTCGCATCGTGTCCGAGAGCGTCTCACTGACCGGTGCCGCCGCGCTGCAGCAGGCGGGCTTCAGCGGGGCGGGAGTACGCGTGGCGGTGGTCGATCTGGGCTTCCAGGGGCTCTCGGCCGCGATCGGCGCCGGCGAGCTCCCGGCGGGAACCCGGGCCGTCGACTTCACGGGGACCGGAGTGGAGAGCGATACCGATCACGGGGTGGCCGTGGCGGAGGAGATCACCGACATGGCGCCGGGGATCTCGCTCACCTGCATCAAGATCGGCGACGAGGTGGATCTCGAGAACGCCGCGGCCTACCTGCACGCGGCCGGGATCCGGATCGCGAACCACTCGGTCGGCTGGGTGCTCTCGAGCTATTACGACGACACGGGCCCGATCAACGGCATCGTGAACCACTCGCACGACGTCGATGGCGTGCTCTGGACGGTCGCGGCGGGCAACGCAGCCCAGAGTCACTGGCGCGGAGCCTGGGTCGATGCGGACCACGACCAGCGCCTCGACTTCGCTCCCGGCCAGAACGCGCTCGGGATCACCAACCCGGACGGCTTCGTGAGCGTGTTCCTGAACTGGAACCAGTACGGCCATTCGGTCACGGATCTCGACCTCTACGTGCGGGATCGAAGCGGCGCCATCGTGGCCTCGAGCACCGACCCGCAGACCGGCCCCCAGGACCCGGTGGAGGAGGTCTCCTTCCCCTACGACTCCACGCGGGCTCCCTACCGCGTGGAGGTCGTGCACCAGGCCGGCCCCGTGGACGGCCTCGACGTGACACTCTTCAGCTTCGACGACGACTTCACGCAGCCCGATCCCGCCTCGAGCGTGATGGATCCCGCCGACGCGCACGGCGCGTTCGCGGTGGGCGCGATCCCGGCCTTGCGCTATCCGGCCGTCGACCATCCCGCGCCGGAGCCGTACTCGAGCCAGGGCCCCACCACCGATGGCCGGCTCAAGCCCGACCTGTGCGCGCCGGACGGCACGTCCACCTTCACCTACGGCCTGCAAGCGGCGTACGGAACGTCGTTCAGCTCCCCCGTCGCGGCCGGCGCCGCCGCCCTGCTGCTCCAGGCCTCGCCCGGTCTCGCCGCAGCGGGTCTCGCGCAGGAGCTCGTGACACAGGCGGCGGACGTGGGACCGGCGGGGCCCGACGCCCTGTGCGGCGCGGGCGAGCTCCAGCTGGTGGTCCCGACCTCGACGGTGACGACCTGCACCGGGCACTGCATCCGACACGCGCCGAGGCGGCGCGTTCGCTAGCGCCGCGCGTGGGCGCTCCAGGCGCGACGCATCTCGCGAGCGGCTTCGCCGCCCGCGAGGCATGCCGTCACACGCTCTGGATGCGCCCCGTCGCGCGCGCTGCAACACGCTCGGGAGCGCGCGCCGGCGCGCGCCGCGGCGCCTTCGCCAGCCTCATCAGCGCCGGCGGCGGATCCACGCGCATCACGTAGGTTCGCACGTCCTGCCGCGCGAAGTATCCCTCGAGCGCGCGCCGCGCCTCTCGATGGGCAGCCGTGAGCGGCGGGATCGGCACTTCCTCGTGGTTCAGGCCGAGGCTCGCCATCGAGTCCCGGAAGCCCACCGGCATGAAGGCGCACCAGTGCGTGATGCCTTTCGACCGGATGGTCAGGTGACAGAGCTTCGCGAATCCCGAGAGCACCTCCCGGTGCCCGCCACGGCAGTGCCGGGCGATGGCGAAGCGGCTGATCTCCACCAGCCGCTCGCGTGCAACGCCCGGTGCCTGGAAGGGAAATAGCCGCTCGATCGGGAGGCCGCGCGAGGAGTCGAACACGATCCGCAGCGTCCCGACCGGCTCGCCCGCGTAGTCCACCGCCAGGAGCTGGAGCGCCTGGGCATCGAATTCATCGTGGAGTCGCTGGTCCGGAAAAGCGGCCGGATCCACGTAGCCTTCCTCCACGTAGAGCCGGTGGCGCAGGCAATAGACCCGCTCCCGCTCCTCCGCCGACTTGGCCTGGAAGAACGTGAAGCCGTCGCTCTGCACGACGGGTCCTCCTTCGAGCGCGTCCAGCACGAGACGAAACCTGGGAAGCATCGCGGTCCTCCGGTTGGGGTGCGCATATCCCTACCACGCCGGACACCACGGTGCGTGAAGATTTCGCGACCTGTGCCGATCTTCAGGCGGATCGATGCCTCAATTTGGTGTTTCCTCTCGTCTTGACTCGCGCGTCACGCAAAGCAGCGTTGACATGGAAGGGGGACGCGCGCGACACTTCGCATGCATCGATTCGCCGTGGTCGCTCCACCCCAGCCGCGTTGGGCCAACCGATCTTCCCTCCGGCGACGCCGGAACCGCAGGAGGCGCTGGCATGTGCGGATTTGCAGGGCTGTTGCGAACGGGCGAGCGTCCGCTTCCCGCGCCCGCGGTTCTCCGGGCCATGATCGGCGCCGTGGCCCACCGCGGGCCGGACGACGCCGGCGAGTACCTGGACGACCGGGTCCAGCTCGCCGCGGTCCGGCTCTCGATCGTGGACCTGAAGGGCGGCCACCAGCCGGTGAGCGGCTGCGACGACCGCACCGCCGTGGTCCAGAACGGCGAGATCTACAACTACGCAGCGCTGCGCGCCGAGCTTCGCCAGCGCGGACACCGGATCCTGGACACCTGCGACACGAGCGTTCTGCCCCACCTCTACGAGGAGCTCGGCCCGGAGTTCGTGCAGCGCCTGCGCGGCATGTTCGCGATCGCGCTGTGGGATTCTGCCATGGGGCGGCTGGTGCTGGCGCGCGACAGGCTGGGCATCAAGCCGCTCTACTTCGCGAGGACGCCCGATTACCTGCTGTTCGGTTCCGAGGTGAAGGCGCTGCTGGCCTCCGGCCTGATCAGCCCCGGTCTCGATCCGGACTCGATCGACGACCTCTTCTCGCTCTCCTACCCCTGCCCTCCCCGCACCCTGTTCCGCGACGTGTTCGAGCTGCGCCCCGGGCATCTCCTGGTGAGCGGCGCGCCCGGAGGCGCCGCCACGCCGAAGCGCTACTGGCGTGCCCCTTTCCGGCCGCGGGGCGAGCATCTGCGCGGACGCCGGGAGGACCTCGAGGCCGAGTACCGCGATCGGCTGCAGCGCACGGTCTACGCCCACCTGATGTCGGACGTCCCCGTGGCGACCTATCTCTCCGGCGGACTCGATTCCTCGGCCATCTCGGCGCTGGTGAAGGAGGTGACGGGCGATCCGCCCACCACCTATTCGATCGGCTTCAGCGACGCACGCTTCGACGAGACCGCCTTCTCGGCCCAGGCGGCGGAGGCGCTCGGCGCTCCCAATGAACGGGTGGTCTGTGACGAGTCCACCGCGCTCGAGCTGCCGGACATGATCTGGCACACCGAGCTGCCGCTCCAGTTTCCGCTCGCGTTGCCCATGATGCGGCTCTCCGCCCGGGCGCGAGCCGGGGGCTTCCCGGTGGTGCTGACCGGAGAGGGCGCGGACGAGACGCTGGCGGGCTACGACTGCTTCCGGGTCGATCGGCTGCGCCGGCTCTTCGATCACGCGGGGCTGCGCGCCTTCCGCCCCCTGGCCTACCGCCGGCTCTACCGCTGGGCCGGAAGCCCGAGCGGCCTCGCCGAGCTCCTGCTCGCGGTGGAGGAGCGGCCCGCCGCTGCGGTGTGTCGGGAGTTCGGAGGCGTCTATCCGTCCTGGTACCACCTGTGGCAGATGCTCGACCTCGAGCGCACCCCGCTCCTGGCCGTGCGAGGCCGCCGCGTGCGCCCGACCTGGGAGGCGCCCGCCGAGTGGAAGGACCTCGTGCGGGACGACGTCGCGGAGCTCCATCCGGTGGACGCGGCGCTCGCGCTCGAGCTGGAGACGCGGCTTCCCTCCTGGATCCTGCTGATCGGCGACCGCGCCTCCATGGCGCACGGCGTCGAGGCGCGCGTGCCCTTCCTCGATCACGAGATGGTGGAGTTCGCGGCGGCGCTGCCGCCCTCGCTCAAGCTCCGGCGAATGCAGGAGAAGTCCGTGTTGCGGGCGGCGCTGGCGGGACGCCTGCCCGAGGCCATCCGCACCCGGCAGAAGCGGCCGTTCTACACGCCGCTGGCCGGCTGGTTCTTCGGCGAGTCCGCACCCGACTACGTGGCCGAGCTCCTGAGCGAGCGGGCGCTGCGCCACTCGGGCTGGTTCGAGCCGGCGGTGGTGACGCGCCTGCGGCAGGGCCTGGCCCGGGCGCCGGAGGGCTCGCTCCTGCGCATGCGCTTCGAGTGGCTCCTGATCCTGGTGCTCGGGGTCCAGCTCGTGCAGCGGCGATTCGTGGACGAGCTCCCGCGCTACGCCGCCCCGCCGGCGGCCCGCTCCACGCCGCACTGAGGCCCGCGCCGCGGCCGGGTCATCGGCAGGGGCTCCCGGGACACCCCGCGTTGACGGGGCCCCGGAAGCGGCTGAGAATTACGCGACTGTGTCGCCGAAGCATCCGGTCCCGCTCGCGCGGGCGCTCGACCACTGACCATGGAGCCCTGGGCGACCGCGCCGTCCGACTTCTTCAATCTCTATGCCCATGGCTTCGTCCGGGTGGCGCTGGCCACTCCGGCGCTCCGGGTGGCCGATCCGCGCTCGAACCTCGCGGGCGTCCTGACGCTCGCGCGCCAGGCGGCTCGCTCCCGGGCGCTCCTCTGCGTGTTCCCGGAGCTCGGCCTCTCCGCCTACACCTGTGAGGATCTCTTCCACCAGCAGGCGCTGCTGGATGGCGTCGAGGCCGCGCTGCGCTCGCTCCTGGCCCAGAGCCGCCGCCTGCCCGTGGCCCTCCTGGTGGGGCTCCCCGTACGCGTGGATGGCCTGCTCTACAACTGCGCTGCGCTGGTCTGCGGCGGACGGCTGGTGGGCGTGGTGCCGAAGACCTACCTGCCCGGCTATCGCGAGTTCTACGAGCTGCGTCAGTTCACTCCGGCCGACGTCTGCACGCGCCGGGAGATCGTGCTCGCCGGGCAGCGGGCGCCGTTCGGCAATGACCTGCTGTTCCAGCTCGAGCAGCAGCCGCGCTTCACGCTCTTCGTCGAGATCTGTGAGGATCTCTGGGTCCCGACGCCGCCCTCTTCGTTCGCCGCGCTGGCCGGTGCGAGCGTGATGGCGAACCTCTCGGCCTCGAACGTGCTCGTGGGCAAGCACGAGTACCGCCGCCAGCTCACCGCGAACCAGTCGGCGCGTTGCATCGCCGCGTACCTCTACAGCGCTGCGGGGCCCGGCGAATCCACCACGGACCTGGCCTGGGACGGTCACGCCATGGCCTTCGAGAACGGGAGCCTCCTGGCCGAGTCCCGGCGCTTCTCGAACGAGCCCCAGCTCACGCTCGCCGACGTGGACCTGGACCGCCTGCAGGCGGACCGGATGCGCCAGAACTCCTTCGGCCAGGCGCTCCGGCGACACCGGGCGGAGACGGAGCGCTTCCGCACCGTGGGATTCTCGCTGGCGCTGCCGCGCGGGCGCGTCCCGCTCCAGCGCCCGATCGAGCGCCATCCCTACGTGCCGAGCGATCCCGCCACCCGCGACGCGCGCTGCGAGGAGGTCTACCGCATCCAGGTGCAGGGACTGGCGCAGCGCATGCGGGCCACCGGCATCCGCCGCCTCGTGATCGGGGTCTCCGGTGGACTCGACTCGACCCACGCGCTCCTGGTCTGCGCGCGCGCGGTCGACGAGCTCGGCCTCCCGCGGCGCAACGTCCTCGGCTACACGCTCCCGGGCTTCGCCACCACGGCCCGCACCAAGACCCAGGCCTGGGCGCTGATGCGCGCGCTCGGCACCCACGCCGAGGAGATCGACATCCGGCCCTCCTGCCTCCAGATGCTGGCGGATCTGGGGCACCCCTATGCCGCGGGCAAACGGGGCCGTGGAGTCTACGACCTCACCTTCGAGAACGTGCAGGCGGGCGAGCGCACGAGCCACCTCTTCCGCCTGGCCAACCGACACGGCGCCCTGGTGGTGGGGACGGGCGACCTCTCCGAGCTCGCGCTCGGCTGGTGCACCTACGGCGTCGGCGACCAGATGGCCCACTACGCGGTGAACGCGAGCGTGCCGAAGACCCTGATCCGGCACCTGATCACCTGGGTGGCGAGATCGGGCGCCTTCGATCCGGTGGTGCGACGAGCGCTCGAGCGCGTGCTCGCCACCGAGATCAGCCCCGAGCTCGTTCCGGGGGGGCGAGGCGGCGCACGCCAATTGAGCGAGCAGGTGGTCGGACCCTACGAGCTCCAGGACTTCCATCTCTACCACGTCCTGCGCTTCGGCCATGCTCCGAGCAAGGTGGCGTTCCTGGCCTGGCACGCGTGGCGCGGACGCGACGGCTACCGGCTGGGCGAGATCAAGCGCTGGCTGCACGTCTTCTTGGAGCGCTTCTTCCAGGCGAGCCAGTTCAAGCGGAGCGCGCTCCCGAACGGCCCGAAGGTGGGCTCCGGCGGATCGCTCTCCCCGCGCGGCGACTGGCGCGCGCCCTCGGACGGCGTCGCCGACGTCTGGCTGGCCGACCTGGCCCGGGTGCCCGGCCGGGGCTGACGAGCCCCCTCAGACCTCCCCCGAACGGATCGCGGCTCCCACGTAGACCACCGTGAGGATGGTGAAGATGTAGGCCTGGAGGATCCCGATCAGGGCGTCGAGCGCCATCAGCGGCATCGGCACCAGGAAGCCGGTGAGCGCGACCAGGAGCGCCACGATCAGGTGGCCCGACATCATGTTCCCGAAGAGACGAACCGAGAGCGCGAGCGTGCGCGAGAGCTCCGAGATGGCGTAGAGCGGCGCCAGCAGCGGATTCGGCTTGAAGTAGCCCAGCAGGTAGCCGCGCAGTCCGCGCGCGCGGATCCCGGAGACCGGCACGGCGAAGAAGACCACGAGCGCGAGCGCCGAGGTGGTGGCGAGGCTCGCCGTCGGGGGATGCACCCCGGGCAGGAGCCCCGAGAGGTTGCACGCGGAGATGAAGAAGAAGAGCCCGCCCGCCAGGGTGACGAGGCGCGGCTCGGAACGCCCGGCCACCTCGCGCACCAGCCCGTCCAGCCAATCGACGCTCAGCAGCGCGAGGGCCGCCGCGGTGGAATGGGGCCGCGCGCGAACGCTCCAGGAGAGCGCGGCCCCGACGGCCACCAGCAGGAGGGCGAGGAGCACCGACACGACGATCGTGTCGGTGAGCGGCACCGGGCCCAGATGGCCCCACACCGCCTCGCGGAAGATCCGGGGATTCATCTGCCGTCACTCCTGATGGCTGCGGACCACGCGCCACGCGACGAGGCTTCCGAGGGCGACCCCGGCGCTGAGCAGCATGAGCGTGAAGCGCACGCCCGTGGCGAAGCGGACGTCGAGGCGATGCCCGAGCCAGGCGCCCAGGGCGGCCGGGAGAGCGATCGACCAGCCCACGGTGCCGAGCACGGAGAGCGAGCGCCAGAACGCCGCCCCCGCGCTCTCGCGGCGCTGGTAGCGCCCGACGTCGCGCTCGAGCGAGCGGCGCGGATCCGGCCGGGCCTCCTGGTTCATCGCGCGGCCCCCGCTGGAGCCGGCGCGGCGCCGGGACGATGGCGGATCTCGGTGACGATCCCGGCCTCGAGGCGGCTGATCGCGTGGCGGAGCTGGAGATCCGCGTTCGGTCCCGCGAGCTCGACTTCGAGCCGGGCGCGGACGCTCTCCGCATCCTCTCCCACGACGGCCAGGGGCGTGAGCAGCACGGCCTCGTGTCTCGCGCAGCGCAAAAGGCCGCCGGCCGTGGCGACGAACCCCGTGCGCGGGCCCCGTCGCACCAGCACGAGCCCCGGCTCCACCGCCAGGAGCGCAGGCTCCGAGCGCGGCCGCACGCCCACCTGACCGGTCTCCGTGGGGACGCGCAGCGATCGGGCCTCGAGCTCGGCCACCGTCTCGCGCGGGGTGCGCACGATCAGCCGCAGCGTCTCCTCAACGGGCGTCAACGGGGTGCTCCGGCGTCTCGAGTGCGCCGATCATGAAGAGCTCCTGCTCCGACATCCGATCGCAACGCCCGTCCAGGATCGACTCCACGTCGGCCACCGTACGCTCCAGCGGGACGCGGCGGCCCGGACGCCCGGTGAACTGCTCCGTCACGAAGAAGGGCTGGGTCAAGTACGCGCGCAGCCGGCGTGCCCGCGCGACGAGCTGGCGGTCCTCGGCCGAGAGCTCCTCCATGCCGAGCATCGAGATGATGTCGCGGAGCTCCTGGTAGCGGCCGAGCACGCGACGCGCCTCCTGCACCGCGCGTTCGTGACGTCTTCCCACCACCTCCCCGCCGAGCGCCTTGGACCAGGAGGCCAGCGGATCGATCGCCGGGTAGAGGCCCTCGGCGGCGATGTCCCGCGATAGGACGAGGGCGCTGTCCAGGTGCCAGAAGGCCTGGGCGATGGCGGGGTCGGAGTAGTCGTCGGCGGGGACGTAGAGCGCCTGGAGGGACGTCATGTCGGCGCTCTCCGTCGCGGTGATGCGCTCCTCGAGCTCCGCCAGGTCGGCGGCGAGTGTCGGCTGGTAGCCCACGCGCGAGGGCATGCGGCCCAGCAGGCCCGAGACCTCCATTCCGGCCTGCACGTGGCGGTAGACGTTGTCCACCACGAAGAGCACGTTCGTGCCCTTCTCGTCCCGGAAGTACTCGGCCACGGCCAGGGCCGCGAGGCCCACCAGGAAGCGCGCCCCCGGCGGCTCCTTCATCTGCCCGAAGACCAGCACCGAGCGCGGCATCACGCCGCGCCGTTGGAGCTCGTCCCAGAGCTCGAGCCCCTCGCGCGAGCGCTCGCCGATCCCGGCGAAGATCGCGATGCCGCGCAGCGTTCCGACGGCGTTGTGGATGAACTCGGTCAGCACCACCGTCTTTCCCACGCCCGCTCCGCCGAAGACCCCGGCGCGACTGCCCTGCACCATCGGGCAGAAGAAGTCCACCACCTTGATGCCGGTCGGATAGAGCTCGCCCAGCGGGCGGCGTCGGCTCACGCGAGGCCGCCGGCTCCGCACGGGGCGACGCTCGGCGCCGTCGAGCGGCTGGCCGCCGTCGAGTGGGCGACCGTGGAGATCGATCACGCGACCGAGGAGCTCTGGCCCGACCGGCACCTCGAGCAGGCAGCCGTCCGATTCCACCCGATCGCCGCGTCGAAGACCCCGGGTGGACTCGATCGCAATCGCCCGTGCCGTTCGCGGATCGGAGTGGCCATAGATCTCCGCCGTCACGGCCGCGCCATTGCCCGCGCGGCACACGATCCCCACGCCGATGTCCGGCAGGCGCCCGTCGAAGCACACCTCCACCACCGTCCCCTGCACGGAGACGACCCTCCCGCTCAGGACCGGTGCATCCACGTGCCGCCTCCACGCTGCTGCATTCCGCGCGCGGCCCGCGCGGAGCTCGCGACCTCGAGCACCTCCTGCGTCGACGCCTCCCGCCGGAGCGCCGTCACGCGCCGCCGCGTCGCCTCGATCCGCTCACCGAGCCAGGCGCGGGCGGACTCCGCCACCACCAGGCGCTTCCCGTGCTCCGAGGCCAGGGCCTCGAGCAGGCTCTCGGTCAGGGTGGCGTAGAGATGCTCGCGCACCACGACACCCTCGAGATGACGCCGATCCACGTAGGGCGAGGCGGCCACCCGCGCGCCCGCGCTCGGCGGGACCACCGGCAGCAGGCGTACCCGCACCGGCTGGAAGTGCCCCGCCCCCTCGAAGCGCGCCGCCACCAGCCAGAGCGGACCGAGCTCGCCAGCGCCACGAAGCGTCAGGATCTCGTCCACGAGCGGCAGCAGGAGGCGAGTGAGGCTCGCCACGCTGGCCGGCGCGGGATGGGCGTGGATCGTCGCCACACCGGCGCGCTGGAGCGGCCCGACGGCACGGCTGCCCAGGCAGAACAGCGGCCCCGGCCCGAGCTCCGCCCGAAACGCCATCGCCTCGTGGACCAGCCGGCCGGTGTAGTCCCCCACCAGACCGAGATCGGCGGCCACCAGCAGGAGGCCGGTCGGCCGCCCGAGCGTCGCCTCGCCGCCGTTGTTGGCGGGATCCACGACACCGAGAAGCGTCGTCAGCTCGTCCCGGTACGCCCGCGCGGCCGCGAGGAGCGCCCGCGCCGAGCGGAAGTGCTGCGCGGAGAGCGAGCGCAGCGCCGCCACCGCTTCGTCGAGCGTGTGGAGCGTGCGCAGGTGCCGCCGGAGCGAGCGCTCGCGGCTCATGCGGCTCCCCCGGGCGCCGCGCCGCCGAGCGCCGCGCACAGGGTGCGGAGCCGCTCGCGCCACCCCTCCGCGGGCATCTCGCCGCGCTCGAGCTGCGCTACGAGCGCCGGCTCCTCCGCGCTCGCCCGCGCCAGCAGCGCCGCCAGTCGCGCCGGAGCGCTCTCCCCGTCCACGCCGTCGAGCCAGCCCTCGGTCACCGCGAGGATCGTGATCACCTGCTCGGGTGCGCTGCGCGGCGAGAGCGTGCGCTGCTGGAGCAGCCCCCGGAGCAGGCGTCCCCGGGCGAGCTCCCGCTCCATCCCGGGCTCGAGCTCGAGCCCGACCCGCGCCAGGGACTCGAGCTCCTCGAAGCGCGCGTGGAGCACCCGCAGGTTGCGCGCGGCGATCCGCATCGCCAGGGGCTGCGCCGCGCCGCCGATCCGCGACACGCTGCGCCCGATGTCGACGGGTGGGCGCTCGTTCCGGGCGAAGCGCGTACCGTCGAGGTAGATCTGGCCGTCCGTGATCGAGATGACGTTCGTCGGGATGTAGGCGGCGATGTCGCTCTCGGTGGTCTCGACGATGGGCAGCGCCGTCACCGAGCCGCCGCCCGCGCTCGCGCAGCGCGCCGCCGCGCGCTCCAGCAGCTCGGCGTGGATGAAGAAGACGTCGCCTGGAAAGGCCTCGCGCCCCGGCGGCCGCTCCATCAGCAGGCTCAGCTCGCGGTAGGCGTCCGCGTGCTTGGTCAGATCGTCGTAGATCACCAGCGCGTCCCGCCCCTGGTCACGGAACCACTCCGCGACGGAGGCGCCGGCGTACGGCGCGAGGTAGCGGATGCCGGGCGGCGCGGAGGCCTCCGCCGCGACGATCGCCGTGTTCTCGAGCGCGCCCGCCCGCACCAGCGTGTCGCGGAGCGCCAGGATCCGCGACATCCCCTGCCCGATCACGACGTAGACGCAGGCCACGTCGCCCGGCTTCTGGGCGATCAGGACGTCCGTCGCGAGGGAGGTCTTTCCGACGTTGCGATCGCCGATCACGAGCTCGCGCTGGCCCCGACCGATCGGGATCGCCGCATCGATCACCAGGACGCCGGTGCGGAGCGGCTGATCGACGGGGCGGCGCTCCACGAGCTCGGGCGCCCGGCGGAAGAGCGGGAGGCGCGGCTCGGCGGGCAGCGGCCCGCCGCCGTCCATCGGATTGCCGAGGGGATCGAAGATCCGCCCCAGCGTCGCCGGTCCCACCGGGAGCTCCGGGAGGCGGCCGAGCGCCACCACGCCGTCGCCCGCCCGCACCCCGCCGGCGCCGGAGAGGCAGAAGACCCCCGTGCTCTGGGCTCGCAGATCGAAGGCCACGCCCAGCGCACCGGAATCGAAGCGCACCAGCCCCTCGTAGCTCGCGTCCTCGAGGCCGGCCACCAGGGCCACGCCGTCGCCCGCGCGCACCACGACGCCGCGCGGGCGGAAGGCGTCGCGGAGGTCGATCTCCCCGGAGCTCATCGACACCATGTCGTGTCGAACCGCCTCAGCCACTCCGCTCCTCCCCGTGGTCGATGCGCGCCGCGAGCACGCGTTCCGCGTGGGCCGCCAGGCCCGCCGCCGACGCGTCCACGAGGCCGCGCGCCGTCAGCACGCGAAGGCCCGCCACGAGCTCGGGCACCGTTCGCTGCGACACCTGCGCCAGCGGCGCGCCGGCCGCCTGCGCCAGCGCGGCCAGGCTCTCGGGCTTGAGGCTCGAGGCCGACTCCACCACCACCGGCGCCAGGGGTCCGGCCGAGGCCAGGGCCGCCAGCTCCCGACGCGCGGCCTCGATCAGGCCGCGCTCGAGCTCCGGACCTCCGATGCGCTCGAGGAGCCGCCGCACCATCTCGCCGGCTCCCGCCGCCGCGTCGTGGATCGCAGCTCCCATCTGCCCACGTCGCAACGCCTCGAGCTCCGCCTGGAAGCTCTCGCGCTCGCGCTGGAGCTGCGCGCGTGCGGCGTCGAGGAGGTTCGCGCGCTCGCGCTCCGAGTCCTGACGGGCCCGCTCGCGCAGCTCGGCGATCGACGACTCGAGGGTGCTGCGCCGAGCCTCGACCTCTGCCAGCGTCCGCTCCGCCCCGGCCCGCTTCGCGGCGATCGCCTCCTCCTCGGCCTGGAGGGCCGCGCGGCGACGCTCCAGCACCTCGCGCACCGGGCGGAAGAAGAACCAGCCGAGGAGCGCCGCCAGCAGCAGGAAGTTCCCGACCTCGAAGAGGAAGGTGACCCAGCTCGGCGTCACCGGCTCTACCCTGCCGCTCCACCCGTGAACGGATTGGCGAAGAGCAGGATCAGGGACACCACCAGGCAGAAGATCGCGGTCGACTCCACCATTGCGAGGCTCACGAAGAGGGTTCGTGTGATCGAGGCGGACTCGTCGGGCTGGCGGGCCAGCGCATCCATCGCCGCCACGCCCATCCGGCTCTCGCCGATCGCGGCTCCGACGGCACCCGCGGCCATGACCAGCACCGCTCCGGCCACCGAGGTCAACGTGAGCCAGTCGTGTCCCGTCATCGAGATCTCTCCTCGGAGCGCGCGCCCCTCAACCGCTCGGTTCGATTGGAAATATGACGTGCCGGCGCCGCACCCGCTGCCCGCTCGAGTGGCGCATTGCCGACATCCCCGCCGGCAGCGCCCATGGGGCAGGAATGCCTCAGCCGAGACCCGGGAGAAGTCAGGCCGGCGACAGTGCGCCGGCGACGAGCGCGCAAGCCATCCCGCGGAGGGCTCTGCACCCTCCACGTGCGCATCGGCGGGGCGGCCGAGGCTCGAGCCGGCTTCGAGCCCCGACGCCGGGACTGCTCGGCGGAGCCCTCCGCGACGCGCCCCGCGCGCGGGCCGCGGGCGCACGAGCAACGCCACCGTGTGTCGCACGCGAGCGCCGCGCCGCGGAGTCGCCTGGCGCCTGCGGGAAGCGGACCCAGCCGCTGGCCGGTCCGTCGTCGCGGCGGACCCTCCGGCCTGCCGGCGGCGGACGCTAGACGCGCTCGACCTCGCCGCCGCTCTCGACCCAGTCCTTGAACGCACCGAGGTTGCGCACGTCGCGATAGCCGAGCTCTTGCAGCGCCTTGCCGGCCAGCGCCGACCGCCCGCCCGACGCACAGTAGAGGATCACGGTGCGCGCGGCGTCGAAGGCCGGGTCGTGGTAGGGCGAGCCGGGGTCGGCGCGAAACTCCAGCATTCCGCGGGAGACGTGCTTGGCACCTGCGATCTTGCCGCTGGCCTGCAGCTCCGGCGCGTCGCGCACGTCGACGACCAGCGCGCGGCCACTCGCGATCAGGGCGGCCGCCTCCTCGCGTCCGATGCGCGGCACCGAAGCGTTGGCGGCCGCGACCAGATCCTTCACCGAAGCAGGCATCTCGATTCTCCTCGCGTGAACGGACGCACCCCGCCAACCCCTGGCAGGCATCGCCGCACGGAACTCGTACCAACCTGGGAGGCTGTTCTAGCACGGCGGGCTCCGGTCGCGAAGCGCCATCCCGAGGGCGCCGGCGCCCGACTCCGTCCGACCCCGTGCGAGTTCAGGCCCACACCGAAACGCTTGCGGGTCCGGACCCCTTTCGGTCCAGAGGGAATCCCCTCCCTTCCAGAGTGTCGCCGCCACTCATCCGAAAGCGCGCCCACATCGGCGCCGCGCCGGTAGAGGCGGCGAAGCGCCAGGCGGAGGCGGAGGACGCCCTGGACGACGACCTACTAGCGCAGGCCCGGGCCCTCCCGCGCGAGGTCGCCGTGCAGGCAAAGAGCGCCAAGGATTCGGCGGCGTTCCTCCAGATGTGCGACGGGCTCCAGAATCAGCTCGCCCTCGAGGCGACGCTCCTCGAGCGGACCCGCAACCTCCCCGGCGGCCCGGTGGTCTACTCGTGGGCAGATGTGGATGAACTCTGCGGGGCGTGTGGCAAGGACCGAAGAGCTGCCGGCCGGAGGCGCCGGAGAGCCTACCGCCGGAGCTCTCCCGCCATCGACCGAGCTGGGCCGCCTGCGACGGCCAGGTCATCCACGTGCTAGTGGTGCCGTACCTCAGCGAGCAAGTTCAGCAGCCGCTCGGCGTCCGCTCCGGCTCTGGCCGCAGCCCGCTTCCGGAGGGCCTTGGAGCCGGGGACCTTGCAGTCGACGCCAACGCACTGCTGCGGATCGCCGTTGAACTTGGCGCGGTTCCCTCCACCGTCGGTGACGCCAGGCGCATCGATGCCGAGATCGGCGTTGCGGTCGGCCTGGTTCTTCGCGAGCGTGACCCATGCGGGATCGGCGGCCGCATAGGGAACTGGCGAGTCAAGGTCGTAGCCGCGCACGCGGATGCCATCGCCGTTGCCTGGCGACACCGCGGCGAAGCCATTTCGCCGTACGTGGTTCTTCTCGATCACGCTGGCCTGCCCGCCGCAAGGGCGGGAGGGCGGCAGGAAGGAGCAGTACACGTCGACGCTGATGCCTGCGCCGTCGCTCCGGTCGACCTGGTTGTTCGCGATATGGGCACGGTAGACTTCGTACAGAGCCTGCACACCAATGGCGAGGCCGTTTCCGCTGAACTGGTTGTCTCTCACCACCACATCATTCGACCCGAAGAAATCTTCGTCCCAGATGAACACG
>JAWOLJ010000065.1:0-85370 GCA_033853555.1 Myxococcota bacterium
TGGGATCGCTTCAGCTTCGCCCTCACCGACTTCTGGGGCTACAGCGACTTCCCCACCGCGGCGAACTTCTTCACCTACTCGCGCTCCGTGGATCCGACGACCGGCCGTCCGCTGGACGTGAAGGGGAACGTCCTCGACCCGACCGACCCGAACATCCGGCAGAAGGTGCTGGCCGGCCAGACGGTGAACCGCCAGTTCTTCGACGTCCTCTGCTCTGCCACGCAGGGGCTCGCCACGGCCGTGTTCCCGGCGCTCGGCAACGCGTGTCTCCTGGATCTGGTGAACGATTCGACACCGATCGCGCTCGGTCTCACCACCGCCAACGTGATCTCCGTGATGGTCACCGGCGCGCCAGGCATCGCGCAGCCGCTCTTGAACTTCATCGCGCCGGGCGCACCGAGCGCCGGATTGCTGGTCCACCTCAACAAGGATCCGAACGACGGGCCGGGCGGCGGCCCCTTCGGCCCGGCGGAGGGGCTCAGCGCCTACCTCACGAACGAGCAGGAGGCGCTGCTCGGCTGCGGCGCCTTCTACGGCACGAACTGCGACACCGACGGTGCCGACCTCTTGAACGCCGAGGCCAGCGCCGTGCTCCAGGCCTTCCCGTTCTTCGAGAAGGGTGGGCCCGTCGCCACGCGCTACGTGAACGGCAAGCTGGTGGTGCTCCCCGGCGCGCGCGACATCAACAACCCGCTCTACGATCCGCGCGTCGACGGCTGCGTGGCGCCGGGCATCGACGGGCTCGCGCCGGCCGGCTTCTGCTCGGGGGCGAACAACCTGCTGGCGCAGGGCTTCAAGAGCGAGATGGCCGCGCTCTCCTCGAACCTGCTCAAGGTCCTGGCCACCCTGGGCGCCGCCGGCGGCAAGGATCCGAAGTGCGATCCGGGGAACCCGATGACCTGCCTCTTCGTGCAGGGCCTCTTCGCCGCCACCGGCGTGCACCGCCCGGAGCTTCGGAGCGGAGGCAATGGTCGCTTCGGGCGGCGCGACTTCATCTGGCAGGGCGGGAGCGAGCTCCAGCTCCAGTACCAGAAGCGCAACGTGCTCGGCCTCGCCTCCGACTGGGCGGAGGACGTCACCAAGACCAACTGGGGCATGGAGTTCACCTGGTCCTCCGGAGAGGGGTATACCGACGAGATGGACCCGCGCGGCTACAGCACCCACGGCACCTTCGGGCTCACCATCTCGGTCGACCGGCCGACGTTCATCAACTTCCTGAACGCCAACCGCACCTTCCTCTTCAATGCCCAGGTCTTCTTCCGCTGGATCGACGGCTACACCAGCAACGGCCGCTTCGACGTGAACGGTCCGCTGAACGTGCTCGGCACCTTCACCATCGTGACGGGCTACTTCCAGGATCGGCTCCAGCCGGCCATGACGCTGGTCTACGACTACTACTCCGCCTCCGGCGGGCTGCTGCCCTCGGTGCAGTACCGCTTCACCGAGAACTTCTCCGCCACCGCCGCGGTCTCCGTCTTCTGGGGCAATCCGGACTACCGGCGCCTGCCGGTGGCGGAGCCGGTCCTGCTGAACCAGGGAGGCGACTTCCGGTCGCGTGACAACTACCAGATCCTGTCGGCGCTGGCGGAGCGCGATGAGGTCTCGCTGCTGCTCCGCTACACCTTCTAGGGGCTAGCGTCCCTTGACCAGGGAATCGGTGGTGGTCATGACCCGGATCCGCTCCTCGCTCACGGGAACCGACCGCACGTCGTAGGACTCGCGGCGCCAGCCGCTGCGCCCCTCGCCCGCGATGAAGAACGACTCCGCCACCGGATCGAACACCAGCGCGCGGCCCTTCTCGTCGGGCCATTCCGGGTACTCGGCGATGTCGCCGCTGAAGCGATGCACCAGGATTCCGATGTCCACCAGCAGGCCGTTCGCGCGCCGGGTGATGAAGTAGAGCGGCTGCTGCGTCTGCCAGTCCATCCAGAGCGTGACCCGCGCCACCTCGTCGTCGGTCTTCCGGGCCACCCCCTCCAGCACCACCGCGTGTCGGACGTCCCAGCGATCGCTCGCCATCGAGAGCCCGCTCTCGCCGTAGTTGCGGTCCGGATTGATCGGCCAGCCTGGCTGCGAGGCGTTGAGCGGCGCCAGCACGTCGCGCTCGCCGAGCAGCCGCCAGCGGTAGGCGTTGGGCCGGACCATGAGACCGGTGAAGCCGCGGCGAAGGTTCTCGCTCGCGGCTGCGGAGACGCCGGCGGTCGGCTGGATCGAGCCCTGGATGCCCGCCGGCCCGCTCCCGCCGCCGATCGGGACTCCACCGCCGCCGGCGTCGCCGCTCACCCGGTAGCGGGGCATGAAGAGGCCGTCCACCCACGCCGTGGCGGCCCGGCGCGGCTTTCGCATGGTGGGGACGTAGACGAAGACGTCGTCCACGGAGGCGTAGTCGCGCTCGGATTCACTGGAGCGGAACTGACGCCACGCCAGGTAGCGCGCGTTGAAGGGCTCCTCGAACTGGCCGCCGGCGGCCCAGAGCGCGTCCTTCACCGTGGGCTCGTGGTAGCCGGTGGTCGCGAGGTCGGCGCGGCCCCCCGTCTGCACGAAGAAGAAGCTTCCGATGTAGGTCTCGACCGATCCCACCCGGCTCGGCAGGTCTACCAGGCGGAACTTCCCGACTGGGCCGGCGCCGCGATAGCGGAGCGCGAAGTCCCAGGCCCAGCGCATGGCGGCGTCCGGCGCCGCGGGATCGATCTGCTCCGGCGGGAAGGGCAGGCCCGCCACCCAGCCCTTCAAGTTCCCGTCGGCGTCGAGGCTCGCCTGGCCGTGGAGCTTCTCGGTGGCCTCGCGAAAGAACGCGGGCACGGGATAGCGCCGATGGCACGGCCCGATCTCCATCCGCATGCCCTCGTGGAAGAAGACGTCGCGGTGGCCCCACACCTCCTCGGGGAGGAGCGAGCGGAGCGCCAGGACCTGGTCCGCCGTCAGCACCATGCCCTCGCGCAGCGTCGTCGGGGTCACGTCCTCCGGACGGCCCGAGGGCGCGCCCAGCGAGAGCGTGGGGCACTGGTCCTCCGGCGGGAGACCCGCCCATGCGAGGCCGGCAGGGGCGAAGAGCAGGAGGCCGAGCGCCAGGGCGCGGGGCCGGGCGCAGGCGGCGCGGCGGGGCATGCTTCCTCCGGATCGGGACGACGGCGGGAACCTACCGTAGATTCACCTTCCGGAGGCTCCCGTGGCGCGCCGCTCCATCGGCTTCCCGCTCACCATCGGCATCGTGCTCTCGGTGCTGGCGGTGACCCTCGCGGTGGGCTGGCAGCTCCTGGTGGTCGGCGAGCTCGGCCCGGTGGCCCGCGAGCTCACCACGGTGCACTGGATCTTCCTGATCCTGGGCACGGTCTTCTTCGGACTGATCCTGGTGGGCCTGGTCCTGCTCTGCGCGTGGCTCGTGCGCGAGATGCGCTTGAACCAGCGGCAGCAGGCCTTCCTCGACGCCGTGACCCACGAGATGAAGACGCCCCTCGCTTCGCTGCGTCTCCACGTCGACACGCTCTTGCGGCACGACCCTTCGCTCGACCAGCGGCGCGAGTTCCTGGGTCGCATGCGCAGCGACCTCGAGCGCCTGGATGGCACCGTGGAGGGGGTGCTGGCGGCGGCACGCGCCGAGGCGCGGGTCCGCCGCGCGCAGCGCGAGCGCATCGACGTGGGCGAGCTCCTGGCGCGCTCGGTCGAGGAGATCCGCAGCCGGCACCATCTGTCCGACAGCGCCGTGCGACTGGCGACGCCCCGGGAGCCGGTGCTGGTGCGCGGCGAGCGCGACGAGCTCGCGCTGGTGTTCCGGAACCTGCTCGAGAACGCCGTCAAGTACTCGGAGGGCCCGGTGGACGTCCAGGCTGCGGTGCACGCCGGCGCCGACGGGCGGGTGCGCGTCGAGATCGCGGACCGCGGCATCGGAATCCCGCCGGGGGAGCTGCGACGGATCTTCGAGCGCTTCCATCGGGCCGGGCGCGACGTGCAGCGCAAGGTCGCGGGGCTCGGGCTCGGCCTCTACATCGTGCGCAGCCTGGTGCGCCGGCAGGGCGGGAGGGTGGTGGCGGAGAGCGAAGGCTCGGGGCGCGGAAGCCGCTTCGTGGTGACCTTGCGCGCTGCGCCGCCGGCCGCCTAGGCTCGGACGTGCCGCGCATCCTGGTGGTCGAAGACGAGCAGCACATCGCCGAGGGCCTGCGCTTCAATCTGGAGGCGGAAGGTCACGAGGTGGAGACCATCGCCGACGGCGTGAGCGCCGCCGAGCGCCTGGCCCGCGAGAGTCCTCCCCTCGACCTGGTGATCCTGGATCTGATGCTCCCTGGAATGGGCGGCTTCGAGGTGGCGCGCCGCGCGCGTGCGGCAGGGAACTACGTGCCGATCCTGATCCTGTCGGCGAAGGACGCCGGGCCGGACGTGGTGCGAGGCCTCGAGGAAGGCGGCGACGACTACCTCACCAAGCCATTCCAGCTCGACGAGCTCCTGGCGCGCGTGCGCGGTCTGCTGCGGCGGCGGCGTTGGGACGCGACGACGCGAGAGGGCGAGAGCCGCCGCGAGGTCCACTTCGGCGACGTCACCGTCCACTTCGACCGCTTCGAGATCGAGACGCCGCGGGGGACGATCCGGCTGACGACGCGCGAGACCGGCCTGCTGCGGGCGCTGGTGGATCGCGAAGGCGAGGCCGTGCAGCGCGGCGAGCTGCTGGAGACGGTGTGGGGTCTGCGACCCGACACCCAGACGCGGGTGGTGGACAGCTTCATCGTGAGGCTGCGTCGCTACGTCGAGCCGGACCCCGCGCGTCCTCGACACATCGTCTCGGTGCGGGGCCACGGCTACCGCTTCGTGCGGTAAGGTCTGGAGATGGCGGCTTCCCGGACGAAACGGCGCGTCGGCGACCTCATGAACCCGTCGGTGGTGTGCGTGCCGTCGGGATCGACGGTGGCGGAGGCCCAGAAGCTGCTGGCCGAGCGCGCCGTGAGCGGCGCGCCGGTGGTCGATGCGCGTGGGCGACCGATCGGCGTGATCTCCCAGAGCGATCTCGCACGCCACCAGTCCTCCCGCACCACCGTCGGAGACGCGGGACGTTTCTACACCGACGTGGAGGACTACCGCGACCTGCTCTCGCTGCCCGTCGACCGTTCGACGGCCCGCGTGGACGAGGTGATGAGCCCTCGCGTCTTCAGCGTGACGCGCGACACCGGCGTGGCGGCCGCGGCCAACGTGATGCGCGAGCGTCGCATTCACCGCCTGCTGGTGACGGAGCGGGGCGTGCTGGTGGGGGTGCTGAGCTCCTTCGACCTGCTGAGGGTCGTGGAGGAGCTCGGATGAGCGGCGAGCCGCTGCGCTTCCTGGCGGCTCCGTCGGTGAGCGATCCGACGCTGCTCCTCGCCTTCGAGGGCTGGAACGACGCCGGGGAGGCGGCCTCGCTGGCGCTGCGTCACGTGGCGAGGGCGGCGGGTGCGGAGCCGCTGGCCGAGATCGACGGTGAGGGATTCTACGATCTCACGGTGCGGAGACCCGAGGTCCGGCACGACACCGAGGGGCGTCGCCGCATCGAGTGGCCCCGCAACTCGTTCCTGGCCGGCTCCCTCGGCCCCGGGCGCGACGTCGTGATCGGAGCCGGCTCGGAGCCCCACCTGCGCTGGCGCGCCTTCACCGACCTGGTGGTGCGGGTGGCGGAGCGGGTGGGCGCCCGCCGGGTGGGGCTCCTCGGCGCCTATCTCGCCGACGTCGTCTACTCCCGGCCGGTGGCGGTCACGGGCTTCGCGAGCGATCCCCGGCTCACCGAGCGGCTGCACGTGGCCACCTCGGCCTACGAGGGACCGACCGGCATCGTGGGCGTGGTAGCGGAGCGTCTGGAGCGCGAGAGCCTCCAGGTGCTGAGCCTCTGGGCGGGGCTCCCGCACTACGTGAACCTCTCGCCGAACCCCCGGGGCGCGCTGGCGCTGCTCCAGAAGCTGGAGGAGTGGACGGGCTTCCGCACCGATCGCGAGCCGCTCGAGCGACAGGCGGCGGAGTTCGAGGAGAAGGTGTCGGCCATCGTGACCGCCGACCCCGAGCTCGCGGAGTACGTGCGCCAGCTCAAGCGACGCGAGTTCGCGCAATGATCTTCCCAGGACCGTCGGCGTATCGCGAGGCTCAGGCCGAGCGGGGCGGGGCCGGCATCCTCGCGCTCGGCCCCCGCCCGGTCTCGCCACGGCGCGCCGTGAATGCGTGTTCACCGCGCTGCACGGGTGGCGGCGCCGGGCAGCCGGAACCTCGAGACGAAGCTCCAGATCTCCTGGTTGGCGTCGAGGGCGTGGCTCACGCGGCCCACCAGCCGGGGGCCGAGGTAGGGCTCGCCGCCCGGCCAGGTGTGGCCGCCGCCGCGGATCTCGTAGAGCCGGACCTCCGCTCCCGCTGCGCACGGGCTCGCCACGTGCGTCACCAGCGAGGTGCCGTCGGGCGGATCGGCGGCGCGCGGCTCGCTGATGGAGGCCTCGCCGCAGCGATCGAAGGCGCGCCAGCGCTCGAAGGAGTCGGGCGCGGAGATCACGTGGCCCCGGGCGATCGCGAGGACGCGAACCTCGCCGCCGTTCCAGGGCATGATGGGATCCTCGGTGCCGTCCAGGATCGCGACGGAGATCGGTCGCAACGGCGCGCAGCGAGCCGAGAGCTCGACGCCGAGGTCCGCCGCGACCGGCGCCACCGCCGCGAACACGTCCGCGGCGTCACAGGCCAGGCGATACGACATCATGCCGCCGTTCGAGATGCCGGTGGCATACACCCGATCGCGATCGACCGGCAGGCTGCTCGCGAGATCCTGCACCAGCGCGCGCAGGAAGCCCACGTCGTCCACGTTCTCGCGGATGGCCTCGGAGCGTAGATCGGAGCGGCCGTCGTTCCAGCCGTGGCCCAGCCCGTCGGGGTAGGCCACCACCAGGCCCTCGCGATCGGCGATGCGATCGAGCCCCTGGAGCGTGAGGAGCTCCATGCCGGCGCCCGAGCCTCCGCCGCCATGGAGCACCAGGCGGCGCGGCGCCGGCCCGGCCAGGCTCCGGGGAACGTAGAGCCGGAAGGTGCGCTCCCGACCTGCATGGGAGAGCGCGAAGCACCGCGTCTCGAGACGCTTCGCCCTGGCCCGGCTCCGCAGCGGAAGGCAGGAGGTCGAGGGCGTCGCGGCGCGCGCCGCGACGCCGATCAGCAGCAGCACCAGACCCGCCGCCGCAGCGGAGAGGCGCCGGCCGCGTCGCCCCGAGCGCTCAGCGGAGGGCATCCACCTCGATGCTCTCTTCGATGAGCATCACCGGGATCGAATCGTCCACCGGGTAGAGGATGCGTCCGTCCTCCCGCACCAGCGCCTCGTGGAGCTCCTGCTTCACCGGCTCGCCGCCACGATTGCGCAGCGTTCCCTCGCGAATGCGCCGATTCAGGCGCTCCAGCAGCTCGGGCGTCGCCAACGAGACCGGCTGCTTCGTCTCGGGGCAGACCAGGATCTCGAGCAGGTCGTCGGGCACGGGCATGGTTCGGGCTCCTTCGCGCGTCAGCGCAGCAGGCTCGACGAGTAGTCGAAGATGCGCCGCGCGACGATCAGCTGGTTGATCTGCTGGGTCCCCTCGTAGATGTCGTTGATCTTGGCGTCACGCATCCACTTCTCGACCAGGCACTTCCTGGAATAGCCGAGGGGGCCCAGGATCTCCACCGCCTTCTGGGTGATCTTGGTGACCGCGAGCCCGGCCTTGGCCTTCGCCATCGAGGCCTCGAGGTTGTTGCGCTTGCCGTGGTCCATCATCTTGGCCGCCCGCCAGGTGAGGAGCCGCGCCGCCTGGAGCTCCGCCTCCATGTCGATCACGTCGCGTTCGATCGCCGTCCGCTCGTGGGGCGGCGCGTCGTAGCGCACGCGCACGCCCTGCCGCTCCAGCTCCTCCTCAACGAAATCGAGCGCGGCGCGGCCGACCCCCACCGCCATCGCGGCCACGATGGGGCGGCTGGCGTCGAAGGTCGCCATCGCACCCTTGAAGCCCTTGTCGCCGGTCCTGGTGGGATCGGTCTTCTTCACCTCCGCGCTCCCGAGCAGGTTCTCTCTGGGCACGCGGCAGTTCTCGAAGACCAGCGTCGCCGTGTCGGAGACGCGGATGCCGAGCTTCTTCTCCAGGCCGACGAGCTTCATTCCCGGGGTGCCGGCCGGCACCACGAAGGACTTGATGCCGCCACGGCCCGCGCTCTTGTCCACGGTGGCCCACACCACGACGAAGCCGCCCGGATGGGTGGAGGCGCCCTCCCCGGCGGTGCAGAAGATCTTGGTGCCGTTCAGCACCCACTCGTCGCCGTCGAGCTGGGCCGTGGTCTGGATCGCCGCGGCGTCGGAGCCCGCGCCGGGCTCGGTGATCGCCATGGCGCCCCACTTGGGCTCGCCCTCGCCGCGGAAGGGCGAGAGGAAGCGGGCGCGCTGCTCGTCGGTGCCGGCCGCAGCCACCGCCGAGCCGCCGAGGGCGGGGCTCGGGATGCGCAGGTAGAGCCCGGCGTCGCCCCAGCAGAGCTCCTCCGCCTGGACGCAGACCTGCACGAAGCCGTCGTTCGGACCGGTGAGGGAGCCCGCCGGGTTGCGGCCGTGCTCCCACATGAAACGCACGAACTCCCACGGCATCTCGTGCTCGTGGTCGTCGTACTTGCGTGAGATCGGGCGCATCTGCTCCAGCGCGATCCGGTTGTAGAAGGCCTTCGCGCTGACCGTGTTGGGGGCCGGGTCGAAGGAGATCGCCATCCGTTCCTCCCGCCGCGCGGCTAGAGCAGCGCGAGCGCCTCGAAGAGCGCGAAGCCCCGCGCGTTGCGCAGGTGCATCTCGGGCAGATACTCGCGGGTATAGCCGTGTCCACCGAAGACCTGGACCGCGCCATCCGCCACCTCGAGCGAGACGCGGCTCGACTGGTGTCGGGCGAGCGCCGCCTCGCGGGTGGCGTCGAGGCCCTGGTCGATTCTCCAGGCGGCCTCCCAGGCCAGGAGCCGAGCGCCGTCGATCTCGATCGCCATGTCCGCCACCTTGAAGGCGATCGACTGCCGCGTGGCGATCGGAGCTCCGAAGGTCTGACGCTCCCTGGCGTAGTCCCGCGCCAGCTCGAAGCTCGCGCGCGCCACGCCCACCGCCGCGGCCGCGAGCGCGATGCGCCCGCGCGCCACCAGCGTGCGGACGTCGGAGCCGGCCGCGCCGCCGAGCCGCGCGGCGGCCGGCACGTGTACGCCGCGCAGCCGGAGCTCGGCGGTGGGGAACGCCTGGAGGCCGAGGTTGCGCTCCCGCACGGCCTCGAGCCCGGGCGCGTTCGCCGGCACCAGGAAGGCCTGCGGTCGGCCGTCGTCGCTCGCCACCACCAGCAGCTCCTGGAGGCCTTCCTGCCACGGCACCAGGCACTTCTCGCCGTCGAGGACGTAGTCCGCGCCGTCGCGCCGGGCGCTCGTGGCGGGACGCAGCACGTCGGATCGGAGGCCCGGCTCGAGGATCGCGAGCGAGCCGGGGGCGTAGCGGTCGCCGGTGAAGCGCGGAAGCACCCGCTGCTTCTGCTCCTCGGTGCCGCAGTCCGCCACCGGGAGCGCGAGCAGGCCGGGCGAGAGGATTCCGAGCGCGAGCGAGAGATCGCCCCACGCGAGCTCCTCCGCCACCAGCGCCCCCGTGACCGCGCTGCGCGCGCCGCCGCCACCGTAGGCCTCGGGGAGCGCGGCGGTGGTCACGCCGAGCTCGTGGGCCGCCTGGAGCAGAGAGACCGGCAGCGCCCACGCCTCGTCCGCATCGCGCGCCGCCTTGCGCACCTCGTTCTGCGCGAAGCCTCGCACCGTGTCGACGATGAGCTGCTGCTCCTCGCTCGGTTCGAAGTCGATCATGCGGGCCTCCTCCGGACGATCGAGGCAACGAGTCTACCCGACGCGTCGCGTCGGGTCAGCCGGGTTCAAGACGTGGGGAATGGCGCCCCGAGCCTTCGGGAGTCGCTCTGCCGGGGCCGGGCGGGGCATGCAGTGGCGGCGCGGCGGGGCCGGAGCGGGGCGGACCTCCACCCGGCCCCGATACGGCGGACGCGCGAACGGTGAGCCGGGCACCTCCGGCGCGGCTGCGTGTCAGCCGATCTCGCGCACCGCCGCGATCACGCGCGCGGCGTTGGGGACGTAGGCGTCCTCCAGCACCGGACTGAAGGGCACCGGCGCGTGGGGGGCCGTCACCTTCTTCACCGGCCCGTTCAGGAGATCGAAGCCGCGGTCCACGCAGAGCGCCGCCACGTCGCTCGCGATGCCGCAGCGCGGCGGCGCCTCGTCGATCACCACCAGCCGCCCGGTCTTCCCCAGGGATCCGAGGATCCCATCCTCGTCGAGAGGCGAGAGCGAACGCAGGTCGAGCACCTCGGCGCTCGTTCCCTCGCGTGCCAGCGCCTCGGCCGCCTCGAGGGCCACGTGCACCGTGCGACCAACGCCGACCAGTGTCACGTCGCTTCCCTCCCGCGCGAGCGCCGCCTTGCCGATCGGCACCGCGTGCTCTCCCTCGGGGCAGGGCCCGCTGGCAAAGAGGATCGACTTCGGCTCGCAGAAGATCACGGGGTCGTCGTCGCGGATCGCGGCCAGGAGCAGGCCCTTGGCGTCGGCGGGATTCGACGGGCAGACCGTCTTGAGGCCGGGGATCGCCGCGGTGATCCCGTAGAGCGTCTGGGAGTGCTGCGCCGCCGCGCGCAGGCCGGCGCCGACCAGCGTGCGGACGGTGAGCGGCACGCGCGCCTTGCCGCCGAACATGTAACGGAGCTTCGCGGCCTGGTTCAGCAGCGGATCGAGGGCCACCCCGAGGAAGTCCATGAACATGAGCTCCACGACCGGCCGCAGCCCGGTGGCGGCGGCGCCCACCGCCGCGCCGAGGAAGCCCATCTCGCTGATCGGCGTGTCGCGCACGCGTCCCGGCCCGAAGGCCTTGTACAGCCCCTTGGTGGCGCCCATCACGCCTCCCCACGCCTCCTCGATTCCCTGGTCGGCGCGGCCCGAGCCGCCCGCCACGTCCTCGCCGAGGAGGATCACGTCCGGGTCGGCCTGCATCGCCAGGTGCAGCGCCTCGTTGATCGCCTGCAGCAGCGAGATCTCGCGGGGCATCGCGTCTCCTCAGTAACGCACATAGACGTCGGTGGTGACGTCCGCGGGAGTGGGGAAGGGGCTCGACTCGGCGTACGCCACCGCCGCCTCGATCTCGGCCGCGACCTCGGCGTCGATCGCGCGCAGCTCGTCGCTCGCGAGCCAGCCCTCGCCGGCGGTGCGGCGCTCGAAGAGGTCCAGGGGATCGCGCGTCTGGCGCATCTCCTCCACCTCCTCCTTGCGCCGATAAGCGAGGTTGTCGCCCAGGTAGTGCCCGTAGAAGCGGTAGGTCTTGCACTCGAGGAGCGTCGGGCCCTCGCCGCGGCGCGCGCGCTCGATGGCGGCACCGGCCTTCTCGAACACGTCGAAGAAGTCCATGCCGTCGGCGATCACGCCGGGGATGCCGTAGCCCGTCGCGCGCGTGGCGACGTCGGGGACGCTGCTCGCGTATTCGTTCGGGGTGGCCTCGCCGTAGCCGTTGTTCTCGGCCACGAACAGGACGGGGAGCTTCCAGATCGCGGCGAGGTTCAGCGATTCGTGGAACTGGCCCTGGTTGGAGGCTCCGTCGCCGAAGAAGGCCACCGACACGCCGCCGCTGCGCTTCACCTGCGCCGTGAGCGCCGCGCCGACGGCGAGCGGGATCCCGGCGCCCACGATGCCGTTCGCGCCCAGCATGCCGCGGTCGAGGTCCGCGATGTGCATCGAGCCGCCCTTGCCCTTGCACAGCCCGCCGCTGCGTCCGAAGAGCTCGGCCATCATGGCGCGGATCTCCACCCCCTTCGCGATGCAATGGCCGTGACCGCGATGGGTGGAGGCGAAGGTGTCGCGATCGGAGAGGTGCGCGGCGACACCGACCGCCACCGCCTCCTCGCCGGCGTAGAGGTGCAGGAAGCCCGCGAGCTTTCCGGCCGTCACCAGCTCCGAGAGCTTGTCCTCGAAGGCGCGGATCCGTCGCATGGCGCGATAGGCGTCGAGCAGTCGGGAGTGCGGAAGCTCCATCGGCGTCGCCTCCAGTGGTAGAGTCGCATTCTATGCCGACCCCGATCGCGATGCCGAGCCTCGGGATGACCATGCGCGAGGGCACCGTCGTCGAGTGGCGGGCGCGCCCGGGCGATCGGGTGGAGAAGGGCGAGGTCCTGCTGCTGATCGAGTCGGAGAAGGCGGAGGTCGAGATCGAGGCGCCGGCTGCGGGCTTCGTGCGCGCGCTCCTGGTGGCGCCGGGCGCAACCGTGCCCTGCGGGACGGTGCTGGCGGTGCTGACGGCGGGCCCCGACGAGGCCTTCGATCCGGCGGCCTTCGCCCGCCCGAGCGAGCGTGTCGCCGAGGCGGCGCCGCGCCCGGACGTGGTCGGCGCGTCGCGGCCGGCCGCCGCCGAGGCTCCGGCCACCCCGGCGGCGCGCAAGCTCGCGAAGGACCACGGGCTCGAGCTCGCGCAGCTCCGGGGCAGCGGGCCGGGCGGGCGCATCACGCGCGAGGACGTGGAGGCGGTGCTCGAGCGGCTCGCCACGCGCGTCACGGTACGGGAGGGGCTCGCCCTCGAACGGCCGGTCGCGGGCGAGGGCCCGCCCGTGCTCCTGCTCCCGGGCTTCGGCACGGACGTCTCGGCCTACGCGCGGCAGATCCCGGCGCTCTCGGCACGGTTCCGTG
Organism: Myxococcota bacterium; assembly: GCA_033853555.1. Taxonomy (GTDB): domain Bacteria; phylum Myxococcota_A; class UBA9160; order UBA9160; family UBA9160; genus JAWOLJ01. Next base: position 12,679 of record JAWOLJ010000065.1, read on the forward strand.
TGTTCGCGCTGAACCCGCGCGGAGTCGGCCTGTCCGACGCGCCGCAGAGCGAGCGCTATGCGATCCCCGAGGCCGCCGATGACGCCGCCGCGGCCGTCGGCGAGCCGGTCCACGTGGTGGGAGCGAGCCTCGGCGCGGCAGTGGCCCTCGAGCTCGCGCTCCGGCACCCCGGGCGCGTGCGGTCGTTGGTGCTGGTCACGCCGTTCCGGCGTGCGAGCGGGCGGCTGCGGGCGGTCCTGGACGCCTGGACCGCGCTCGCCGCCGCGGTGGCGCCGGAGGTGCTGGCGCGGGCCATCGTGCCCTGGCTCTTCAGCTCCACCACGCTGGAGGACGACGGCCGTCGAGCGCGCGCGGTGCGTGGCTTCGCCGAGACCGCGGCCCGGGTGCCCGCTGCGACGCTCGAGCGTGCCGCGGCCGGCCTGAAGGATTGGGGGATCCCCGACACGGAACTCCGGCGAATCTCCCTCCCCACCACGGTGCTGGCGGCTGAACAGGACCTCCTGACTCCCGATTCCTCCGCGCTCGCCGCCGCGCTCCCCGGGGCGCGTCTCGTGACGCTCCGCGGAACGGGCCACGGCTGCCTGCTCGAGGCTCCCGAGGCCGCGAACGAGGCCTTGCTCGCGCATCTCGCGGCCAGCGCCGGTTGAGCGCAGCGCGCGTGCCCGACACCCCCGCGCGTGCCGGGCGGCGCGCGATTTTCTCGCGTTCCGCTGCTTGACGCTGCGGCCCGGTCGATGTAATCAAGCGCCCGGTTTCGGTCGCGAAAGAGATGCGCCGCCGACATCGGTCGGAGCGCGCTTCCTTGTTCGCGTTTCCGTCTCCGACATGCCAACGCAGAGGCCGTCGGCCTGCTCGAGCTGCCGAGGGCGTCGCCACCAGGGGGGCACGTCGAACCGCTCATGAGCTCACTTCCCGTCCTCCCCGTGCGTCGTGTCGCGCTGCCTGCCGCTCTGTTCCTGTTGCTCTTCGGGTTGGTGCTCGGCCTGCCCGAGGGTCGTGCGGTGAGCGCGCAGCAGAAGTCGTCGGACGCGGCCTTCGAAGCCCAGCGCCGCGCGGCGGATCCCAGCGCTCCCGGTCCGGTCCAGCCGATTCCGTTCAGCCACGCGCTCCACGCCGGCACCTACCAGATCCCCTGCCTCTACTGTCACACCGGCACGGATCGCTCGCGCATGGCCGGCGTGCCCTCGGTGGAGGTCTGCATGGGCTGCCACGCGCAGTTTGGCGGCGACCTCGAGGGGGTGAAGCTCCTGAAGCAGTACTGGGAGAACAAGAAGCCGATCGAGTGGGTGCAGATCCACCGTCTCCCCGAGCACGTGAAGTTCCGCCACAACCGCCACATCCAGGCGGGAGTCGCCTGCGACACCTGCCATGGGCCCGTCGAGAGGCTCGACAAGCTGTACCTCGTGCCCGACACGAAGTGGGTGAACCTGATGAACGCGGACAAGCTCAAGATGGGCTGGTGCCTCACCTGCCACTGGCAGAACAACGTCTCCGTCGACTGCCTCACCTGCCACTACTAGGACGGACCCGATGCCCGAGCTCGATCGTCGCGAATTCCTGAAGCTCGTCGGTGTCGGCGCCGGCGCCGCGGCGGCGGCCGGCTGCTCCGAGCGCGTCGAACACCTGATCCCGTACGTCGTCCAGCCGGAGGTGATGACGCCGGGCATCGCGATCTACTACGCCTCCACCTGTCGCGAGTGTCCGGCGGCCTGCGGCCTGCACGTGCGCACCCGCGAGGGTCGGCCGGTGAAGCTCGAGGGCAATCCCGAGCACCCGGTGAGCAAGGGCAGCCTGTGCGCCCGCGGTCAGGTGAGCATCGGCCGCACCTACCACCCCGATCGCTACACCACTCCGATGTCGCGCGGCGCCGACGGCAAGCTCGCGCCGGTCTCGTGGGAGGAGGCGATCCGCACGCTCGCCGACAAGCTGCGCCAGGGCGCCGCGGGGGCGGCGCTGCTGGGCGGCGATCCCGGCCCGACGGCCTCCCAGGTGCTGGACCGCTGGGTGGCGGCGGTGGGCGCGAGCGGCCGCGTGGTGTACGAGCCCTTCGCGCAGGAATCGCTGCGGGAGGCCGTGAAGACGCTCTTCGGTGTGGAGAGCGAGCCGGTCTTCGATCTCTCCCAGGCGGACCTCGTGCTTTCCTTCGGCTCGGACTTCATGGAGACCGGGCCGTCGCCCAACGAGCACATGCGGCAGCTCGCCGAGGCGCGGGACGTGCGGGCGAAGGAGCACGGCGGGGCTCGCTTCGTCTACCTCGGCCCGCGGCTCTCGATGACCGCGTCCAACGCCGACGAGTGGATCCCCTCCAAGCCCGGCACCGAGGGCATCCTGGCGCTGGCGGTGCTGCGGGCGGCGATGGACAGCGGCCTCACGGCCGATCGCACGGCGCTCGGCGGGCTGCTGGACGGTGTCGACGCCGCCCGGGCCGCCGCGCGGACGGGCGTGGACGCGAAGACCATCCAACGCCTCGGCGCCGCGGTGGCGCGCGCGAAGTCCCTGGTCGCGCTGCCGCCCACGGCCGGCCTCTCGAGCCGGCGTGCGAGCGCGACCGCGGCGGCCGTGCTGCTGCTCGACCATGCGGCGGGCGCGGTCGCGCGCACGGTGCTGCTGCCGGCGGAGACGGAGCGCACCAAGCGGCCGAGCTACCACGAGCTCCTCGCGCTGGTGGACGCGATGAAGTCCGGCAAGGTCTCCGTGCTCCTCGTGCACGACGCCAACCCCGTGCACTCGATGCCGCCCGGGACCGGCTTCCGCGAGGCTCTGGCCAAGGTGCCCTTCCTGGTCTCCTTCGCGCCGATCAAGGACGAGACCTCGGAGCAGGCGCACCTCGTGCTGCCGGACCTGACCCCGCTCGAGTCGTGGGGCGACGCGTCGCCGCGGCCGGGCGTGCGCTCGCTGCTCCAGCCCACGATCCGGCCGCTCTACGGCACCCGGGCGATGGTGGACGTGCTCCTCGAGGCCGGGCGCTCGCTCGGCGACGAGGTGGCCGCGAAGCTCCCGCCGGGCAACATGCGCTCGATCCTGGAGACGGCCTGGGCCGGCGAGGACTTCCGCAAGGCGCTGGCCCGGGGCGGATCGTTCGCCGCCTCCCTGCCGACGCACGAGCATGTCGCGCTCTCGTCGGCCGTGGCGAAGCTCGAGGTGTCGGAGCCGCTGCTCGAGGGCGAGGGAGACTACGTGCTGCTCGCCCACCCCTCGCCGCTCCTCGGCGACGGGCGCAGCGCCGCGCTGCCCTGGATGCAGGAGGTTCCGGACCCCGTCACCAAGGTCACCTGGAACTCGTGGGTCGAGCTGAGCCACGCCACCGCGCGCAGGCTCGGCGTGGAGATCGGCGACGTGCTCGCGCTCAAGACCGCCGCCGGGACCCTCGAGGTGCAGGCCTTCCCGCGCGGCGGGATCCGCGACGACGTGGTGGCGGTGGCGGTCGGCCAAGGCCACACGGTCGGCTGGTACGCCAGCCACGAGATGGAGGGCCGTCCCGGCGAGGCCCGCGGCGTGAACGTGATCGCGGCGCTTCCTGCGGCGGTGGACGAGGCCGGGGGGCGGGCCTGGTTCACGACCAAGGTCCAGCTCGCGAAGACCGGGCGCAGCGAGCCCTTCGCCGTCAGCCAGACCCAGGACAACCAGCGCGATCGCTCGATCGGCGCGGCGCTGCCGCTGGCCGCGCTCGCGGCCGGCGCGGCCGCGCCGGCGGAGGCGGTTCCCGCGGCTCCGGAGCACGGAGCCCGCGGCGGCGAGGAGTCGGCGTACCAGGAAGAGATCCACGTGCCCTTCGATCCGGTCCTCGATGCGGCGCAGAACAGCCCGTATCGCTGGGGCATGACCATCGACGTCGACCGCTGCACCGGCTGCAGCGCGTGCGTGGCCGCCTGCTACATCGAGAACAACAGCCCGATCGTGGGCGAGGACCAGGTGCGCTGGGGCCGCCTGATGGCCTGGCTGCGCATCGAGCGCTGGGTGGGGGATGGCGTCGTCGAGGACATCCCGGGCTGGCCCCGCGAGCGAAACCACGAGGAGCTCGGCAAGGTCGACATCCGCCACACGCCGATGATGTGCCAGCAATGCGGCGCCGCACCCTGCGAGCCGGTGTGTCCGGTGTTTGCGACCTACCACAATCCCGAAGGCCTGAACGGGATGGTCTACAACCGCTGCATCGGCACGCGGTACTGCTCCAACAACTGTCCCTACAAGGTCCGCCGCTTCAACTGGTACGACTTCAGCCTGGAGAACTGGCCGAAGCCGCTGCACCTGATGCTGAACCCGGACGTGACGGTCCGCGCCCAGGGCGTGATGGAGAAGTGCACCTATTGCACCCAGCGCATCGAGATCGCGCGCCAGCCGGCCAAGGACCAGAAGCGCCTGATCCGGGACGGGGAGGTGATCACGGCCTGCGCCCAGGCCTGCCCGACCCAGGCCATCACCTTCGGGAACCTGAAGGACCCGGAGAGCAACGTCAGCAAGAAGCGCCAGGAGCCCGTGCGTGGCTACGTCGCGCTGCAGGGTCTCAACACGCGTCCCGCCACGTTGTACCTCGCGAAGGTCGTGCGCGGTCCGGTCGAGGGCTGATCCATGACGCCGCCTCCCGCCATGTCCGTCGCTGCGATGATGCGCCCTCCGACGCAGGCCCCCGAGTCGCCCGCGAACCGCGACCTGCTCGCGGTGATGGGGCGGCCGTCGCTCTACTACTGGCTGCTGCTGATCTTCCTGGTGGTCTTCGTCCACGCGGTGGGCGCGGTCTGGCTGTTCCAGGTCTACAAGGGCCTCGGCATCGCGGGCTACAAGCACCCGGTCTTCTGGGGCGTCTACATCGTCACCTTCGTGTTCTGGGTCGGTATCGCCCACGCGGGTACGCTGATCTCCGCCATCCTCTACCTGTTCCGCTCGAAGTGGCGCAACGCGATCAACCGCAGCGCCGAGGCGATGACGGTGTTCGCCGTGCTCACGGCGGCGCAGTTCCTCGGCATCCACGTCGGCCGGATCTGGAAGAGCTACTTCATCCTGCCGTACCCGAACCAGCGCGGTCTCTGGGTGAACTTCAAGAGCCCGCTGGTCTGGGACACCTTCGCGATCTCGACCTACGCCACGATCTCGATCCTGTTCCTGTTCGTGGGCCTGATCCCCGACATTGCCATTGCGCGCGACCGCTCCACCGGCTGGCGCCGGCTCCTCTACACCGCCCTCTCCTTCGGCTGGGTCGGGACCGCCAAGCAGTGGAAGGCCTTCAACCGGGCCGTGCTCCACCTCTCGGGCCTCGCCACCCCGCTGGTGCTCTCCGTGCACAGCGTGGTGTCCTGGGACTTCGCGATGTCCATCGTGCCCACCTGGCACTCCACGATCTTCGCGCCCTACTTCGTGGCCGGCGCCATCTTCTCCGGCTTCGCCATGGTGCTCACGGTGATGATCCCGGTGCGCCGGATCTTCGCCCTCGAGGCCTACATCACCGAGTACCACCTGGAGAACATGGCGCGCTTCATCCTGCTGACCTCGCTGATCGTGGGGTACTCCTACGGAATGGAGTTCTTCATGGCCTGGTACAGCGGGTCGGAGTTCGAGCGCTCCGCCTGGTGGTACCGCGCCTTCGGCGACTACTGGATCTCGGCGTGGGTGATGATCTCCTGCAACGCGATCTTCCCCAACATCCTCTGGTTCAAGTGGGCGCGCACCAACGTGACGATCCTCTTCATCGTGTCGGTGCTGGTGAACATCGGGATGTGGTTCGAGCGCTACGTGATCATCGTGATCGGCCTCTCCCACGAGTTCAACCCGGACGTCTGGAATCACTACCTGCCGAGCCTGCCCGAGCTGACGATCCTGGCCGGGAGCTTCGCCTTCTTCGCGATGTTCTTCGTGATCTTCATCAAGCTCTTCCCGGTGGTGGCGATCGCCGAGGTGAAGGAGCTGGTGATCCACGAGAAGGCTCACCACGGGGGAGGCGCGGTGGCGCACGGGGAGATGCACTGATGCCCACGCTCGTCGGAGTCTTCTCCCAGGCCGCGCCGGTCGCCGCTCTGGCGCGCCGGCTGCGCGACCGCGGATTCGGCGACCTCGAGGTCTACTCGCCGGTGCCGGCCCACGAGCTCGACGCGGCACTCGACGAGAAGCCGAGCCGCGTGCGGCTGTGGACCCTGATCGGGGGCCTCACCGGCATGGTCACCGGCTTCGTCATGACGATCTGGATGTCCTACGACTTCCCGATCACCGTCGGCGGCAAGGCCCTGGCGTCGATCCCGCCGTACGTGGTGATCTCCTTCGAGCTCACCATCCTCTTCGGCGGCGTGCTGACGGTGCTCGGCTTCTTCTGGGTCGGGGGGCTGCCCTACGGGAGGTTCGGCAAGCCCGATGCCACCTACTCGCCACGTTTCTCGGCCGAGGACTTCGGGCTGGTGGTGCGCTGCGAGGACCGCGACGTGGCGGAGGTCGACGGGCTCTTCCGCGCGCACGACGCGAAGGAGGTCACCCTTGTCGAGGCGTAGCGCGCGCTGGGTGGCCGCGCTCTGCGGGCTCGTGCTCTCGACGGGCACCGGCTGCTGGGAGCAGTGGTCGCAGGCCTGGTTCCCGCAGATGAAGAAGCAGCCCGCGGTGCAGGCCTTCGAGTCCACCGAGATGCCGCAGGAGCCGTGGGGCATCGCCGGCTTCCCGACGCCCGACGGGGCGGTGCCGGTGGAGGGCGACGATCCGCCGATTCCCGAGCTCGATCCCTGGGTGGTGCGGACGACCGAAGGTGTCAGCAAGCCGGCGACCGACGCCGAGGCCAACGCGCTGGTGAATCCCCGCCCAGCGAACTTCGAGTCGCTGAAGAACGGCCAGGTCCAGTTCGAGACCTTCTGCGCGCCCTGCCACGGACACAAGGGAATGGCGGACGGTCCGGTGGCGAAGGCATTCCCCGGCGTGCTGCCGCTGGTGGTGGCCAACGCCCGCGCCGACGGCCACATCTTCACCACGATCCGCGAGGGGCGCCGGCGCATGCCGCCCTACGGCCGGATTCCAGAGCAGGATCGCTGGGACATCATCAACTACGTGCGGTACCTGAACGGGAATCCGGGTCCGAAGACGGCCATGGGAGGGCAGCCGTGAGCGCTGGCGCCGGCGGGATGGAGAAGGCGGCTCCGCGCGAGCTGCCGCGGGGCCTCGCCGCCCTGTGCGGGATCGGCGTCGCGATCGGCGTCGTCGCCTTCCTGTACGGCCTCGCGACCGATCCGGCCACCACCTGGCGGGCCTTCCACGTGAACACCTTCTACTTCGGCTGCGTGTCGCAGGCCGGTGTCGTGGTGGCGGCGGCGCTGGTGATCATCGGCGCCAAGTGGGCGGGCCCGGTGCGGCGCGTGGCCGAGAGCGTCGGCGCGTGGGTGCCCTTCACGCTGGTGCTCGCGCTCGTCGGCTTCCTCGGGCGGGACTACGTCTACCCGTGGATCCAGCAGCCGCAGCCCGCGAAGGCCGCCTGGCTGAACGTGCCGCGCATGGTCGTGATGGACACGGCGATCCTGGCGGTACTCACGGTGGTGACGCTGCTCTTCCTCTACCACTCCGTCCGCCCGACACTCTATGGCGTGACGTCGGATGGGCCGGGAAGGGGCCTCTTCGCGCGCTGGACCGCGGGCTGGCGGGGCCAGGCCGAGGAGGAGGCGCGCTCCGCGGACAAGCTGCGGCGCCTGGCGCCGATCCTTGCGCTGCTCTACGCCTACGGCTGGAGCGTGCTGGCGATCGACCAGATCATGAGCCTCGCGCCGACCTGGTACTCGATCCTCTTCCCCGGCTTCGTGGCGTGGGGCGGCTTCCTCTGCGCGATCGGGCTGACCTCGCTGCTCTCGATCCTGCTCCGCAAGGCGCCGGGCTTCGAGGGAGAGTTCAACGCCGCGCGGCTCCACGATCTGGGCAAGATGATCTTCGCGTTCTCCATCTTCTGGATGTACCTGTTCTGGGCCCAGTACCTGGTGATCTGGTACGGGAACCTCCCCGAGGAGACGCAGTTCTTCGAGGCCCGCCTCGGCCCGCAGTTCCTGATGGAGCCGGGCTACAAAGGCTGGTACTGGGACTTCTCGTTCGAGCGGCTGGGCGCGTCGCCCTACGGCTGGATGTCGATGGTGGTGTGGGCGTTGATCTGGATCATCCCGTTCTGGGTGCTGCTCGGCCAGCGGCCGAAGAAGACGCCGCTGGTGAACGGCACCGTGAGTGCGTTGCTGGTCCTGGGCTTCTGGCTGGAGCGGAACCTCCTGGTGTGGCCGTCGTGGGACAAGCTCCACGGCTTCTCCTGGCTGGGTCCGATCCAGGTGGGGATCGCCCTCGGCTTCGCCGGCGCCTTCACCTTGGTCTGGCTGGCCTACACCCGCCTCTTCCCGACCCTGGCGGTGCCCGGGCGCCGCTGAGCTCCGCGCGTCTCCGGCCCGCTGCCGCACGCCGGGCTCCGGCCCGGGCGGAGAGCTACGCTCGGGGGCCATGTCCGGCGAGCTCAGCCAGGCCCCCGAGGTCTACCCGCTGCGCGGAGGGCGGGGCGCCCTCGCGCTCCACGCCACCGGCTTCCGGCATCCCGCGGCGAGCGCCCTCGGCGGCGACACCTTCACCGCCTACGCGGACTTGACACACCTGCTGCTCGGCGATCGCTGGCTGCGAATCGGGACGCGGCGCGGCGTGCTGAACGTCCCGCGGGCGGCCTTCGCAGCGCCCGGCGATGCGGAGGCGTTGCGCCACTCGCTGCTCTCCCGCCTCGCGCTCGAGCCCGGCGGGCCCGCCGCTCTGGCGCGGATGGCGGCGATCGACGCCGTCGCGCGGCGCCCTTTCCGGCCCTGGGTGTCGATCGGCGTGGCCGCGCTGTGCCTGGCGGTCTATGCGCTCCAGCTCGTGCTGGGCGAGCGGGTGCTTCAGGCGGGCTACTTCAACGACGCCCTGATCCACGGGGGCGAGCCCTGGCGGCTCGTCACCGCGAACTTCCTGCACGCGGGGCTCGCGCACCTGGCGATGAACGTGGCCGGGCTGCTGCTGTTCGGGATCCTGGTGGAGCGGCCGCTCGGCCACCTGGCCACCTTCTTCGTCCTCGGCGCCTCGGCCCTCGGCGCGACCGCCGCCGGCATCCCGGCGCAATACGACTCGCTGGTGGGCGCGTCCGGCATGGTGGCCGGGCTCGCCGCCGCCCTGCTCTGGCTCGAGTTCCAGCGCCCCGAGCGGCTCTCCGTCGCGTGGCGCCTGCCGCGGCGCCTGTTCGTCGCGGCCGTGGTGCTGGACGCGCTGCTCGGCGTCGTGATACCCGCGATCGCGGGCTTCGCCCACCTGGGTGGCTTCCTCGCGGGCGGCCTCGCCGCGGTGATCGTTAGCGGCCCGCCCCTCGCCGGCGAGCGCCCGCTCCGCGCGCTCGGCCTGGCCGACGCCCTCCTGGCCGTGGCGCTCGTGCTCTCCCTCGTGACCGCGGGACGCGAGGTCCGGGGGGGCGCCCAGCTGATCGCCCGGTGCGCGGTCCGGCTCCTCGACGTCCCCGACGTCTCGCCCACGGTGCTCAACAACACCGCATGGTTTCTCGCGACGTCCTCCGACGTCGATCGCAAGCGCGGCGAGGTCGCGGTGAGGCTCGCCGAGCGCGCGGTGCAGGAGACGCTGCGCCAGGACCCGAACGTTCTCGACACCCTGGCCGAGGCACACTTCGCCGCCGGCGACACCCGCGAGGCGGTGGAGATCATCGACGAGGCGATCGCGCTCGCGCCCGGCGAGCCCTACTTCGAGGAGCAGCGCCGCCGCTTCACCGGCGAGCGCAAGCCGGGCGATCGGCCGGCTCCGCCCCGCGAGGAGTCTCCGCCCGGCCAGGAGCCCGGCGAGCCCTCCGCGCCCGGCCCCGACGACGGGGAGCCCGGCCTCAGCGTGTGAGAGCGAGCGAGGGCGTCGCTAGAGGGCGGCCTCGTCGATCTCGCCGGTCCGGATCCGTACTGCGGCGACGACCGGCAGGATCGAGATCTCGTCCCGATTGGCGCGAGCTCCCGGCGCCGGGTCGAGCAGCCGGGCGACGATGCGTTCCACCAGATCGTCGTGCAGCACGATCTCGAGCTTCATCCGGGGAAGCAGATCGATCTCCTGCTCGACGCCCCGGTAGGCGATGTGCTCGCTCACGCCCCGGCGAAGCTCCCGCACCTCGGTGGCGGTGACGCCCGGGACCCCCTCTCGACACAGCTCCGCGATCACGGCTTCCACGCGGTAGGGTCGGATCGAGAGCTCGATCTTCTTCATCGGTGCCACCGGGCTCGATCCCCGGGCGAGGTCCGGATCGCTCGCGACGCGGAATCCGACCGTCGCCCCGTCATCTACTCCTCCACGGTGTCTCCCGCGGCCGCGCAAGGGAGCCCGCCCCACCAGCCGCTCATGCCTCGCGCCGCGAGCCCACCACGCGGATCGTGAAGTCCGGATAGCCCGGTGCGCCCACCTCGGGGATGTCGAGGCCCTCGAGCTCGACGTCGTGCGGCACCCGGATCGGCGTGATCCGGTTGCTCAGCTTGAACCAGGCGTAGGCCATCGCGAAGCCGAAGACGAACACGACGATGCAATCCAGCGACTGGGCCAGGAACTGGGAGAAGTCCCCGTAGAGCAACCCGCGCACTCCATCGGAGCCGTAGGCCTTCACCATCTCGTCGCGCACGACCCCGTTCCAGCCCGCGCCGTAGTCGCCGTTGGCGAAGATCCCGACCGAGAGCACACCCCAGAGCCCGCAGACTCCGTGGACCGAGATCGCGCCGACGCAATCGTCGATCCCGCTCCGCTCGATGAAGAGCACCGCGTAGACCACGAGGATGCCGGCAACGGCGCCGATCGTGGCTCCCGCCCAGGGCGATACGAAGGCGCAGGGCGCGGTGATCGCGACCAGGCCTGCCAGCATCCCGTTGCAGAGCATCGACGGGTCGTGCTTGAGGCCCTTGATCTCGAGAGCGACCATGGCTCCGATCGCCCCCGTGATGCTCGCGAGCATCGTGTTCACCACGACGAAGCTGATGCGCAGGTCGGTGCCGGCCAGCGTCGAGCCCGGGTTGAAGCCGAACCAGCCGAAGGCCAGGATGAAGGTTCCGAGGACGACCAGCGGGATGTTGTGGCCGGGAATCGCCTGCGGCTTTCCTTGCTTGTCGTATTTGCCGATGCGAGGTCCCACCACCAGCGCGCCGGCCAAGGCGATGATGCCCCCCATCGCGTGCACCACGCCGGAGCCCGCGAAGTCGACGGCTCCATGGCCGAGGCCCCAGTTGACGCCCGCCTGCGCCAGCCAGCCGCCGCCCCACACCCAGTTGGCGTAGATGCAGTACGGGAGCGCGATCCAGAGGCCGTAGATCACGAAGTTCCGCCAGGCCCAGCGCTCCGCCATCGCCCCGGTCGGGATCGTGGCCGTGGTGTCCATGAACACCATCATGAAGAAGAAGATCGTCATCACGCCCACGTCGGATACGCTCGGGCTGAGGAAGAATCCCTTGAGCCCGAGAATCCCGTACTTGAAGGCGCCGGTCGCGGCGCCCGTCGCGTCGGTGACGGCGCCGAGGCCCCAGCCGTGATTCAGCACCGCGAGGCCGGGCCCGAGCGACGCGTACCAGCCCGGCGCGACCGGGCCGTTCCACCAGTTGCCCCAGCCGAGAGCGAACCCGTAGATCCAGAAGCCCAGGCAGCCGAGCGGGTAGATCAGGAAGTTCATCGCCGAGGTGTGGGAAGCGTTCTTCGCCCGGCACAGCCCCGTCTCCACCAGCATGAACCCCGCCTGCATGAACATCACCAGGAAGCCAGCGACGAGCGCCCACACGAAGTTGATCGAGAAGAGGTTGTGGGCGATCCGATCATAGAGCTCCGTCGTCTTCAGGGTCTCCGGCAGGTCACCCTTGGCGTCGCCCGCCGGTGTGGCCTAGACGCCGCTGGCCGCGCCCGTGGGATCGGGCCAGCTCGGCTTCGCTGGATCGTTGCTCGAGGAGAAGTAGGCCGGGAGCTGGGGGGCCGTCGAGGGCGAGTGGGCTTCCCCGGTGCTGTCGTCGCCACGAGCGAGCCGCGGCGTCGCGATCGTCAAGCCGGCGCCGACCAACAGCGCGCACAGCGCGCTGGCGATCGCGAAGCGCCGATTACCAACCGGGTTCATTGGGTCACTCCTCCTGGATCCACCATCCCGCGGATCGCGCTGCATGTTGCACAGCGATGCGGTCGGCCTCCGGCCGCTTCGCACGAGCCGCCGTGCCACCGTGCAAGCCCGGTGCCATGCGCGAGCCGATCGCGTCGACGGATGGCCACCGCTTCGAGGATGGCCGGCAGACAAGGAAAATGTGGCGTCGTTCGCGCTCGAGACGGGACCGCCTTCGCCGCCTCCTGCCCACCAACCGGTCAATCCCGGGCCGGCGTTGCCGTGCTCGAGAGCAGGTGAGCGGAATCGAGCTCGGATGAGCCGGACCACGCCGCGTCGATCGGGCCGACTCCGGACTCCGTGCTACGCGCGTGCCGCAGCGACGAGCGGGAGCTCGGGCTCCGGACGTCACGGCCGGTCGGCCGTTCAGCGCGTCAGGATCTCGTCGCCGTCCTCGGCGACCACGACCGTGCCGCCGAAGGTCCGCCGTACCACTCGTGTGTAGTAGAAGCTCCGGAGCGGAGGGGGGAGGAGGCGGACCAGCAGGAGCGTCTGCACGCCGGCTCGCTGGGCGATGCCGCCCACCTGGTCGAGGCGCGCGTGCAGAGCGGCCTCGCCGCGCAGCCGCGCGGCCTCGGCGCCGCCGGCCTGCTCGGCGGACTCGACGGAGGCGGGGTCGAGCGCGCCGAGCACCAGGATCTCGGCGCCACGCGCCAGGCGCTCGACGGCCGCCGGGTCCCAGCCCGCGCCGCAGACAGCGAGCGCGTGCCCCCCGGCCTCGAAGCGCCAGGCCAGCGCCTGCAGCGGGCCCCCCTGCAGGGCGCCGGCGCGGGCCGTGAGCCCGCCGACCGACTCCTCGAAGCCGTCCCCGGCCTCCACGGCCTCGACGCGGGCCAGCGCCGCGTCGAGGCCCAGGCTCCGGGACAGCGCCGACACGCCCGTGCGCTGCGCCGCCTCCAGTCCCTCCACCAGCGCGCGCGTGCCGGCGGGCCCCACCACGCGCAGGGGCCGGGTCCGCGGCGCGAGCCAGGCCGACACCACGAGATCCTCGAGGCCGAGGACGTTCTCCGGCAGCACGCTCGTCAGATAGACGGTGTCGGGCTGGTCGGCGGCGATGCGGGCGCGGCGCAGCGCCTCGCTGGCGGCGCGCCCCGCATCCACCAGCACCACCCGCTCGCCGAAGCCCACCGCCAGGACCGGCCCCAGCCGCTCGGGGTTCTCGTAGGTGCCGCCGGTGCCCGCCGCCACCAGGCCGAGGCGCGGGAAGCGCTTCGTCTCCGGGGGACCGATCAGCGACGCCAGGTGGTTCAAGCGCTGCGACTCGCAAGTCACCACCGCGCCCCCCGCCAGGATCGCCGCGAAGAGCGCGAACAGCACGACGCGCGGCAGCAGCATCAGGCGCACCGGCGGCGGCGCCGCCGGGCCGCGCCCTCCGCTCGGCTTCGCCTCGCTGCGCGCTTCGCTTGCACTACGCGAACACCACCGTCTTGTTGCCGTACACCAGGATGCGATCCTCGAGATGCCAGCGCACCGCCCGCGCGAGCACCGTCTTCTCGACGTCGCGGCCCTTGCGCACCAGGTCGTCGATGGAATCTCGGTGCGAGGCGGGGATCACGTCCTGCTCGATGATCGGCCCCTCGTCGAGATCCGGCGTTGCGTAGTGGGCCGTGGCCCCGATCAGCTTCACCCCCCGTGCCTTCGCCTGGTGGTAGGGGCGGCCGCCCACGAAGGCGGGCAGGAAGCTGTGGTGGATGTTGATGACGCGGTTCTCGAAGCGTCGGCAGAACTCGTCCGAGAGGACCTGCATGTAGCGCGCCAGCACCACGAGGTCGATGCGCGCTTCCTCGAGCAGCGCGATCTGGCGCTCTTCCTGCTCGCGCTTGCTCTCGCGCGTGACCGCGAAGACGCGAAACTCGACGCCGAACTGGTCTGCCACGTGCTTGAGATCCGGATGGTTGCTCACGATCAGCGGAATGGTGCAGTCGAGCTCGCCCGCGCGATGGCGCAGCAGCAGGTCGTAGAGGCAGTGGTCGTAGCGCGAGACGAAGATGGCCATACGCTTGGTCTCGCCGGCGTAGGAGAGGCGCCAGCGCATGGAGAAGCGGCTCGCCACCTCGTCCACCGCCCGCTCGAGGCCGCCCCGGTCGAGGTGCATCTCGGTCAGATCGAAGTGGATTCGCTGGAAGAACCAACCGGCCTCGGTGTCCGTGTGCTGGTCGGCGTCGAGGATGTTGGCGCCGTGGCCGTAGAGGAGCTGGGCCAGCGCCGCCACCAATCCGCGACGGTCGGGGCAGGAGACCAGCAGGGTCGCGGTGCTCGCGTCCGGCGTGGAGGCCATCGGGCCGCAGGGTAGCCAGCGGGCGCCCGCGGGGCGACCGGCAGCGCCCGCCGGCGAGCCTCCGGCTCAAGCGAAGGCCCCTCCCGTCCGATCCTCGCGCTCAGGCAGTCGTGGCCGGAACGGCCGCGGGGAGAGGACCCGATGGCCACCCAGGTTCCCTCGATCAAGGGCATGCTGTTCCAGCCGGTGCTGGACGACGTCCTCGCGCTGGTCGACCGGGGCCGGATCTCGCGCGGCGCGCTCGAGGCACGTCTCGAGAGGGCGGACGTGGCGCTGCTCGACGAGAAGGTAGGCGGCGCACTCTGGTATCCGATCGACACCTATCGGCGTCTACTCGAGGTGTTGCGCGACGTGGAGGGCGGCTCGCGACCCGAGGCCTACCTGCGCCAGCGCGGCGCGAACGCTGCGCAGCGGCTGATCGACTCGGGGCTCTACAGCCAGCTCCATCCCTCGATCGCGCGCTGGGGCGAGCGTGCGGGACGCATCATGGTGACGCTCGGCGCGGTGATCTACAACTTCTCGCGCTGGACCAGCACCGTGGGCGAGCACGGCTTCCAGATCGAGGCGCACGACGCCGCTCCCTTCCCGGAGGTCTCGCGCGCCATCGTCGAGGGATTCATCGAGGTGATCACGACGCTCGCGCTCGGCGGAGGCGTGCGCGTGGCCAGCCTGCGACCGACCCCGGACCACCTGGTCTTCGACGTGCGCAGCGCCGGCGGGTCTCCCGAGCGAGCCCTCGGATAGCAGCCCCGGCCCGCGAGACGCTCTCGCCTTGCCGGACCGGCTCGGATACGTTTGTGCGCCGAGGGGATCTCACTCGTCCCCGAGTCCCGCGCTCGCGGCGCCGCCGGGTCGGCGGCGCCGTGCGGGGCGACCCGAGGTCGGGGTGTCCGGCGACCGGCGACCTTCGGGACCCGGAAGCGAGGTCTGGGCCTCGCTGGGTGTTCCCCCAATGCCGAGATGGAGGTGATTCGGTGGCGAAATGTTCCACTACGGCGAGTGAGGTGGCGGCGTCCTAGCCTGCCCTACCGAATCGCGAGGTTCGTCTCGGTGTAGCGGGGACGCAGGAGTCCCAGCGCCACCGGCCCCGGGAGCGCGGAGTGCCGTAGCCGCGCCGGATCGCGAGATCCGCTCCCGGGGCTTTCTCGTTCCAGGGCCCGCCGCTTCGAGCCCTCGCCCGTTCACGCGCGCTCGCCGCGCACCCCCCGAAACCCCGATCCCACGCGCCGAAGCTCCCCGGGAACCGCCGTCCAGAGCCCCGGGTTCCGGCCCGGCCCCGCCGCCTGTGACGCGGCGCACGGCGCGCGGCGGCCGACTGGGCGACCCTTCCATCACGCCGCACGCGGGGCGCGCGCGCGCCACCAGGCGCCTCGGAAGGACCGGGGCGCAAGACTTCCCCGTCCGGGTGGAGCGCGCGCGCCCCGTGTGCGGCCTCCCGCGCCCGTGCGCGGGCCCCGCCTATAATGCACGGCCATGCCCGAAACGCCCGTGTACCGGCACGCGCTGAGCCCGCTTCTCCTGCTCGAACGTACCGTCCGCGTCTTCCCGCAGCAGACGGCCCTGGTCTACGGCCCCCGGCGCTCCAGCTGGTCGGAGCTCGGTGACGAGATCTCCCGCTTCGCAGGCGCGCTGGTGCGCGCGGGCCTGCGACCGGGCGACCGCGTGGCCTTCCTGGCGCCGAACGTGCCGGAGCTCTTGATGGCGCACTTCGCGGTGCCGCGGGCCGGCGGCGTGCTGGTGGCCCTCAACACGCGCCTGAACGCGGCGGAGGTGGGCTACATCCTCGAGCACTCGGGCGCGAAGATCGTGCTGGCCGATCCCGAGCTCGCGCCGCGGGTGGCCGAGGCCCCGGGCGGACTCTCCGCGCGCCCGCTGCTGGTGAACGTCGAGGATCCGGTGGCGGGAGTCACGGGCCGCGTGCTCGACGGCCCGAGCTACGCCGAGCTCCTGGCGGGCGCCGAGCCGCTCCCGCTCCGCGCCGAGATCGACGACGAGGAGGGCCTGATCTCCATCAA
The DNA here is from genome assembly GCA_033853555.1 of Myxococcota bacterium. Taxonomy (GTDB): domain Bacteria; phylum Myxococcota_A; class UBA9160; order UBA9160; family UBA9160; genus JAWOLJ01. The sequence goes on from JAWOLJ010000065.1 coordinate 29,090, forward strand.
CTACACCTCGGGAACGACGGGGCGGCCGAAGGGTGTGATGTACACCCATCGGGGCGCCCATCTGAATGCGCTCGGCGAGATCATCGTGCAGGGGCTCGGCCGCGATTCCGCCTTCCTCTGGACGCTGCCGCTCTTCCACTGCAACGGCTGGTGTTACCCGTGGGCGGTGACCGGCGCTGGCGGCACCCACGTCATGCTCCGCCGGGTCGATCCCGTGGAGATCCTGCGCCTGATCCGCACCGAGCGGGTGACGCACCTGAACGGCGCTCCCACGGTGCTCCTCATGATCGCGGAGGCGCCGGAAGCGCGGGGCCTGCGCTTCGATCCCGAGATCCGCGTGGCGACCGGCGGAGCGCCGCCCTCGCCGACCCTCCTCGCGCGGATGGAGCAGCTCGGCGTGCGGATCACGCACCTCTACGGCCTCACCGAGACCTACGGCCCCCACGTCTTCTGCGAGATCCAGCCGGGCTGGGAGCGGCTCGACGCGGAGGCCAAGGCGCGCCGGATGGCCCGCCAGGGCGTGCCGGGCGTGCACGCCACCCATCTGCGAGTGGTGGACGAACGAATGCGCGACGTTGCCGCCGACGGCGAGACGCTTGGCGAGGTGGTGATGCGCGGAAACAACGTGATGAAGGGCTACTTCCAGGATCCCGAGGCCACCGCCCGGGCCTTCGAGGGAGGCTGGTTCCATTCGGGCGACCTCGGCGTGGTCCACCCCGACGGCTACATCGAGCTACGCGACCGCAAGAAGGACATCATCATCAGCGGCGGCGAGAACATCTCGACCATCGAGGTCGAGCACGTCGTGGTGAAGCATCCGGCCGTCCTCGAGTGCGCGGTGGTGGCGATTCCCCACGAGCGCTGGGGCGAGGTGCCGAAGGCCTTCGTGACGCTACGGCCCGGAGCCGGCGCCACGGAGCAGGAGATCATCGAGCACTGCCGGACGCATCTCGCGCACTTCAAGTGCCCGAAGGCCGTCGAGTTCTGCGAGCTCCCGAAGACCTCGACCGGGAAGATCCAGAAGTTCCGCCTGCGCGAGAAGGAGTGGGCGGGAAGGGAGAAGCGGATCCACTGAGCTTCGGCCCTTTGCAGTGTCGGGCTCAGTGGATCCGGAGAGCCGCGCGGCCTGCCGTTCCGTGCGGCTCTCGCCTTGCGAAGGGCGGCGGGGCGGTCGGGGAGGGGATGAATGCGCCGCTCCGCCACCCGACGCTCGGCGTCTGGTGCCTCCCTACTGGGTCGGGGCGGGGGCGGTCGTGCCGCCACCCGTGGTGCCCGCTCCCTGCTTGGCCTTGTCGGTCGAGTGCGGCGTGTGCTTCTTGTGCTTCTTCCTGGTGTGCTTCTTCGGCGCCGTGGTCTTCGGCGCCGTCGTGCCGCCGGACGCACCCATCCCGGCATCCGAGCCCGTCGCAGGAGACCCAGCTTGCGCGAACGCCGTACCGGCGCTCCCGAGCCCCATCCCAATCCCGAAAGCCGCGGCGGCCACGGCGACCCAAAGCTTTCTCACGATTCGACTCCTTCTGAGTACGGGAGACTTCGCTCCCGCACGACTGACGCCCGAGAGACGGCCGAAGGATTGGTCCGATTCAGCCGCCTTCAGGAAATCTTCATCCAGCCGCAAGGTGGGCATGCCGCCCACGGATGCAGGGAGGGGGCCCGGCCGGGACGAGGGATCAGCGGCCCCGGAAGGTCGGCGTCTTCTTCTGCAGGAAGGCCGCGACGCCGGCGCGGAAGTCCTCGGTCGCGCCGGTCCGGATCATGGCCTCCGCCTCGAGCCGTAGCAGGCTCTGCGCGTCCATGATCAGAGCGAGGTTCAGGTTTCGCTTCATGTAGCGGTAGGCGATGGGGGGACCGGCAGCCAGGCGCTGCGCCAGGGCCTGGGCCTCGTCCCGGAGCTTCTCCCGCGGCACGACCCAGTTCAGGATGCCGAGCTCCCGGGCCTCCTCGGCCTTCAGCTTCTCCGACAGGAAGTAGAGCTCGCGGGCCTTCGCCGTGCCGACGATCCGGGTCAGGAACCAGGAGCCGCCGAAGTCGCCGGAGAAGCCGATCCGCGCGAAGGCCGTGAGGAGATCCACCCCTTCCGCGGCGATCCGCAGGTCGCAGGCCAGGGCGAGCGAGAGGCCAGCCCCCGCCGCCACGCCGTTGATCACGCCCAGCGTGGGCTTGCCCATGCTGTGGAGGAGCCAGGAGGCCTCCTCGGCCCGCGCCAGCCGGTCCATCGCCGCCTCGAGGGGCTCGGGCTCGGCCGGGCCGGCCCCCGGCGCCGCCGCCGGTCCCCGTGCGGCCATGTCCTTCACGTCGCCGCCGGCGCAGAAGGCGCGGTCCCCCGCGCCGGTCAGCGCCACACAACGCACCGAGGCGTCGGCCTCGAGCTCGCGCAGGCGTCTGGCCAGGGCCTCCAGGACCTCACCGCTCAGCGAGTTCATCGCCTCGGGGCGGTTCAGCACGACGGTGGCGACGCCACCGTCGCGTTCCACGAGCACGCACTCCGACATCGGTGTCCCTCCTCACTTGATGGCCAGCGGGTTGATCGGCGAGCCCACCGCGCCCGTGATCGGGAGCGGGGGTGCCACGAAGAGGAAGGCGTACTCGCCATCCTCGGCGCAGGCGCGCGCCAGCGCGTCGAGCTGGAAGATCTCCCCCAGCAGGAGCCCGGTGTTGCGCAGCGCGATCATGTGCAGCGGCTGGAAACAGTCGGCCGTCTCGTTGGGAATCACCTCCACGCCCCAGGTGTCGGTGGCGAGGGCGGCGATCTCGCGCTCGTGGATCCAGCGGGCGCAATGCACCGAGAGGCCGGGCGCCGGGCCACCGCAGTAGCCCGACCAGCTCTTCTGCTCCAGGCAACGCGTCATCATGCCGGTGCGCACCAGCAACGCGTCGCCCGGCTCGACGGTGACTCCCTGGGCCTCGGCGCAGGCATCGAGCTCCTCGGGCAGGATCGGCGTCCCGTCCTCCAGCCAGCGCACGCGACGAAAGCGCGGGAGGTCCAGCAGCACGCCGCGCGTCACCACGCCGTCCTTGATCTTGTCGATGGAGTTGAAGCGAGCTCCCGAGCTCGTCACCTCGCGCACGTCGCGGTCGTTGTACATGCGTCCGTCGTAGAACACGTGCGCGAGGGCGTCCCATTGCGTCCCGCACTGGAGCGGCATGTGGATCGCGTCGTCGGCGTAGCGGAAGCCGCCGGGCAGGAAGTCCTGGGCGCCGGCCAGGGCGTCTCCGCCATCCGCCAGCATCACGTGCACGGGGTTGTGTCGGCCGGCGAAGCCGGTCTGCGGGCCGCGGGCGTCGAAGGGGAGGGCGCAGGAGATCACGAGCCCGCGCCGCGGCAGCGTGCAGGCCGCGAGCACCCGCTCCGGCGTCACGAAGTTGAGCGTGCCGCGCTCGTCCTTCGGGCCCCAGCGCCCCCAGTTCGAGTAGCGCCGGCCCATCTCCCGCACCCAGCGCGCGTCGAGCCGCTCCGTCATGCGGGCCTCCGGGCGAACGCGCTCATCGCCGGCCGAGCTCCCGCAGCCGGGCCTCCACGCGGGCCACGTCCGCCGGCACGTCGACCGGCACGCTCCGCCAGCCCGACACCTCCGCCACCGCGATGGCGTGGCCGTGCTCGAGGACGCGCAGCTGCTCCAGCGCCTCGGCGCGCTCGAGCGGGGTCGGCTCGAGCCGCACCATCCGGGTCAGGAACTCGCGGCGGTAGGCGTAGAGCCCCACGTGCTGGAGGTAGCGCGGGGCGGGAGACACCGGATCACGTCGGGCGGGGATCCGGCTGCGCGAGAAGTAGAGCGCGCGGCCGCGGCGGTCGAGCACGACCTTCACCCGGTTCGGGTCGTCGACGTCGCGCGGATCCGCCTCGTGGGCCACGGTGGCCACGGCTGCGCCGGGATCCGCCTCCAGCGCCGCCACCACCGCGTCGATCACGAAGCCCTCGATCAGGGGCTCGTCACCCTGTACGTTCACCACCACGTCGTCGGAGAGGCGCTCGGCCAGCTCCGCCACGCGGTCGGTGCCCGTGGAATGGGCGGCCGAGGTGAGAACGGCCTCGATCCCGAAGCCACGACAGGCCTCCGCGATGCGCTCGTCGTCGGTCGCCACCAGGACGGCGCGCAGGCGCTTCGCCGTGCGCGCGCCCTCGACCACCCGGCGCAGCATCGGCACGCCGGCGATCGGCGCCAGGGGCTTGCCGGGAAAGCGGCTGGCCGCGAAGCGCGCGGGCACGACGCCGACGGCGGAGTGCGGAGGCATGATGGTCGGCATCCTATCCGATGACTACACTCCTCGCGTGTCCGAGGCCCCCCACGATGTCCCCGGTGCCGGGCCGGTCCTCGCCGTCTCCTCCAACAAGGGAGGGGTCGGCAAGACCACCGTCTCCACCAACCTCGCGGTCTACTTCCGCGCCTTGCGCGAGGACCTGCCGGTCCTGGTGCTGGGGCTCGACGACCAGGGCACGCTGGACCGCATGTTCCGGCTGCAGCCTCCCGCCCCGGGCGAGGGCAACCTGAAGCACGCCTTTGCCAGCCGCAGCCTGGAGCCGGTGGTTCAGCTCGGGCAGTACGGCGTGCACTTCGTGCCTTCGCCCCCCGACCTGCCCGCGCTCAAGGCCCGCGCCGAGGATCCCCTGACGCTGCGCCGCATCCTGAACCGCACCGCCTGGCAAGGGGTGGTGATCCTCGACACCAAGAGCGATCTCGAGGCGCTGACGCGCAGCGCGCTCTACGCGGCGGATCGGATCCTGGTTCCCGTGGCCGACTGGGCCTCCCTGGAGGAGGCGGCGAAGCTGTTCGCGCTGCTCGAGAAGGCCGGCCTCGGGCGGGAGCGCGCGCGGGTGCTGCTGACGCTGGTCGATGCGCGCACGCGCGCCGACGAGGAGGGACACGATCTGCGCGGCCTGCTGGAGCAGGAGCTCGACCGTCGCGGCTGGCCGCGCTACCGGAGCCATCTCTCGCGGAGTCCGCGCGTGGAGGCGCTGAACTCCGTCGGCGGGCGGCCGCTCTCGATCCTGCACCACGCCCAGGGGACGAGCGTTCATCGCCAGCTCCGCGCGCTCGCCGAGGAGGTGCTGGTCGACCTCGGCCTCGACGCCGCGCCGCGCCGCCCCCTGGTCGCGCGGCGAGGCTTCGAGCCGCCGCACGCCGCCGGCGCCGAGCACGCGGCCCCGAGCCTCGCCTCGCTCACCAGCGCCTTCCTGCGCGGCTTCCGCGGGCGCTGAGCCGGGCCCGGCCGCCCAAAAGCTCGCTACGCTTCGGGCCCGCCGCCCGCGGCGCGGCGAGGGAGGAGGAGCGCGCATGGCGACCTACGGGATCCTGGTGGGCGGCGGCCCCGCCCCGGGCATCAACGGCGTGATCGGGGCGGCGGCGCTCACCGCCACCCGCAGCGGAGCGCGCGTCCTCGGCCTGATCGACGGCTTCAAGTGGCTGATGGAGGGCGACGCCACCCACGCCCGCGAGCTCCGGCCCGACGAGGTCTCGCGCATCCACCTCCAGGGCGGCTCGATCCTCCACACCTCCCGAGCCAACCCCACCAGGAAGGCCGAGCATCTCGCCAACGTGGTGGCCGTCCTCGATCGCCTGGGCGTCGATCGGCTGATCACGATCGGCGGTGACGACACGGCCTTCTCCGCCAAACGCACGGCCGACACCGCAAAGGGTCGGATCCAGGTCGTGCACGTGCCGAAGACCATCGACAACGATCTGCCGCTCCCCGGCGACATCCCGACCTTCGGCTTCGAGACCGCGCGCGAGCAGGCGACCCACGTGGTGCAGGCGATCCTGGAGGACACGCGCACCACCAACCGCTGGTTCTTCGTGGTGATGATGGGGCGCAAGGCCGGGCACCTGGCCCTCGGTGCGGGCAAGGCCGCCGGCGCCACCCTGACGCTGGTGGGCGAGGAGTTTCCCGAGGGCACGATCCGTCTGGACGACGTGGTGCGCAGCCTGGAGGGCTCGATCGCGAAGCGCCTGGCGCTCGGTCGCCCCGACGGCGTGGCGGTGATCGCGGAGGGCATCGCCGAGCGGCTCGACCCGGGCGAGCTCGAGGTGCTGAAGGACGCGCCGCGCGACGAGCACGGCCACGTGCGGCTGGCGGAGGTGCCGCTCGCGCGCGTCCTGCGCACCGCCGTGATGGAGTCCTTCGCCCGTCGCGGGGTGAAGCTCCAGATCGGCGAGAAGGACGTGGGCTACGAGCTGCGCTGCGTGCCCCCGAACGCCTTCGATCGCGACTACACCCGCGACCTCGGCGTAGGAGCGGTGCGGACCCTGGAGGGCGGTCGTTCGGGGGCGTTGGTCACTCGGCAGCAGGGCCGCATCGTGCCGATCCCGTTCGAGGAGCTGATGGATCCCGCGACCGGCCGCACCCGCGTGCGCATGCTCGACGTGCGCAGCGACTCCTTCGCCAACGCCCGCTCGCTCCAGGTGCGCGTCGAGGCCGACGATCTCGCCGACCCGTCGCGGCTCGAAGCCATCGCCCGCGCCGCCGGGCTCTCTCCCGACGAGGCGCGCAGGCGCTACGCCCCGATCGGCTGAGCCCCGTGACGGCCGGTCGGCCCGATCCCGCCCCCGGGCCCGACGAGCCCGCGCGGCCGCCCTACGCGCGGCGCCCCTGGTGGATCCCGCACTTCCTCGGACCCGTTCCCGCGCTGGAGCCGCGGCTGCTGAGCCTGCTCGGGCTGGTGGCCCTCGGGCTCTTCTTCGAGAACTACGACCAGTCGATGCTCACCTCGGCGCTCAAGCACATCGCACGCGACCTCGGAGTGGCCGAGGGCCAGCTCGGCACGCTCACGATGTGGGTGCGGCTGGGGGCGCTCCCGGCCTTCCTGCTGATCCCGTTTGCCGACCGCATCGGACGCCGTCGGGTCTTCCTGGTGTCGGTGGTCGGGATCAGCCTCGGGACCTGCGCCACCGCTGCGAGCCAGTCACCCCTCCAGTTCGTGCTGCTGCAGATGGTGGCCCGTACCTTCCTGGTGACGGGGATGGCGGTCGCGTTCGTGATCGTGACCGAGGAGATGCCCGCCGAGCACCGCGGCTGGGGCATCGGAATGCTCGGCGCCCTCGGCGCCTGCGGCGTCGGGATGGGCGCGCTCGTCTTCGCGGCGATCGATCACCTGCCGGGGGGCTGGCGCGCGCTCTACGCGGTGGGGGTGGTGCCGCTGCTCCTGCTCCCGGCCTTCCGAAGCGGCGTTCGCGAGACCGTGCGCTTCGAGAAGCACGCCTCCTCCCGCGGGACGGCACGCGGCCCGCAGGGCTGGCTCCAGCCCCTGGCGGGCCTCGCGCGCCTCTATCCCGGGCGGGCCATCGGCATCACGACGGTGGCGCTGCTGATGGCGCTCGGCCAGGGCGTGGTGTTCCAGTTCACGGGCTACTTCGTGCAGACGGTGCACGGCTGGCGTCCCTGGCACTACTCCGTCCTGGTCGTGACGGGCGGGCTCCTCGGCATCCTCGGCAACGTGGTGGCCGGGAGCCTCGGCGACCGCTTCGGGCGCCGCCGCGTGGGCTTCACCATGATGTGTTGCTTTCCACTGTTCAGCCTGCTCTTCTACCAGGGACCGGAGGCGTGGGTGGCGCCGGCCTGGATCGGCTTCGTGTTCTGCACCACCGCCGAGACCACCATCGTGCGCGCCGTGGCGAGCGAGCTCTTCCCGACCTCCCAGCGCGGGACGGCGACCGGCTGGCTCGCCCTGGTGGACACCGTGGGCGCGGCGGCGGGGCTCGGCCTGGTGAGCCTCGCCACGCGCGAGCCGGGGATGCTGGCGGGCGTGGCGAGCGCCCTCGGCTTCGCGGTGACGGGCGCGGGCCTCGTGCTCCTGGCCCTGCCCGAGACCAGCCGGCGCGAGCTCGAGGCGATCAGCCACGAGGCGGTGTCGTGAGCGCCGGGGGAGCGCCCGTCCTGGTGGTGGACGACGAGCGGAACATCCGCGCGACCCTCGGCGTCTGCCTGGAGGAGATGGGCTGCCGGGTGACGGCCGTGGAGACCGCCCAGGCGGCGCTGGACGCGGCGGCTCGCGAGCGCTTCGAGCTCGCCTTCGTCGATCTCCGGCTCGGCGGCGCGAATGGCCTCGACCTGGTGCCGCGGCTCCTCGCCGAGCGTCCGGATCTCGCGATCGTCGTGATCACGGCCTACGCCACCTTCGATACCGCGGTGGAGGCCGTGAAGCGCGGCGCCCAGAGCTACCTGCCGAAGCCGTTCACTCCGGCCCAGATCCGTCTCGTGGTGGAGCAGCTCACCCGGACGCGTGCGCGCGAGCGGCGGCTCCGCGAGCTGGAGGAGGAGCTCGGAGCCGCCGTCCCGGACGTGGAGCTCGAGACCGCGTCACCGGCGATGCGCATGGCGCTCGAGCTCGCCGCTCGCGCGGCGCAGAGCGACGCCCCCGTGCTGCTGCGTGGCGAGAGCGGCACCGGCAAGGGAGTCGTGGCGCGGCTCGTCCATGCGCGAAGTCCTCGCGCGCAGGGCCCGTTCGTCACGGTGAACTGTCCCACGCTGAGCGAGGATCTGCTGGCGAGCGAGCTCTTCGGTCATGCGCGAGGGGCCTTCACCGGGGCGGTGCGAGACCAGCCGGGCCGCGTCGAGGCGGCGCAGGGCGGGACGCTCTTCCTGGACGAGATCGGCGAGATCGCGCCGGGTCTCCAGGCGAAGCTGCTGCGCTTTCTCCAGGAGAAGCAGTTCGAGCGGCTGGGTGAGACGCGCACCCGCCGCGCCGACGTGCGTCTGGTCGCCGCCACCAATCGCGATCTCGAGGCCGACGTCGCCGCGGGTCGCTTCCGCCAGGACCTGCTCTACCGGCTGAACGTGGTGGAGATCGTGCTGCCGCCGCTGCGCGCGCGCGCGGAGGACGTGGTCCCGCTCGCTCGACACTTCCTTGCGTTCTTCGCCCGAGCGGCGCGCCGCTCGGGCCTGCGCTTCACGCCGGCGGCGGAGGCGGCGCTCGGGGCCCACCGCTGGCCCGGGAACGTGCGCGAGCTGCGAAACGCGGTCGAGCGGGCGGTGGTGCTCTCCCCCGGAGCCGAGATCGGCCTGGAGAGCCTGCCGGAGCGCATCGCACCGGCCCGTGCCGCCGTGGCATCCGGTCCGCGGGTCGGCGGCGACTGCAGCCTGGAGGAGCTGGAGCGAGCGCACGTGGAGGCGGTCGTCGCGCGCACGGCCAGCCTCGAGGAGGCCGCGCGCATCCTCGGGATCGACTCCTCGACCCTCTGGCGCAAGCGAAAGCGCTGGGAGGGCTCCTAGCCCTCGGAGCCCCCGGCCTCCGCGCGCGGCAGGGTGAACCAGAACAGGCTCCCGCCGCCCGTCGCGTCCTCCACGCCGATCTCCCCGCCGTGGCCCCGCACGATCTCGCGTGCGAGGAAGAGACCGAGGCCGGCGCCCCCCGCCTCTTCGTCCGGGCCGCGGGTGAACTTCTCGAAGATCTGGCCGCGAAGCTCCGCCGGAATGCCCTTTCCCGTGTCCTCCACCTCGAAGCGGACGCATCCCGCGTCCGCGCGCGCACGCAGCGTGACCCGCCCGCCGGAGGGCGTGTAGCGGATCGCGTTCTCCAGCAGATTGTCCAGCACGAGGGGCAGACGCTCCGGGTCGGCTGCCACCGGGGGCAGCTCCTCCGAAGCCTCGTGCTCCAGGCTCACGCCCTTCAGCTCCGCGCTCGCCCGATGCGACTCCTCGGCCGCGAGCAGGAGCTCGCCCGGCGCCACCGGACGCGTCGCGATGGGAACTGCGCCGCCCTCGAAGCGCGAGACGTCGAGCAGATCATTCACCATCGACTGGAGACGCACGCAGTCCGTGCGCGCGGCATCGAGGAGGTCGATCTGCTTCTCGGTCAGCGGGCCCGCGGCTCCTTCAAGGCAGAGATGGATCGCCATGTGGAGCGAGGTCAGGGGCGTGCGCAGCTCGTGGGCGACCGTCGCCACCAGGTCGGTCTTGAGCTGGTCGAAGCGGCGCAGGCGGGTCACGTCCTGGAGCACCACCGTCGCCCCGGTGACCGCCGCCTCGCGATCGTAGACCGGCGCCCCCCGCGCCAGCAGGAAGTGCTCTCCCTCCGGCGCGACGATGCGGACCGCCTCGTCGAAGCCGCGCGGGACGTAGGGGCCTCGGCCCGAGAGCACGTGCTCGCGCACCCGGGCCACGAGCGCGCGGACCGCAGGATCCGCCGCGCGTAGCGGGTCGGCGCTCGGCTCGCCGGCGCGGGCCCCGAGCGTTCGCGTCGCCGACTCGTTCGCCGCGAGCAGGGCGCCGTCGAGGTCGAAGACGAGCACCGGGTCCGGCAGGCTGTCGATCGCGCTCTGGGCGGCGAGCTGCGCCTGCAGCAGCTCGCCGAGCGTGCTGCGCTGGTAGCGCTGCAGCCGATCGGCCATGCCGTCGAACTCGGCGGCGAGCCGCGCGATCTCGTCCCGACCCCGGATCCGGGCCCGCGCGTCGAAGTCCCGCTCGCCGAGCCGACGCGCGGCGTCGGCCAGCGCTTCCAGGGGGTGCAGCATGCGGCGCGTGAGTCGTACCGAGCCCGCGATTCCCAGCACGAACGCCAGCAGGGGCACCACGGTCACGATGGTTCGCATCGAGCCGGCCGCGCGCTCGACCTCCCCGTTCTTGCGCACGATGGCGTCCTCGTTCAGCGCCAGGATTCGCCCGACGGCGGCGTTGAGCTGCGTCGACATCGGCTCCAGCTTCTGGAACAGGAGGCCCGCGGCCGGCGCTCCCGGAGAGGCGGCCAGCACCGCCGTGGCCGTCTCGCGGTAGCGCTCGAAGCTCTCCCTCAGTGCGCGCGCGGCCTCTCTCTCGCCAGGCTCCGTGATGTTTCCTTCCTCGATGCGGAGCTCCTCCTCGAAGCGGAGGAGCTCCGCGTCGACGTGGCGCCGCGCGTCGTCGTCCCGGCCGGTGGCGTGGCGCAGCAGGCAGGTCTGGATCGCCTGCTGTGACTCGTTCATGCGCTGGGCGGCGAGGACGCTCCGGTAGTTGTCACGCAGGACCGCGGCGCTGCGGGTGGCGAGGTCTCTCCCCTGGAGGATCGAGACCAACGCCACCACGACCAGCGCCGCGAAGATCGGCGCCTGCGCCAGCAGGAGCTTGGCGCGGAGGCTCACGCTCGCTCCTCCGGCCCTTCGGCGGCCGAGACGAAGTGGAGGTCCAGGTCGCCCGCTTCGCGGAGCAGCCGCGGAATCAGCGAGCCGCCCAGGAGCTGCCGCCACCAGGGCTTCTGGGAGCGGCCCACCACCAGATGGCCCACGCCGTGGGTGCGCGCGAAGTCCAGCAGCGCTTTCACCGGATCTCTCGAATGCAGCCGCACCACCTCGGCGCCGAGCTCGCGGGCCTTCTCCACGTTGCTGAGCAGGTGGCGCTGCGCCTCGGAGTCGATCCGCAGCGGCGCCTCCGACGGGGTCTCCACGTAGACCACGTACCAGTCGGTGTTGAGCCGTCCGGCGAGGCGCGAGCCCTTGCGCAGCAGCGTCGTCGCGCGGGGCGGGCGCGACGACATCGCCACGGCGACCCGGCCGTCGACGGGGCGCGGCGCCGGCGCGGCGCCCCGCCCCGCGCCGAGCGAGCGGTCGACGTTCTCCGCCACCTCGCGCAGCGCCAGCTCGCGAAGCCCGGTGAGCTTCTCGGGCGTGAAGAAGTGCTCCAGCGCCCAGGGGATCTTCTCCTCGGGGTAGACCTTGCCGGTGCGCAGGCGCTCCAGCAGATCCTCCACGGCCAGGTCCACGTTCACGACCTGATCGGCCTGCCGGACGAAGGTATCGGGAACGGTCTCGCGGACCTTCACGCCCGTGACGCGCTGGATCACGTCGTTCAGGCTCTCGAGATGCTGGATGTTGAAGGCACAGATCACGTTGATCCCGGCGTCCAGGATCTCGGAGACGTCCTGGTAGCGTTTGGCGTGGCGCGAGCCCGGAGCGTTGGTGTGCGCGATCTCGTCGATCAGGGCTACCTGGGGACGCCGTCTCAGCACGGCGTCGAGGTCCAGCTCCTCGATCCCCACGCCGCGGTACTCGATCCGTAGCCGCGGTACGACCTCCAGGCCCTCGAGCAGCGCCGCGGTGTCGGGGCGGCCGTGGGTCTCCACGATCGCGACCACCACGTCCACGCCTCGCTTGCGCAGCGCGTGCGCCTCCTCGAGCATGCGGTAGGTCTTCCCGACGCCCGCTGCGGAGCCGACGTAGATCTTCAGGCGGCCGCGCTTGGCCCGCTCGACGAGCTCGAGGAAGTCCTCGGGGCGAAGGCGTTCCTGGGCCATGGGCTACGGCTCCGAGCCTAGGGCCTCGGCCCCATGCGCGCGACGGGCGTACCGAAGGTGCGGTCCAGCGCGAGGTTCGTGAGCAGTACGTTCACCCTGGGCTCGCCGAAGAAGCCGAGCGTGCGGCCCTCGACGTTGGCCTCGATCACCTGCCGCACCCGCTCCGGGTCGACGCTGCGCGCCTTGGCGATGCGCGGCACCTGCCAGAGCGCCCCCTCCGGAGTGAGATGCGGATCGAGGCCGCTGCCCGAGGTCGTCACCAGGTCGTCGGGCACGGGACCCTTGGCATCCGGGTTCTCGGCGAGCAGTCGCTCCACGTCCGCGGCCACGCGATCGTGGAGCTTCTTCGAGGTGGGGCCGAGGTTCGAGCCCGACGAGCTGGCCGCGTCGTAGCCGTCGTCGCCCGCGGCGGAGGGCCGCGACTGCAGGTAGCCCGGGGCCTGGAAGCGCTGTCCGATCAGGCTGGAGCCGACCACCCGGCCGCGTTCGTCGTGCAGCAGGCTCCCTCCGGCGGCCTCCGGGAAGAGCGCCTGGGCCAGCCCCGTCGTGACGAGCGGATAGACCACGCCGGTCAAGAGGATCGTCACCAGCGTCATGCGAAGAGAGGTCAGGAACGCTTCGCGCATCGTCTCCTCCTACACCAGCCCGACGGCCGCGAGCGCCATGTCGACGAGCTTGATGCCGACGAAGGGAGCGATCACCCCGCCGACCCCATAGATCAGGAGCGAGCGCCGCAGCAGCGCCGCCGCGCCGATCGGGCGATAGGCGACCCCTCGCAGCGCCAGGGGAATCAAGAGCACGATGATCAGTGCATTGAAGATCACGGCAGAGAGGATCGCGCTCTGCGGCGACACCAGGTGCATCACGTTCAGCGGCGCGATCTCCGGGAAGGCCACCACGAAGAGCGCCGGCAGGATCGCGAAGTACTTCGCCACGTCGTTCGCGATGGAGAACGTGGTGAGGCAGCCGCGCGTCATCAGGAGTTGCTTCCCGATCTCCACCACCTCCAGGAGCTTCGTCGGGTTGGAGTCGAGGTCGATCATGTTCCCCGCCTCCTTCGCGGCCTGGGTTCCCGTGTTCATGCAAATGCCGACGTCCGCCTGAGCGAGCGCCGGCGCGTCGTTGGTGCCGTCCCCCGTCATCGCCACGAGCTTCCCCTTGGCCTGCTCCTCGCGGATCAGGCGAAGCTTGGCCTCCGGCGTGGCCTCGGCCAGGAAGTCGTCGACCCCCGCCTCCCGAGCGATCGCGGCCGCGGTGCGCGGGTTGTCGCCGGTGATCATGACCGTGCGCAGGCCCATGGCCCGGAAGCGGTCGAAGCGCTCGCGGATCCCGCCCTTCACGGTGTCCTTCAGCCGCACGATCCCGAGCACCCGCTCGTTCACCGCCACGGCGAGCGGGGTTCCGCCCTGATCGCCGATGGCGTGGGCGACCGAGAGGGCCTCGGCGGGCACGGCGCCGCCGAGCTGCGTCACGTGTGCCGCCACCGCGTCCACCGCCCCCTTGCGGATGCGGCGGCCGTCCAGGTCGCAGCCGCTCATCCGGGTCTGGGCGGAGAACGGGATGAAGTGCGCGCCGAGCTCGTGAACGTCACGCGCTCGCATGCCGTGCTTCTCCTTGGCCAGCACCACGATCGAGCGGCCCTCGGGCGTCTCGTCGGCGAGGCTCGCGAGCTGTGCCGCCTCGGCGACCTCCACCTCCTTCACGCCCGGCATCGGGATGAACTCGCTCGCCATCCGGTTGCCGAGGGTGATGGTCCCGGTCTTGTCCAGCAGGATCACGTCCACGTCGCCCGCGGCCTCCACCGCGCGGCCGCTCATCGCGATCACGTTCCGGCGGATCAGACGGTCCATCCCGGCGATCCCGATGGCCGAGAGCAGGCCGCCGATCGTGGTGGGGATCAGGCACACCAGGAGCGCCGCGATCACGGTCGGAGAGAGCGAGATCCCGGAGTAGAGCCCGAAGGGCACCAGGGTGACGCACACGACCAGGAAGATGATGGTGAGCCCGACCAGCAGGATGTGGAGCGCGATCTCGTTCGGGGTCTTCTGGCGCTTCGCGCCCTCGACCAGGGCGATCATGCGATCGAGGAAGGACTCGCCGGGGTTCACGCTGATGCGGACCACGATGCGGTCCGAGAGCACGCGGGTGCCGCCGGTCACGGCGGAGCGATCCCCTCCGCTCTCGCGGATCACCGGGGCCGACTCGCCGGTGATGGCGGACTCGTCCACCGAGGCGATGCCCTCGATGATCTCGCCGTCGCCGGGGATGAACTCGCCGGCCTCGATCACCACCACGTCGCCCTTGCGGAGCTCGGAGGCGGCCACCCGCTCCTCGCGGCCCTCCACCAGCCGGCGCGCGCTCGTCTCCTTGCGCGCGCGGCGCAGGGCGTTCGCCTGGGCCTTGCCGCGTCCCTCGGCGATCGCCTCGGCGAAGTTCGCGAAGACCACGGTGAACCAGAGCCAGAGGCTCACGGCGCCGGTGAACCAGAGCGGCTGCGAGCCGGCCGTCGGGGTCGAGGCGTCGCGCAGCCAGATCAGTGTCGTGAGCAGGGCGCCCACCTCCACCACGAACATGACGGGGTTCTTGAGCACGAGCGTGGGAGAGAGCTTGCGCAGGCTGTCGATCCCCGCCTGACGGAGCAGCGCGGCGTCGAAGAGCGCGACGGCCGGGTCGGTAGGACGAGCCATCTAGTAGAGCCTCCCGTTCTGGGCGAGGAAGTGCTCGACCACGGGGCCGAGCGAGAGCGCCGGGAAGAAGGTGAGCGCGCCGACGATCAGCACCACGCCGATCAGCAGGCCGCCGAAGAGCGCGCCGTCCGTCGGGAAGCTCCCGGCGCTCGCCGGCACCACCTTCTTCCGGGCCAGGGAGCCCGCGATGGCCATCACCGGGACGATCATGGCGAAGCGGCCGAAGATCATGGTGATGCCGAGAGCGGTGTTCCAGAACGGCGTGTTCGCGTTCAAGCCCGCGAAGGCCGAGCCGTTGTTCCCGGCGCCGCTGGAGAAGGCGTAGAGGAGCTCCGTGAATCCGTGAGGGCCGTTGTTGTTGAGCGAGGAGACGCCGTAGGATGCGACGGCTGCCCACGCCGTCCCGCCCAGGATCAGGAACGGCATGATCAGGATGAAGATCGCCGCGAGCTTCACCTCGTAGGCCTCGATCTTCTTGCCCAGGAACTCCGGCGTCCTCCCCACCATCAGACCCGCGATGAAGACCGCCAGGATGGCGAAGACGAGCATGCCGTAGAGGCCCGAGCCCACGCCGCCGAAGACCACCTCGCCGAGCTGGATGTCGAAGAGCGGGACCATCCCGCCGAGCGGCGTGAAGCTATCGTGCATCGCGTTCACGGAGCCGTTCGAGGCGTCCGTGGTGGCCACCGCCCAGAGGGCCGAGTTGGCGATGCCGAAGCGCACCTCCTTGCCCTCCATGTTCCCGGCGGGCTGCGAGACCGCGAGGCCCCGGAAGGCGGCATTCCCCGCGCTCTCGGCCCGGTAGCAGACGGCGATGCCCACGGCGAAGAAGAAGAACATCGCCGCCCACAGGACCCAGCCCTGCCGCTGGTCCTTCACCATCCGGCCGTAGGTGTAGGTGAGCGCCGCCGAGATCCAGAGGATCAGGAAGAGCTCGACGAAGTTCGTGAGCGGGTTCGGATTCTCGTAGGGATGGGCACTGTTGGCGTTGAAGAAGCCGCCGCCGTTGGTGCCCAGCATCTTGATCGCTTCCTGGGAGGCCAGGGGACCCATGGCGACGGTCTGCTTGGCACCTTCCAGCGTATGGGCTTCGACGTAGGGCGAGAAGTTCTGGATGGCGCCCTGGGAGATCAGGACGAGAGCCACCACGAGGCTCAGCGGCAGCAGCAGGTAGAGGGTGCCGCGGACCAGGTCCACCCAGAAGTTGCCCAGCGTGGGCGTGTCGCCCGATCCACCTCGGTGTACGATCCCGCGGATCAAGGCGATGGCGACGGCGATGCCGACCGCGGCCGACACGAAATTGTGCCAGGCGAGGCCAGCCATCTGAGTGAAGTAGCTCATGGTGGTCTCGCCGGAGTAGCCCTGCCAGTTGGTGTTGGTGGTGAAGCTCGCCGCGGTGTTGAAGGCGGAGGAAGCCTCCACCGGCCCCATCCCCTGCGGGTTGAGCGGCAAGAACGGCTGCAGGCGCTGGATTGCATAGGTCACCAGCAGGCCGACCAGGCTGAATGCGAGGAGCGCCAGCGTGTACTGCTGCCAGGTCTGGCCATGCCGCGGGTCGACCCCCGAGAGCCGGTAGAGCGCGCGCTCGACCGGCCCGAAGCTGCGCGGGAACGGCTGCCGCGTGCCTTCGAACACCCGATGCATGTAGATCCCGAGCGGCTTGGTAAGCGCGAACAACACCGCCGAGTAGAACGCGATCTGAAGCCAGCCGTTGAGCGTCATGGTCCCCTCAGAACCTCTCCGGGCGGAAGAGCGCGTAGAAGAGATAGGCGGTCAGCGCGAGCGAGAGCCCCGCGCCCACCCAGTAGTCGAGCGGCATCGTCCCTCCTGCCTCCCGTCGCTAGAGGCGTTCCGCCCCGTGCACCATGCCCCAGAGTGCGATGAAGCAGCCGATGGCGAGCAGCACGAAAATCGCGTCGAGCATGATGCCTCCAGGCCAGCGCGAACGGTTTCTGCAACCCCCATGCCAGCCTCGGAAGCCGCTCACGGCCACGACGGCGCGAGCCGCGGCCTGTGGCGAAGGCCGACTGCTGCATCCCGCAGTCCCGTCCTCGCGGGCGTCCTGCGACATGCAATGGAGGCAGCGAGCCTCCCGAGTGAACGCGGTACCCTCGCGTCCCATCTCGTTCGTCCACGTGTCCGCCACAGGAGGCAAGCCCATGGCCATCTCGATCCCGCCGGCCTTCCAGGACCTGCTCCGCAAGAAGTCTTTCGCCCATCTCGCCACACTGATGCCGGACGGCTCGCCACAGGTGACGCCGGTCTGGTGGGACTGGGACGGACGCAACGTGCTCATCAACACCGCACGCGGACGCCAGAAGGATCGGAACCTGCGCCGCTCGCCGCGCGTCGCGCTCTCGATCCTGGATCCGGAGAACCCGTACCGCTATCTCGAGCTGAGGGGCCGCGTGGTCGAGGCGACGGAGAAGGGAGCGGACGCGCACATCGACGCGCTCGCCAGCCGCTACCTGGGTGTGAAGGAGTACCCGTACCGGCGGCCCGGGGAGGTGCGCGTGATCTTCCGGATCGAGCTCGAGAAGACGAGCGGCATCGCGTGAGCCGGTGGGCCCGGGGCCTATGTCACGAGAGCGTGTCGGAGGGCGGCTCGCCGAGCGTCCGGCGGAGCAGCTTGCCCGAGGCGTTGCGCGGGAGCGCGCTCACGAAGCGGATCGAGCGCGGGACCTTGTAGCCCGCGAGCCGCGCGCGACAGAAGGCGCGCAGCTCGTCGGCCTGCGCCCCGGAGCCCGGCCGCAGCACCACCCACGCCGCGACCCGCCGGCCGAAGGCCTCGTCCGGGAGGCCCGCCACCCCTGCGTCCGCCACCGCCGGATGCTCGAGCAGCGCCGCCTCCACCTCGGCCGGGTAGACGTTCTCGCCGCCGGACACCACGAGGTCGCTCCGGCGGTCGAGGACGCGCAGCGAGCCGTCCGCGTCGACGCAGCCCACGTCTCCGGTGCGGAGCCAGCCGTCGCGGAGCGCTGCGGCGCTCTCCGCCGGCCGGCCCAGGTAGCCCTTCATCACGGTGGGGCCGCGGATCAGGATCTCTCCGGGCTCGCCCGGGCTCGTCTCCGCGCCGTCCTCGCCGACGATCCGGATCCGGCTGCCGAAGAGGGGACGTCCCACGGTGTCGGGCCGTGCGGCCTCGCGCAAAGGCAACGTGGCCACCTGGGAGGCGGTCTCGGTGAGGCCGTAGCTCGGCAGCACGGGAAAGGCCCGGGCGGCGGCGCGCTGGAGCAGCCCCGCCGGCACCGGGCCGCCTCCGAGCAGCACGGCGCGAAGCTCCGGTGGCGCGCGGCGGTCGGCCCTCACGTCGAGCAGGCGCTGCAGCATCAGCGGGACGAGCGACACCAGCGTGATGCCGCCGGCGTCGAGGGCGTGATCCACCGCTTCCGGCTCGAAGCGCTCGTGGAGCGTCACGGCCGCGCCGGTCAGCACGCTTCGCAGCAGGATCGAGAGCCCGCCCACGTGGAAGAGCGGGAGGCAGGCGAGCCAGCGATCCTCCGGCCGCGTCCCCAGATGCAGCGTCGCGGCGACCGCGCTCCAGAAGAGGTTGCCGTAGCTGAGCTCCGCGCCCTTCGGCGCCCCGCTGGTCCCCGAGGTGTAGAGGACGGCCGCGGTGTCCTCGAGAGCGAGCTCCGAGCGGAGGGCGGAGGGATGGAGCGGCAGCTCCTCCAGGGCGGGTGCATCGCCCGCGGCGACCCCGATCCGCGTGAGGCCGGGGCACGCCGCGGCGGCTTCACGAGCGCCGTCCGCCAGCGCGCCGGAGCCATGGACCAGGACGCGAGGGCGCGCGTCGGCGAGCTGGAAGGCGAGCTCGCGGGGAGTGAGCCGCGTGTTCAGCGGCAGCAGCGCCGCGCCGCAGAGCGGTGCCGCATGGACCAGCTCGACCAGCGGAAGGCCGTTCCCGAGCAGGAGGGCGACCCGGTCTCCCTCGCGCAGGCCGAGGGTGCGGAGACGCCGGGCGGTGTCGGTGGCCCGATCTGCGAGCGAGGCGAAGTCGAGCTCGCGGCTCCCGAGCGAGAGCGCGGGAAGGGACGGCGTGAGCGCCGCCCGGGCCGCGAGCCAGGGGGTCATGCGCACGGGGCGCGCACCTCGAGGCGAGGCCCCGCCGCGAGCGCTCGGACCTCCTCCGGGTCGGGCTCGACGCCGAGACCGGGCGCCTCGGGAAGGACGATCCGGCCGCGCTCCGGCGCGAGGTCGGGCGCCAGGTCCCGGGCGAGGAGCGCGCCCGTCGCGAGGCCGCAGGCCGGGAGCGGCCCGGGCAGGGCCGCCGCCAGCGCGAGCGCGGCGGAGCGCGCCACGACGCCGTCGAGGCCGCTCGTCACGAAGACGCCCATGCCCGCGGCCCGGGCCTGCCCGGCCAGACGCCATGCCGCGCGCAGCCCGCCCAGCGCGCCGGGCTTCAGCACCACGAAGTCCGCCGCCCGTGCCGCGAGGAGCGCGCCCCGCGCCTCGGGATCGGCGGCGGACTCGTCGGCGGCGATCGGGACGCCCGTCTCCGCTCGCACCCGCGCCAGGCCCGCCACGTCCCGCGTAGCGACCGGCTGCTCCACCAGCTCGAGATCGCAGGCCGCGAGCGCGCGCAGCGAGCGGATCGCCTGCTCCGGCGTCCAGCTCCCGTTGGCATCGAGACGCAATCGTGCGTCGGGCCCGAGCGCCTGTCGCACGATGGTGACGCGGGCGAGATCCTGCTCCGGAGGGCGCCCCCCGACCTTGAGCTTCAGGGTGCCGAAGCCGAGCGTGGCGGCACGCGTGGCCGCGGCGGCGACCGCCTCCGCCCGCTGCGCCTCGACGAGCGCGCTCGTTTCCACCTCCTTGCGTGGCGGCGCGCCCTGGGCGAGCCACGCCGCAAGCGACACTCCGTGATGTCGGGCCTCCAGGTCCTGGAGTGCGCACTCCAGGGCGCAGCGCGCCGCCGGCCGCCCGGGCGCGGCGGCCTCCAGCAGATCGAGCTGCGACTCCAGGTCCCGGGCCTCGTGGCGGAGCAGGCGTTCGGCGATCTCCGGCAGCGCCCGCAGGCACGACGCCGGCGTCTCCTCGCCGAAGCCCGGCACGGGCGTGGCCTCGCCGTGACCGCGCTCCCCGCCCTCGGCGTGGACCGTCACCAGGGCACCCCGGCGCTCCACGATCGCGCCGCGCGCCGTGCGCAGCGGCGCGCGCAGCGGGAGCGCGAACGGGGTGATCTCCACGCGCACGAGCCTCACGCGACGATCCCGAGAGCGAAGAGCGCGGCAAAGAGCAGGCCCAGGCGTGCGGTGCCCGCGAGCGCCGCATCGAGGCGCGGGGCCTCGTCGGACCCGGCGACGGTGCGCGCCAGCCGGAGCGCCAGCGGTGCGCTGGCCAGCGGGAGGAGCGCGATCGAACCGGCGAGGTGCGTGGCGACGAGGGCCGGCGGGATGCCGTAGGCCAGGGCCAGGAGCGCGGCGTAGTAGATCCGCGTGGCGCGCGCGCCCATGCGCACGGCCAGCGTGCGCTTCCCGGCGAGGCGGTCGCTCTCGCGGTCCCGCAGGTTGTTCACCACCAGGATCGCCGTCACGAGCCCGCCCACCGGGAGCGCGGATGCGACGGCGAGCGCCGAGAGCGACTTCGCCTGCAGCCAATGGGTTCCCACGACGCCCACGCCTCCGAAGAAGAGGAAGACGCAGGCGTCGCCGAGGCCGTGATAGCCGAGGGGCCAGGGGCCCCCGGTGTAGGCCACCGCGGCAGCGAGAGCGAGGGCGCCGAGCGCCAGCACCGGCCAGCCGCCCACCGCCACCAGTCCGAGACCGCTCGCCGCCGCCGCCGCGAGCGCGAGTCCCGTCGCCCGGCGCATCTCTCTGGCGGAGAGCCAGCCCGACTGCACCGCGCGCGGCGGGCCTCGACGCGCCGGTGTGTCGACCCCCTTCTCGAAGTCGAAGAGGTCGTTGGCGAAGTTCGCGGCGACCTGGAGCAGCAGCGCCGTCAGCAGGGCCAACGCGGCCACGCCGGGGCGCGCGGCGTGCTGCGCCGCGGCGGTGGCGGTGCCGACGGCGATCGGCGCCGCCGCCGCGGGAAGCGTGCGTGGCCGCGCGGCCACGAGGCACGCCCGAACGCGGCCGGGATGGCCCGGGGCGTCGCTCACGGCCGCCACGGGAAGCGCCCGAAGTCCGGGCTTCGCTTCTCCAGGAAGGCGTCGCGGCCCTCCCGGGCCTCCTCGCTCATGTAGAACAGGAGGGTCGCATTCCCCGCCAGCTCCTGCAGACCGGCCTGTCCGTCGCAATCGGCGTTGAACGCGCTCTTGAGACACCGGATGGCGAGCGGGCTGTGACGCAGGATCTGGCGCGCCCAGTCGACGCCCGTGGCCTCGAGCTCCTCGAGCGGGACCACGGCGTTCACCAGGCCCATGGCCTCGGCCGCGCGGGCATCGTACTGCCGGCAGAGGTACCAGATCTCGCGCGCCTTCTTCTGTCCCACCACCCGCGCGAGGTAGGCCGAGCCGAAGCCCGCGTCGAAGCTCCCCACGCGCGGTCCGGTCTGGCCGAACCGCGCGTTCTCCGCGGCGATGGTGAGATCGCACACCAGATGCAGCACGTGGCCGCCGCCGATGGCGTAGCCTGCCACGAGCGCGATCACCGGCTTGGGCAGGCTCCGGATCACGCGCTGGAGATCGAGGGCGTTGAGGCGCGGCACGCCATCGTCGCCCACGTAGCCCGCGTCGCCCCGCACGCGCTGGTCGCCGCCGGAGCAGAAGGCCTCGCTGCCCTCGCCGGTGAACAGCACGACCCCCACCTCCGCGTCCTCGCGGGCGCGGCCGAAGGCGTCGATCAGCTCGAACAGCGTGCGCGGGCGGAAGGCGTTTCGCACCTCCGGGCGGCAGATCGTGATCCTCGCGATCCCCTCGGCCTTCTCCAATCGGACATCGTCGTAGCCGCGTACGGTCTTCCAGTCGGGGAGGCTGGCAGTCGGGTTCATGATCGTCCTCGTGTGGTGTCGGTTGGCGAAAAAAAAATCGCGGGCGAGCGCGAGGAACGCGCGCGGATTCTCGAGATGGGCAGCGTGTCCGGCGTCCGGCACCCGCGTCGCACGGCCACGCGGAGCGAGCGTCGCCAGCTCGTCGGCGAGCGCGCAGAACTTCGCGTCTTCGGAGCCGGCCAAGAAGAGCACGGGCACGGCGAGACGGCGCAGCTCGTCGTGGAGCGCGGGCTGCGCCCCGCTCCCCAGGCCGCGCAGCGAGGCCGCGAGCCCGCGGGCGCTGCCGCCGAGCCGCCGGGATCGCGCGCGAGCCAGGGCGTCGGCGCCGAGGCGCGCCTGCCCGGCGAAGAGGGGCTGCGCCATCCAGCGCTCGACGAAGGCTTCGAGGCCGCGCCGCAGCAGGAGCTCCGCCCAGTCCTCGTCGCTGCGGACGCGCTCCGCCCGGAGCCGGGGGTCGGCGATCCCGGCCGAGGCGCCGAGGAGCACCGCCGAGCCCACGCGCTCGGGGCGCCGGGCGGCGAGGCCGAGCCCCACGCGCCCGCCCATCGAGTAGCCGAGAACGTCGACGCGCTCGATCCCGAGCCGGTCGAGCAGCCGGCAGAGATCGTCCACGCAACGCTCGAGTGCGTAGCGCGCGGGATCGTCCGGCGCGTCGGAGCGACCGTGACCGAGCAGATCCGGCGCCAGCACCCGGTGGTCCCGCGCCAGGTCCGCCGCGATCTCCCCCCAGGCGCCGCCATCGCCGGTGAAGCCGTGCAGCAGCAGCAGCGGAGGACCCGCGCCGCGGAGCTCCACGTGCAGGCGCACGTCGCCGAGCTCGACGCGGAGCGCGTGCGGGGCGCTCAAGGCGTCTCGCCGGGCGCGGCCAGCGCCTCGGAGACCGCGCGCCAGAGCGCGTGGTGGTGCGCGAGATCCGCCTCGCGGTCCACCGGCACCTCGAGCAGGTGGAGGCCGCCGGCCAGGGCCCGCGCGAGCGCTGCCCGCAGCTCCTCCCAGCCTGTGACGCGGTCGTGTGTCGCGCCGAACAGCCGCGCGGCGTGGGAGAGATCGAGCCCGTGGGGCGTGGTGAAGAGGGCTTCGAAGCCGACGGCCTCGCCCCAGGCCGCGACCGGGAGGTGGGAGAAGATCCCGCCGCCGTCGTTGTTGACCACGACCAGGGCGGCGTCCAGTCCGTGGCGCCGCGCGGCGAGCAGACCCCCGAGATCGTGCAGGAAGGCGAGGTCGCCGGTCAGGAGCACCAGGGGGCGCGCCCCGGCGGCGCTCGCGCCGAGCGCGCTCGAGACGATGCCGTCGATCCCGTTGGCTCCGCGGTTGCAGAGCACGCGGAGGCTGCGGCGTCCCACCGGGAGGAAGCCATCCAGGTCGCGAACGGGAAGGCTGTTCGAGACGAAGAGCGTGGCCGCCTCGGGCAGCGCGTCGGCGAGCTCCACCACGAGGCGCGGCGAGAGAAGCGCCTTCTCCGCCGCGAGCGCGCTCGCGAGTGCGCGCCGGCTGCGCCGCTCGGCCTCGAGGAAGTCCTGGAGCCAGGGCGAGGGCCGACGTTCGGCGGACGGGACGTCCGGTGTTCGGGCGAGGACCTGGCACAGCCCCTCGCAGAGGAGGCCCGGATCGGCGCGCAGCACCTCGACGGCGCGATGGGTGGGATCGCCGAATCCGCCGTCTGGGTCCGCCAGCCAGAGCTCGGCGCGCGGGTGGCGCTCGAGCCAGCGCGCGAAGGGCTTGCCGGTCAGCGGGGCGCCGAGGCGCAGCACGCAGTCGGGCGCGTGGGCGGCCGCGAAGCCGGCGTCGCGCAGGAACGCATCGTAGGCACCGAGGAGGGGACCCTCGCCGATGTGGGCGCCGCGCCGCAGCTGCGAGGTCGGCTCCGCCAGCAGCGGCCAGCCGGCGAGGCGCGCCAGCCGTGCGGCCGCTGCGGCGAGGGCGGGATCCGCGTCGAGCGGACCCGCCGCAATGACTCCTTTCGGTGTCGAGCGGAGGCGTGCCGCCAGGCGCGCCAGCGCTCCAGGCGCAGGCGCGGCCGGCGCGGCCTCGGCGCGCAGCCAGGGGCGCTCGGCCCGGCCGCGGGCGGCGTCGGGATCGTCGAGCGAGAGCGCCGCCAGCCCGTCGGCGGGGCCGGGTGCGGGCTCGAGGGGCTCGCGGACGGGAAGGTTCAGGTGGACGGGGCCCGGCGGACGTCCGCTCGCCGCCGCCACCGCTCGCGCCGCCAGCGCCCGCGCGTGGCGCAGCCCGGCCCCGCTCGGCTCCGGAAGCGGCGCCTCCACGAAGAGGCGGACGCAGGGCCCGAAGATCCCGAGCTGGTCGATGGTCTGGGGCGCTCCCCAGCCCCGCAGCTCCGGCGGCCGATCCGCGGTGAGAAGGAGCAGGGGAACGCGGGCGTGGCTCGCCTCCACCGCCGCCGGCAGCAGGTTCGCGACGGCGGTGCCGGAGGTGCAGACCACCGCCGCCGGGAGCCGCGTGGCCTTCGCGAGGCCGAGGGCGAAGAAGCCGGCGCAACGCTCGTCGAGGAGCGAGAACACGCGCAGGCCGGGCGTGCCTGCCGCCGCCGCGGCGAGCGGCGCGGAGCGCGAGCCCGGGCACACGCAGACGTGTCGGACCCCGGCGCGTACGAGCTCGTCGAAGAGCGCTCCGGCCACGGCCTGGTTGCGGTTCGCGGCGAGGGAGGCGTCCACGGCTCAGATCTCGAGCAGCGCCGCCAGGGTGGCGCGCAGCTTGAGCCGGGTCTCGGCGAGCTCCGCCTCGGGCGTGGAGCCGGCCACCACTCCGGCGCCGGCGTGCAGGGTCGCGTGATCGCCCCGCAGCAGCGCGCCGCGCAGCGCCACCGCGAGCTCGCCATCGCCGGAGGGCGCGAGCCAGCCCACGCCGCCGGCGTACCAGCCGCGCGGCGTCGGCTCCCGGCCCGACAGGAAGGCCCGTGCGGCCTCGCGCGGGGCGCCCGCCACCGCGGGCGTCGGGTGCAGGCGGGCGGCGAGCGCGAGGAGCGAGCGAGGCGCTTCGGGACGCAGCCGGCCCGACACCGGAGTGTGGAGGTGCTGGAGGCTCTCCAGCCGGAGCAGTCGGGGGGCCTCCGGCGCACGCAGGGGCTCGCAGACCCCGGACAGCGCCTCGACGAGCGCCCGCTTCACCGCCGCGTGCTCCGCCTGCTCCTTCTTGCTCTCGCGCAGCGCCCGTGCGAGGCGCTCGTCCTCGTCGGGGCTGCGTCCGCGCGGCGCCGAGCCGGCCAGGGCGTCCGCGCGCAGGTGCGCGCCGCTCCGGCGGAGCAGCCGCTCCGGCGAGGCTCCCACCAGCGCCGCGTCGCCCGCACCCACCCCGTAGAGGAAGCAGGTGGGGTGCGCCGCACGCAGCAGGCGGAGCACGCGCGCCGCGTCGAATCCCCCCGGTCGCGAGAGCGTGCAGGCGCGCGCCAGGACGACCTTCTCGAGCTCGCCGGCAGCGATCTCGCGCAGCGCCTCCGCGACCGCGCGCCGATAGCCCGCGGAGGGAGCGTCGGCGACCGCCTGGAAGACCGGGGCCTCGTCGGGCGCGGCCTCCGCCGGCGCGACGTGGGGGAGCGGCCGGGCAGCGCGGGCTTCGGCGCGCTCGGCGGCCTCCCGCGGCTTCTCGTCGGGCCGGACGACGTAGACGTGTGTCTCCCAGGCGCGCCCGCCGCCCCGGCTCTCCAGCCGCTCGGGCAGCACCAGCCGGAGCGGCGGGAAGCCGCGCCAGCGCGCGTCCGTCTCGACGGCGTCGGCGAAGCCGAAGCCGCCCACGAGGAGCGGGCCGGCCTCGGCGCGGGCCGCGGGCCCCTCCAGCACGAGTCCCTCGAAGAGCGCGTCGGCCCACGCGGCGGCCTCCTCGAAGCGGGCGAGCCCGGCGGCCTCGAAGACGGCGGCTGCGCCGAGGCCCGCGATCGCCAGACCCCGCGCCGGCACCTCCCAGAAGAAGCGCTCGGGGGAGGACGCGGCCGCGAAGCGCTCGAGCGGCTGCGCGTCGGCCCGCGGGAGCCGCAGCGCGGCCACCCGGGGCCGGCCGTCCCGCGCGGCGCTCTCGGCCGCTCGCGCCACCGCCCCGCGCAGCGCCGCACGCTCCGCAGCGCCGAGGCTGCCCGCCGGCGCCGCTGCGGCCGCGATCGGGAGGGCGCTCACGTCGCGGAGCCCCGCCGCACGGCCGTCACGAGCTGCGCCGCGCCGAACAGCAGGCGCCGCCGGCGAATCCCCTCGAACCCCGCCTGCTCCAGCAGCGCTCCCAGCTCGCGGGGCGGCGGCAGGTAGGCCACGGAGCGCGGCAGATAGGCGTAGGCCGCCCGATCCGAGAGGATGCCGCCGAGCCAGGGCACCACGCGCTCGAACCAGAGCTCGTGGCCCGCGCGGACCCAGCGTCCCTCGGGTCGGTCCACCTCGAGCAGCGTCAGGCGCCCGCCGGGCGCCAGCACCCGGGCCATCTCGCGCAGCACCGGCCCGAGCGACACGAAATTGCGAAGGGCGAAGCCGCAGGAGACCACGCTGGCCCAGGCGTCGGGCACGGGGAGCGCCACCGCATCGCCCTGGGCGAGCGCCCCCGCCACCCGGCGCCGCCGCGCCACGCGAAGCATGCCGAGCGCCATGTCCACGCCGAGGCTCCGCGCTCCGCGCGCGGCCGCGAGCTGCATCAGATCACCCGTCCCGCAGGCCAGATCCAGAACCGTGTCGGCCGGCCCGACGTCGACGGCGGCGAGCGCCAGGCGTCGCCAACGTCGGTCGAGGCCCGCGCTCACCAGGCGGTTCAGCGCGTCGTAGCGGGGCGCGATGCGGTCGAACATCGCACGCACCTGGGTGCGCTTCGCGGCACCGCAGAGGAGCGGCCCTACCTCCACGCCACCTCCAGCCGGGCCGATTCGGTCGCCGCCAGCGCTTCGGCGAGCGCCTGGTCCTCGCCGCGCCCGCGCAGGCGCGCGAGCGCCCGGCTCACCAGCGTGCGTTGGAAGAAGAAGGCGACGAGCCGCGTCACCTGGGGCAGGAGCGTCCGGAACGCCGCCGTCACCACCTCGGGGTCCGGCGGTGGACCGTCCGGTCGGCGCACGTGGCGATCGAAGAGTTCGATCGCGCGCTCGGCCACCGCGCGCGTCGCATCGGCGTGCTCCACGGCGAGGGCCAGGAGCTCGTGAAGCGGGAAGCCCGCGCCCAGGATGGCGAGGCCCGCGCGCGCCATCTCCAGGTCCGCCTCGCCGAAGCGCTCCTCGTCGCCCAGCCGGATCGGCTCGATCAGCCCGGCGGCCTGGGCTGCCGCCACCAGCGCCTCGGGCAGGCCCGCCTCGGCGGCCAGCTCCGCCCGGCTGAAGGTCCGCCCTCCCACCTGCTCGCGGGCCAGAGCCCGGAGCAGGGGCTCGGCGGCGGGGCGGCTCGGGAGCTCGGCCAGGACCCGCTTGATCAGCGCGAGGGGAAGACCCTCGCGAAGCAGCGAGCGGATGCGAGCCAGCCGCTCCCGGTGGCTCACGTCGTAGAGCGCTACCCGACCTGCCCGTCGCGGCGGGGGCAGCAGCCCCTTGCCCTGGTAGAACCGGATGGTGTCCACCCGCAAGCCCGAGGCCGCGGCCAGGTCCTCGATCCGATATTCCATCTGAACATTCTAAGAGTAATTACTCGCATCATCAACCCTGCGGTGGACCCGGCAGGCGGGCGGACGGGCAGGCTTTTCCAGCGCCCGGGCCTCGGGTACACCCCTCCTCCAGGCTCCACCGGCCCGTCCCCGCGGAGGCCTCCATGCCCGACGCCCGTCCCACTCCGTCCTCCGAGCGCGAGCGCCGGGCCCTCGATTGGGTGCGCGGCCTGGTCGAGCTCCCCGATCGCTGCGCCGGCTCCCGCTCCGAGCGCGCCGCCGCCGAGCGGGTGGCCGACTGGCTGCGCACGCTCGGCGTGGGCGAGGTGTCGCTCCAGCCGCACGAGGCGCGGCCGCGCACCGGGCTCGTGCTGGCGCTCCACGCCGGTGTCGCCCTCCTGGGTCTGCTGTGGGGAGGAGGGATCGGCGTCCTCCTGGCCGCCCTCGCCACCTGGTCGTTCCAGGCGGAGCTCCGGGCGCGCCCGCGCTCCGCCTTGCTCTCGCGCCTGCTGCCGCGCCCGATCGCGACGAACGTGGTGGGACGCGCCGGAAGCTCGAGCCCGGCGCGCCGCGTGGTGCTCTCGGCCCACATCGACGCCGCCCAGGCGGGGTTCATCTTCTCGCGGACGCTGGCCGGCTTCTTCGCCCGGGGAGCCCGGGCCGGTCGCCGCGCGAACCGGCTTCCGCTCGGCCCCCACGCCATCCCGGAGGCGCTGCTGCTGGCGGCCGCGCTGCTCGCCCTGGCCCGCTGGCTCGGCGCGAGCGGCTTCCTGTTCGGGCTGCTCGCGACGCTGGACGGTGTCGGCCTCGTGCTCACCGCCGCCGCCGGGGCGGAGTGGGCCTTCGCCGAGACGTCCCCCGGCGCCAACGACAACGCCTCGGCGGTGGCGGCGCTCCTCACCTGCGGCGAGCAGCTCCTGGCACGCCTGCCCCGCGACGTCGAGCTCTGGCTGGTCGGGACGGGCGCGGAAGAGGTGGGCTGCTGCGGCATGCACGCCTTCGTGGACGCGCATTCCGACTGGCCGAGCGATCGGACCTTCTTCCTGAACTTCGAGTGCGTGGGCGGCGGGCAGCTGCACTGGATCCGCAGCGAGGGCACCCTCGCCAAGAGCGGCTATCCGCCCCTCCTCCTCGAGCTGGCGCGCCGCGTGGCGGCGGGCGGGGGGTTCGGCGAGGTCACGCCGACCGACCTTCTGGCCGGAACCGACGGCCACGTGCCGGCCGACCGTGGCTTCCCGGCGCTCTCGTTGATCTCGCTCGAGGCCGACGGCGTCCCGCGCAACTACCACCGCCCCGACGACGACGCGGAGGCCATCGACGCCGCGATGGTGGTGCGCTCGGCGGACTTCGGCGCCGCCGTGGTGCGGGCCGCGCTCGAAGGGGCCGCCGGACCCATCGACCTGGTGTAGCCGAGGAGTCGGTCCTGGCTCCGGGTGCTCGCGGGCGACGCGCCGACACGCAGAGGCGTTGGGGCTCACGGCCGCCCGCGCGACTCGCCGGTGGCCACCGCGCGAGCGATCAGGTGGGCGAGGCGCAGGGGCTCGGGGAGCGCGGACTTGCGGCGGCTGGCCGCGACGAGCTCGGCGGCTCGCGCCTCGTCGGCCCCGGCCCAGGAGACGAAGAGCCCCGGCGCGAGCGCGCGGGCCGGCGGGGTGCCGGCGACGGCCGGAATGCGATCCTCGAGGCCCGCGGCGCGCAGCGCCTGCTCCAGCCGATGGTCCGCGGGATCGCGACGGTTGACCACCAGCACGGGCACGCCGAGGCGCTTCGCCAGCGGCGCGATCTCCACCACGCCGAGCCCGGCCAGCGTGATCCCGCCCAGGACCACCGCCTGCAGCCCCGCCCAGCAGCGCAGCCCGCCCACCCACTCGGCGAGGAACTGCGTGGCGGCGTCGCCGTCCACCGGGAAGCGGGTCAGCGCCACCGCCTCCACCAGGTCGGCGCCCTCGGTCATCACGCCCGCCACCGGCGCGCTCCCGCCGACGTGCTTGCGAAACGGGCCGTCGTCGATCCCGAGGACGTGGGGCCGCCGCGCCCGACGCAGCGGGCCCGTGCGCAGCGTCGTCGTCCGAGCGCGGTCCATCCGCCTCCCATCATGGCGCGAATCGCCCATCGTCGCCGGGAAGCCGCGGCGTGCGCAGCCACGGCGTGGAGGCGACGGTCGGGCCCCGCCTGCTAGCCTCCCCACCCGGCGGGATCGGAGTCGGCATGAAGTTCGGGATCTTCTACGAGCACCAGCTTCCCCGTCCCTGGGGTCCGCGCTCGGAGCTCGATCTCTTCCACGAGGCGCTCGAGCAAGTGGAGCTCGCCGACCGGCTCGGTCTCGACAGCGCGTGGGAGGTGGAGCACCACTTCCTCGAGGAGTACAGCCACTCCTCGGCGCCCGAGGTCTTCCTCGCGGCGTGCTCCCAGCGCACGCGCCGCATCCGGCTCGGCCACGGAATCGTGCTGATGCCGCCGGCCTACAACCCGCCGGCTCGGGTAGCGGAGCGCATCGCGACCCTCGACCTGGTGTCGAACGGGCGCGTCGACTTCGGCACCGGCGAGTCGTCGTCCCTGGCGGAGCTCGGCGGCTTTGCAGTGCCCGTCGAGGCCAAGCGCGAGATGTGGCGCGAGGCGGTGGAGCAGGTCTGCAACATGATGGTGATGGACCCGTATCCCGGGTTCCAGGGCCGCCACTTCTCGATGCCCTGTCGCAACGTGGTGCCGAAGCCCGTGCAGAAGCCCCACCCGCCGCTCTGGGTCGCCTGCTCCAATCGCGAGACGATCAAGCTCGCGGCCAGGCTCGGGATCGGTGCGCTCACCTTCGCCTTCGTGGACCCGGCGGAGGCACGACACTGGGTGGACGACTACTACCGGATCCTGGAGCAGGAGTGCGAGCCGATCGGGCACGCGGTGAACCCGCAGATCGCCATGGTGACGGGCTTCTCCTGCCATCGGGACGAGGCCGAGGCACGACGGCGGGGCGAGGACGGCTTCCGCTTCTTCGGCTACGCGCTGGCCCACCACTACATCTTCGGCACGCACAAGCCCGGGCGGACCGACGTCTGGCAGCGCTTCGAGGCGGCGCGGGCCGCCCTGCCGCCGGCCGACGGGAGCCGCGGCATCGGCACTCCCGAGCAGCTTCGCGCCCATCTGCGGGGCTTCGCCGAGGCCGGCGTGGACCAGGTCATCTTCATCCAGCAGGGCGGCAAGAACCGCCACCAACACATCTGCGAGTCGCTCGAACTCTTCGCGGCCGAGGTGATGCCGGAGTTCAAGGAACGCGAGGACGAGCGCGAGCGGAGCAAGCTCGAGCGCCTCGGCCCGGCCATCGAGCGCGCGCTCCAGCGCAAGCGCTGGATGGCTCCGCTGCGCGACGAGGAGATCCCGGAGATCGTGGCGCTGGGCCGTCAGATCGTGCAGCAGCTCCCGGCGCAGGACCGCCAGCGCTTCTCCGAGGCGAGCCGCGAGGGCTCGATCTCGGTGCCGCTGGAGGATCCGGCCGAGCGACGCTGAGCGCCGGCTGTCCCGGGGCCGCGGGCGCTCAGGCGGCCGCGGCGCCCCGGCTCTGCAGCTCGACGAAGCGGCGGTAGGCGCCGCCGGGTCGCGCCAGGAGCTCGGAGGGACTTCCTCGCTCCGCCACGCGGCCGTCCTGCAAGAAGAGGATCTGGTCGGCGGCGCGCACCGTCGAGAGCCGGTGGGCGATCACCAGCACCAGCCGGTCGCGACAGGCCTCGCGCAGCGTCTCCACCAGCCGGCGCTCGGTCTCCGGATCGAGCGCGGAGGTGGGCTCGTCCAGGATCAGGATCGGGGCCTCGCGCACCAGCGCGCGGGCGATGGACAGGCGCTGCTTCTGGCCCACCGAGAGCTTTCCGCCCCCGCGTCCGAGCGGTGTGTCGTAGCCCAGCGGGAGACGCTCCACGAACTCGTGCGCGCCGGCCACCCGGGCCGCATGACGTATGTCTGCGTCGCTGGCATCGGGCCGCCCCAGGCGGATGTTCTCGGCGACGGTGCCTTCGAAGAGGACCGTCTCCTGGAACACGAAGGCGATCTGCCGGCGCAGCGAGGCCAGCTCGAGCTCTGCCACGTCGACGCCATCGAGCCGGATGCATCCGCTGCTGGGCGCGAGGAAGCGCGGGAGCAGCGAGGCCAGGGTGGTCTTGCCCGCACCCGCCGGGCCGACCAGCGCGCAGACGGTCCCGACGCGCGCCTCGAAGGAGATCCCGCGCAGGCCCGGCGTGCCGTCGGGCCAGTCGAACGCCACGTCCTCGTAGCGCACGCCCTCGCGGACGCCGCACACCGGCCGTGCGCCGGGTCGATCGCGCTCGGCCGGCTGGTCCATCAAGAAGAAGACGCGATGGAGCCCGGGTGCATCCTCCTGCAGCCGGATCCAGAGCGCTCCGAGCTCGACGGCGTAGTAGGCGGTCTGCAGGAAGTAGGTGAAGAGCAGCGTGAAGTCGCCGAGCGAGAGGCGTCCGGCGATCACGCCGTCGACCACCTGCAGGAAGACCCAGCCGGCCAGGACGGCGCCGGGCAGAAGGCCCGCCAGGAAGGTGCCGAGCCCGACGCGCAGCAGCGCGCGATGGGCGCCGAAGCCCGTCTCGCTGTCGCGACCGACGCGGCGCTTCTCGCGCTCGCCCTGGCCCAGGCTCTGCACCGCCAGCAGGTTCGCCATCCCTTCCTCGATGCTCGCGGTGGTGGCGGCGCCGGCGCGGCGGCTGCCCTCGCCGCGGCGGCGGATGCCGCCGGCGAAGGGCAGGGTGGCCAGGAAGGAGAGCGGGATCAGCGCCAGCGCCGCGAGCACGAGGCCCGGCGCGCCGGGGAACAGCAGCGCGAGGACCCCGGCCGAGAGCAGGATGCCGCACGGCGCCGCCAGCGGGGTCAGGAGCAGCCGGTAACACACGTCGGTGATCGCCGGAGTGTCGTACATCACGCGGAAGACGGCGTCGCCTACGCGCTCGTCGCCGAAGCTCGCCATGGGCAGCGCCTGGATGCGCTCGAAGAGGCGCGAGCGGTAGTGATGGTTCAGGGCCTGGGTGAGCCGCATGGTGAAGCGGAAGTCGAGGAGCCCGAGCAGCCCGCCCAGGAAGCTGAAGCCCGCGCTCGCCGCGTTCTCGGTCTGGGTCGCCGTGTCCTGGCCCTGGGCGAGCCAGGCGTCCGCGCGATCGTTCTCCCGCGCGGAGCTGCCGAAGGCCCCGATCGCGAGCAGGAGCGCGAGCTGGAGGCCGAGCATCCAGAGCAGCAGGTCGAATGCGGAGCTCCCGGCCAGCGCCTCGAGCAGCGGTCGCACGAAGAAGGGGAGCGGGGTCGGCGTGCCACCGATCGGCAGGCCCTCGATCACGTGGTCGATCACGATCTTGACCGGCCACGGCAAGAGGAGGGGAGGGAAGAGGCTCGCCAGCGTGATCGCGAGCTTGCCCGCGAAGCGCAGCCGGAAGGGCCCCACGTAGCGCAGCGCCCGGGCGTAGAGCGCCAGGGCCTGGCGCGCGGAGATGCGCTCGTCCTCCTCGAGGCGCGCGCGGCCCGGTCGCGTCGCGGCGCCGGCCCCGCTCGTCACGGCCGCGCCCCAGCGGCGGCCGCTGGCGCCGCGACGGCCGCCTCCTCGGCCTCCACCAGCCGGCGGTAGGCACCGAGCGGATCCGCCAGGAGCTCTTCGTGGCTCCCCTGCTCCAGCAGGCGCCCCTCCTCCAGCACCACCACCCGATCGGCCCGCCGCACCGTGGAGAGCCGGTGCGTGATCAGGAAGATCACGCGGTCTCGGCCCCAGCGGGCCAGGCGCCCCAGCACCTCGAGCTCGGTCTCCGCGTCGAGGGCGGCGGTCGGCTCGTCGAGGATCAGGATCGAGGGCCGCTTCAACACCGCACGGGCGATCGAGAGCCGCTGGCGCTGCCCGCTCGAGAGCTTCGTGCCGCGCTCGCCGAGCAGCGTGTCGTAGCCGTCCGGCAGCGCCTCGATGAACTCGTCGGCGCAGGCCACCTGCGCGGCCTCGCGCACCGCCGCGTCGTCGGCGTCGGGTGCGCCGTAGCGGATGTTCTCGCGCACCGTGGTGCCGAAGAGCACGTTCTCCTGCAGCGCGATCGCCACCCGGGCGCGCAGGCTCGCGAGGCGCACGCGGCGCAGGTCGAGCCCGTCGATCTCGATCGCTCCCCGGTCCGGATCGAAGAGCCGGAGCAGCAGGGCCACCAGCGTGCTCTTGCCGGCGCCGGTGGGCCCGACGATCGCGGTCACGCTCCCGACCAGCGCCTCCAGGTCGATCCCCGAGAGGGTCGCGCGCCCGGGCTCCCAGCGGAATCCGACACCACGAAAGGTCACACGGTCGCGCAAGGGAGGCAGCTCCACGGCGTCGGGGGCGTCCTGCACCTCCGGCTCGAGGTCGAGCACCTCGAACACGCGGTCGAGCCCGATCGCCACGTCCTGGACGCGGCCCCAGGTCCGGAGCAGGAGGTGAGCGGCGCTGGTGCCGTCGCCGAACCGCACCTTGAAGAAGTTGTAGAGCCCGAGGTTCCAGGCCCCGAACCCGAGCCCCGCGAGCAGCGTGCGGCCGTGCAGCGAGGCGCCCTCCCGGGTCGCCCAGGCGGCGACGCCCGAGGCGGCGATCAACGCGAGCCCGAGCGCCGCGAAGACCACCACGGAGAAGACGGCGAAGAGGCTCCGGGCGTGGAAGGCGGCGTCGAAGGCGGCCAGCGAGGCGGCCTCGAAGCGCGCCTGCTCGTGGCCCTCGGCGCCGTAGGCCTTGATCACCTGGATCCCGGCCACCGTCTCCTGGATGCGCGAGACGAGCTGGCTCGTGGCCTCGCGCGCGGCGCGGAAGCCGCGTCGCAGCCGGCGCGAGAACCAGACGCCGAGGACCAGACACGGCGGCCAGACCGCGGCCAGGAGGAGCGCCAGGCGCGGATCGAAGAGCGACACCACGACGAGTCCGACCAGGAAGCGCCCGCCCGCGAAGAGCGGCGTCAGGAACAGCACGTCGATCAGCTGCGTCACCATCGCGCTGTCCTGATACAGGCGATAGATCGCGTCACCGATCCGGCTCTCGGCGTGGAAGCGCAGCGAGAGCGCCTGGTAGCGCTCGAGGAGGTCCACCCGCAGGTGCTGGTTGATGCGCTGCAGGATCCACACCTGGTAGTACCAGAGGCCGAGGAGGAGCGGGATGATCAGGGCGCCGGCCGCGCCGAGCGCGAGCAGCGCGCGCAGCGCCATCGCGTGGCGCAGCGCCGCCGACGGCGCGCTCGCCATCGCGAGCGAGGGATCGAGCAGCAGCAGCCGGGCCTCGAGCGCCGTCGGCGCCTCGCCGTTCAGGACGCGCGTCCAGATCACGTCGAAGAGGAGGAGGGCGATCGGGACGAAGCTCACGGTGCAGGCGGCGGCACCTCCCACCAGGAGCGCCAGATGGCGGCGCAGCGGTCGGAGCCAGGGCAGGCAACGCCACAGCAGTCGCAAGACCAGCCGGAAGCCCAGCCGGTCGTCGCGGCCTCCCGAGCCCAGGCGCTCGAGCGCGTGACGGGTGGCCGCGGCGGTGGGCTCGGCCGGCATCGTCCCGTCAGACGAGCCGGATCCAGGTGCCGGCCAGCGCGAAGGCGCCGTCCTCCGACGGGAGCCCGCGCGCGCGAGCCGCCTGGAGCGCGCGCTCGCGAGCCGCGGCGTCGCGCGCGCGCAGCTCGATCGCGCGGAGCGCCGCCTCGCCCGGCTCGCGTACGAAGCGCAGGTGGCTGCCCTCGAGGGCGATCTCGCGCGCGCCGTCTGCGGCCGGGCGCGAGGGCCGCGCCAGGATCTCCGCCCAGCGCGCCGCCAGGCGTTCGGGATCGGGCGACGAGAGCTCCGCGCCGGCGAGCGCCTGCACCACGTCGGTGCGAACATGGGCCTTCCACTCCGGGCCGGCCCAGGGCCACTCCTCCGGCGGGCGCGCCTCGTCGAGCGAGAGCAGGGCGCCGCCCACGTCGCGCGGATGCAGGTGGATCGTGGCGACGTCGGGGAGCGCGAGCTCCCAGACCACCCGCACGCCGAGGCCCTCCACGCGCCGGCGCTCGGCCTCGAGCGCCCGGGTCTGCACGATCACCATGTAGCCGCCGTCGCCTCCGCGCCGCGCGAGGAAGCGCGCGACCGGGGCGTCGGCGGCGATCGGCGACAGCAGCTCGACGAAGCCGTCGCCCACCGGGAGCAGGGCGTTGCGCAGCCCGAAGGTCTTCACGGCGGGATCGCGGAACCCCACCTCGAGCCCGAGCACCGCGGCGAGCGCGTCCACCGCCGGGTCCAGATCCCGTGCCGCCAGGGCCACCTGTCGCAGACGCATGGCTTCCTCCCTCGCAATGCCGGGAGGCTATCAGGCCCGCTCCGGGCCCGCGGCGCGTCGCCCCCAAGACGTTTCGACAGGGCCCCTTGCCGGCTTCAAACATCCGTTTTATACGTTCGTTTCATGGATCCGCAGCCTCGCTCGGCGACGCGCACGCGCCTGCTGGAGGCCGCCACCGAGGTCTTCGCCGAGCGGGGCTTCCGAGGCGCCACCCTGCGCGAGATCGCGGAGCGCGCGGGCGCCAACCTGGCCGCCGCCAACTATTACTTCCGGAGCAAGGAGGGGCTCTACCTCGAGGTGGCCCGACACCAGCTCGAGGCGCTGGAGGCGGGCCTCGAGCGCGAGGGCGGGAGCACGCAGCCAGAGGACGTGGATCGGCTGCCCCGCTCCCGCCTGGTCGACGTTCTGCACCGCTGGATCGAGACCACGCTCGAGATACTCCTCGAGGAGCCCGGGCATCACGGCACGCTCATGGTGCGCGAGCTCGCCGAGCCGAGCGAGGCGCTACCGCAGATCGTGCGGCGCTCCCTCGATCCGCTGCGGCGTCGAATCGAACGGCTGCTCTCGCGCCTCGCCCCCGAGCTCTCCCAGGCCGAGATCGAGCGCTGCACCCGGAGCATCGGGGCGCAGATCTACTTCTACCGGACGCACCGGGCCGCCCTGCTGCTCCTCCTCGGGCGCGACGACTACCCCCGGGGCTTCGTGCGCGAGATCGCCGACCACATCACCGAATTCTCGCTCGGCGGGATCGAGCGGCTCGCGGCGCCTCGCCGCACGCAGCCTGCGGCGCGCGTCCCCCGGCGCGCCGGCCGGAGGTCTCGATGAGAGGAAGGTGGCTCGCGGGGATCGCGCTCGCGCTCGCGCTCGGCGCAGGAGCGCTCCTCTGGTGGCACCGGCGGGGCGCCGAGCTCCACTACACGGGCTTCGTCGAGGGCGAGGAGCGCGTGCTGCGGAGCGAGGTCAGCGGGCGCGTGATCGACGTCGCCTACAAGGAGGGGGACGTCGTCCCGGCGAACGCCGTGATCGCACGCCTCGACGACTCGGAGATCGCTGCCCGCATCGCCTCCAAGGACCAGGAGCTCGCGGTGCTCGAGGCGCAGATCCGGCGCCAGGAGGAGCAGGTGGCGCTCTCCGAGAGCACCTGGGTGCACGATCGCGACGCGCGTCAGGCGGAGCTGCGCCAGACGGAGATCGACGCCGGATTGGCCGAGCGAAATTTCCAGCGCGAGCAGGGGCTGGCGGACAAGGGCGTCAGCACCGTGCGCAAGCT
This sequence comes from Myxococcota bacterium, assembly GCA_033853555.1. Taxonomy (GTDB): domain Bacteria; phylum Myxococcota_A; class UBA9160; order UBA9160; family UBA9160; genus JAWOLJ01. The sequence continues at coordinate 65,995 of JAWOLJ010000065.1, forward strand.
CGACGAGGCGCGCAGCCGTCGCGACTCGGCTCGCAGCGCGCTGCGTCGCGCGCGCGAGGTGCTGGCGCGCGTGGAGGCCGAGGAGCGCAACATCGCGCTGGCGAAGCAGCAGCTCGAGGTGCAGCGGCGCCAGCTCGAGCTCGGGCGCGCGCAGCTCGGGGAGCTCCAGGTCATGCACTCCCGCTACCAGGTGCGCGCCCCCAACACCGAGACCGTGGTGCAGACGCAGCTCCTGTGGCCGGGCGAGCTCGCGCAGCCGGGGACGCCGATCCTCGCGGTCCTCGATCCCCGCGACAAGTACGTGCAGATCTACGTGCCGGTGGCCGATCTCGCGCGGCTGCGGGTGGGCCGGCGCGTGGAGATCGAGCTCGACAGCGAGCCCGGCCGTCGGGTGCCGGGGGAGGTGAGCTTCGTGGCCGACGAGGCCACCTTCACGCCGGAGAAGATCGAGACCCGGAGCGATCGAATGGCGCAGGTCTACCGTGCCAAGGTCCGCATCCTGCAGGACGTCGAGCGCTTCCAGCCCGGCGCCGAGGGCAACGTCTTCCTGGTGGACTCCGAGGCGTCGCCGCCCGCGCAGCGGGAGGCCCGGAGCGATCCGTGAGCCGGGCGACGCCGCAGACGGTCCAGGCCGGCCTGCAGCGAGGCGTGCGGCTGCGCGGCCTGCGCAAGCACTTCGGGCGCCGCCGCGCCCTCGATGGAGTGGATCTCCAGCTCGCGGGCCCGCAGATCGTGGGGCTGGTGGGGCCCGACGGAGCGGGCAAGACCACGCTGCTGCGTTCCCTGGCGGGCTTGCTGGAGGTGCAGGCGGAGGAGGCCTCGGTGCTCGGGCACGACCTGCGCCGGGACGTGCGGGCGCTCAAGCAGCGGGTGGGCTACGTGCCGCAGTCCTTCAGCCTCCACCGTGAGCTCTCGGTGGCCGAGAACCTGGCCTTCACCGCGCGCCTGCATCGTCTGGCGCCCGAGGTGTTCGATGCGCGCGCGCGCGAGCTGCTGGAGCGGACCGGGCTCGCGCCCTTTCGCACCCGGCCGGCGGGTGCGCTCTCGGGCGGCATGAAGCAGAAGCTCGCCATCGCGAACGCGCTGCTTCCGGAGCCGGCGCTCCTGGTGCTGGACGAGCCCACCGCGGGCGTGGACGTGCTGGCGCGGCTCGAGATCTGGGAGCTCCTGGCGCGGCGTCGCGAGAGCACGCTGATCCTGATCTCCACCAGCTACCTGGACGAGGCCGGGCGCTGTGACCGTCTGGTGTACCTGGACGCCGGCCGCGTGGTGGCGAGCGGGACGCCGGCGGAGCTCCGCACGGGCCTGCCGCTCGAGCTCTACCGCGCCTGGGGCGAGGAGCCGCGCGCGCTCGCCCGCGCGGCGCGGAGCCTGCCCTACGTGCTTGGCGCGCGTGCGAGCGGCCACTTCGCGCGCGTGGAGGTATCGCGCGCCCGTTCGCCGGGCGAGGATGCGGTGCTGCGCGAGCTGGCATCGCTTCCGGGTGTCGGGCTGGCCGAGAGCCTGCCCCTCGACATGGAGTCGACGCTCCTGGCCCTCGCGCGCGGAGCGACGGGCTCGAGCGCGACATGAGCGAGCCGATCATCGTCGCGCGCGGCCTGACGCGGAAGTTCGGCGACTTCGTGGCCGTGGACGACCTCACGCTCGAGGTGGCCCCGGGCACGATCTTCGCATTCCTCGGCGCGAACGGCTCCGGCAAGAGCACCACGATCCGCATGCTGATCGGGCTGCTCGCGCCGAGCGCCGGCGAGATCCGCGTGGACGGGATCGACGTGATCGCGCATCCGCGCCGCGTCCGCGATCGGATCGGCTACATGGGGCAGCGAGTGAGCCTGTACCAGGGGCTGACCCTGCGCGAGAACGTCGAGTTCTACGCCGGGCTGTACGGCCTGGAGGGCGGGGTCCTCGACGCACGCTGGGGCGCGGTGCGGGAGCGCTTCGCGCTGGCCGACGCCGAGGCGGAGCGGCCGGAGAACCTGCCCGCGGGGCTGCGCCAACGCGCGGGCCTCGCGCTCTCCACGCTCCACTCGCCCCGCCTGCTCTTCCTGGACGAGCCCACGGCGGGTGTGGACGTGCAGAGCCGGGAGCTCTTCTGGGAGCTGATCCAGCAGGAGTCCGACGCCGGCGTCACCGTGTTCGTCACCACGCACTTCCTGGAGGAGGCGGACTACTGCGACCGGGTCTGCTTGATCGACGCGGGACGCCTGGTCGCCGACGCCACCCCCGAGGAGCTCCGCGCCAGACACTCGGACGGCTCTCACATCCACGTCTCGGGAGACCTCGAGGAGGAGGGGAGGGCGCTGCTCCTGCGCGCCGGCCTCGAGCCGCGCCGCGAGGGAGACGGCTGGGTGGTGCGCGCGGCGCGTCTCGACGGGCCGGCGCTGGCGGCGCTCCGCCGGGCGCTCGGGTCCGACCTCGCGCGGCGGGTGCGAGTGGAGCAGCCGGCGATGCACGAGATCTTCCGCCGGGTGATCGCAGACGCAGCAGCCGAGCGGAGCGGAGTCGCCGCGTGAAGTGGCGGCGGCTCCGCACGCTGCTGGTACGCGAGGTGCGCGCGACGCTGCGCGATCCCTTCACCATGCTCTGCCTGGTGGCGGTGCCGGTGATGGCGCTTTTGGCCTTCAGCTCCGTCCTCGCCACCGACGTGAAGCACCTGGCGCTCGGCGTCTACGACGCCAGCGCGAGCCCCGCGAGTCGTCGTCTGGTGGCGGAGCTCGGCGCCAGCGCGGCCTTCGATCCGGTCCCCTTCGTGACGCGCGGCCGGCTCGAGGAGGCGCTCGTGGCGGGGGACGTGAGCGTCGGCGTGGTGATCCCGCCCGACTTCGAGCGCCAGCTTCTCGATCGCGCGCCCGGAGAGCCGGCGCCGGAGGTGCAGATCCTGCTGGACGGCGCCGAGACCGTGGTGGCGGGAAACGCCGACACGTTCGTGCGCGCGATCGTGGCGAGCACCGGCGGCGAGCTGGTGAGCGGCCAGGGCTGGGGGCCGCGCGCTCGCGGCGCGTCCGGCGGCGTGCGGACCGTGACGCGGGCGCTCTTCAACCCGCGCCTCGACGGCGTGCCCTTCATGGTCGCAGGCACCTTCGGCTTCGTGCTCTCGTTCCTGACGACGCTCATTACCGCCGTCTCGGTGGTGAACGAGCGGATCACCGGCACCTTCGACCAGCTCCAGCTCACCCCGGCCACCTCCGCCGAGATCCTGCTCGGCAAGCTCCTGCCGCTCGGCGCGGTCTTCGCCCTCGACGTGGTGCTGATGATGCTGGTGGCGGGCCTGCTCTTCGGGGTATGGCCCAAGGGGAACGTGTTCTTCTTCCTGCTCGTGTCGAGCTACTACGTGGTGACCTCGCTCGCCATGGGCCTGATCTTCTCCGCCACCTCCGAGACCGCGGCCGAGGCGGTGCAGAAGACCGTGCTCTTCAGCATCCCGCTGTTCCAGCTCTCGGGCTTCGCCTTCCCGCTGCGGAGCATGCCGAAGCTCGTGCAGTGGTTCTCCGAGGCGGTGCCTGCCACGCACTACATCCGGATCTGCCGCGGCGTCTACCTGCGTGGCGAGAGCCCGTTCGCCATGACCTACGACCTCCTGATGATCGTGGTCTTCGGCGTCGCGCTGGTCGGGCTCACGGCCTGGAGCCTGGGGCGGCGGACGTGAAGGACTGGCTGCGCAGACCGATCTCGAACGTGCTCGCGATGGCCTACCGCGAGACCCGCGTGATCCGCCACGACAAGGCCTTCCTCGGCGCGGTCCTGGTGCAGCCGGTGATCCTGCTGCTCCTCTACGGCCTCGCGATCTCGAACGAGCCGGCCAACGTGCGCTGGGTCGTGCTCGATCAGGAGCCGAGCGCGGTCTCCCGCCGGCTGGTGGCGGAGGTGGAGGCCACCGGCTACTTCGATCCGCCCCGGCGCGTCTCGAGCTACCGCGAGGGCGAGGCGCGGCTCCAGCGCGGAGAGGCCACGCTCCTGCTGGTGATTCCCCGGGACTTCCGCCGCGACACGCTCGCGGGCCGCGGCGAGATCCAGCTCCTGCTCGACGGCTCCGATCCGCTGATCTCCGCGCGGGTCGCCTCCTACGTGGCGCAGGTGGCGCTCCACTTCGACGCCGGGGGACGGCGGCTCGCGGTGCGGAGCACCGAGGGGCCGACGCTGGCGCCCCGGGATCCGAGCGCCGTCGATCTGCGGCCGCGCTTCTGGTTCAACCCGACGCTCCGTGACCGCGACTTCTTCCTGGCGGCGATCGCCGGGATGCTGCTCACCAACGTGTGCTTCTCCGTCACGAGCCTCGGGCTGGTGGGCGAGCGCGAGAGCGGGACCTACGAGCAGACGCTGTCGCTTCCCACCTCGCCGCTCGAGATCGTGCTCGGCAAGCTGCTGCCGTACGTGGTGGTGAGCTACGCGGTGCTGGGCATCGCGACCCTGGGGGCGGGCCTCGGCTTCGGCATCTGGCCCCGAGGGAGCTGGCTCGCCCTGCTGGTGCTGACGCTTCCCTTCGTCCTGGCCTCGCTGGCGATCGGCGTGCTCCTCTCCTCCGCGGTCCGCACCACGGCACAGGCGGTGTTCCTCACCATCTTCTTGATCATGCCCTCGATGGTGCTCTCGGGCGTCATGATCCCGTACCAGCTCATGCCCGACGGCATCCGCCAGGTCGGCGCGCTGGTGCCGCTCCGCTGGTACCAGATCGGCCTGCGTCGCATCGTGCTGCGCGGCGGGGGCTTCGCGGAGGTGTGGGTGCCCATGCTCGCGCTGCTCGCGATCTTCGCCGTGCTGCTGGTGCTGCTCCGCTGGCGCGTGAAGCCGCGGCTCGGCTGAGGCGTCTCCCGGGCGAGGCTCAGCAGCAGGAGCCGCGGCGGGCGGTCCGCTCCTCGATCGCGCGGCGGGCCGCGTCCGCGCCTCGACGCCGTTCGGTGTCGGCTCCGGACCCGCCAGGGGCGTGCGGCAGGCCGAGGAAGCCGCGCAGGAAGTCGCGGAGCGCGCGGCCGCCGGCCCGTGCGGCCGCAAGGGCTCGCGCAGGGTGCCGGTCCTGCGGCGTCACGGGCCCACCGCCTGGGCGCCGGGGGCGGGCGCCGCGCCGGCCCCGCGCAGCGAGCGCCACCACACCCGCGCGGCATCGAGCACCACGATCAGCACCAGTGCCATGAAGAGCGCCGTCACGGCCGCGTCGAGCCGGTCGTTGAAGATCAGGTGATGCGCCTCCACCAGCTTCTCGGGCGGAATCGTGCCGGCGGCGAGCTGCGCCGCCAGGTGATCGGCCTGCGCCAGGAAGCCCACGCGCTGATCCGGATGGAACAGCTTCTGCCAGCCCGCGCTCAGCGTGACGGCCAGGAGCCACGCCAGCGGAAGCGCCGTGGTGAACGCGAAGCGCGCCTTGCCCGACTTCACCAGGATGGTGGTGGCCGCGGCCAGCGCGGTCGCCGCCAGCAGCTGGTTTGCGATGCCGAAGAGCGGCCACAGGGAGTTGATGCCGCCGAACGGGTCCACCACGCCCTGGTACAGGAAGTAGCCCCAGCCCGCGACGATCAGCCCCGAGGCCAGCAGGTTGGCCGGGAGCGACTCCGTGCGGCCGAGGGGTCGCCATACGTTGCCGAAGAGGTCCTGCAGCATGAAGCGACCGACGCGCGTGCCGGCGTCGAGCGTGCTCAGGATGAAGAGGGCCTCGAACATGATCGCGAAGTGGTACCAGACGCCCTTCAACGCGGCGCCGCCGAGGACGCTCGAGAAGATCTCCGCCATGCCGACGGCCAGGCTCGGCGCGCCGCCGGTGCGGGAGAGGAGCGTCTGCTCGCCCACCTGGGCCGTGAGGGCGTGGAGCCGCACGGGATCGAGCGCGAATCCCCAGTCGCGGATCACGCTCGCGGCGTGCTCCGCCGTGGTGCCGATCAGCGCGGCCGGGGCGTTCATCGCGAAGTAGACGCCCGGCTCCATCACCGCCGCCGCCAGCAGAGCCATCAGGCCGACGAAGCTCTCCATCAGCATGGCGCCATAGCCCACGAGGCGCGCATCGGCCTCCGAGGCCAGCAGCTTCGGCGTGGTGCCGCTCGCGATCAGCGCGTGGAAGCCCGAGATCGCGCCACACGCGATGGTGATGAAGCAGAACGGAAAGAGCTTCCCGGCGAAGACGGGCCCCGTGCCGTCGACGAAGCGCGTGAGCGCCGGGATCCGGACCGGCGGATGCACCCAGGCGAGCCCCGCCGCCAGCAGGAACACGGTGCCGATCTTCACGAAGGCCGAGAGGTAGTCGCGCGGCGCGAGCAGGAGCCAGACCGGGAGCACGCTCGCCACGAAGCCGTAGGCGATGATCGCGACCGCGAGCGTGCGCTTGTCCAGGTCGAAGAGCGCACGCAGCGTCTCGTGCTCCTGGACGAAGCGGCCCCCCACCACCGCCGCCAGCACCAGGGCCACACCGGCGAGCGTCGCCTCGAGCACGCGCCCCGGCCGCAGCTTCACCATGTAGATCCCCATGGCGAGCGCGATCGGTAGCGTGGCGGCGACGGTGGAGGTGCCCCAGGGACTGCCGAACATGGCGTTCACCACCACCAGGCCGAGGACACCGATCAGGATCACCATGATGGCGAGGACGCCAACCAGGGCGGCGGCGCCGCCCACCGGGCCGATCTCGTCGCGCACGATCTGGCCCAGGCTCTTGCCGTCGCGGCGCAGCGATCCCACCAGCACCGTGAAGTCCTGCACCGCCCCGCCGAGCACCACGCCGATCACGATGTAGAGGGTGCCGGGCAGGTAGCCGAACTGCGCCGCAAGGATCGGGCCCACCAGCGGCCCCGGGCCGGCGATGGCGGCGAAGTGGTGTCCGAAGACCACCCAGCGGTTGGTGGGGACGAAGTCCTTCCCGTCGTTGCGGCGCACGGCGGGGGTGGGCCGCTTGGGATCGAGGGCCAGGACCCGCACGGCCAGGAAGGCGGAGTAGAAGCGGTAGCCGAGGGCGTAGCAGGCGAGGCCGGCCAGCAGGAACCAGCCGCTCGAGAGGGGCTCGCCCCGGGCGGTCGCCACCACCCCGAGGGCGCCCGCGCCGCAGAGGGCCACCGCCAGCCAGCCGAGGATCGCCCAGGGGTTCACGCCGGGGCGATTATCCCGGCGTCACCGCCGCCGGGGCAAGCCGGCTTGCCGCCGCGGCGGAAAGCGAATATAAGACGAAAATGACTCCGCCCCGCCCGGTCTCGAATCCCCCCAACCCCTGGGAGAGCACCTGCCTCGAATGGCTGGAGGAGCCGCCCGCGGCGGCTCTGGAGGTCTACGAGGAGGAGGCCCGCTCCATCCTGGCGGAGAACCGCAGCCCCGATCTCGGCTTCCGCTTCAGCTTGAACCCCTACCGCGGATGCTGGCACGCCTGCGCCTACTGCTACGCGCGGCCGTCGCACCAGTGGCTGGGATTCGGGGCGGGGACGGACTTCGAGCGCCGCATCGTGGTGAAGCGCAACGCGCCCCGGCTGCTGCGGCACGAGCTCGGCCGGAGCTCCTGGCCGCGCGAGCTCGTGGTCTTCTCCGGGGACACCGATTGCTACCAGCCCCTGGAGGCGAGCTACCGCCTGACGCGAGCCTGCCTCGAGATCTGCGGCGAGCATTCGACGCCGGTGGGTGTCATCACGAAGAGCGCTCTGGTGCGGCGGGACGTGGACGTGCTGGCGGCTCTTGCGACCCGGGGGCTCGCCACCGTGCACGTGAGCATCCCCTTTGCCGACCCGGAGCTGGCACGGGCGATCGAGCCCGGCGCACCGTCGCCGGCGCGCCGCTTCGAGACGCTGCGCATCCTCTCCGAGGCCGGGATCCCGACCGGCGTCTCCGTTTCGCCGCTGATTCCAGCGCTGAACGACGCACAGGTGCCCGAGATCCTCGAGCGTGCGCGGAAGGCAGGGGCAAGCCGCGCATTCTCCACGCTGCTGCGGCTGCCGGGCGAGGTGCGCCCGGTCTTCGAGCAGCGGCTGCGCGAGGCGCTCCCGCTGCGGGCGGAGCACGTGCTCCAGGCGCTGCGCGAGGTGCGCGGCGGCCGCCTCTCCGAGAGCGCCTTCTTCGAGCGCCAGCGCGGCCGTGGCCCGCGCTGGCAGATCCTCCGCGACCTCTTCGAGCTGCACTGCCGGCGGCTCGGCCTCGAGGATGCCGGCTCGCGGCGTGGCCCGACGCCGGCGCACCCGCAGAGCGCCGGCGAAGCGGCTGCGCCGCCGCGCGCCGCCACCCGCCAGCTCGCGCTCTTCGAGCCCGCGCCGCCGGCCTCCGTGCGGGAGCGCCGTCGACGGCCTCGCTAGGCCGCCTCGTCCCACCAGCGGATCCATGCGGCGTGGGGATGGGCGTCGGCGAGGATCCGCTCCTCGGGGGCGAAGGGCCACAGGCGCAGCCGGAGGGCGTCCCGCGGCGCGCCGTCCTCGAGCTGGAGCCAGGCCAGGGGCGCACCCTCCGAGGCCCGCGCTCCCGCGGCCTCGATCTCGCGCCGGATCTCGCTCTGCTCGGCCGCTGAGACGTACATCCACATCGAGGAGTGGAACACGACGGTGGTGACGCTCTCGCGTGTCGGAGCGAGCTCGCGAGCCAGCCACGTGGCGGCGCCGCTCGTCTCCACCACGATCCGCGCCTCGCGCGCGAGCGCGATGGCGCCGCGCAGGTGGGCGAGCCGCTCCGGCTGGTCGGGCCACACGAAGGCCGCGAGCCGCCTGCGGGCGTCCGCCTCCTCGATCCGCACCGGCGCGAGATCGCAGCCGCCGCGGCTCGCCACCGCGATGGGCGCCTCCAAGGGCGGCGCGCCCTCGCCCTGCCACTCGGCCACGAGCCGCACCGGGGATCCGGGGTCTCCCCAGCGGTGGGGGCCGAGCACGTAGTGGAAGCGATCGAAGAGCAGGTTGAGGCCCGCGCTGGCGCCGATCTCGCGCAATGCCAGCGGCAGGCGGGTGCGCGCGGCGATCTCGAGGAAGCCGCAGAGGAGCGCCGCCGAGCGACGCACCTCGTTGGTCTGCGGTACCGAGGCGAGCCACGGCGCGAGACGCTCGCGCTCGCGCTCGATCAGCGCCAGGAGCGCCCGCCCCGCGGCGGGATGCTCGGGCGCGCCGCCGGCCGAGGGATAGTGGCGCGCGAGCTCCGGCGCCTCGCCGGCGAGCACCAGGGCGTGCACCCCCCCGAGCAGGCGCAGCGCGAGGACCCCGTACAGCGGGTCGTCGGTGAAGCCGGCAGCCAGGCCGCGCAGCGCCTCGTGACGGGGCAGGGCGTCGCGCAGGGCGCCACACAGCTCGGCGTAGAGGGGCGACCCCAGTGCGCCGCACAGGCGGGCCTGCACGTCGAAGGCCTGCGCCACCGGCTCCAGGAGAGGCTCGCGCGCGGCGGTCGGCATGTCGCGTGGAGCCTACCACGACCGCTTCAGGGCCTCTTCAGGCGCGGCGCGTGATAAGCTCGCGCGCCATGAGCCCCGCACCCCTCGAATGGGAAACTCCGATGTACCGCCTCGCGGTGGGTCAGCTCGACCAGACCGCGGAGCGCATGGGCCTGGACGCGAACATCTGGGAGCGCCTGCGCACGCCGCAGCGCGCGCTGGTGGTCTCTTTCCCCTTTCGCCGCGACAACTACCAGACCGTCGACACGGTCTTCGGCTATCGCGTGCAGCATCTCCTCACGATGGGGCCCACGAAGGGCGGCACGCGCTTCGACGCCGACCTCGACCTCGGCGAGGTGACGGCGCTCGCGATGTGGATGACCTGGAAGTGCGCGATCATCGGGCTCCCGTTCGGCGGGGCGAAGGGCGGTGTGCGAATCGACCCGAACGGGCTCTCGCCGACCGAGCTCCAGCGCCTGACCCGCCGCTACACCTCCGAGATCTCGGAGATGATCGGCCCCGATCGCGACATCCCGGGCCCCGATCTCGGCACGAACGAGCAGATCATGTCCTGGATGATGGACACCTACTCGCAGCAGAAGGGCCACGCGGTGCCGGGAGTGGTGACGGGCAAGCCGGTGGAGATCGGGGGCTCCCTCGGGCGGCGGGAGTCCACCGGGCGCGGCGTGGTGACCTGCATGGTCGAGGCGTGCCGGCACCTCGGCCTCGCGGTCGAGGGCCTGCGCGTGGCGATCCAGGGCTTCGGGCAGGTCGGCGCCACCGCAGCGCACGTGGCGTCCACGCTCGGCGCGCGGGTGGTGGCGGTCTCGGATCTCAAGGGCGGGATCCACGACCCGAACGGCCTCGATCTCGCGAAGGTCGACGCCTGGGTGCGCGAGCACCGCTTCCTGGAAGGCTTCCCCGGCGCGGACACGGTCACCAACCAGGAGCTCCTCGAGCTGCCCTGCGACGTGCTGATCCCGGCGGCGATCCAGAACCAGATCACCGGGAGCAACGCCGGTCGGCTGCGCTGCCGCATGATGGTGGAGGGCGCGAACGGCCCGACGGACCTCGAGGCGGACCGGATCCTGAGCCAGCGCGGGATCCTGGTGGTGCCCGACGTGCTGGCCAACGCCGGCGGCGTGACGGTCTCCTACTTCGAGTGGGTGCAGGACGCGCAGCAGTTCTTCTGGACCGAGGAGGAGGTGAACGACAAGCTCATCCGCATCATGCAGCGCGCCTTCAGCGAGGTCTTCTCCGTGGCGCAGCAACGGAAGCTCGACCTGCGAACCGCCGCGCTGATGCGCGGCCTCCATCGCGTGGCCGAGGCGAAGCGGCGCCGCGGCGTGTTCCCCTGAAGCCGGCGCCTGCCGCCGGCGCTCAGCGCGCGGGCGGAGGGAAGCGCTCGAGGATGGCCCGAACCGCCTCCCGCACGCGCTTCTCGCGCTCCTCGGGGGTGCGGAGATCCTGGATCCGCGACTGCGCGCTGCCGCGCCAGATGAGCTCCCTCCGCCGGCCGTCGATCACGTCGATCAGGAGCGTCCCCACCTGGTATTGCTCGGTATAGGTCTCGGCGTAGGGCCAGCCGTACCCGTACCACCACGGGCCGGGGCCGTACCCGTCGTAGATCGTGCGGGTCTCGAGCCTGCTCTCGATCGCCACGTGATACGCCACCCAGAAGTCCGGAGTGCCCGCTTCGACCTGCGTGTAGCCGCGTGCGGCGAAGGTGTCCTCGATGGCGGCCACGATGCGGCGCCGCACCAGCGGCGACTCCGGCTGGTGCTGCTCGCGCCCGTCCACCTGTCCGGGCAGCCAGGCCCAGGTATGGAGATTCTCGAAGCGGGCCTGGGGATCCCAGTCGGCGTTCACCGAGAGGCCGGCGCAGGCCAGCCAGGCCAGGGCGACGAGCGCGACCGGCGCGCGGCTCCATCTCGGCATGCGGTTCCTCCTGCAGGCGCGCCGGCACCTCCGCCCCGCTCCCGAAGGAAGCACGCGCCGCGCCGCCGGCAATGCAACGACGCGTCTCGTGGCTGACGCGCCGGCGGCGCCGTGCCATCCTGCGAGCGGCCCCGACGGCCGGTGGAGGATCGCCTTGGCTCGTGGCTGGATCGGCCTGGCGCTCGCCTTCCTGAGCGTCGGCGTCCCGACTCTTCCGGGGTGCTTCTGGCGCAGCCCACGGCCCTACGAGACGGAGCTCGACCGCATGGAGCACGAGCGACAGCAGAGCGAGGAGCAGCGGCAGCTCGCTCGCAGCGAGGCCGAGCACTACTCCGCCGTGGTCTACTTCGCCGAAGGGAGCGCGGAGATCGGTGCGGACGGCGTGCGCGATCTGACCTGGTTCGCGGAGCGGATGCGATCCCATCCGGAGGCCGTGATCGACGTGGAGGGCTTCGCCGAGTCCGACGGGAGCGCCGCGGAGAACGTCGATCTCTCCGACGCGCGGGCGCAGGCGGTGGCCCGCTTCCTCGCCGACCACGGCATCGACGCCTCCCACCTGGTCGCCGGTGGGCTCTCGAGCCGCCTCTCCCCCGCGGTGGAAGCGACGCCGCCAGGCCGGCTCAACAACCGCCGCGTCGAGGTGACCGTGCACTGAGTCTCGGGTCCTGAATCCCCAACCTCCCCGGTGTGGGAGAGGCCAGGAGCTGGTCATGAGCAAGCCCTTTCCGAGCGACGATCCCTTCCTGCGCGGGAACTATGCGCCGTGGCTGATGGAGGGAGAGGCGCACGACCTCCCGGTGGTCGGGGACCTCCCGCGCGAGCTTGACGGCAGCTTCTTCCGCAACGGTCCGAACCCCCAGTTCGCGCCGCGCGGGCGCTACCACTGGTTCGATGGCGACGGGATGATCCATGCGGTGACGCTGCGGCGCGGCCACGCGCACTACCGGAACCGCTGGGTGCGGACCCAGCGCTTCCAGCTCGAGCGCGCCGCCGGCGAGGCCCTCTTCGGCGGGCTCACCGACCTGGCCGCCACCGATCCCCGTGTAGTCGGCGCGTCGCCGAACGCCGCCAACACCAACGTGCTGATGCACGCCGGCCGGCTGCTCGCCCTGTGGGAGGGGGGACCGCCCCACGAGCTCGATCCCCGCACGCTCGAGACCCTCGGCCCCTTCGACTTCGGCGGGCGCCTCCAGGGTCCGATGACCGCCCATCCGAAGCTCGATCCCGAGAGCGGCGAGATGATCTTCTTCGGCTACTCGGCGCTGCCGCCCTTCCTGCGCTTCCACGTGGCCTCGGCCGAGGGCGAGCTCGTGCGGAGCGAGGAGATCGAGGTGCCGGTCCCGACCATGATGCACGATTTCTGTGTCACCCGGGAGCACGTGCTCTTCCTGGTCTGCCCGGCGGTGCTGCGCCTGGAGAACCTGGGCCAGGGTCGACCTCCGCTGTGCTGGGAGCCGGAGCTCGGCACGCGCCTCGGGGTCGTCTCGCGGCGCGGCGGAGGCGGCGCTCCGCGCTGGCTCGAGACCGATCCCTGCTACGTCTTCCACCCCATGAACGCCTACACCGATGGGGATCGGATCGTGGCGGACGTCTGCCGCTATCCGAGGCTCCCGCTCTTCGGGTCGGCGCAGGAGGAGGAGCCGCTGGAGGCGAAGCTCACCCGCTGGACCCTCGATCTGGCCGGGGGCTCGGTGAAGGAGGAGCGGCTCGACGACGCCGCGAGCGAGTTCCCGCGCCTGGACGAGCGCCGCAGCGGGCTGCGCTACCGGCACGGCTACGCCGCGGGCCGACTCGCGCCGCGGGAGGACGGGACGGGCTTCGACGCCGTGCTGCACTACGACCACGAGCGCGGCGTCCGGCGTGCCCACGTCTTCGGCGGCGAAGGACTGGTGGGCGAGCCGGTGTTCGTGCCGCGCAGGGCCGGTGCTCCCGAGGGCGAGGGCTTCCTGCTCTGCCTCGTGTACCGGCCGGACGAGCGGCGCAGCGATCTCGTGGTGTTCGATGCGGAGAACGTGGAGGCGGAGCCCCTGGCCAGGGTGCAGCTGCCTCACCGCGTGCCCTTCGGCTTCCACGGCAACTGGGCGCCCGGGGTGTGAGGCGCGGCAGAGCCGGCCTCAGCGTGCGAGGCCCCGGACCTCGGGCACGATCTCGGCGCCCACCTGCTCCACGAATCCCGCGGGATCGGCCAGCGGCGAGAGCAGGAAGTGGCGCACGCCCGCGGCGGCGTAGGCCCGCATCTGCTCCAGGCAGTCCTCGGGCCGACCGAGCAGGCAGTACTTGCGGGCGGCCTCGCGGAAGTCGCGGGCGTAGACCCGGCCCAGCACCTCCGCGGCACGGGCGGCGGCGCGCTCGCGGTCGGTGTCGAGCACGGTGAAGAGGAGGGCGGCGGTGGCGAAGGGTCGCTCGGCGCGGCCCGACGCTTGTGCGTGTTGGAAGATCTCGGCCAGGTTCGAGCGATAGCGCTCCCCCGAGGTCATCGTCGAGACGTAGCCGTCGCCGAGGCGGCCCGCGCGGCGCATCGCCGCGGGCGAGCGGCCGCCCACCCAGATCGGGGGCCCCCCGGGTCGCGCGGGCTTGGGCTCGAGCGTCACGGGCCCGAGGCGAAAGAAGCGTCCCTCGTGTCGCACCGCGTCCTCGCGCCAGAGCCGCCGCACCAGCTCCAGCGCCTCGTCGGTGCGTGCGCCGCGCTCGCGCAGCGGCACGCCCGCGGCGTCGAACTCGGGAGGGAACTCTCCGCCGACGCCCACGCCGAACACCAGGCGCCCGCCGGAGAGGAGGTCCACGGTGGCCGCCGCCTTCGCGGCCACGAAGGGCGGACGCAGCGGGAGCAGGAAGACCCCGGTGCCGAGCGCGATCCGCTCGGTGGCGGCCGCCAGGAACGCCAGCAGCGCCAGCGAGTCGGGCACCGGCACGTGGAAGGCCAGGTGGTCGCCCACGAAGAGCGAGTCGAAGCCGAGCGCCTCGCAGCGGCGGGCGAGCGCGAGGGCCGAGCGCCCGTCGCCGCCCGGGAACATGAGGCCGAGCCGCGTCTCCTCTTCGAGCGCCAGCCCGCTCGCCATGGTGGGCCCGGGCGCACCGGCGGCTGCGCCGCCGGGCTGGCGCCCTCCGCTCGGCTTCGCCTCGCTGCGCGCTTCGCTTGCACTAGAACCGGATCCGCGGCTGGGGCCGGCGGCCGGCCGCCGCGCGCAGCAACGCCCCGAGGAGCATCCCGGCGGCCAGCAGCCCGGCGCCCACCAGTCGGTCGGTCGAGCGCAGATCCGTGCGCAGCGCGTCGTTCTCGAGGCGCAGCCGCTCGAGCTCCGCCCGGAGCGTCCGCACGCCGTCGGCGGTGGCTTCGGCCCCCTCGCTCCCGAGGGCGCCCGAGCCGAGCCGTGCCACCGTCTCACTGCGGCCGGAGGTCCCTTCCTCCACCAGAGAAGCCGCCGGTCCTCCGGAGCTCTGCGCTGCGGCCACCTCGCCGCCGCGCGCGGCACCGGCGAGCGCCAGCGCAGAGAGCACGAATGCCAGGGCGCGCGTCGCGCGCCGAACCGCCTGCATGCTTCGGGTTCCCCCCACCCCTGCGCGTCGCGCCCCGCCGCCGCGACGGCGGCCGGAGTGTACCCGCGTCGCGCCGCGGGGGTAGCGGGTGCGCCGCGGCGCGGCAGGCGTGCGGGGAAGCCCGGGGGAGCGCCGGGGCCGGGGATTGGGGTAGGCTGCGTTCCCGAACACCGTTCAGGAGACCCCGTGAAGTTCACCTGGTTCAACCTCATGCCCTGGCCCCACCTCCCGGACGACTTCCGCGAACGACACCGATCGGTGTGGGTCGACATTCCCAACCGCCTGTTCGACCCGCGCGAGGGCCACTTCGTCTACCACCGCTACATGGACCAGCTCGAGTACGCGGACCAGGTGGGCTTCGACGGCATCGGCGTGAACGAGCACCACCAGAACGGCTACGGGATCATGCCCTCGCCGAACATCATCGCGGCCGGCCTGGCGCGCCGGACCTCGCGGGCCGCCATCGCGGTGATCGGCAACTCGATCGCGCTCTACAACCCGCCGATCCGGGTGGCCGAGGAGTTCGCGATGCTCGACTGCCTCTCGGGCGGGCGTCTCCTCGCCGGCTTCCCCGTCGGCACCTCGATGGACACCAACTACTGCTACGGCCAGATCCCCGCGCTGACGCGCGACAAGTACGCCGAGGCCCACGAGCTCATCATGCGCGCGTGGAAGGAAGAGGAGATCTTCGCCTTCGACGGCAAGTACAACCAGCTGCGCTGGGTGAACTGCTGGCCGAAGCCGATCCAGAAGCCGCACCCCCCGATCTACATCCCGGGCGGCGGGTCGGTCGAGACCTGGGACTTCTGCCTGGACCACGACTACAACTACTCCTACCTCTCCTTCACCGGCTATCTGCGCGGGAAGCTCCTGCTCGACGGCTACTGGGAGCGCGTAGCGCAGCGGGGCAAGGACGAGTCGCCGTATCGCGCGGCGTTCGCCCAGACGATCTGCGTCGGCGAGACGGACCAGGAAGCGGAGCGGCTGTACGCGGAGCACGTGAGCTACTTCTACAACCGCTGCCTCCACGTCTACGCGGGCTTCGCCGACGCGCCGGGCTACCGCACCATCAAGACCATCAAGCACGGTGCGATGAGCAACATGACCGAGGACATGCAGAAGCTCTTCTCGACGCTCACCTGGAAGCAGTTGAACGACGAGGGCTACATCATCGCCGGCAGCCCGGCCACGGTGCGCGAGAAGATGGAGCACATGATCAAGGGCCTGCGCGTGGGCCACGTCTTCTGCCTGCTCCACGTGGGCAACATGCCCGACGACAAGACCCGCCACTCGACCCGGCTCTTCGCGGAGCAGGTGATGCCCCACCTGAGGGACGTCTGGCCGGAGTGGAAGGGTGACGATCGCTGGTGGTGCAAGCCGCTGGAGAACCGCCTCCACCCCGAGGAGAACCTGCAGGCCGCCCGGCAGCACGGGAAGGCCCCGCGATGAACACGCGAAGCGTCGAGACCCGGCGCGGCTGCAAGGTGCGCGTGCTCGAGAGAGGCTCCGGCGCGCCGCTGGTCTTCCTGCACGGTGCGGGCGGGCTCTTCGCCGAGAACCCCTTCCTGGAGGCGCTCGCCCGGCGCTACCACGTCTTCGCGCCGGAGCTCCCGGGCTACGGCGAGTCGACCGGCGAAGAGCGGCTGGAGGACATGCTGGACTTCACGCTCCACGGCTGGGACGTGGTCGACGCCCTCGGCCTCGATCACCCGCACCTCGTCGGGCACTCGATGGGCGGGATGATCGCCGCGGAGATGGCCTGCCTCGCGCCGCGGGATCTCGCCAAGCTCGTGCTGGTGGCGCCGGCGGGGCTGTGGATCCCCGAGCATCCGATCCCCGACCTCTTCTCGTTCCTGCCCCACGAGTTCGCGAGCGTGCTCTTCCACGATCGTGCCCGCGGCGAGGCGCTGCTGACGGGGGGCGTCGACCTGCGCGACATGAACGCGCTGGTGGAGTTCTACATCGGCAACACCCGCCGGCTCGGCATGGCCGGCAAGATTCTGTTCCCGATCCCGAACCGGCGGCTCTCGAAGCGCCTGTACCGGCTGCGGGCGCCGACGCTTCTGGTGTGGGGAGCGAGCGATCGCCTGATCCCGCCCCTCTACGCGGAGCGCTGGAGAGCGCTGGCTCCCCAGGCGACGCTCGAGACGGTCCCGGCGGCCGGGCACATGCTGCCGTACGAGCAGCCCGAGGCGTTCGTCGCAGCCGTGACGCGCTTCCTCGGCTGAATTCGGCTTGGAGGGCCGCGACGAGCGCGTGCCGCTCGGGCTGAAGCTCGCCTATGGCGCGCCGAGCTTCGCCGGTGCGGCCATGACGATCCCGATCGCGATCCACATGACGAAGTTCTACGCGGACACCGTGCTGGTGCCGCTGGGCTTCCTCGGGATCGCGATCGCCATCGCGCGCGCCTTCGATGCGCTCACCGATCCCCTGATCGGCTGGCTCTCCGACCGGACCCGCACGCGCTGGGGCAGGAGGCGCCCCTTCATCGCCGCAGGCGCTCCCCTGGCGGCCGTGGCGTTCTGGGCCCTCTTCAGCCCGCCGGCGGGCATGGGCGAGCGCTCCGCCATCGTCTGGTTCACCGCGAGCTTCGTGCTCTACTTCCTGTTCCACACGGTCTACATCATCCCCCACTACGCTCTCGGGCCCGAGCTCACGCTCGACTATCACGAGCGCTCCAGCCTGTTCGGCGTGCGGGAGGGCTTCACCATCCTCGGCACGGTGGTGGCGGCGCTGGCGCCAGGCGTGATGACGGTGTGGCTGCACGACGAGCGGCGCGTGTTCTCGCTCTTTGCGGTGGCCTTCGGCGGCGTCCTGGTGTTGCTCTACGGTCTGCTGCTGCTGACGGTGCGCGAGCGGCCGGAGTTCTACCAGCGCGAGCCCAACCCGATCGTGCCCGGCGTGCGGCGCGCGCTGCGTAACGGCCCCTTCCGCATCCTGCTCGCGACCTACGTGGTGGCGAGCATCCCGGGCGCCATTCCCGGCACGCTCATGCCGTTCTACAACGCCTACGTGATCCGGCCGGAGAACCCGCCGCTCTGGCTCGCGATCTTCCTCGCGACCTACTTCGGGTCGGGCTTCCTGTGCCTGCCGCTCTGGGTGCGCGCCGCGCGGCGCTTCGGCAAGCGGCCCACCTGGCTCGCGAGCTTCGCCATGGGCATCACCGGGGGAGCGGCGATGTTCCTGCTCGGGCCGGGCGACGAGCTCCCGCTGCTGGCCCTCCTGGCCTGGGCGGGCTCGTCCTTCGGGGCCGGGCTCTTCCTGGCGCCCGCGATCCAGGCCGACGTGATCGACTACGACGAGCTCCACACCGGAAAGCGACGCGAGGCGCAGTATGCGGCGTTCTGGTCCATCCTGCCGAAGTTCGTGGTGATCCCGAGCGCGGCGATCCCCATCGCCTTCCTGGGATCGCTCGGCTACGTGCCGAACGCACCGGAGCAGAGCCCGGCGGTCACGCTCGCGATCCGCGGGATCTTCGCACTGACCCCCGCGCTCTTCTCGCTGATCTCGTTCTTCATCGCGTGGCGGCTCCCCATCGACGAGGCGGCCCACCGCGCGATCCTGCGCGGCATCGAGGCCCACGGCCGCGGCGAGACCGCGCTGGATCCGCTCACCGGTCGCCGGCTCGCGCCGCCGGCGGACCGCGGCGCCGGCGACGAGGCCACCTGGTTCCTCGACCATTTTTCTCCGGGCGAGCTGCGGCGCGTGCTCCAGCAGGGCCCGCGCCGGGCGCTGCGCGACGTCGCGCTGGCGGCCGTCCTCTCGCTGGCCGCGCTCGTGGCCTCGCTCGCCTTCGTCCTGGATCACGTGACGAGCCTGAAGGCCGATCCGGGTCCGCTCACGGTGATCGCGGTGGTGGGCGTCGGCCTCGCGTTCGCGTGTCTGCTCTTCCACCTGATGCGCCTCCCCGCCGCGTGGCGGCTCGCGCGGGGCGCTCTCGAGCCCGATCTCTTGCGGCGACATCTGGCGGGGTGAGGAGCCTCAAGCGACCGGCGGCGGGGCCGGATGGATCAGGCCCTTCTCCAGCAGGCTCCCGCCGAGCGAGCAGAAGTAGAGATAGCCCCGCCGATCGCCGAAGCGCTCGACGACTCGTTCGAGCGACGCGCCCGGCGGACGGCCTAACAGCCGGGCGAGCCCGCGCGCCGCGCCCACGTCGCCTGGCGGAAAGGCGTCGATCCGGCCGAGCCCCCGCAGCAGCACCAGGTGGGCGCTCCACGGGCCGATCCCCGGCAGCTCGGTCAGGGCTCTCGCAGCCTCGGGCGTGCTCAGGCCGGCGAGCTCCTCTTCGACCAGCTCCTTCGATGCGATGGCGCGGGCCAGGCGCCGCAGCGACTCGGCCTTGCGCGTGCTGAGCCCGCAGCGCCGCAGCGCATCGAGGCGGGCCTCGGCGATGGCCTCTGCGCTCGGGAACGCGTAGAGCGGCGCTCCGTCCCGGGTGGACGCCTGCCCGAAGCGCTCGACCAGCCGCGCCACGATCGCGGCGCCGGCATCGAGGCTCACCTGCTGGAAGGGCACCACGTTGGCGAGCGCCTCGAAGAGGGAGGGAAAGCGCGGAGGGCGCATGCCGCGCAGCGCCATCGCCGTCGGGCGGAGCGCGCGCTCC
>JAWOLJ010000066.1:0-93993 GCA_033853555.1 Myxococcota bacterium
GCCTCGCCGTTCGACGAGGTGTTGGTGGCGTCGTAGAGGAAGGGCCGCCCCTGCACCACCGACGCCGGCTCGGGATTGTGCAGCGCCACCGCCTGCTTCTCGGTGTGGCTGGCCAGGTCCACCACCTTCACCGCGTCGTCGAAGCGCGTGAGCACGTAGAGCCGGCCCCGCGCCTCGTCCAGCACCAGGCCGCTCGGCCCCCCGCCGCTCACGGAGATGTAGCTCGAGCTCTCGGTGGTCGGATCGAAGGTGTCGTTCTCGAGCTCGCTGGTGGAGAAGACGCCGATCTTGCTCGAGCCGAACGCCGCCACGTAGAGCGTCGAGCCCAGGCTGTCCACCGCCATCCCGACCGGGGTCGCGAGGCTGTGGTCCTTGACGCCCGCCGGCGCCGGCAGGATCGAGTAGTCGATGTGCTTGTTCAGGTGCCGCGGCGTCACCGTGGAGCCGGAGAGCACCGTGATCCGCGCCTCCGCCAGGTGGCCCTGCACGGTGCTCCCGCCGAAGATGCCCGGCCCCTCGAAGCGCCTCAGGTTCTGCGCATCGGTGTTGGAGACGTAGATCTTGCCGCTGACCGGATTCACGGCGAGGTTGAAGAGCGTGCTGCCGACGTGGCTCCAGACCGTGGTCTGGGTCAGCGCGTTGGCGTCGATCGCGAACACGTCCTTGTCCGGCAGGTTGAAGCGCACGCCCTGGCTCCAATCGCGGCCCAGGACGTCCTCCCAGTGGCCGGTCGCCGGGTTGAGCTTCACGATGATGCCGATCTCGGGCGCCTTCTCGCTGATGGAGTCCGTGCTCGGCCCGGGAACGCCGCCCGGCGCCACGAAGCCCTGGCTGTTGGTGCAGGAGCTCGCGCTGGTGAAGCCGTTGCAGACGAAGCCCTCCGACATCGTCGTGGTCTGATTGCCCGACTTGAAGGCGGCGGCGTAGACCGTGTTGCCGTCGGGGCTCACCGCGAGCGCGCGGGGCGTGTCGCAGAAGAGCGTGATGATCTGGAGGGGCGTGCCGCCCAGGCTGGTGCCGAGGTTGGTGGCGTCGAAGACCCAGACATCAGCCCGGCCCACGCCGGCCGTGGTGAGCTGCGGGTCGCCGCCGCCCTGCGCCACCGGCACCGCCAGCCGCGCCTGACCCCGATGCGCCGTCGTGATGAACGCCCGATTGCCCCCCGTCCCGGCGAACACGATGTCCCGCGGCTCGTCCCCCACCAGCAGCGTCCGCACCACCCGCGGCGGGCTCGTCGAGAGGTCCACGATGCTCACGCTGTCCGAGAGGTGGTTCACCACCCACACCTCGGTGTTGGTGCGGGCCGCCACCGCCACCGGCTCGAGACCCACCTCCACCTCGGCCGAGAGCGCGATCCCGCCCGCGCCCACGTTGAAGACCTCGAGACGACCGTCCGGCGTGTTGACCGCGAACAGCTTGCTGCGGTCCGGCGACAGCGCCAGCGGACGCACCTGCCCCGACTCGAACGTGATGAACGACTGCTGCGCCCCTGCGCGCGGAGCGAAGAGCGCGAGCGCAAGAGACACGACGACGACCAGGCGGCGGCACTCCGACATCGCTTCCCCCTGAGCGTGCGCCGACGTGTGGGCGGCGGCGCACTGTCCCGTGGTTCAGCATCCTGCCAGCCGGCCCCCTGCCACTCAAGGATTTTTCGTGTCGGGGCGCCCGTTTGCGCGCTCCCTGGGGGGCGGCGCCCGGCTCAAAGCGGTGGGGCGACGGTGGGTTGCGTGGCGCCCTTTCGCGCCTGCGGCGGGGCGCTCCGGGCCACGGCGTGGGGCGCCGTGGCGTAGGCCAGCACCCCCCCGGCGGTGAGGACGAGGCCGAGCCACTGGGCCGCGGTGGGGATCTCTCCGACCAGCAGGTAGGTGGCCGCGAGCGAGAGCACGGGCACCGACGGGACCACGATCGCGGTCGCCCGGGCGAGGTCGATGCGGCCGATCGCCTGGTACCAGAGGAGGGTCCCGCAATAGCTCAGCACGGTGCCCTGGAGCGCCAGCACGGGCAGCAGCCGCCCGAGCCCCGGCGTGGCGGCCGCCGTCGCAGCTCCGCCGCTCGCGAGCCAGAGCGCGAGCAGCACCCCTCCTCCCCACACGTAGCGCGCGCCGGTGAGGGCCGGGGGCGCGATGCCCGGGAGCCGTCGCAGCACCAGCAGGTGCGAGAGCT
This sequence comes from Myxococcota bacterium, assembly GCA_033853555.1. GTDB lineage: Bacteria > Myxococcota_A > UBA9160 > UBA9160 > UBA9160 > JAWOLJ01. The sequence continues at coordinate 2,164 of JAWOLJ010000066.1, forward strand.
GCCAGGCCAGGGGCGTAGCCAGCAGGAATGCCACCCCTGCGGATGCGCTCACTCCGCGCGTTCCGATGACCAGGGCGATCCCGAGCAGCACGACGCCCGTCGCTGCAACACGCCGGAGTGTCGGACGATGACCCAGCGCCAGCCAGGAGAGCAGGAGGGAGTAGGCGGGCTCGATCTGCAGGCAGAAGGTGGCCTCGATCGCGCTGGTGCGCCGTGCGCCCTGGAAGAAGCAGAAGAACGCGAGGCCGGTGCCGAGCGCTCCCAGGAGCGCGAGACGCGGACCCACGTCGGAGCGGAACAGCAGGCCGAGCTCGCCGCGCAGTCCCAGCACCAGCGCCGCGAGAGCCCCTGCGAAGCCCGCCGTCCCGGCGGCCACCAGGAGCGCATCGCCCTCGCCCGTGGTGAGCTTCGCCATCGCGGGCACGAACGAGCCGTTCAGCGCGCAGAGGCCGGCGAAGAGGAGGCCGAGCCGCTCCTGGCGGGCGTCCACGCGGGCTCAGGATCGCGTCTGGCTGCGGCCGCGAGCCTGGATCCCGGCGCGGCGGGCGGCGATCGCGTCGGCCGTGAGCCCGCGCGCGTGGGCTCGCGAGGTCTCCGTCTCCAGGCGGAGCGCATCGCCGAAGGGTCGCGCGAACCCGTCGTCGATCAGCCGCTTGTAGGCGCGAAGCGTGGCGGGGTCGCAGCCCAGCATGTCCCGCGCCAGGGCACGGCAGACCGGCAGGAGCTCCGCCGGCTCCACGACGCGGCCCACGATGCCCCAGGCCTCGGCCTGGCGGGCCGAGAGGTAGTTGCCGGTGAAGGCCAGCTCCTTGGCGCGGTGGATCCCCACCAGCCGCGGGAGCTTCTGGCTCAGGCCCCAGCCCGGGATGATTCCAACGCGCGCGTGTGTATCGGCGAAGCGAGCCTCGCTCGACGCGACGAGGACGTCGCAGGCGAGTGCCAGCTCGAAGCCGCCGGTCACGGCCACGCCGTTCACCGCGCCGATCAGCGGCCGGTCGAAGCGATGCATCGCGCGCACCACGTCGCCCTCGCTGACGGCACGCGCAGGATCGCCCGCGTCTCCACCGAGCTCCTTCAGGTCGAGTCCGGCGCAGAAGGCGCGCCCGGCGCCGGTCAGGATCGCGACGCCCACCTCGGGATCCCGCTGGAGCGCCTCGAAGGCGTTGGCCAGCGCGCTTCGCAGCTCCAGCGACAGGGCGTTCAGCTTCGCGGGGCGATTCAGCGTGAGGGTGGCGATCCCCTCGCTCTTTTCCACCCGCAGGACCGGCTCGAACACGGCAGCACCTCCCGGAGTGCGGCGCAGCATAGGCCGGATCGAGGGCTCCCGCGGCCCCGCGCAGCGGGAGCCATGGGCCGCTATCCTGCGCGCGTCCCACCATGCGACTCCGTCCGGATCCCCGACCCGAGCGCCCCGGCGCCGTGACCTTCGACTGCTGGAGCACGCTCATCTACGAGCGCGACCCGAGCCGGGCGCACTCCCTGCGTACCGACGCGCTTCGCGAGGCCGCCGGCCGCGCCGGAGCGGACGTGACGGCGGAAGCCGCCCGCGCCGCCCTCGACGCGGCGTGGCGGCGCCACTCCGAGCTGTGGACGGCGGGCGTGGCGAGCGGCGCCGCCGAGATGGCCGCCTGGGCGCTCGGCGACCTCGGCGTGCGAGACCCGGCGGTGGCCGTGGCCCTGGCGCCGCGCCTCGCCGAGGCCTCCCGCGCCAGCGACATCGTCGAGCTCGATGGCGCCGGCGCCACCCTGGAGCGGCTCGCGGCGGGAGGCGTCCGCCGCGCGTTGGTCTGCGATACCGGCTTCAGCCCGGGGCGCGTGGTGCGCGAGCTGCTGGCGCGCGCGGGACTGCTCCCGCTCCTCGAGATCACGATCTTCTCGGACGAGGCCGGCGTGCCGAAGCCCGATCCGCGCGTCTTCCACGCGGCGCTCTCTCCCCTCGCCGTACCGCCGCGCGCGGCGGCCCACGTGGGCGATCTTCGACGCACCGACGTGGCGGGCGCACGCGCGGTGGGAATGCGCAGCGTGCGGCTGCGCTGGCACCACGACGATCGCAGTCCCCTGCCGGACGCCGACGCCGTGGCCGACTCCCATGCCCATCTGCGCGAGATCCTCGGCGCGTGAGCGGCGGGAGGGCGAGCTCTCGCGCGGCGTTCAACCCCGGGCGAGCCGCGCCAGGAAGCCGTCCACCACGGCGGAGAGCGCGGGCTCGCCGGCCTCGGCGACCTCGTAGCGCGCCCGCACCACCGGCTTCGAGAGCCGCGCGGCGGAGGCGAGATCGATCGGCGTGGCGGCCACCACCACGTCCGCCGCCGAGCCCTCGATCGTCTCGCGCAGGGCCGCGAGCTGCGCCGGACCGTACCCGACCGCCGGCAGCACCCGGCCGAGGTGGGGATGGCGCGCGAAGAGCGCGGCGATGGCGGGCGCGGCCGAGGCGCGCGGATCCACCAGCTCCGCCGCACCCGCCGCGTTGGCCGCCACGAAGCCCGCTCCGAACGCCATCCCACCGTGGGTCAGCGTCGGCCCGTCCTCCACCACCAGGACCCGACGCCCCCGCACCGCGGCCGGATCGTCGAGCCGGACCGGCGATGCCATGCGCACCAGCGCCGCGCGTCGGTTCAACGCACGCGCCTCTTCGGACACGCTTCGCACGTCCTCGGGGGAAGCGGCGTCGACCTTCGTCACCACCAGCACGTCCGCCATGCGCAGCACGGCCTCGCCGGGGTGATAGCGGGCGGCCTGGCCCGGGCGCAGCGCGTCCACCAGGCCCAACAGGAGATCGGGGCGCAGGAAGGGGAAATCGTTGTTCCCGCCGTCCCAGATCAGGAGATCCGCCTCGCGCTCCGCGGCCTCCAGGATCGCGGCATAGTCCACACCGGCGAAGACGCGATTGCCGGCAGCCAGATGGGGCTCGTACTCCTCGCGCTCCTCGAGGGTGACCTCCGCGGCGTCGAGGTCGGCGCGACTGACGAAGCGTTGCACCCGCGCCGCCTCGAGGTCGCCGTAGGGCATCGGATGGCGCAGCACCGCGGCGCGACGCCCCGCCTCGCGCAAGCGATGCGAGAGCCAGCGAGCGAGCGGCGACTTCCCGCAGCCCGTGCGGGCCGCGCAGACGGCGATCACGGGCACCCGCGCCCGCAGCATGGTGCGCTCGGGGCCGAGCAGCGTGAAGTCGGCGCCGAGGGCCAGCGCTCGCGACGCCAGGTGCATGACGTGCTCGTGTGTGACATCGCTGTATGCGAAGACGATCCGGCGCACGCCCTCTCGCCGGCAGATCGATTCGAGGGCGTCCTCCTCCAGGATCGGAATGCCTCCGGGATAGAGCGGACCGGCGAGCGACGCCGGATAGCGGCGTCCCGCGATCCCGGGAATCTGAGCCGCAGTGAAGGCCACGACGCGGGTGCCCGGATCGGCGCGGTAGACCACGTTGAAGTCGTGGAAGTCGCGGCCTGCCGCCCCGAGGATCAGCGTCGGCACTGCGCCCGGGGCGAAGCCTCCCGTTGCCGTCATGGGCGCTCCTTCTCGCTCGCGCCACCCTCGCAGCTCGCCCGGCGGGCTTCAACCCGCTTCCACCGGCCGACGCGTCCGGGTACGCTCGCGCGTCCACGCCAGGGAGGAACCATGTCCTACCGCACCCTCGAGCTCCGCCGCGAAGGCGGCATCGGCTGGCTCACGCTGAACCGCCCGGACGCGCTGAACGCCCTCGATCCGGTGCTGGTGACGGAGCTGCGCGAGGTGCTGACGCGGCTGCCGGAGGACCACGAGACGCGGGTGGTGGTGCTGCGTGGCGCCGGGCGTGCCTTCTGCGCGGGGCTCGACCTCAAGGCGCACTCCGCCGAGCGGCAGGCCGGCGGCGACGGCGCGGCGGGCGCGGGCGTGCCCGCGGGCCTGCGCGCGCAGCGTCGCATCAGCGAGCTCGTGATGCTGATGCGCCGCGCCCCGCAGCCCTTCATCGCTTGCGTGCACGGCCCGGCCTGCGGCGGAGGGTTCGCGCTCGCGCTGGCGGCCGACGTGCGCCTCGCGGGCGAATCGGCGCGGATGAACGCCGCTTTCATCCGGATCGGCCTCTCGGCCTGCGACGTCGGCGTGAGCTACTTCCTGCCGCGGCTCGTCGGCGCCTCGCTCGCCTCGGAGCTCCTGCTGACCGGCCGCTTCATCGACGCCGCGCGTGCGCTCCGGGTCGGGCTGGTCTCGGCCGTGGTGCCCGACGCGCGGCTGGAGGAGGAGGCGCGGGGGCTCGCGCGGGAGATGCTCGCGACCTCGCCTCTCGGCCTGCGTCTCACCAAGGAGTGTCTGGCGATGAGCCTCGACGCCGGGAGCCTGGAGCAGGTGATCGCGATGGAGGACCGCAACCAGGTCCTGTGCACCCAGACCCGCGACTTCGGCGAGGGCGTGCGCGCGTTCCTGGAGAAGCGTCCGGCCCGCTACGGCGACGCCTGAGCTCGCCGGCGGCGCAGGCGCCGGAGGACGATCGCCGCGAACCGGCTAGTCCACCTCGCTCGCCGCGATCCGCTCGGTCTCTGCGCGCGACGCCTCGAGCCAGCGCTGCAGCGCGGGGAGCTCCCACACCGCGTCCGCGTAGCGTCGCGACACCGGGTCGAGCGCCACGTCGTAGCTGCGGAAGCGTCCCACCACGGGCGCGAACATCGCATCGGCGATCGAGAAGCGGCCGCACAGGAAGTCGCCGCCCGCGCCGAAGCGCTCGCGAAGCTCGCGCCACAGGCTGGTGATGCGATCCACGTCCTCCTGCACACCGGGGGCGCGGCCGCGTCCGGGCTTGTGGGCGCGCAGGTTCATCGGCATGTGGCTCCGCAGCGCGACGAAGCCCGCGTGCATCTCGGCGCTGGCCGAGCGCGCGACCGCCCGCGCCGCCGGATCCGCCGGCCAGAGCTGCGCCTCGGGGAAACGCTCGGCCACGTACTCGCAGATGGCGAGCGACTCCCACACCACGAGGTCGCCGTGCTTGAGCACCGGCACCTTGCCGGCCGCCGAGTGGCGCAGGATCTCGGGCTTCGACGCCGGCGCGTAGAGCGGGATCCGGATCTCCTGGAACGGGATTCCCGGCACGGCCAGGGCGAGCCAGGGGCGCAGCGACCAGGACGAGTAGTTCTTGTTGCCGATCACGAGGACGAGCGGGGCGTTCACACGGGCCTCCTCGGGGGTGGGCGCACTCCTCGTGTAGCGATCCGCGCGGCGTGCGCCACCTCGCTGCGCGCTTCCGGCCTTGGCGCACCGGCGGCTGCGCCGCCGGGCTGCGCCCTTCGCTCGCCTTCCGGTCTCAGGCGCACCAGCGGCTTCGCCGCTGGGCTGCGCCCTCCGCGCGCCTGCGGCGCGCTGCGCGCTTCGCTTGCCGGCTGCGCGCTTCCGGCCTTGGCGCACCGGCGGCTGCGCCGCCGGGCTGCGCCCTTCGCTCGCCTGCGGCTCGCTGCGCGCTTCGCTTGCTGCACTAGACTCGCGGCGCCGCGTGAGTGCCGGGCGGCGGGGGTGGAGCAGGATGGAGTCGGACGCGGCCGCCCGGGGTCGGGGCGTGCGGCGCCGGGCCCGGCGCGGCGGCCGGGTGATCGGCCTCGCGCTGGCGCTCCTCGCGGTCGCTCTCGCCGCGGCCACGACGCACGCGCAGATCGCGCCGCCGCGCGACGACTTCTCGATCCCCGACGTGCTCCAGGTCGTGATCACGGGCCGCGACGTGCTGGCGCTCGACGCGCGCACCGGAGGCCAGCGCGCCACGCGACTCGGCATCGACGAGAAGGTGCTGTGGACCGGCGCGCACGGCCGCATCGCCGTGGTGCTCACGGACCATCGGCTGCTGGCCGTCTCGACCGTCTCCGCCTCGTGGCAGGAGAAGACCTGGCGGCGCGCGGAGCAACCGCCCGCCGACGTGGTGCTCGGCGTGCGGGTGGCCGTGGCCGCGAGCGACGTCCGCGCGTTCGGTTTCGACGGCGGATCCGGACGGATCGTGGAGAAGGACCTCGGGCCGCGGGAGGTGGTGTGGGCGGTGAACGCCGGTGACAACGTGGGTGTGGTGGTGACCGACCGACGCGCGCTCGCCGTGTCGGCGGCGACCGGCGGCTTCTATCCCGTACACATCCGGGTGAGCGAGCGGCTCGAGGGCGTCTCCGCGCTCGCGAGCGTGCTCACGCTCACGACCAACGACCGCCTCCTGATCTTCCGGGCCTTCACGCGCACCTGGGAGGAGCGAGACCGCGGTCTCGAGGACCAGCGCTGATCCGAACGAGCGGAGCCCGCCTCAGACGCCCTCGATCCGGTGCAGGTTCGACCACACCAGGCCGGGGATCCATCGGCGCATGCGCCAGATGAGCGCGGTACCGCGGCCGGGGAACACCCAGAGCTGACCGCGCGCGAGCGCACGCTCGATGTCGTCGAGGACGGCTTCGGGCTTGATCGGCCCCATGCCGGGCTGCTCCAGCACGCGGGGCCGCGACTTCGCCTGGTCGAGGAGCGGCGTGGCCACCGGCGGCGGGCAGACGCAGGTGATCTTCACGCCCTTCTTGCGGTTCTCGTGGTAGAGCACCTCGGTGAAGGCCACCACCGCGAACTTCGAGGCGTTGTACGCCCCGAAGTGCGGCGTCGGCAGCCAGCCGGCGATCGAGGCGAAGTTCACCAGCTCGCCCGACCCCCGCTCCAGCATTCCCGGCAGCGTCGCGTAGGTCACGTTCACCACGCCGCCGTAGTTGATCGCCATGATGCGATGCACCACGTCGAGCTCCTGCTGCATCAGGAGCGAGGTCGGCATGATCGCGGCCGCGTTGTAGACCCGGTCGATCGGGCCGAACGCCGACTCCACCTCGCGCACCCGCTGCGCGACGGCACGCGGGTCGGTGACGTCGAGCGCGAAGGGCCGGATGCGCTCGGATGCGGAGGCCGTCTCGCGCAGGCCCGCCTCGTTCACGTCGATGGCCGCGACCGTGGCGCCGCCAGCGGCCATGCGTCTTGCCGCGAGGCGGCCCATCCCGCTCGCGGCACCGGTCACCAGGACGACGCGCGGGGCGGTCAGCTCTTGGCCTTCTTGCCGCCGTAGCGGCGCCGGAAGCGATCGATGTTGCCGTCCGCGTCGAGCTCGCGGGTGCGGCCCGTCCAGAACGGGTGGCTCATGGACGTGATCTCGAGCCGCACCACCGGCACCTCCTGCCCGTCCACGGTGCGGTGCTCGCGAGAGGTCAGGGTGGAGCGGGAGGTCCATTCGTGGCCCGTGGCCGAGTCGACGAAGATCACGGGGTGGTAGTCGGGATGGATGCCGGGCTTCATGGTCCTACCAGCTCGACTTCCGGATGCCGGGAAGCTTGCCGGAGAGGGCCAGGTCGCGGAGCGCGATGCGCGAGAGCTGGAACTTGCGGTAGACCGCGCGCGAACGACCCGAGACGGCGCAGCGCACGTTCGCACGCGTGGGGCACGAGTTGCGCGGAAGCTTGGCGAAGTCCGCCTGCACCGCGGCCTTCTCGTCCATCGGAACGTTCGGGTCCTTGAGCTTCTTGCGAAGCGCCTCGCGCTTCAAGGCGTACTTCTTGATGAGCTCGCCCCGCCGCCGATCGCGCAGCACCTGACTGGTCTTGGCCACGAGCCTCTCTCCTCCGGATCGGGAATGGCGGACCTCGTTCGCCGAGGGGCGGACCCTAGCACGCGGCGGGGCGGCGGGCAGCCCCGGGGCCCTGCCCCGAGCCCGGGGCGCGGCCGAGGCCCGGACCCGGACGTATCGTCCCCTGGTCGTCCGGCCAGGAGGGAGCGCGATGAAGGTGGAGGCGGCCGTCTGCTGGGAGCCCCGGAGCCCGCTCGAGGTGCTCGAGATCGACCTCGAAGGCCCGAAGCCCGGCGAGTGCCTGGTGCGCCTGGCGGCGAGCGGCGTCTGCCATACCGACGCCTACACCCTCTCCGGGCGCGACTCGGAGGGGCGCTTTCCGGTGGTGCTCGGCCACGAGGGCGCCGGGGTGGTGGAGGAGGTGGGCCCTGGCGTGACCTCGCTCCGGCCGGGCGACCACGTGATCCCGCTGTACACGCCCGAGTGCCGGCAGTGCAAGTTCTGCCTCTCGGGGAAGACCAACCTCTGCATCACGCTGCGCGCGACCCAGGGCCAGGGCCTGATGCCGGACGGCACGAGCCGGCTCTCCCACCGCGGGCGCATGATCCACCACTACATGGGGACCTCGACCTTCGCGCGCTTCACCGTGGTTCCGGAGATCGCGTTGGCGAAGGTCCGGAGCGACGCGCCCCTCGACAAGGTCTGCCTGCTGGGCTGCGGGGTCACCACGGGGATCGGGGCGGTCCTGCGAACGGCCCGGGTGGAGCCCGGTGCCTCGGTGGCCGTGTTCGGGCTCGGGGGCATCGGCCTCTCGGTGATCCAGGGGGCGGTGATGGCGGGAGCCGAGCGCATCATCGGCGTGGACCTGAACCCCCGGAAGTTCGCCCTGGCGCGCCAGCTCGGCGCGACCGACGTGCTCGATCCGCGCGAGGTCGGGGACGTGGTGCAGGCCCTCGTGGAGATGACGGACGGCGGTGTCGACTACTCCTTCGAGTGCATCGGGAACGTGGAGGTGATGGGCCAGGCCCTGGCCTGCACGCACCGCGGCTGGGGGCAGGCGGTGATCATCGGGGTGGCGGGCTCCGGCGAGGAGATCCACGCCCGACCCTTCCTGCTGGTGACGGGCCGGCAGTGGAAGGGAACGGCGTTCGGCGGCGTCCGCGGCCGCACCGAGCTCCCGCGCTTCGTCGACCGCTACATGGCGGGGCGGATCAAGCTGGACGAGCTGGTGAGCGCCCGCCTGCCCCTGGGCGAGATCAACCGCGCCTTCGACCTGATGCACCAGGGCGAAGCCATCCGTAGCGTCCTCGTGTACGGGTGAGGAGCGCACGAGGCTGATACTCTCCCCGCGCCCATGACCGAGAGCCGCGCTCCCCGGACCTCCGCCCGTTCGCCGAAGGCGCCCGCGCCGCCGGAGCCGGTGGTCCACGTGCGACGCATCCACCGGCGCGACCTGAACCGCGTCTGGGAGTTCCTGAAGCGGGTCTTCCGCGACGTGAACCGCGAGACGGTGGAGTACCAGCGGCCGCGCACCAAGACCCGCTTCCTCGAGGTCTACGAGCAGGAGGGGGTGGAGCAGCTCCTGTTCGAGGTGACCGAGCGCGGCCGGCGGGAGATCGTGGGCTACGCGGAGTGCGCGTTCTCGGTCACGGGCTCCGACAACTGGATCAACGAACGCTACTTCGAGAAGCGCGACATGCGCCCGCTCTTCGTGGAGGAGCTCGCGGTGCACCCCGAGTTCCAGGGCCGCGGCGTGGGACGCTTCGTGCTGGAGCAGATCGAGCACCTGGCGCGGGTGCGCGGCTGCACGCACCTGGTGCTCGAGGTGGCGGAGAACAACGAGCGCGCGATGAAGTTCTATCGCACGCGGAGCTTCTACAAGCTCGACGCCTCGATCTTCCTGGCGAAGCGGGTGACGAGCGAGGCGGAGCTCCTGCCGCCACGCCGGCTGCGGCGCAACCGCAAGGGGACGGCTGCCGCGGCCGGGTCCGTGGAGCGCGGGCCCGCCGCGGCGGAGCCGGCCCAGTCGCCGGAGCCGGCCCGCCGGACGCGGGCGACGCGCCCGCGCGGAAAGCAGCCGGGATGAACGGCGCATCGCAGGAGGCCGAGAGCGGACTCCTCGCGAGCGACCTCCTGGACGCCTGGCCCTACCTGGCCCTCGAGGACCGCCTGGAGGGCTTCCGGCTGCTGCCGCCCTCGGAGGCCGAGGACCTGTTCCTCGGTCTTCCAGCGCGCGATCAGGCGGATCTCGTGCACGCGCTGGCTCCTCGCGAGCGCCAGATCTGGCTGCGCCAGCTCGCACCGGACGACGCGGCCGACCTGCTGCAGGCGGTGCCGGAGGAGGAGCGCGATTCGCTGCTCGCCCTCTTCGACGAGACCGCGCGCAAGGAGGTGTCGGCGCTCCTGGCCTACGCCGAGGACGACGCCGGCGGCCTCATGAGCCCGCGCTTCGTGCGCGTCCGGCCCGAGATGACCGTGGACGAGGCGATCAGCTACCTGCGCAAGCAGGCCCGCGAGCGGGTGGAGACGATCTACACCATCTACGTGCTGGACTCGCAGCAGCGTCTGCTCGGCGTGGTCTCGTTCCGCGACCTCTTCGCGGCGCAGCCCGGCACCCGAGTGCAGGACGTGATGACGACCGAGGTGGTCTCCGTGCTCGAGGACCTGGACCAGGAGTCGGTCTCGAACGTGATCGCGGAGCACGACCTGCAAGCGCTTCCGGTGGTCGACGCGCAGGGGCGCATGAAGGGCATCGTCACCGTCGACGACATCGTGGACGTGGTGCGCGAGGAGGCCACCGAGGACATCCAGAAGATCGGCGGCTCCGAGGCCCTGGACGCGCCCTACCTCCAGGTCGGCCTGGCGCGGATGGTGCGCAAGCGTGCGGGATGGCTCTCGGCCCTCTTCATGGGCGAGCTCCTCACCGCCACGGCCATGAGCCACTTCGAGGACCGGATCGCCCGCGCCGTGGTGCTGGCGCTCTTCATCCCGCTCATCATCTCGAGCGGCGGCAACTCCGGCTCCCAGGCCAGCACGCTGGTGATCCGCGCCATGGCGGTCGGCGACGTCCGGCTGCGCGACTGGTGGCGCGTGCTCTATCGGGAGATCGGCGCGGGGCTCCTGCTGGGAGTGATCCTCGGCGCGATCGGCATGACGCGCATCCTGCTCTGGCCGCGGCGCGCCGCGCTCTACGGTCCCCACTACCTGCTGGTGAGCCTGACCGTGGCGCTCAGCCTGGTCGGGATCGTGCTGTGGGGCGCGGTGGCGGGCTCGATGCTGCCCTTCGCCCTGCGACGCCTCGGCTTCGATCCGGCGAGCGCCTCGGCCCCGTTCGTGGCGACACTGGTGGACGTCACGGGCCTGGTGATCTACTTCAGCGTCGCGAGCCTGGTGCTGCGGGGGACGCTGCTCTAGCCGCCGGGCGCGGCGCCGGGCGGCGGACCGACGTAGCGGGCCCGGGGGCGCAGCAGCCGCCCGTCCTCGATCTGCTCGATGGCGTGCGCGATCCAGCCCACGCTGCGCGCGATTCCCACCAGCGCGAGCGGTGCCCGCGGCGGGAGGCCCAGGCCCCGGCACAGCGCGACCAGGGCGAAGTCCACGTTCGGACGCCGCTCCACCAGCTCGAAGGCCGCCCGGGCCAGCGCGCCGGCGAGGCCGTGCTCGCGCGCGCGGGGCCGCGCCTGCGCGAGCCGCTCCAGCAGCCAGCGCGCACGCGGATCTCCGTCGGGATAGAGCGGGTGCCCGAAGCCCGGGAGCAGCTCTCCGCGCCGCAGTCGATCCTCGAGGATGCGGCGCGCCCGCCCGGGCTCGGCGGCCTCGTCGAAGAGCGCCGCCACCTGCTCCGTCGCTCCCCCGTGTCGAGCGCCCCGGAGCGCCGACAGTGCCCCGCACACCACGGCGTGGGGAGGCGAGAGCGCAGAGGCGATGCAGCGCGCGGTGAAGGTGGAGACGTTGAGCTCGTGGTCCGCCCACAGCACCAGGGCGCCGTCCAGCAGCCGCCGCGTGTCGTGCGCGCGCGGCGCCCAGGCGCGCTGCAGCACCTCCGCCACCGGACGCCCGGACGGCTCGCCGCCGGTGGCGAGGGCCGCGAGCAGGCGCAGGATGCGCGCGCCGCTGCGCTGGAGGCCCTCGGGCGAGAGATCCCAGGCCGCCGGGTCCTCGCCGGCGAGCACCGCGAGCGCGACCTGGTAGCCCTCGAGCGGCGGAAGCTCCCGCGCCAGGCGCCGGGCGGCGCCGAGCGCCGGGCCGGCCTCGGGCAGGGCGTCGGGGAAGGGCAGCCGGCGATCCCCGCGCCAGAGCAGCGACGCCACCTCCTCCAGCGACGACTGGTCGGCCAGCTCCAGCGCATCGATCCCGCGGTAGTAGAGGCGGCCCCCGGAGATCAGCGCGAGGGACGAGGCCAGGACCGGAGCGCCCCAGTGCAGCGCGTCCGCGGCCGCCTGCGCGGGATCGCGACGCTGCTCGCGGCGGCGCAGCAACGCCGTCACGTCCTCCCCGCGGTAGGCGCGTGCGCGCGACCCGGCGCGGGCCTCGGATCTCAGGAGGCCGCGGCTCACGTAGGCGTAGAGGGTCGCGCGGCTCACGCCGAGGGCCCGCGCCGCCTCCTCCGCCGAGAGTGCCCCGCGCCCGGGAGCTCCTGAATCCTTCATATTGATGATCTCATCAAGATTGACTGCATTGAAGCGCATGCCTAGCCTCGCCGCCAGCGCCCACAGGAGGACCTCGATGGAGGCGACGCTGCGGATGGCTCGCGGGCTCGAGGACGTGGTGGTGACGGCGACGCGCCTCTCGCGGGTGGACGGCGAGGCCGGGCGGCTGGTGATCGGCGGGCTCCCGGTGGAGGAGCTCGCGCCGCGCGCCTGCTACGAGGAGGTGCTCTTCCTGCTCTGGCACGACCGCTTCCCGTCGGGCACGGAGCTGGCGGAGCTACGGGCCGCGCTGGCGGCGCGCCGCGTCCTGCGGCCGGGCCTCGAGGCGGCGCTGCGCGAGGCGACACGCGCCGGAGGCGATCCGATGGACGCCCTCCGCCTCGGCGTGGCCTGGCTCGCCGCCAACGACCGCGAGCTCGCGCGCGTGGAGCTCCAGCGTGAGGCGCCCGCGGCGAACCTCGCCCGCGCCGTGGCCCTGGTGGCGGCGCTGCCGGCGATGCTGGCGGCCTTCCACCGGCTCTCGCGGGGCGAGCCGGTGGTGCCCTCGGATCCCCGGCTCGGCCACGCCGCGGATCTGCTCTGGATGCTCGAGGGCCGCTCGCCGGCCCCGGCCCGCGCGCGCGCCCTCGAGACCTATCTCGCCACGACGGTGGAGCACGGCATGAACGCCTCGACCTTCGCTGCGCGGGTGGTGGCGAGCACGCGCGCCGATCTCCCGGGCGCCGTGGCGGCGGCGCTCGGCGCGCTCAAGGGCCCGCTCCACGGCGGGGCCCCGGGACCGGCCCTCGAGTGGCTGCTGGCGCTGCGGGAGGAGGCGGCGCGGGACGCCCGGCCCCTCGCCACGGTGGCCGAAGCATGGGCCGAGGAGGCCCTGCGTCGGGGCGGTCGCATCATGGGCTTCGGCCACCGCGTCTATCGCGTGCGCGATCCGCGCGCCGAGGTGCTCTCCGAGGCGGTCGCGTCGCTGGCGCAGGACCCCGCCGCCAGCGCGCTCCTCCACGACGCCCAGGTGGTGGAGCGGTCGGTGCTCGCCACCCTGGGCCGCCTCAAGCCCGGGCGACGCCTGCAGACCAACGTCGAGTTCTACACCGCGCTGCTACTTCACGCGCTCGGGCTTCCGCCCACGCTCTTCGGTCCGGTGTTCGCGGTGGCGCGGGTGGGCGGCTGGACGGCCCACGTGCTGGAGCAGGTGGCCGAGGATCGGCTGATCCGGCCGCAGGTGGCCTACCACGGCGTCGAGACGCGGCCCTGGGTGCCGCTCGAGGCGCGCACTCCCGAAGCGTCTCCGCTTCGACACTAGTATGCGTCGGGCGGCGGCGCGGGCACGAGCAGCGGCGGAGCCACCGCCGCCACGTCCAGGCGCGCGAGCTCGGAGGACCAGCCCAGGGCCTCGCGGAAGTCCTCCTCGAAGACGTAGAAGTCGGGACCCCGGACGCCGAGCCCGTGCGGCAGCACCACCGTCTCCACGCTCCTTCGCGAGCCCCGCCGGGGGCGACGCCGCGTCACGCCCGGGCCTCGCGGGCGAGGCCGAGGAGCCGCCGCACCTTCGAGCGCAGCGTCGTCGGGAGGAAGGGCTTCTCGAGAAAGTCGATCGGGAGATCGAGGATCCCACCGGCCGGAAGCGCATCGGGGAAGGAGCCGGAGAGCAGCAGCACCGGGAGCCCCGGGCGACGCCGCGTCACCCGGGCACAGAGCGCGAGACCGTCGAGGCGCGGCATCGCGACGTCGGTCAGGACCAGGGCGACCGACGGATCGGCCTCGAGCTTCTCCAGCGCCTCGATCCCGTCGCGGGCCTCGAGCACGCGATAGCCGTCGTAGCGCAGCACCCGCCGCATCAGCGAGCGCAGGCTCGCCTCGTCATCCACCAGCAGGAGCGTCTCGCCCGCGCCGCCGTAGGGCTGGCGCGGCGCGGAGTACGCGAACCGGTCCCACCGTACCAGCGACATCCATCACCTCCGGGCTGCGGGCCGCTCCCCCCTGTTTCGTCGACGCAGCGTCCGAGGGCAGTATTCGGCCGGATCCAGTCGATCGGATGGCGTCTTCATGACGAACGGTGGAAGGCGGCCTCGCCGGATCCGGGCGCTCACTCGCCGAGCTCGAGCGCGCGTCCGGTCCAGCGCGCCACGCGATCGCGCCGTCGCACGCGTTCCCAGTCGAAGTCCGGCAGGAGCTCGCGCGGCGAGGCGGTCCCCGGTCGTCCGCGCAGGCCGCAGGCCCAGGCGAGCCAGCCGACGAGCTCCGCGGCGGAGTAGACGGTACGCAGCGCGTCCAGAGCGACCGAGCCGTGAAGCTTCGCCAGCTTTCCGCCGTGCTCCTCCAGCAGGAGCAGGTGGTGGCGATAGACGGGCGCGTCGAGGCCGAGCAGTCGCTGCAGCGCGACCTGCGTGGCGGTGCTGGGCGCGAGGTCGCGCCCGCGGACGACGCGCGTCACGCCGCTCGCCGCGTCGTCCACGACCACGGCGAGCTGGTACGCGAGCGCACCGTCGCGCCGCCGCACGACCGGGTCCCCCATCTCGCGTGCAGGGTCCTGGGCGAGGTCGAGCCCGCCCTCGTCCCGCGGAGCGATCCGTCCGGGCGGAAGGGCCACGCGCAGCGGCTCGGCGCAGGCTCGCCAGCCGCCGGGCGGGAGCGCTCGGCCCCGACACAGATTCAGGTAGCGGAAGCTGCCGTCGGGAGCCTTCTCGCCGTGCTCGCGCAGCCGGGCACGGCTGCACCCACAAGGATAGAGCACCCCCGCCGCGGCCAGCCGGTCCAGCGCCTCGGCGTGACGCGCGGCGTTCCGGTGCTGCTCCTCCACCGCGTCGAAGTCGAGCCCGAGCCAGGCCAGATCCTCCACCAGGCGCGCGGCGAGTTCGGGGCGAGAGCGCTCGGGATCGAGGTCCTCGAGGCGGAGCAGCAGGCGGGCGCCGCGGGAGCGCGCGTCCAGCCAGGCCAGCAGGGCCGCGAGCAGGGTGCCGGGATGCGCCGCGCCGGTGGTCGAGGGAGCGAAGCGCGACACCTCCATGGCGCGCGGAGGATACGGGCTCCCCGCCGGCCGGCGCTCCACACGCGCCGACGCCGGAGCGGCGCCCAGCCGTCGAGCGCCCGGGCCGTCGGCCACGCGAGCGGCCCGCTAAGCTCCCCGCGTGGACCACCCCCTGGTCTGGCTCTTCCGCGCGCTCGCCCTCGCCGTGTGCCTCGGCGTCCCGCTCTACGCCTGGCGCGTGCGCGGCCGCGCCTACGCGATCTTCGGCGCTGTGGTGCTCGCGCTCTCGCTTCCGGGCGCCCTGCTGATGCACCATCGGCTGCTGGGCGCGCTGCCAGCCGCCGTGGCGCCCGTCGCCGACGCGCTCTTCGCGGCGAGCCTCGCCGCGGCGGGTCTCCACCTGGCGGCGCTCGTGCGCGCGCGGCTGCGCAGCCGCGTCTTCCGCTGGGCGGTGAGCATCCCGGGCATGGCGTTCCTGGCGGCGGGCGTGCTCTCGGGGCTCTGGCTCCTGCTCCTCCTTCCGCTGCGGGCGCTGCTGGCGTTCCTCGGGCTCGACGCCGCGCTCGCGGTGCTGCGCTGGCTCGATCTCGTCCCCTTCGTGCTGGCGGGCCTCTCGATCGTGACGTCGCTGCGACAGGTGGACGAGATCGTGCGCGTGCGCCTCGCGCGGGAAGGCCCCGACGACGTGACGCGCCTCCCGGTGGAGCGCCATCGAGGACGCCGGCCGGCCCCCCTCGCGCGGCGCCCGCTTCGCATCGTGCAGGTGGCCGATCCCCATCTCGGCCCGTGGCAGCCGGTCGAACGCCTGCGCCGGCGCCTCGAGCGGCTCGTCGCCCACGAGCCGGACCTCGTGCTCCTGACCGGCGACTTCCTCACCATGGAGGGCGTGGGGACGCCGGGCGCGCTGGCCGACGCTCTCGCTCCACTCCAGCGTGTCGCGGGACGTTGCTTCGCGATCTTCGGCAACCACGATCACGAGGCTCCCGACGAGGTGCGGAGCGGCCTCGCCGCGAACGGCATCCGGCTGCTGGTGGACCAGGAGGCGCTGGTGGACACGCCGGTCGGTCCGGTGCAGATCCTGGGCGCGGACCACGTCTGGCGCGAGCGCGGCCCGCATCTGGAGGGCCTGCTCGAGCGCTTCCCGCGCCGGGAGGACCGGCTGCGCCTCCTGCTGCTGCACGATCCCTCGGCGTTCCGCCACGTGCCGAAGGGTGCCGTCGACCTCACGCTCTCCGGTCACACCCACGGCGGACAGCTCGGTCTGGTGTCGTTCGGCCTCGACTGGACCGTGCTCTCGCGCAGCCGCTGGCCGGACCACGGGCTCTTCGGCCACGGTCCGAACCGTCTCTACGTGCATCGGGGCACCGGCTTCTACGGCTTCCCGCTGCGAATCGGTGTACCGGGCGAGCTCTCGCTCCTCGAGCTCGTGATGGAGTGAGGAGCGCAAGCGAAGCGCGCAGCCCGGCGGCGTCAGCCGCCGGCGCGCCAAGACCGGAGAGCGATGCGAGTCCACTGCCTGCAGCACGTGCCGTTCGAGGGCCTGGGAAGCCTCGGCCCGTGGCTGGAGGCGCGAGGCGACAGGCTCACCACGACCCGCTTCTTCGAGGATGCGCGGCTTCCGGCGGCGGATGCGGTGGACTGGGTGATCGCCCTCGGCGGGCCCATGAGCGTGAACGACGAGGACCGGCTGCCCTGGCTCTCGGCCGAGAAGGCCTTCCTGCGCGAGGCGCTGGCCCTTGGGCGGCGCATCCTTGGCATCTGCCTCGGCGCGCAGCTCCTGGCGAGCGCCTGCGGAGCGAAGGTGACACGCAATCGCGAGCGCGAGATCGGCTGGTTCCCGGTCTCGCGCACCCCGGAAGCGGCCGCGCACCCCGTGCTCGGGGCGCTGCCGCCACGCCTCGAGGTCTTCCACTGGCATGGCGAGACCTTCGAGCTGCCCGAGGGCGCGCTCCACGGCGCGCGCAGCGCGGCCTGCGAGAACCAGGCCTTCGCGCTCGGACCCCGCGCCGTCGGTCTCCAGTTCCACCTCGAGACCACGCCGGAGGCGGCCCACGCGCTGGCCGTGCAGTGCGCCGACGAGCTCGTGCCGGGCGCGTGGGTGCAGACGCCGGAGGCGATGCTCGCCGATCCCCGGCGCTTCGAGCGCGTGAACGCCGTCATGGCGGAGCTCGTGGAGCGGCTCGCGAAGGCCTGAGCCCCGAGCGGGAGGGGGAGCATGAGTCCGGCCGAAGAGACACCCGCCGAACCGGTTCGACCGGTGCAGGCGTCGCAAGAGGAATGGCGGAGGATCGTCCCGCCGCCGGCCTTCACCGTCCTGTTCGAGGAGGCGACGGAGCGGGCCTTCACGAGCGCCCTCCTGAACGAGCATCGCGAGGGTGTGTACGTCTGCGCCGCCTGTCATCTCCCGCTCTTCGAGGCCACCGACAAGTTCGAGAGCGGCACCGGCTGGCCGAGCTTCACGCGGCCGATCCCCGGTCGCCTGGCCACGAAGCGGGACTGGAAGCTCCTGCTGCCGCGCACGGAGTACCACTGCGCCCGCTGCGGGGGGCATCAGG
This sequence comes from Myxococcota bacterium, assembly GCA_033853555.1. Classification (GTDB taxonomy): domain Bacteria; phylum Myxococcota_A; class UBA9160; order UBA9160; family UBA9160; genus JAWOLJ01. The sequence goes on from JAWOLJ010000066.1 coordinate 19,864, forward strand.
GCCACGTCTTCGGCGACGGCCCTGCGCCGACGGGGCAGCGCTACTGCAACAACGGGCTGGCCCTGCGCTTCGTGCCGGCCGGAGAGCCGCTCCCGCCGCTCCGGCCCTGAGACCGCGCGTCCGCCGACGCTCCCGCCGGCCGGCGGGCTCGGGGCCAGCGGCCGTCCAGCGGACGCCGGCAGATGCCGATGGGTTTGACGGCCCCTGCCCGGCCCCGTAGCCTGATCCGCCACTCCGGAGCGCCCGTGCCCGATCTCGTCTACTACGCGATCCCCGCCTTCTTCGCCCTGATGCTCCTCGAGGCCTGGCTCTCGGCGCGCGTGGGCGCCGATGCCTACGAGCGGCGCGACACGGCGGCGAGCCTCTCGATGGGCGTCGGCAACGTGGTCGTGAACGCGGCGGTGAAGACGGCGATCGCCTGGCCGCTCTTCGCGTGGATCTACGCGCACCGCCTGTTCGAGATCGGGTCCGGCCCTCGCGCCTGGATCCTGCTCTTCTTCGCCGAAGACCTCACCTACTACGTCTGGCACCGCGCCTCCCACGAGGTCCGTCTGCTCTGGGCGGCCCACGAGAACCACCACTCGAGCCAGCGCTTCAATCTCTCGACCGCGCTTCGCCAGTCGTGGACCACGCCCTTCACCACGCTCCCCTTCTACGTGGCGCTTCCGCTCCTCGGATTCCACCCGCTCATGGTCGCGACGGAGGTGTCGGTGAGCCTGCTCTACCAGTTCTGGATCCACACCGAGCGGATCGGGCGGCTTCCGGCGTGGTACGAGCTCGTCTTCAACACGCCCTCGCACCACCGCGTGCACCACGGCGCGAACGTCGAGTACCTGGATCGCAACCACGGCGGCATCCTGATCCTCTGGGATCGACTCTTCGGCAGCTTCGAGCCGGAGCGCGCGCCGGTGCGCTATGGGCTCACCAAGAACCTCTCCAGCTTCAACCCGTTCCGGATCGCCTTCCACGAGTTCGTGTCGATGTTCCGCGCGGCGGGGGTCGCGCGGAGCTGGCGCGAGGCCGCGGGCTACCTGCTGCGTCCGCCGGGCTGGAGCCCCGACGGCTCGAGCCGCACCGCGGCGGAGCTCCAGGCCGCGCTGCGGGCTACGGGCTACCGCGCGTAGCGGGAGGGGCGGGCGCCGTCGGGAGGGAAGCGGCCGCCTCCTCCCGGAGTCGCACGCGCGTGCCTTCCTCGATCCGATCGCCCGGGTGGAGCACCACCCGCGCGTTCTCCTCGAGGCCGCCGAGGAGCTGCGCCTCCCGGGCCCCCCGCTCGCCGATCGACACCTCGGTGCGTCGGGCGCGGTTCCGTTCCACGCGATAGACGCACCAGCCCTCGCCGCAGCGGAAGAGCCCGCCCACCGGCACCTGCAGCACGTCCGGCGCCTCCCACACCACGATGCGCACCTCCACCCGATAGCCGTCGCCGAGGCCGTCGGGCGAGCCCACGAAGTCCGCGACCATGTTCACGCGCTGCTCCTCGACGCCGAGGGCCGAGATCTTGGTGAAGCCAGAGGGCTCGACCGTTCGCACGCGCGCGTGGAGCGGGCGACCGCCGCCCCACTCCTCCACCTCGACCGCGTCGCCGGGCTTCACCTTCACGGCGTCGGTCGAGAGGAGGTCCGAGACGATCTCGAGGTCCGCGGGGTCGCCGATCTCGAGGAGGGGCGCCCCCGGTGCGACCGTGCGCTCGCTCGCCTCGTTCACCCGCAGCACGCGGCCCGCCACCGGGGCTCGCAGGGCCAGGCAGGGCGCGTCGCCGCAGGTGGGATCGGCGGTGACCGGCGCCTCGGGATCGAGCCCGGGCGCGAGAAGCGCCGCTCGCGCCACCTCGAGCTCGTGCTCGGCGGCGTCGGCGGCGAAGCGGGCGGCCTCGAGCTCGCGAGCGCGGCTCGTGGCCTCGAGCTCGTGCTGCTCGCGCTCGCCCGGCGCCAGCGTGCCCGCCTCGTGCAGGCGGCGCGCCCGGGCGAGATCGCGCTGCGCCTGCGCCAGCGCCGCCTGCGCCTTCGCCACCTGCGCCGCGGCCTCGCGCTGCCGGGCATGAGCCGCCTGGAGCCGCGCCTCGGCCGCGGCGCGCGAGCGCGGCTCGAGGGGCGCGGGGCGCAGGCGCGCCACCACCTCTCCTGCGCTGACCGGGTCGCCGGCCTCGAGCGCGATCCGGAGCAGGTGGCCCTCGGCCGGCGCGGCGATCACGTAGCGGTGTCGGATGCGGGTCTCGCCCTCCTCGTCCACCGTCACGCGGAGCGGCCCGCGAACGACCGTCCCGACGTCCACCTCGGTCGCCGGCGTGCGCAGCCACCAGACGAGCGCGGCCACGCCGGCCAGCGCCAGGGCGATCGGAAGCGCGCGGCGGCGGAGCGGTGTCATCTCACTCGCGCGCCTTCAGGACTTCCACCAGGTCCATCGCGTCGAGGCGCCGGCGCACCGCCCAGGCGGAGACCAGCGCGGCGAGCAGCACGACGCCGACGGCGAACAGGTGCGTCTCGACGGTCAGCACGAGGGGCAGGCGGAAGAGCTCCCATTGATAGGCGCGCGAGAGGAGAAGCGAGGCCCCGCGGCCGAGCAGCAGGCCCACGGGGATCGCCACCAGCGTGAGGAGCGCCTGCTCGCCGAGCAGCATGCCTGCAACCTCCGCCCGCGTGAAGCCGAGAACCCGCAGCGCCGCCAGCTCGCGGGCGCGCTCGGAGAGCGCGATGCGCGCGGTGTTGTAGACCATGGCGGCGGCGATGGTGCAGGAGAAGACCACGAGCACGCTCGTGAAGATGCCGAGGCTGCGGGCCAGGGTCTCCTCGAAGCTCGCCAGCGTGGCCCGTCGGCTCGCCACCCCGGCCACCGCCGGCAGGCGCTTCAGCCGATCGTAGAGCTCGGGTGCGACGCGAGCGTCCACGCGCAGGAAGGCGCCGCTCACGGCGTCGCCCTCGTGCAGCAGCCGCTCCAGGGCATGGCGCTCCATGTAGGCGTTCAGGCCGATCGGCTCGTCCAGGGTGCCGGCCACCACCACGTCGCGTCGCGGGCGCTCGCCCTCCAGCACCTCCACCCGCAGTCGATCGCCGGGCGAGACGCCCAGGATCTCCGCCAGCCGCCGCGTCAGCAGGAGCCCCTCCGGCGGAAGCGGCACCGGCCGCCCATCTTCGCCCACCGGCCGGCGCAGCTCGGCCCCGCTCTCGAGCCCGAGGAGCAGGACCCGCCGCATCCGGCTCTCGAAGCGCAGCCGCACGGGAACCGCGCGGAAGACCTCGGCCTGCAGCACGCCCTGCAGCCCGGCGAGCTCGTAGCCCACGCGCCGGGAGAGCGGATCGTGAAAGGTGAGCATCAGGTCCTCGCGTTGGATCTCCTGGAACTGGAGCTCGGCCAGGTGCCGGATCGCATCCATCACGTAGCGGCCCACCACCAGGATCCCGACCGCGCAGGCGAGGGCCAGCACCGCGAGGCCGGCCCGCCAGGGCCGTCGCGCGAGGCTGCGCGCGATCATGCGCGCCGGCGCGCCGGCGAGCCGGCGCACCGCCAGCTCCTCCAGGGTACCGGCGTGGAAGCGCGGAGGCGCCTCGGGGCGCATGGCCTCGGCCGGCGGAAGCGCGAGCGCGCGGCGCACCGCGCCGAGGGCGCCGGCCGCTCCCGCGGCCGCGCTCGCCAGCACCGCCAGTGCCACCACGCCGAAGCCCGGCTCGAAGCGGAACACCGGGAAGCGATAGAACTGGACGTAGACCCGGTTCACCAGCGAGCCCAGCCAGAGACCGACCGTCGTCCCGAGGATCGCGCCCACACCGACGGCCGCGAGGGCGTAGCCCAGGTAGTGGAGGCCGACCGTCCGATCGTCGTAGCCGAAGGCCTTCAGCACGGCGATCTGCTCGCGCTGCGTCGCCACCAGGCGCTGGAGCACGACGTTCAGCAGGAAGGCGGCCACGCCGAGGAAGATCACCGGCAGGATGGTGCCCGAGACCCGGTTCTGCGCGATCTCGTCCGAGAGGAAGCGATCCGACACCTGATCGCGACGGCCATAGGCGCCGAGGCCGCCATAGCGCTCGAGCAGGCGGTCGAGCCGCGCGATCACCTCGTCCTCCACGGCCCCGGGGCCGAGCGCGAGCGCCACGTCGTCGAAGGCGCCCTCCATCTGGAAGGCGGGCGCCAGGGCATCGCGCCCCATCCACAGCACGCCGAAGCGCCGAGGATCGGGAAAGACGTCGCCTGGGCGGATCTCGTACACGAACTCCGGGGAGAGACCGATCCCGACGATCCGCAGCCGCTGCCAGCGTCCGCGCAGGATGGCGCCGATCGAGTCGCCCACCCGGAGCCCGTTGGCTTCGGTGAAGGCCTCGCTCGCCACGATCTCGTCCCGCCGCGCGGGATCCGGCATGCGCCCGCGGCGCAGGTGCACGGCGTTCAGGCGCGGCTCGCCCCGTGGCGGGAGCGAGACCAGCCGGCCAGTGGCGGGCTCGGCCAGACCCGGCACGTCGAGCGTCACGTCCTCCACCACGCGGGTCTCGACGGTGGCGACGCCGGGGATCGCCTCGATCCTCGCCCGCAGCGACTCCGGCGCACGCACCAACGAGGCGAAGACGTCGGCGAAGCGGTAGCGGTCGTAGTAGGCCGCCCGGGAGGAGACCAGGGACTCGTAGGCCGTGCGCGTGGTCACCACGGTGGCGACTCCGCACGCCACCACCAGCGCGATCGCCAGCCCCTGCCCGCGCAGCCGCGCGAGATCGCGCAGCAGCTTGCGGTCGAGGGCTCGCGTGCGCGTCACCACTCGAGCTCGGAGGGAGCGAGGCGCCGTGCGTTGCGCTCCTCGCTCACGATGCGGCCGCTCCGCATTCGCAGCACGCGATCGGCCATGCCCGCGATCGCCGCATTGTGGGTGATCACCACGGTCAGGGTTCCGAGCTCGCGATTCGTGCGCTCCAGCACCTCGAGCACGCGCTTGCCCGTCTCGAAGTCGAGGGCGCCGGTCGGCTCGTCGCAGAGCAGGACGTCCGGCCGCTTCGCCACCGCGCGGGCGATCGCCACCCGCTGCTGCTCGCCGCCCGAGAGCTGAGCGGGGAAGTGCTCCGCCCGCTCGGTCAGATCCACCAGCCGCAGCGCCTCGCCGGCGTCCATGGGGGAGGCCGCGATGTCGGTCACGAGCTGTACGTTCTCGCGGGCGGTCAGGCTCGGGATCAGGTTGTAGAGCTGGAACACGAAGCCGACGTGCTCGCGCCGGAACCGCGTGAGCGCCGCCTCGTCGCCGCCGGTGAGATCGTGCTCCAGGAACCAGACGCTCCCCGCGGTCGGCCGGTCGAGGCCGCCGAGCACGTTCAGGAGCGTGGACTTCCCGCTCCCCGAGGGCCCGAGCAGCACCACGAACTCCCCACGCCGGAGATCGAGGTCCACCTGGCGCAGGGCGTGGACCTCGACCTCGCCCATCTGGTAGACCTTGCTGAGCCCGCGGGCGCGGAAGACGACCTGCGGCGTCGCGTCCCCCGCCTCGGCGACCGCAGGCGCGGTCGAGGTCCCGGCCATCCGGCCTCCTCTCGCGTGACACGGAACACCAGCGCCGGGCCCCTGGCAACGGCGCGTCGCGCCTGCGAGATTCCAGGACGGGAGGCCTCGCGTGCGAAGCTGCGTCGCACTGGTGCTGGCGGGGGGCGAGGGACGCCGCCTCTGGCCGCTGACCCGCGAGCGTTGCAAGCCGGCGGTCTACTTCGGCGGCCGCTACCGCCTGGTGGACTTCGTGCTCTCGAACCTCGTGAACAGCGGCTTCCACCGCATCCAGGTGCTCACGCAGTACAAGTCGAGCTCGCTGGTCCGGCACCTGACGCGCGCCTGGCCCCTGGCCTCCACGGTGCTGGACCAGTTCGTCGAGCCGGTGCCTGCGTCGATGAACCTCGGCCCCACCTGGTTTCGCGGCACCGCCGACGCCATCTGGCAGAACATCGACCTGCTGCGCGAGGCGGATCCGACCGACGTCCTGATCTTCGGCTCCGACCACGTCTACAAGATGGACGTGCGTCTGATGCTCGAGGAGCACCGCGACCGCAAGGCCGACCTCACGGTGGCGACGATCCCGGTGCCCCGCGGCGAGGCGCGTGCCTTCGGCTGCGTCGACGTCGACCCGGGCGGACGCGTGCTCGGCTTCCTGGAGAAGCCCAAGGAGCCGCCCGCGCTCCCCGGCCAGCCGGATCACACCCTCGCCTCGATGGGGAACTACATCTTCCGCACCGAGGTGCTGCTGGAGGAGCTGCGACGCAACGCCCGCGCGCCCGAGACGTCCCACGACTTCGGCAAGGACATCCTGGCCACCGCCCACGAGCGCATGCGGGTGCAGGCCTACGACTTCGGCTCGCAGCTCTGCCCCGGCGAGCACGAGCGCGCCCGGGGCTACTGGCGCGACGTCGGGACCATCGACTCCTATTTCGAGGCGAGCATGGACCTGGTCTCCGTCGAGCCGCGGCTCAACCTCTACAACGAGAAGTGGCCGATCCGTGGCATCCGCTCCCTGACCGGCCCGACCAAGTTCGTGTTCGCCGACGCCTCCGGCGGGCGGGTAGGGTCGGCGTTCGACTCGATCATCGGATCGGGCGTGATCATCTCGGGCGGCCACGTGGAGCGCAGCGTGATCTTCGACCGCGCGCGGGTGAACAGCTACAGCCGCGTGGAGGACTCGGTGCTCTTCCCCGGCGTGAACGTGGGGCGGGGCGCCGAGCTGCGCCGCTGCATCGTGGACAAGGGCGTGCACGTTCCGCCGGGTGAGCGGATCGGCCTCGACGCCGCGGCCGATCGCGAGCGCTTCACGGTCAGCGAGGGCGGGATCGTGGTGGTCTCGCGGGCGGATTTCTGGCAGATGGACCGCTACGACGTCTGAGGCCGGACCCGGCGGGCGATCGCGCGGAACGCCGCGCGCGGGAGCGTTCGACACCACGATGCGTCTGTTCTTCGTGAGCGCGGAGCTCGCACCGCTCTGCCAGTCGGGCGGGCTCGGCGAGGCCGTCGGCGGGCTCGCGCGCGCGCTCGGCGCGCGGGGGCACGAGGTGACCTGCGTGCTGCCGGGCCATCGCATGGCCTTCGAGCAGGCGCGGGGCCTGACCTTCGCCGACGGCGGCGAGCTGCGGCTCTCCCTGCCGGACGGCGGCCTGGTCGGTCGCTGGCGAGAGGCCTGGCTCGCGCCGAACGTGCGCGTGGCGCTGATCGACCTCCCGGCGCTCTACGACCGACCCCGCCTCTACGGCGACGCCGCGGGCGACTATCCGGACAACGCGTTGCGCTTCTGCACCCTGGGTCGCGCGGGCGCCGGGCGCGCCGCCGCCGAGCGCGCCGACGCGCTGGTCGCGCACGACTGGCACGGCGCGCTGGCGGTGGCGACGCTGCGCTGCACGATGCCGCCGGAGCTCGGGCGCGGCGTCGCCACCGTGCAGGTCGTTCACAACAACGCGTACCAGGGGCGCTTCCCGCCGAGCGCGATGCCGCTCACGGATCTGCCGCCGGAGCTGTATCGGCCGGAGGGGGTGGAGGCCTGGGGCTCGCTCTGCCTGTTGAAGGCCGGACTCGTCTTCGCCGACCGCATCGTCGCAGTGTCACCGACCTACGCCCGCGAGATCCAGGGGCCCGGCTTCGGCGCCGGGCTGGAGGGCATGTATCGCGCACGCGCCGATGCGCTCCTCGGCATCGCCAACGGCATCGACGCCGAGCGCTACGACCCCGCCCACGACACGGCTCTGGCCGAGACGTTCTCCTCGAAGCGCCTCTCCGGTAAGGAGCGCTGTCGCGACTCGCTCCTGCACGAGCTCGAGCTCTCGGTTCCGCCGCCCGGCCGTCTCTGCGTGGCGCTCGGGCGACTGACCGCGCAGAAGGGATGGGACGTCCTGGCCGACGCGCTGGAGGGGTTGGTGGCGCGTGGCGCGTCGCTGGCCCTCCTCGGGGACGGCGATCCCACGATCGCGGCCCGCCTCGCGGACGCGGCGGCGGCTCACCCGCGCCGGATCGCGCTGCGCCTCGGCTACGACGAGGGGCTGGCGCGGCGGCTCTACGCCGGCGCCGATCAGGTGCTGGTGCCCTCTCGCTTCGAGCCCTGCGGCCTGGTCCAGCTCCTGGCCCAGCGCTACGGCGCGCTGCCCGTGGCGCATCGCGTGGGAGGCCTGGCCGACACCATCGAGGATGGCCGCACCGGCTTCTTGTTCGAGCCCCTCGATGCGGACGCCCTGGTCGGCGCCTTCGATCGCGCCGCGGCGCTGGCGGAGGGCGACGTGGAGGCGCTGCGCGAGGTCCAGCGGCGCCTGCTCGATCTCGATGTCTCCTGGGCGACCCCCGCCACCCGCTGGGAGGCGCTCCTGGAGAGCCTGGTGCGCGAGCGCCAGGCGTAGCCCCCGGGGATCTCGCCGGGCTGCCACGCCGCCGGAGCGCGTCGTATGCTCCGGTCGATGCGGCTCGGCATCGACTTCGGCACCACCCACATCGTCGCCGCGGCGGTGGACCGCGGGAACTATCCCGTGATCACGCTCGAGGACGCCGAGGCCGTGCCCTCCCTGGTGGCGGTGCGCCTCGCGGACGGTGCGCTGCGCTTCGGGGCGGAGGCCGCCGCCCTGGCAGGCGACACCGAGTGGCGCCTGCTCCGCTCGCTGAAGCGCCTGCTCCACGACGCCGGGCCGGAGAGCGAGCTGGAGCTGGCCGGGCGGCGCCTGCGGCTGCTCGATCTGCTGGTGGCGCAGCTCGAGCACCTGCGGCACGCCCTGCGCGAGCGCTCAAACCTCGAGCTGCGCCGCAGCGAGCCGCTCGAGGCGGCCGTCGGCGTGCCCGCCAACGCGTCGAGCGCGCAGCGCTTCCTCACCCTGGAGGCCTTCCGCCGCGCGGGCTTCCATCCGCTCGCGCTGGTGAACGAGCCCTCGGCCGCGGGCTTCGAGTACGCCCACCGCCACCGCTCGAGCCTGACCTCGCGGCGCGAGCACGTGGTGGTGTACGACCTCGGAGGCGGCACGTTCGACGCGTCCCTGGTCCACATGACCGACGGCTTCCACGAGGTGGTGACGAGCGCGGGCGTCACCCGGCTCGGCGGCGACGATTTCGACGCGGCGATCGCGGCGCTGGTGCTGCGCAAGCTCGGACGCGAGACGTCGAGCCCGGGGCAGCAGGCCGCGCTCCTCGACGAGTGCCGGCGCGCCAAGGAGTCGAGCGGGCCCAACACGCGACGCTTCGTGGTGGACCTGTCGGTGCTCGGCGAGGCTCCGCTCGCGCTCTCGATCGACGACGTCTACGCCGCCTGCTCGCCGCTGGTGGAGCACACGCTCGACTGCCTGGACGCGGTGGTGGGCCCCGAGGCCGCGGGAGCGGTGGGCCTCGACGAGCTGGCCGGGATCTACGTGGTGGGCGGCGCCAGCAGCTTTCCGCTGGTGGCGCGACGCCTGCGCGAGCGCTTCGGCGAGCGGCGCGTGCGGCGATCCCCCCACCCCTTCGCCGCCACGGCGATCGGCCTCGCGATCCTGCTCGACGAGTCCGCGGGCTATACGCTGGCGGATCGGCTCGCTCGACACTGTGGCGTGTGGCGGGAGGAGGACGGGGGCCGCAACGTGCGCTTCGACCCGATCTTCCCCAAGGACACCCCGCTCCCGGCGTCCGGTGCGCGCCCGCTCGAGGCCGTGCGCCGCTACCGTGCGGCCCACAACCTCGGCCACTACCGGATCGTCGAGTGCGGGCGCCTGCGCGACGGGCTGCCCGAAGGCGAGCTCCTGCCCTGGAGCGAGATCCGCTTCCCCTTCGATCCCGCGCTGCGCCGCCGCACGCGCCTCGACGGCGTCCCCGTGACGCGCCTCGAGGTCGAGGGGTCCTGGGTGGAGGAGCGCTGGCGTCTCGGGGCGGACGGCGCGCTCGAGCTGCGCCTGGCGCTCCCCGAGGAGGGCTTCGAGCGGCGCTACCACCTGCCGCGCCCCGGCCACGGCCCGGCCTGAGCCGGCACGCGGGGCGTTGCGACCGCATCCGTCACGGATCCATGCCATGCTTGCCTCGACGGCGTCCGCCCCGCCGTGGAGGTCCCGATGGCATCGCTCGCACCCTGGCTCCTTCCCCTCGCCGTCGCTCTGGTCGCCGCGATCGCGCTCGGCCTGACGACCCTCCTGCTGCGCCGCGGGCGCCCCTCGCCGGAACTCGCGGGGCTTCCCGGGCGCCTCGAGGCCCTGGAGCGGGCACAGGAGCGGAGCGAGCGCGCGCTGCGAGAGGACGTGGCCCGCGGCCGCAGCGAGGTGGAGCAGTCGCTCCACGGCTTCGACGAATCGATCGGGAAGGCGATCGCACGCCTCGTCGATCAGCAGAACGACCAGATGAACGGCTTCGCGCTCCGCCTCGACCGGTTGACCCAGAGCAACGAGGAGCGGCTGGAGAAGCTGCGCGGCACGCTCGACGAGAAGCTCGCGGCCCTCCAGGGCGACAACGCGCAGAAGCTGGAGCAGATGCGCGCCACGGTCGAGGAGAAGCTCCAGGGAACGCTGGAGAAGCGCCTCGGCGAGTCCTTCAAGCAGGTCTCCGAGCGGCTGGAGCAGGTGCACAGCGGCCTCGGCGAGATGCGCAACCTGGCGGCCGGCGTGGGCGACCTGAAGAAGGTCCTCACCAACGTGAAGCAGCGCGGCGGCTGGGGCGAGGTGCAGCTCGCCAACCTGCTGGAGCAGGTGCTGGCGCCGAACCAGTACGAGGCCAACGTCGCGACCCGGCCGCGCAGCGCGGAGCGGGTGGAGTTCGCGATCAAGCTGCCGGGCCGCGATGGGGGCGAGGAGCCGGTATGGCTCCCGATCGACTCCAAGTTCCCGCTGGAGGACTACCAGCGCCTGGTGGAGGCGGCGGAGCGCGGCGACGGCGAGGCGGTCGACGCCGCCGCGAAGGCGCTGGAGCAGCGCCTGCGCGCCTGCGCCGGCGACGTCCAGCGCAAGTACCTGGACCCGCCCCACACCACCGACTTCGCGCTGCTCTTCCTTCCGACGGAGGGCCTCTACGCCGAGGCGCTGCGACGGCCGGGCCTGGCCGACGCGCTCCAGCGTGAACACCGAGTAGTGTTGACCGGACCGACCACGCTCTGGGCGGTGCTCAACAGCCTGCAGACGGGCTTCCGGACCCTCGCCATCGAGAAGCGCTCGGGCGAGGTCTGGAACCTGCTCGCAGCGGTCAAGACGGAGTTCGGCCGCTTCGGCGAGAGCCTGGAGGCGGTGCACAAGAAGCTCGAGGACGCGACGCGACGCATGGACGACGTCACCAAGCGCACGCGCGCGATCGATCGGCGCCTGCGCGACGTGCAGGAGCTCCCGGCGCCCGACGCGCGGCGCCTGCTGCCGGGGCTCGACGACCCGGGCGCCGGCGAGGAGTAGCGTCGGGCGAACGGAGCTCAGACGGACCGCAGCGCGCGGCGCATGGCGCGATGCGGGATGCCGGCCTCCTCGAACGGCGGGCCCTCGGCGGCGTAGCCGAGACCCTGGTAGAACGGGACCACCAGCGCCTGGGCGTGCAGCCGAAGCTCGGCGAAGCCTCGCCGCCGGGCCTCCGCCTCGATGGCGCGCATCAGGGCCGCGCCGATCCCCTGACCCCGCAGGCCGGCGCGCACCGCCACCCGCTCGGCCTTCGCGTGACCCTCCTCGGTGACGCGCAAGCGCGCGGTGCCCACGAGCGAGCCGTCGGAGAGCGCCACGAAGTGGGTGCAGACCGGGTCGAGGCCGTCGACCTCGAGCGCCGCCGGGACGCCCTGCCCCACGACGAAGACCTCGTGCCGGAGGGCGAGGCAGCGCGCGAGCTCGCCGTCCGTCGCCCGGCGCACCAGGGCACCCGGTGGATCTCCGAGCGCCGCGCGAGCCTCCTCGACGGAGACGCCGCAGAAGCGAACGCGCGAGCCGGGCCGGCGTGCGGCGAGGCGTCCCTGGTCGGCGCGGATCACGGTGGCGAGCACGGGATAGCCACCCGTCGTCGGATGATCCGGCCCGAGCACGATCGCCGCGCCGCCGGTCGTGCCCTGGATCGCGCCCCGCACCATCGGAAGGGAGGCCCCGCGCTCCGGCCCGCGCAGCACGAGCGGCGGCCCTTCGAGGCGCGTCCCGACCCGATCGCCGATGGGCGACACCCGGAAGTCCGCCGAGAGCAGCCGCTCCAGCGCATCGGCTTCGAAGCGCTCGAGGTCCGGCCCCGGGACCACGCGGATCGCCGCCTCGGGCTCGAGATCCAGCGCGACGCCCTGCGCCCGCGGCTCGCCCATCGTGCGCCCGGCCACGGCGATCCGGTCGCCGCGGCGAAGAGCGCGACCCTCGAAGCCCCCGAGCGCCGCCACCAGGAGCGTGCCGCGACCTCCCAGGGCCTCGGGCACGTCGAGGCCGCCGCGCACGGCGAGGTAGCGCACGAGGGCCGGGCCCGGTCCGATCTCCCGCGCCCCGCCCGGAGCGAGGGGCTGCGGCGGGGCCCCGTCCAGCGAGAGCAGCAGCGCCTCGCCTTCGGCCGCCAGCCGGCAGCCGCCGGCGATCTCGAGCGCCGCCTCGCCCGGCGCGTTCCCGAGCGCGCGATTCGCCGCGGCCAGGAGCTCGGGCACCAGCGCTCCGCCCGGCGGGATCCCCTCGTGCATGCGCCCCGGGCGTCCAGCGTCCTGCACCAGCACGGGGCCGGCCACCGACACCACGGAGAGTCGAGCGGTCATTCCACGCGCTCGAAGCGCACCCGGTCCCCGAGACGCAGCGTCGCTCCCGCCTGCGGCGAGAACGCGCGGAAGTCGAGCGCGCTCCCGATCCAGTGCCAGCCGCCGGGCGAATCCAGCGGATACACGCCGCTGTAGGGCCCCGCGACCGCCACCGCGCCCGCCGCCACCCGCGGGCGAGGGACGCTGCGGCGCGGCAGCTCGAGGCGGGGATCCAGGCCACGCAGGTAGGCGAAGCCTGGCAGGAACCCCATCAGCGCCACCCGGTATGACGCCGCGGCGTGTCGGCCCGCCACCTCCTCCGGCGGAAGCCCGGCGCTCGCCGCCACCGACTCCAGATCGGGCCCGTCGTAGCGCACGCGGATCACGACCTCCCGCAGCGCGTGCTCGCTCCCGCCGGCCCGAGCCGCCTCGGCCAGTCGCTCCGCTACGCCGGAGGGCGGACGCGCGGGATCGAAGCTCACGCAGACGTGGGCCTCCGTCACCACCACGTCGCGCACGCCGGGGTGGGCGCGCAACGCGGCGAGGAGCGTCGCGGCATCGGCCTGCGGCGGGCGCGGCCAGCGCCAGGCTCCGTCTCCAAACGGTGTCGGATCGGGAAGGGCGGACGCGCTCATCGGGGCGCGAGCGCGTCGAGGGTCGCGCGCACGGCGCGGGCCAGGGCGAGCGCCCCCGGCGTGTCGCCGTGGAGGCAGAGGGTCTCGAACTCCCCGCTCTCCGCGAAGGCCCGCGCCTGGGCGGCGACGGCGGCAGGATCCACCAGGAGCGCGCCCGGCTCGCTCCGCGGCACCAGGCGCCAGCGTCCGCCTTCCCGGCGCATGGCGCGGTCGGCAAAGCCCTCGCGAGCGAAGGCGACACCGCGAGCCGCCGCCGCCGCGGCCAGCGCGCCGCCGGCCGGCCCGACCAGCGTCGCCTCGGCGCCGAGGGCGTGCAGCGCACCCTCCAGCACGGCCTCGGCCAGCGCCGGATCGGCGTCGGCGGCGTGGTAGAGCGCGCCGTGGGGCTTCACGCTGGTGAGCCGGATCTCGGCGCGCCGCGCCAGCGCGGCCAGCCGGGCGCACTGCTCCTCCACGGTCGCCGCCAACGCGGCCGGCCGGAGCTCGAGCGTGCGGCGGCCGAAGCCCTCGCGATCCGGGTAGCTCGGATGCGCTCCGGCACGGGTCCCGTGGCGGCGGCAGCGCGCCAGCGACTCCGCCATCGAGGCCTCGTCGCCGGCGTGCCCACCGCAGGCCAGATGGGCGAGATCCGCACAGGCGTAGAGCGCTTCGGGCTCGTCGGGAAGCTCGCCGAGGTCGAGGTTCAGGAGCACGCGCCCCACGCCGGCAGGGTACCGCGTGGGGCGCCAGGGCAGCCGGCCCGGGCGCGGAGATGCGCCGGTCCGGGCGGGGGCCGGGCGGCTCGAGTCAGCGCGCTCCGCGCCGCCGGCGGCCCGTCACGGCGAGACCCCCCAGGCCGGCTGCGAAGAGGAGCAGCGTTCCCGGCTCCGGCACGGTCGCCACGATCGAGTCGAGCTGCGCGTCGAGGGACGCCACGTTCGCGCCGAAGATCCCCACCGAGATCGCGCCCACGTTCTGGAAGTTCGCACCCGTCCCGCTGTCGGCCAGGAACGAGCTGAACGGGATGTCGATCGCGGTGAAGGGCGTGTTGCCGAAGCCCTGGCCGGGAAGGTTCACCACCGCGGTCGAGAAGTTCGAGCCGTCGGTGTACACCGTGATGGTGAGGGGAGCCACCAGATCCGAGCGCGCGAGGACCTGGATCACGCTGTTGCTGCCGGCGCTGGTGAGGTCCACGCCGCCGAGCCCGGTCGGCGTGAGCACGTTGTCCGTGCCGCCGTCGTAGGTGATGCGGGCGGAGACCGCGTCCGCCGCAGCGGAGCTCAGGTCGAGGAGGCCGAAGCCGCCGCCGTTCGCGGTCAACGTGTCCGTGCCGTAGCCCGAGACGCGGCTCAGCCGCATGAAGCGCGCGCCCCCGATGGCGCTGCTGGCCGAGACGCCCCCGGCGCTCTCCAGCGGGCCGTTCCCGCCGCTCACCGTGAGCGACTGATCGTTGCTGAAGTCGTCGATCACGATCGGCGTGGCGGAGGCCGAGCCCGCGAGAACGATCCCGAGCCCGACGGCGAGCAATCCGTGGGTGCGCAATTGCATGGACACTCCCTCCAGGTGCAAGGCGCGATCCGGCACGATCGAGCGCGTCTCGTAGGGGAGGTGGTCGCCGGCAGGCGGTTGTGTCAGAAGACCCTGAGCCCTTTCGAAAAGCTCCGGGGGATCGAGGGCTTGGCGGGATGGGCTCAGGCCTCGCGGACCGCGCGGGCCCGCTTGCGGGCCGCCCAGCGGGAGAGCACGAGGCGCGTGGTCTCCGGGGTCTGGATCCCGCCGAACGGCCATTCGTCGAGCATCAGCGTGGGGACGCCCGTCACGCTCTCCTCCGCGGCGAGGAGGGTCCGGACGGAGAGCTCCTCCCGGGCGCGCGAGAGCCGCTCGGACCCGAGCTCGAGGCCGAGATCGCGACCCAGCGCCTCGATGGTGCCCACGGCACCCGGGTCGCGACCCTCCTCGAAGACGGCGCTCCATACCCGTTCGCGGAAGGCCGCCTCGCGGGCGGGATCGCCGGCGAGCGCGAGCGCCGCGCCGAGCGCGTCGCGCGAATCGAGCCACACCGGCGGGATGCGCACCTCCACTCCCAGCTCGCGCGCCACCCGCTCCGCGTTGGCGCGCCGCTCGTCGGGGACCCGGCCGCCGCGCGGCCAGCGCAGGAGCTGCGCCAGATCCAGCGGACACCAGCAGAGCGCGATCCCGAGCGCCTCGAGCTCGTGCGCCATGCCACCCAGCACGCGGTGCGCGACGTAGCAGAGAGTGGAGGCGAAGTCGTAGTGCACCCGCACCTGGAGCGGCTCGAGCCCCATCCCGCTCCTCCCGTCGCGGGCGCAGCCGCGCGGGCTACTCCCGCGCGTAGCGCGCCATCTCGTCCTTGAGCTGGCGCTTCAGGATCTTCCCGTTGGGATTGCGCGGCAAGGGCTCGCGCCGGAGCTCGATCTTCACCGGCACCTTGAAGCCGGCCAGGTGAGCGGCCACGTGGTCCTGGAGCTCGCGCTCCGTCACCTCCCGGCCGGGCGCCAGCTGCACCACCGCGCCGACCTCCTCGCCGAGCACGCGATGGGGGATTCCCACCACCGCGGCGTCCATCACCGCGGGATGGTCGTAGAGCACCGATTCCACCTCGACGCAGTACACGTTCTCGCCGCCCCGGATCAGCATGTCCTTGGCGCGGTCGGCGATGTAGAGGAAGCCCTCCTCGTCCACCCGGCCGAGGTCTCCCGAGTGCAGCCAGCCGTCCGTGAAGGTCTCGGCGGTGGCCTCGGGCTTCTTCCAGTAGCCCTTCACCACGTTCGGCCCCTTGATCCATACCTCGCCGATCTGGCCCACCGGCACCTCGCGGCCCTTCTCGTCGACGATCTTCACCTCGCAGATCGGCACCGGCACGCCCACGCTGTCGGGCTTGCGCACGTAGTCCTCGCCGCCATTCATCGTGGTGACGGACGACGTCTCGGTCAGGCCGTAGCCCTGACCGGGGGAGACCTTCGGGAAGGACTCCTTGATGCGCCGCACCAGCTCCGGCGCCGCCGGCGCGCCGCCGTAGCCGACGCTGGTCACGCTCGAGAGATCGTGCCTGGCGAAGCTCGACGACTCGAGCACCTGCCACACCATCGCCGGTACGCCGCCGAACGCGCTGATGCGCTCGCGCTCGATCAGCTCGATCGCCCGCTCGGGATCCCACTTGTACATCATCACCAGCTTGCCGCCGAAGGCGAGGTTGGCGCAGAGGATCGAGTGGCAGCCCGTGGCGTGGAAGAAGGGCACGGAGAGGAGCTGCGCGCTCTGGGGCCGCGGCGCGCCCAGCGCGGGCATCGGCTCCCCGCTGCGAATCGTCGTCCGCACCGCGGAGAACGCCAGCGACACGAGGTTGGTGCAGATGTTGCGATGGGTGCCGAGAGCGCCCTTCGGCCGCCCGGTGGTGCCCGAGGTATAGAAGAGGGTCGCGTCGTCGTCGGGCTCCAGCGTGACCGGCGGGAGCGTGACGTCGGGCGCGGGCGCGCCGAGCACGTCCTCGAAGCGCAGGAGCTCGGGTGCGATGGGCTCGTCGCCCGAGCGCGCCACCACGACGTGGCGCAGCTCCCGGAGGCGCTCCAGGTGCGGCGCCAGCCGCGCGGCACGCTCGGCATCGGCGAAGAGCACGAGGCTCCCGGAGTCGGCGAGGCCGTACTCGAGCTCGTCGCCGGTCCACCAGGCGTTGAGCGGCACCACCACGGCACCCGCCGCCGCCGCCCCCCAGAACGCGATCGACCACTCGGGGAAGTTGCGCATGGCGATCGCCACCCGATCTCCCTTGCGCACGCCGAAGCGGCCGACCAGCGCGTGCGCGATCTGCGCACTGGCGCGGAAGTGCTCCTGGAAGCTCAGGCGCTCGTCCTCGTAGACGAGGAAGGGCTTCTCGCCGTGCAGGCGCGAGAGCTCGAGCACCACGCGCAGCGAGGCGGGCGCGGCCTTCCACACTCGCATGCGCTGGCCCAGCACCTCGCGTTCCTCGGTCTCGAAGGGGCCGCCAGGGGCGGTCAGCGTGCGGTGGACCTCGGCGACGGACGGCACGGCCATGGGAGCTCCTTCGGGTCCGGCAGCGCGAGGGCGCCGCGGCGACCGGGCAGGTTACCGCGCCGGAGGGCCCGGCGGCACGCTCATCGCCTCCCCGCCCCTCCAGCGCAGGGCGGCCTCGCGGAGTGGCGTCCCGGCGGCGAGGCTCCATACTGCGCGCCGCCGGCGTGATCGCCGCCGCCGGCCCGCCACCGGCCGGGCCGCAAGGAGGCCCCGATGCCCGCGCTCCCCGCCGTCGCCCTCGCCGCCATGCCCGGGCGCCGCCGCGCCACCCTCGAGCTCGCGCGCGAGCTCGAGAAGCGTGGCTTCGACGGCGTCTACTGCGCGAGCTTCGGCGACGCGCTCGGGCTCTGCCTCTCGCTCGCCCACGTGACCACGACACTCCGCTTCGGCACGGCGATCGCCAACATCTACTCGCGCACGGCCTTCGACATGGCGCAGTCCGCGGCCTACCTGCACGAGGTGAGCGGAGGGCGCTTCCGGCTCGGGCTCGGGGTGAGCCACGCCTCCTTCAATGCCCGCCTCGGCGTCGCCGCCGGTCGGCCCCTCGGCGACATGCGCAGCTACGTGGAGCGCCTACGCGCCGCCTCGGCCCAGGTGGGCGAGCTGCCGCCGCTCGTGCTGGCGGCGCTGCGACAGAAGATGGTGTCGCTCGCGGCCGAGCTGGCCGAGGGCGTCGTCTTCGCCAACGTCGCGCGGAGCCACATGAAGGCCTCGTTGGAGGCGATCCCCGCCGAGCGCCGCGCGGCGGGCTTCTTCGTCGGCGACATGATCCCGACCTGCATCGCCGACGACCGGGCCGCCGCCGCGGCGGTGAACCGCAAGACCCTGAGCGCCTATCTCCAGCTCCCGAACTACCGCAACTACTGGAAGGAGGCGGGCTACCTGGAGGAGATGGAGGCAGTGGAGCGCGCGCTCGCGGCGGGCGAGCGCGAGCGCCTCCCCGGCCTGATGAGCGAGCGCTGGCTCGCGGACTGCACGCTGCATGGCCCGGCCTCGGCGGTGCGGGACGGGCTCGAGGCCTGGCGCGAGGCGGGAGTCACCACGCCGATCGTGGTGCCCTCGTCCACCCGGGGCGGCCAGATGAAGGCCTTCGAGGAGCTCCTCGCGGCCTTCGCCTGAGGGTTTTCCCTTCACCCGAGCCTCAGGCCGACCGACGAAGAGTGGAGGGGCACCGGACGCCGGTGCCGGGCGAGCCGGACCCTGCGAAGGGGCCCGCCTCGGAGCCTGGGACGACGCGGTGACACCCGTCATCCGGGCCAGGGAGGGCGTAGCGATGCCGCTCCAGGACGGGTGGGTGCAGCAGGGGACGACCTGGCTGCATCCCCAGATTCCCTTCTACGTGGTCGAGGACGACGTTCCGGAGGTCGTCAGCAAGGGCCGACGGTCCGGCGTCGAGTACCACGTGGTGCGCGGCGGTGGCGACGCCACCGCGGGCTTCCCGCTGGCGACCTTCTCCACCCTGGCCGAGGCGCTCGGCGAGGCCGAGCGCCGCGCCCGCGACATCGAGCCGGAATAGCGACGGGGCTTCCGCGGCGGGCGCTCAGCCCTCGTCGGCCCGGGAGGACGGGCTCGGGGGTCCGGCCCCGGGCGAATCCGGAAGCTCGAAGAAGTCCCGCATCGCGGCGAGGGCCCGGCCGTCGTCCCCCGCCGCCAGCGCACGGCGGATCTCCTCGAGCTGGCGCCGCCGCCTCTGCACCAGGGCGGCGGCCTGCGCGATCGAGCGACGCAGATTCGGGTCGGTCACGGCGCCTCCGGTGCCACCGCGGCGTGATCATCCCACGCAGGTTTGTGTCCGCCTGATCGGACGGAGTGGCCTGCATCTGTAGCGCTCGGCGCTCCCGAGCCCTAGGCCTCACCCGGCGGGCGCAGGCCGCGGCGCTGCGCCCGCGCGACCAGCAGGCCCGCCATCGCCAGCGCCGCCAGCGCGTTGGCGAGGCTCACCTGGCGAAGGCCGAAGAGCCGCAGCGCGCCGCGCCCGGCGAAGGCGTCGAAGCAGACGAAGATCACCTGGAAGCCGACGAAGAGGAGGCACGCCAGCACGAGGCCGCGCCAGGCGAGGCGCGAGCCCGGCAGCCGGGTGCCGCTCAGCAGCTCGAAGGCCGCCGTCAGGCCCACCGCCACGAAGACAGCGCCGTGCAGCAGCGTGTAGCCCGCGACGAGCGCGGGCTCGATGGCGTGCCCTCCCGCCGGCAGCGTGCCCCGGAAGAAGAACGAGCCGAGGGCGTTGGGAGTCCAGAAGGGGCGTCCTTGCGCGAGATCGAGCGCAAGGAAGAAGAGCGCGATCGTGGTGGCGCCGACCGCGCCCGAGAGGAGCCCCTCGCTCACCCAGGGGACCTCGGCGACGTTGGGATCGACTCGCGCAGCGGCGTCTTGCCGCGCGAGCGGCTGGTCGTGCGTGCGCATGGCTGCCCTCCGCTCGGGCGCCGCCCCGCGACGACGTCTCGATCCGGGGGCTCGGAGCCGCGCTCCCGATGGGGCGGCCGGCCCGGGCGCGCTCTCCGCACCCCACCCTGGGATAGCGCAGATCGCGTGCGCGGCGAGTGAAGAGGCGGCCACGCCGGCGCGCGCGCGACGCTCAGGGACGCATCGCGGAGCGGCTCGGGCCGGCGCGGCGAAGCGGCGCGGCCAGGTTCGCGAACTCGCAGAGCAGCGGGCGCGTCTCGCGCGGGTCGATGATCTCCTCCACCAGGAAGGCCTCGGCCGTGCGGAAGGGCGAGCGCACGCGGCCGAGCTTCGCCTCGAGCTCGGCGCGCAGCGCCGTCGGGTCCGCCGCCGCGGCGAGGTCCGCCTTGTAGGCGGCCTCGACACCCCCTTCCAACGGGAGCGATCCCCAGTCGCCCGAGGGCCAGGCGTAGCGGTACTGGAAGCGCGTGTGGTTCGAGTGCGCGGCGCCGGCCACGCCGAAGCACTTGCGGATCAGCAGCGAGCACCAGGGCACCGTCGCCTGGTAGAGCGCGGTCAGCGCACGCGCGCCGTGCCGGATCGTGGCGGCCTGCTCGGCGGCGGTGCCGATCAGGAAGCCGGGGCAATCCACCAGGTGCACCACCGGGAGGTGGAAGGTCTCCGCGAAGTCGACGAAGCGCGTGATCTTGTGCGAGGAGTCGACGGTCCAGGCGCCGCCGTACACGTACGGATCGGAGGCGAGCACCGCGACGGGCCAGCCGTCGAGGCGCGCGAGAGCCGTGATCACCGAGCGTCCCCAAGCGCGTCCGATCTCGAAGAACGACCCGCGATCGAGCACCGCGTCCAGGATGGGTCGCATCTTGTAGACGCGCCGCCGCTCGCGCGGCACCGCGTGGAGGAGCGACTCCTCGCGCCGCGCCGGGTCGTCGGTCGGCGTCGCGCGCGGCGGGAGCGCTTCCACGGACGAGGGGAGGTAGGAGAGGAAGCGCCGGGTGCGAGCGAAGGCCTCGGCCTCGCTCGCCACCTCGTCGTCGATCGCGCCGTTGCGGGTGTGGATCGCGCTGCCGCCGAGGCCCTCCTTGTCCACCTGCTCGCCGACGCCTGCCACCACCGGGGGCCCCGCCACGAAGAGC
Organism: Myxococcota bacterium; assembly: GCA_033853555.1. GTDB lineage: Bacteria > Myxococcota_A > UBA9160 > UBA9160 > UBA9160 > JAWOLJ01. The sequence goes on from JAWOLJ010000066.1 coordinate 40,665, forward strand.
TGGGAGAGCCCCTTCACCATGAGCGAGTAGTGGCTGGTGACGGCCCGCGCCGCGCCGAGCCCGGCGACCGGCCCGAGCGCGAGCGACACCACCGGCACCGTGCCCAGGTTCGACACCACCCAGTTCCAGCCGGGGTTCGCCGGCACGTAGGTGCGTCGCTCCATCTCGAGCGACCTGACGGAGCCGCCGCCGCCGGTGCCTTCGATCAGCCGCACGATCGGGAGGCGCAGCTCGTTGGCCATCTGCTCGGCGGCCACCTGCTTGGCGTGGATCGAGGCGTCGGCGGCGCCGCCGCGCACCGTGAAGTCGTCGGCCGACACCACGACGGGTCGGCCGTCGATCTGCCCGCGCCCGAACAGCAGGTTCGAGGGCAAGAGCTCCAGGAGCCGTCCGTTTGCGTCGTAGCTCGCGCGGCCGGCGATGGCCCCGATCTCGTGGAAGCTCCCGGGGTCGAGGAGCGCCGCCAGGCGCTCGCGCACGGTGAGCCGCCCGGCATCGTGCTGGCGCTTCACCTTCTCCGCTCCGCCCATGCGATGCGCCAGCGCCTGGCGCCGCGCGAGCTCCTCGATCTCGGGTTGCCAGCTCATGAGCCCTCCCTGCCTCCGCCGGACCCCGCGCGGGGCGGCGCGGCCGCCGCGTATACTCGCGCGCCGGAGGGGGACCGGCGATGGGCGAGACGCGGCGCGTGGCGGAGGGTCTCGTCTTCGGCGAGGGGCTGCGCTGGCGGGAAGGCCGGCTCTACCTCTCGGACCTGCACGACCGCAGGGTGCTCGTTCTCCGGCCCGACGGCGCCCTCGAGGAGGTGGCACGCGTCGAGACCCGGCCCTCCGGCCTGGGCTGGCTGCCGGATGGACGGCTGCTGGTGGTCTCGATGCGCGACCGGAGGCTGCTGCGCCTGGAGGGCGGCCGCCTCGTGCTCCACGCCGATCTCTCCGGCCTCGCTTCCTTCGATTGCAACGACATGGTGGTGGGGCCGACGGGCCGCGCCTACGTCGGGAACTTCGGCTTCGATCTCTTCGCCGGCGCGCCCCAGCGCACGGCCGAGCTCGTCGCCGTGGAGCCCGATGGTCGGGCGCGGATCGTCGCCGCGGATCTCGTGTTCCCGAACGGCGTGGTGCTGACGCCCGACGGGCGCACGCTGGTGGTGGCGGAGTCGTTCGGCTCGCGGCTCACGGCCTTCGACGTGTCGGACGACGGCGGTCTCGCGCGCCGGCGCGTCTGGGCGGAGATCGAAGGGATGGTGCCGGACGGGATCGCGCTCGACGCCGAGGGCGCGATCTGGGTGACCTCGCCCGCCGCCGGCGAGCTCCTGCGGGTGCACGAGGGCGGGCGCGTCTCCGTGCGCGTGCGACCCGATCAGCCGCCCTACGCCTGCGCCCTGGGCGGGCCGGGGCGGCGCACGCTCTACGTGGCGACCGCGCCCAGCCATCAGCCGGACGAGGCGCTCGCCCGACGCGCCGGCTGCATCGAGGCGCTGGATGCCCCGGCGCCCGGAGTCGGCTGGCCGTGACCACGGCGCGCCGCACGCGCGCTGCAGACACCGCTCAGGCGTCTCGCCGCTTGCTGCCCTCGCTGCGCCGGCGCTCCTCCTCGCGCTCGCGCAGGTCGCGCCGCCGGATCTTCCCGGTCACCGTCATCGGGAACTCGTCCATGAACTCGATCTCGCGCGGGTACTCGTGGGCAGCGAGCTTCTTCTTCACGTGCTCCTGGATCCGACGCACGAGCTCCTCCGACGCCACCTGTCCGGGCAGCACCTTCACGAAGGCCTTGATGGCCTGACCGCGCTGCGGATCGGGGACACCGATCACGGCGCAGGAGGCGACGCCCGGCACCTCCAGGATGGAGTTCTCGACCTCGGCCGGCCCCACGCGATAGCCGGAGGTCTTGATCACGTCGTCCGCCCGGCCCTGGAAGTAGAGGTAGCCCTCGTCGTCGGCGTGGCCGAGGTCGCCGGTCAAGCACCACTCGCCGGCGAACTTCTCCTTCATCGCGCCGGGATTCTTGTAGTACTCCTTCATCACCACGGGATCGTCCTTGCGGATCGCGATCTCGCCGATCTCCCCGTGGCGCAGCACGCGGCCTTCGGGATCCACCACCGCCACGTCGTGTCCGGGATAGGGCTTGCCGAGGGCCTCCAGCTTGAAGGGCTCGAGCGCGGAGCAGGTGCCGATGAAGTAGTTGGCCTCGGTCTGGCCGAAGCCCTGGTTGAACTCCACGCGCAGCACCTCCGCCACCCAGCGGCCGAGCTCCGGGCTCACGGGCTCGGCGCCGCTCACCAGGCAGCGCAGCGCCAGGTCCGGGTGCTTCTCGCGCGGCTTCGACACCTCGCGCAGCGACTTCAAGGCCGTGGGCGGATACAGCCCGACGGTCGCGCGGTACTTCGCCATGAGACGCAGCGTCACCTCGGGATCGAAGCGGGCCTTGCTGCGGTAGGCGAGCACGGGCACGCCATAGGGCCAGATGCCGAGCAGGCCGTCCAGCAGCCCTCCGGCCCAGGCCCAGTCCGCCGGGCTGTAGTAGAGGTCGCCCTCGCGCAGGAAGTTGTAGGAGTAGTCGATGCCGTTGTGGCCGAGGACGTACCGGCCGGCATGCAGCACGCCCTTCGGGTTGCCCGTCGTGCCCGAGGTGTACATCAGGAGGATCGGATCCTCGGGGCTCGACGGCTCCGGCTTGAGCTCGGCCGAGGCCTTCTCCAGCAGCTCCTGGAACGCAAGCCCGTCGCCGCGCCCACCCACCACGATCACGTGTCGCAGCTCGGGCAGCTCGCTCCGGATGCCGTCCAGCTTGTGCACGGTCTCCGGCTCCATCACGATGGCCTTGGCACCGCTGTTGGAGAGCCGGTACTGGATGGCGTCGGGGCCGAAGAGCTTCGAGATCGGCAGCCCGATCGCGCCGATGCGGTAGAGCGCCATGTGCACGATCGCGGTCTCGGGGCGCTGCGGCGTGTGAACCGCCACCACGTCGCCGCGTGCGATCCCGAGGCCGCGCAGCGCGTTGGCCGCCCGGTTGGAGAGGCGCAGCAGCTCGCCGAACGTGTACTGCTCCTCGTGCCCCTCGTCGTCCTCGTAGTAGAGCGCGACGCGATCCTTCTGGAACTGGTTGCGGTCGAGGCAATCGGCCGTGACGTTGTAGTCGGGCGCGATCTGCCAGCGATGCCGAGCGCGGGCATCGGCCAGGCTCTTCGCCCCGTGCACCGTGAGTTCCTTGAGCCCGAGCATCGCCGTCCTCCCCAGCGCCGGCGATCGCGCCGCGATCCGCCGGCGGATGCGGACCCGTTCCTTCGATCGTCGAGCAGGATAGATCAGCCGGGGTCCGGTGGGAGCGCGAAGTCGAGCGCTCGCGACGCGCGGTGGCGCCGGCGAACGGCGCTCGCGTGGAGAGGGCGTCGATCGTCGACGCGGCGTCAGGATCCCGCGGACGGCGCCCCCTGCAGGCTCACGCGGTGGCGGGGCTCGAACTCCGCCGCGCGTTCGAGCCATGGCGCTCCGGGATCGACTTCCACCACGTCGTGTCGGGCGCGGAGCTCGGACTCCAGCGCCTTCGCGACGTCGTGCGTCGAGACGCTGCCGATCTCGTCCTCGATTGCGCCCGTCGTCGCCGGATCCCATCTGTAGCCGAGCGCGGCATACACCGGCTCCAGGGCCGCGCGCACGCGCGCGGCGTCGCGCACCACGATCACGCCGCCCACGTGGGCGGCGCCGCGGATCACGCGCTGGCCGACACCCATCAGCTTGCGCCGGCCACGGGCATTCACGCTGTGGGCGCCGGGGCAATACTCGCCGGGCACCTCCCCCACCTGCGCGTCGACGCCGAGGCGCCGGAGCGCCGCCACCACGAGCGACGCCAGCGCGTCGAAGCGCTCCCGGATCCCCAGGCGCGAATCCTCGAGCGGAAGGCTCCAGGCGAAGGCCAGCGTGCCGCGATGGAAGACCGCAGCCCGGCCGCCGGCCAGGCGCAGCACCGGCGTGAAGCCCAGCGCGCGCGCCTCGCGCACGGCGACGGGAAAGCCGGGATGGGCGGCGTCGAGGACCGAGAACGCCAGCACCTCGTCCGGGACGTACAGGCGGAACGTCTCCGGCGCGCCACCCTCGGCCACGAGCTGGAGCAGCGCGCGCGAGACCGCGGTATCGAAGACCGGGCGCCCGGGGAACGCGCGCGTCGCGAGCTGGAGCGGCCGGCTCATCGACGCCGGCCGCGGGACGCCGGCGGCGCCCCGCGGCCCTGGAGCCGCGTCACTGCGAGGAAGCGGTGGTGTAGCCGCGCCGCTGCATGCAGTCGCGGTACGCGGCCTCGGCCTGCGCGTTGCCCTGGTTGGCCTGATTGATGCCGTAGAGCGTGCCGCCGGCGATCCCCACCAGACCACCGATCGCCGCGCCCTTGCCGGCGCCCTTGCCACCGCCGGCGATGGCGCCGCCGGCGGCGCCGAGAGCCGCCCCGAGCAGGCCACCGATCGCGCCGCCCTTGACCGCTTGCTGTGTCTTCGTGCCGGCCGACGACGACGCGTAGCGGTTGCAGTCCTCGACGTCCACCGAGGCCGGCCGCACGGAGCTCGCGCTCGAGACCGGCGCCGTGCTGGCCACGGGCGGCGCCTCTGCGGCCGGCTCCGCCGATCGCTCGCTTCGCGCAAGCGGTCGCTCCGCGGCACCACGCGGCGTCGGCGGATGCGTGTGCGCCGGTCGCGCCTCGGCGCCCGGCGCCCGCGCGGCCGGGAGCGCCGCCGTGTCGGACGCCGCGGCCTCCGGCGCGACCGCCCCGGGCGCGCTCGTCTCCGACGGGCTCGCTCCGGGCGCCGCCAGCGACGCCGCTCCTTCCGAGCGCCCCATCCGATAGGCCGTCACGACGCCGCCCGCGACCGCCGCCACCAGGATCGTCCCACCGAGCGCAAACGTCGCGAGCTTCCAGGGATTTTGTGCGGACACGCGACACCTCCTTCCGCTGGGGCATCGGGTCACCCCCGATCCCGAAAGACCCCGTCCATCCGCCGTCTCCGGGGTGGAACCCTCGTCACGCGAGATCGGACCGTCGAGCCGCGCGCTCCGACGCGCACGGCGGCCGGGCTATTCGCTGCCCTTGGGGCGCCAGGCGTCGAGGTCGAGATCCTCTGACGGGACGGCGCCGCGCTGCGCGGCCGCGAAGTCCGAGACCAGGATGCGGAGCGTGGCGCCGCAGCCCCCCGGGCAGGGGAACTCCGGATGCTCGGTCAGCCAGCCGAGCGACTTCTCGCTGCGGTGGCCACAGCGCGGACAGGCGACCGGATGCGACACGGCATCGAGCACGGGACCACGCTCCCCGGGCCGAGGATAGCGAGCACCGGCGCGCCGTGCCGGGCGAGAGCGGGCGGCCCGGGAGGCTCCCTCTCGCGCTCTCCCCTCCGGCCAGTACCCACTACACCGACTGGGGTCAGCGAGGGCGAGCCCGCAGCCGGGACGCCGCGCGGCGCCTCCCGCCCAGCGCGCTGCGTCCGATTCCCAACGCCACCCCGGAGACGGCCAGGAGGAGGCCCGCCGACGGTTCGGGGACGGTCTCGGGCTGAATCGCGATCAGATGGGTCTCCGAGACATCGATCGTCAACGGGAACGGACTCTGGCAGAGCACGGAGACGCACTGGCGGAACTCGGCATCGATCGTGCCGGTGAGCGCGGGATAGAAGAATCCCGGACCCGTGTAGCTCGTGGTGAACGCGGGATCGGTCTTGCTCTGCCAGGCTTGCGAGCCGGTTGAGGACGGCCCGCCGGGGTCGAGCGTGAGGCCGACGGAGTCGATCCGCGAGAAGGTGAGACCCGGGAAGAGCGGCTGCTCCTGCGCAATGAACTTCGCGATCAAGTCGCTCAACGAGGCCTGGAAGATCGCGTCCACCCCGATCGAGGCATGGGTCGGTCCGGTCAGCAGGCTGTTCGTCGGGATGGGATCACCGAGCGGGACCACGACGACGAACGGCGAGTACTGGGATGGGTCGAAGGTGTAGCTGGTGGTCAGGGCCCCGATCGACGAGCTCACCTGGACCTGGACCGCGCCACCGACCGTCGCGCGGTAGACGCCCGGCGCGGTGTAGCCGAAGGCCGCGCTCACGTCCGGTACGAACCCCGACACCCCGACGCTCGCCGTGCCCGGGGTGGCGGGCCCGTTCGGGTCGAAGAGCACGCTCCCACCCAGGAACTGGACGCCCGTCGGAAGCAGGACGGGCGTGCTGGCCAGCACGTCGTCCCGGATCTGGTAGTCGAAGGGGGTGGCGTCGCCGACGTGGACGTAGGCCGGAGCGGTGATGAAGTCCGCGTGGGCGGCCCGCGGCGGGAGACACAGGAGCGTCAGGAGGCCTAGGGCACCGAGGCCGAGCGAGCGCATGCGGAGCCCCTCTCGAGGTTCCCCGGCTCCCAGGGCCGGCATCCCGTGCGGGAAGGCAGGCGCAAGCCTTGTACACCGCGCGCCGCGGAGAATCAAGCTGCGCCGAGCGGGCCGGGGCGGGCGTCGCGATCGGGACGTCCCGCTGTGTCGGGGCCGCCTGCCGGCAGCCGAGGCACCGGCTGCGCTCGACGCAGGCACGGCTGCGCCGGCCCCCGCCCTGGTGTGCAGCCTTCCACCGCACCCGCCGAGGCATACGCCTTGCAGTTGCGCTCCACCCGAGCGGAGGCGCGATTGCAATTGGCGGGGGATCGGGTCGAGCGCTGGATCCGAACGGGATGTCCCTACTGCGGCGTGGGCTGCGGGCTCTCGGTGGGCGTCGCGGACGGACGCGTGCACAAGGTGAAGGGCGATCTCGCGCATCCCTCGAGCCGCGGCGAGGTGTGCCTGAAGGCCGCGTGCCTCCCGGCCACCGTCGATAATCCCGGTCGCGCGCGTCGCGCGCGGCTGCGCGCGAGCATCGGCGCGCCGTTCGCCGAGGCATCGCTCGACTCGGCCCTCGCGTTCGCCGCCGCCGAGCTGCGTCGGATCCTGCGCGAGAGCGGCCCCGATGCGATCGCGTTCTACGGCTCCGGACAGCTCACCACCGAGGACTACTACGTTCTCACCAAGCTCGTGAAGGGCTTTCTCGGCAGCGACAACCTGGACACCAACTCCCGGCTCTGCATGGCGAGCGCCGTGGCGGCCTATCGCCAGGCATTGGGCGCCGACGCGCCTCCCGGCGCCTATGCCGACATCGACGAGGCGGAGGTCTTCCTCCTGCTCGGCGCCAACGTGGCGGCCTGCCATCCCATCCTCTTTCGCCGCATCGAGAAGCGCCTGAAGGCCGATTCGGAGCGCGTGCGGGTGATCGTGGTGGACCCGCGCCGCACCGAGACCTGCGATCTCGCGCACATCCACCTGCCGATCCACCCGGGCACCGACGTGGCGCTGCTGAACGCAATGCTGCGCCTCGCGATCGTCGAAGGTCACGTGGACAAGGAGTTCGTGACGCGTCGCACGGAGGGCTTCGACGCCGTGCGCAGCGCCGTCGAGGACTGGACGGCGGAGGCGGCGGCCGAGCTCTGCGGCGTCCCGGCGGCGGCGATCCGGGACGCCGCCCGGCTCTTCGCGCGCTCGCGACGGGCGATGGTCCTCTGGAGCATGGGCGCCAACCAGAGCAGCCAGGGCGTGGCCAAGAACCACGCGATCCTGAACCTCTGCCTGGCGACGGGCAACGTGGCGCGACCGGGAGCGGGCCCGCTCTCGCTCACCGGCCAGCCGAACGCGATGGGCGGCCGCGAGGTGGGCGGCCTGTCCGGTCTCCTCCCCGGCTATCGAAGCATCACCAGCCGCCACGACCGCGAGGTGGTGGCGCGGGCCTGGAGCGTCCCGGTGGAGCGCCTTCCCCAGCGCCCGGGTCGCACCGCCATCGAGATCGTGCGCGGACTCGAGGAGGGACGCGTCCGCGCGCTCTGGGTGCTCGCCTCGAACCCGGCGGCGTCGATGCCCGACCTGGAGCGCACCCGGAGTGCGCTGCGCCGCGCCGAGCTCCTGGTGGTGCAGGACGCCTTCTTCCCCACCGACACTGCGGAGCTCGCCCACGTGGTGCTGCCCGCGGCGGCGTGGCCGGAGAAGGACGGGGCGATGACCAACAGCGAGCGCTTCGTGACGCTTTCGCGACGGGTCGTGCCACCGCCCGGTGACGCGTTGCCGGACTGGCAGATCCTGGCGCGCCTCGCACGCGAGCTCGGATTCGGTCCGGCCTTTGCCTGGTCGAACGCCGCCGCGGTCTTCGACGAGTTCCGTCGTCTCACCGCGAGCACCGCGTGCGACCTCTCCGGCATCACGCACGCACGGCTCGCGCAGGGGCCCCTCCAGTGGCCGTGCCCGGCCGAGGACCATCCGGGCTCGATTCGGCGCCACGAGTCGCGCTTCGCGACACCCGACGGCCGCGCTCGCTTCGTGCCCGTGCGGCCCCAGCCACCGGCGGAGCCGCTCTCCCGCGAGCTTCCCCTCGCCCTCACCACCGGACGCCTCAAGCCCCACTGGCACACCCGCACCCGCACGCGCTGGTCGGCGAACCTCGAGGGTCGCGCGCCGGAGCCCGTGCTGGAGATGCATCCCGAGGACGCTCGTCGCGCGGGCGTGGTGGACGGTGGCTTCGCCGAGGTGCGCTCTCGGCGCGGCGAGGTGGTGCTGCCGGTGCGCGTGACCGCGGAGATCCGACCGGGGACCCTCTTCCTGCCCTTCCACTGGACGCGGGCCGACGGCCTGCAGAAGGCCGCCAACAACCTGACCCACGACGCGCTCGATCCGGTCTCGAAGCAGCCCGAGCTCAAGCACTGCGCGGTACGCGTGAGGGCGCTCCGGACGCCGGGCCTGACACCGTGAACGGACGCCAGCTCGTCCTGGTCGGGAACGGCATGGCCGGCCTCGCCTGCCTCGGCGAGCTGCTGAGGCGCGATCCCTCCTGGCAGACGACCGTGATCGCGGAGGAAGCGCACACGGGATACAACCGCATCCTCCTCTCGAGCCTCCTCGCCGGGGAGTGCGAGCGCGACGCCACCGGGACCCACGACGCGAACTGGTACGCCGAGCGCGGGATCGCGCTCCGAAGCGGCGTTCGCGCCACGGCGATCGATCGCGGCAGCCGCTGCGTGCGAGACGCCGGAGGCGTCGAGGTCCCCTACGACGCGCTCATTCTCGCCACCGGCTCCGACGCGTTCGTGCCACCCGTCGAGGGTGCCTCGCGCCCCGGGGTCCATCTCTTCCGCACGCTCGAGGACACGGAGGCGACCCTCGCCGCCTGCCGCCGCGCGCGCCGCGCCGTGGTGATCGGCGGAGGGCTCCTCGGGCTCGAGGCAGCGCGCGGGATCGCCCGGCGCAAGATCGACACCACGGTGGTTCACCTCATGCCCTGGCTGATGGAGCAGCAGCTCGACGCCGCCGCGGGGGCGCTGCTGCGCGACGCGATCCAGCGCCTGGGGATCCGCGTCCTGCTCGAGCGCAGGACGCTCCGGATCGAGGGCCCCGAGAGCGCCGCCGGGCCCGGTCGGGTCGAACGGGTGGTGCTGGAGGGGGGCGAGGTGCTCGAGGCCGACCTGGTGGTGATCGCGGCGGGCGTCCGGCCGCGCGTCGCGCTCGCACGCGAGGCGGGACTCGAGGTGAAGCGCGGGATCGTGGTCGACGACTGGATGCGCACCAGCGACGCCGCGATCTGGGCGGTCGGCGAGTGCACGGAGCACCGCGGGCGTACCTACGGCCTCGTGGCGCCGCTCTACGAGCAGGGCATCACCCTGGCCGCGGCGCTCACCGGCGACTTCTCGCGGCCCTACGAGGGGTCGGTCGTCTACTCGCGACTGAAGGTCGCCGGCGTGAACGTGTTCTCGCTCGGTCGCTTCGCGGCGGAGCGGGAGGGCGAGGGCGCGATCGCGCTGCGCGTCGAGGACGGTGGCGCGGGCCTCTACCGGAAGGTCGTGCTGGAGGACGGTCGCGTGGTCGGAGGGATCCTCCTCGGCGCCGTCGAGGACGGACCGCGCCTGGTGAACCTGGTGACGCGCGGCCTGCCGGTGCGCGACGAGGCGGAGCGCCGCGCGCTCCTCCTGGGCTCGCTGGCGGCGGGCGCCGCCACCGCCTCGGCCGAGGCCGAGGAAGAGGCCCGCGTGGCCGGCATGGCCGAGAGCGAGACCGTCTGCGGCTGCATGGGTGTGAGCAAGGGCGCGCTGGCGGCCGCGATCGCCGCCGGCGCCGCGACGCTCGCCGAGCTCCAGCAGGCGACGCGTGCCTCCACCTCGTGCGGGAGCTGCGCCGGGAGCTGCCAGGCGCTGCTGCGCGCGCTCACCGGCGCCTCGGGGGCGTCGCGGGGGCCGAAGCTCGTATGCGAGTGCGTTCCGCATCCGAGGGAGCAGCTCCGCACGGCGATCCGCAACCAGAAGCTCAAGCGCGTGTCGGACGTGCTGCGGATCTACGGAAACGGCGTCGGCTGCGCGGCCTGTCACCCGGCTCTCGCGTTCCTCGTGGAGGAGGTCTGGCAGGGGGGCCACCACGAGGAGCGCGGGAGCCGCTTCGTGAACGATCGCGTCCACGCGAACATCCAGAAGGACGGCACGTTCTCGGTGGTCCCGCGCATGCGTGGGGGCGTGACCTCCTCGGCCGAGCTCCGGCGCATCGCCGACGTCGCAGACCGCTACGCGGTCCCGCTCGTCAAGCTCACCGGCGGCCAGCGCATCGATCTGCTCGGAGTGAAGAAGGAGACGCTGCCCGCGATCTGGCGCGACCTCGGAATGCCTTCGGGACACGCGTACTCGAAGGCGGTCCGCACGGTGAAGACCTGCGTGGGCTCGGACTTCTGCCGCTTCGGCGTGGGCGACTCGACCGCGCTCGGCATCCGGCTGGAGGAGACGACGGAGCGGCTGCATACGCCGCACAAGGTGAAGATGGGTGTGACCGGGTGCCCGCGAAACTGCGCCGAGGTGACCGTGAAGGACATCGGGCTCCTGGCGATCCAGGGCGGCTGGGAGCTGTACGTGGGCGGTGCCGCGGGAATGCGCGTGCGCAAGGGCGACCTCCTCGCGCGGGTGGAGGCGCCGGAGGAGGCGCTCCGCCTCGCGCACCTCTTCCTCCAGTACTACCGCGAGAACGCGGAGTACCAGGAGCGGACCTACGACTTCGTGGAGCGACTCGGCATCGCACGCGTCCGAGCGGAGACCGTCGAGGCGCCGCCGGAGGCCCAGGCCGCGCTGCTGGAGCGCTTCCAGCGCTCGCGTGCCCTCGCCGAGGAGCCCTGGCAGCGGGCGCTCGAAGGGCACGACACCGAGCGCGCCTACGCCCCGCTTCCTCCGGTGTCTCTCGATGGTGTCGCGGGCACGGGCTGGGCCCGGGTCGCCGAGCTCGCGGATCTCGCGCCGGGAGAGGGACGCGAGGTGTCGGTGGGCGGGCGGCCGGTGGCGCTCTTTCGCACGACGTCGGACGAGGTGCACGCGGTCCACGGACGCTGTCCCCACGCCGGAGGTCCGCTGGCCGAGGGCCTGCTGGCCGGCTGCGAGGTCACCTGCCCTCTGCACGCCTGGCGCGTAGACCTTTCCACGGGAGAGGCGCGCTCGCCGGCGGGCAACGCCGACGCGATTCCGGCCTACCGCGTGCGGCTGGAGGACGGCGGGATCTGGCTCGACGTCTCCGCCTGGCGGGGACCGCGGCGCGCCTGACGCGCGAGGGGAGGCGCTTGGAGATCCCGGGCCGTGCCACGAAGCTCGACCTCGCGGACCTGCGCTCCACCCCGATCCGCACGTTCCACGTCACGTGGATCGCGTTCTTCCTCTCCTTCCTGGGCTGGTTCGCGGTGGCGCCGCTGATGGCGTGGGTCCGGGACGATCTCCGGCTGAGTCCGCGGCAGGTCGCGGGCTCCGCCGTCGCCTCCGTCGCCATCACGGTGCTGGCGCGCCTGGTCGTAGGTCGGCTCTGCGATCGCGTGGGTCCCAGGCGTACCTACACCGCCCTGCTCCTGCTGGGCGCGCTGCCGGTGGCTGCGCTCGGCCTCGCCCGCGACTATCCGACCTTCCTGCTGCTGCGCCTCGTCGTCGGTGCCCTCGGAGCCTCGTTCGTGATCACCCAATGCCACGTCGCCCTCCTGTTTGCGCCGAACGTGGTGGGCACGGCGAGCGCCACCGCGGCCGGCTGGGGGAATCTCGGCGGGGGCGTCGCGCAGTTCCTGATGCCCGCGCTGATCGCCGGCCTCGGCTGGCTCGGCGTCGGCCCGGCGTCGGCCTGGCGCCTCGCGCTGCTGGTGCCCGCGGCGGCCTTGCTGATGGCGGGCATCGCCTACCATCGGCTGACGCGAGACACGCCCCACGGCGACCTGCGCGAGCTTCGCATCGCCGGCGTCCTGCCTCCGCCGGCGCGCCTCGGAGGCTCGCGAGCTGCGCTCGAGGACCGCGCGGTCTGGCTCCTCTTCCTGGCGTACGCCGCGTGCTTCGGGCTCGAGATCACCCTCGACAACGTCCTCGCGCTCCACCTGCACGATCGCTTCGGGCTCTCCATCGGTCGCGCCGGCGCCGTGGCGGCGTGCTTCGGCGCGATGAACCTCTTCGCGCGGACGCTCGGTGGCTGGCTCTCGGACCGCTGCGCGTTGCGCTCGGGGCCGAGGGGGCGGGCGCGGCTCCTGGCCGTCCTGCTGGCGGGCGAGGGCTGCGCGCTCCTGGTCTTCTCCGCCACCCGTGAGCTCGCGCTCGCGGTTCCGGCGCTGGTCTTGCTCGCGTTCTTCGTGAAGGCCTCGAACGGGGCCACCTTCGGCCTGGTGCCGTTCGTGAGCGCGCGCTCGCCCGGCACGGTGGCAGGGATCGTCGGGGCGGGTGGAAACATGGGCGCGGTCGCGACGACCCTGCTCCTCTGGGTGTCGGCGCTCTCTCTCGAACGCGTGCTCGGCATCTTCGCGCTCGGAGTGCTGGCGGTCGCGGCGGCCGCCGGGGCCTGGCTGCCGGCGCGCTTCGAATCTTCCGCCGGGCGGACCCGACACGGCGCCGAGTCGCTCGCGCCCGGCCGGAGCGGGCTCACTTCGCCGGGGCCTGGATCGGCATCAAGAGCGCGGACTTGGTCTCGCCGGAGAAGAGGGTCGCCGGAAGCTGCCCGTTCCACTTCTCGATCCACTTGAGCTGCACGTAGTTCTCGCCCCCTTGCTTGGCGATCGACTCCGCCTGGATCCGGATCGCCTCCGCCTCGCCCTTGGCCTGGGCGACCCGCTGCTCGGCCTCGGTCTTGATCCGGGCCAGATCGTTCTCCGCCTTGAGCGCCTTCTGCGTGGCCGTGACCTTGGCCTCGATCGCCTCGTTGAACTCCTGGGAGAACGAGAACTGCGTGATGCTCACCTGATCCACGCGGATGCCGTGGCTCTTGAGCCGGTTCTCCAGGTAGAGGGCGATCTTGTCGCGCACCTCCGGGCGACGGGTGATGAGCTGTTCGGCGTCGTACTGCGCCGTGGTGGACTTCACCGCCTCCTGGATCGTCGGCACGATGATGCGCGCGACGTAGTCGTGGCGGAGATCCCGGTAGATGACGCCGGTCTGCTCCGGGATGAGCGCGTAGTTGAGGGTCACCTCGGTGGTGACGTTCTGGAGGTCGTGGCTCGCGGCGTCGGCCTTGGCGCGCTCCGCGTGGACCTGGACGTCCATGTCCTCGACCTCCTCCGCGATCGGAGTCACGAGATAGATCCCGCTCGACAGGATCCGACCGGTGACGGCACCGAAGCGCAGCACCACCCCGGTGTAGCCTGCGGGTACGGTGCCCACCCCTCCCTGGAGCAGCGCGTAGATCAGGATCACCACGATCCCGATCACGAGGGGCCCGTGCCGCAAGCGGAGTCGCGGAGCGCTTCGTTCGGTGCGCTCTACCCAGAAGGAGGCGGACGCGGTGGCCAGGACGATCAGGAGAAGGATCACGAGCTTGAGTGCGGAGATCACGGCGAAGCCCTCCTCGCCCGACAATCCTCCGTGACGCTCCGCGAGAACGCGAGGGAATTCTTCTACCCGGGCTCGCGGTGTGCGAGAGTGGCGCTCCGGAGGGAGGAGCCGCCGTGCTGGAGCACGAGATCCTGGAGCCCGGCGAGCTCCTCGACGCCTCGGGCCGCCTGCGCGAGGCGGGCTGGGCCCGCTGGCCGCTCCTGGCCTTCGATCCGGCGCGCGTCGGCGGTCGCCTCTTCCAGCAGCTCCGCCTGAAGCAATGGGACTACTACGGGCTCTGGGCCGGAGATTTCTACGCCTCGGCGGCGATCGCCCACGTGGGCTACCTCGGGATGGCGTTCGTCTACGTGCTCGATCCCGCGAGCGCCCGCAATCCGGATCGCACGGTGGTGCGGGCTCTCGGGCGCGGGATCGTGATGCCGCGGGACAGCGAGCGCGGCTCCGTCGCCTTCGCCGGCGGTGGCCTCGAGGTGGAGCTCGCCGTGGCTCCGGGCGCGCGGCGGATCCGGGCGCGCGACCCGCGCTTCGACGCGGGCGCCGGGCTGGAGATCGAGGCCGAGCTCGCCCGCGCGCCGGACCACGAGTCCGTGGTGATGGCGACGCCGTTTCCCCGCGGCGGCTTCTTCTACAACCGCAAGCTGAACGTCCTGCCCGCTCGGGGCTTCGTGCGCTGGGGCGCGCGCCGGATCGAGCTCTCGCCGGAGCGGGCGCTCGGTCAGCTCGACTGGGGTCGAGGAGTCTGGCCGTACCGCTCGCATTGGGTGTGGGCGAGCGCGAACGGCTTCGCCGCCGACGGGCGGCGGCTCGGGCTCAATCTCGGCTTCGTACGCGACGAGCGCGCCGCCGCCGAGAATGCCGTGATCCTGGACGGGCGGATCCACAAGCTCGGCTGGGTGGACGCCGAGTTCGACCCGCGCGACTACCGCAAGCCCTGGCGCTTCCGCGACCGCGAGGGGCGGCTCGATGTCACGCTGAGTCCGTCCTTCGAGCGGATCGCTCGCACCGAGGCGCTGGTGCTGCGAAGCCGGGTGCACCAGTGCTTCGGCCGCTGGTCCGGTCGCGCGGTCCTGGAGGACGATCGGGAGCTCTCGATCTCGGGTCTCCCGGGCTTCGCCGAGGAGCACCACGCACGCTGGTGAGCGAGGCCCGATCGCCGCGACGGCGGCCGTCGGCACGCCTTCGGGCCGATTGACCGGCGCGCCCGCCGGCGGTACCAGAGAGGCATTCGGGGGCGCGCGCTGCCGCGTTTCTCGTTCCCGCCCGCTCTCCCGCGCCGCGTGCCGCCTCCCTGCCATCGCGTCCCACGCGATCGGAGGAGCCCGCATGTCCCTGATCCACGTCCTCACGACGAGGCCTCGACCCGACATGGCGCGCACCTACGAGGGGATCGTGCAACGCATCGCCGAGCGGGCGCGCAGCACGCGCGAGAAGTTCCGCTGGACGGCGCACCAGACGATCCACGGCGCCGCGCCGGCCTACCACTTCGTGAGCGAGGCGCCCGACTGGACCACGCTCAGCGCCGGCGATCTCACGGCGGTGGCCTTCGTGATGCGGCTCTTCGGCTCGAAGGACGGCCAGAAGGTGCGCGACGAGCTCGCCGCCTGCGCCAGCCACAGCGTGAGCCGGATTGGTCGCGACCGGCCCGATCTCTCCTGCCTCGGCGACGAGCCCGAGCTCGCCCGCGGCCGTGCACCGTTCGGGCTGGTGACGCGCATCGTCGCGCGCCCCGGCCACCAGGACGCCGTGGAGGAGCTGCTGCGCAAGCTCGCGGAGGCGATCCCGAAGCTCGACGATCCCACCCGCGTCGCCGCCTACCAGACGGTGATCGGCCCGCTCCGCGGCTACTGGACGGTGCGGCCGCTGATCAGCCTCGGCGACCTCGACGCCCAGTCGATGCCGGGCGACCTCCTGATCCGCGCCTTCGGCGCGGGCGAGGGCGGGCTCGTCCACCGGAGCGGCCTCGAGGCGATCGAGCGCTCCCTACGCACGATCGTGACGCTGCGGCCCGAGCTCTCGAACATGGGCTGAGGGGCGGGCGGCCCCGAGGGTGACCGACGCCCCTTGGCGACTCCGTCGGAACGCGTCGTGGCGGCATGGGACTTCTCCTGCACCAGCTGGACGGGCGATCGCAGTCGGGTGTAGAAGGGGGCATGCGCTGGCTCCTGCCCGTCCTGCTGCTCGGGCTCGCCCTCGCCACTCCGGCGCGCGGCGCGAGCAGCGCCGCGGCTCCGGTGATCCCATCGGGCACACCGCTCAGCGACGCGGTCCTGGCGGAGCTTCCCTTCCTGCCCGTCGACGAGCCGAACCGGATCGTCGTGGATCTCGCCCCGGACGGAAGCCCTCCTCTCCGGCTGCTCCTCGATACCGGCGCATCGGATTCGGTCCTGACGCCGCGCTACGCGCGGAGGCTCGGAGTGAGCGTTCGCGCGCAGAAGAGCACGCCGTATCGCCGGGCGACCCGACTGGGACGGGACCTCCAGTTCTGGGTGGACACCCAGAGCAGCGACACTGCTTCGAGGATCGGCTGGGAATACGGACTCCTCGGCGGCACCTTCCTGCGCCAGTACGTCGTCGAGCTGGATTTCGCAGCACATCGCGTGCGGCTCCTCGATCCGCAACGCTACGAGGTGCCGCAGCAGGCCGATGCCGATGACGACGCCGTCCTTCCGCTCGAGCTCGTCGGAAACCGGCCGCTGGTCGATCTCTCGATCGCAGGGCACACGGTGCGCCTCATGCTCGATACCGGTGTGTGGAATGCCGCCCTCGTCTCCGGGAGTGTCGCCCGCACGGCGGGGCTCGAGACCGCTGCGCTCGCGGGGCTGCGCGCCGGTTCGGTATGGGGTCCGCTCGACGTGGAGTTCGCGGAGGCGCCGAGCGTCCGGGTCGGGCCGTTCGAGCTCTCGAACGTTCCCGTGCTGGTGGCGCCGCACGGGTGGTACAACATGGGCCCGGCGACGGACTCGATGCTCGGCTACGACCTCCTCTCTCAGTTCACCGTGCGCATCGACTACCCGCGCCGGCGGCTCTGGCTGCGGCGACGACCGAACGTCGAGCTGACCTATGCCGGTGTCTCCTACGCCGCGCAGCGGGCTGCCGGCCTGCTGGTGTGGTCGGAGCAGCGGGGGCTGCGGGTCGCGGGGATCTTCCCCGATTCTCCGGCGGCTCGCCTCGGGATCCGCCCCGACGATGTGGTGGTTCCGGTGGGCGGCCAGACGGCGCCAGGCTTCGGGGCTGCGACGCTCGAGGTGATCGCACGCGGAGGCGCCGTCACCGTCTCGCGTCGGATCCACGGCGCCCGGGTCGACCTGCCCCTGCCCTCGGCGCCGGGCGACTAGCCGCGTCTGCCCGCGCCGCCTTCCTCAGAGCGGCTCCACCCGCGCCGGCGTGCTCTTGTGCCAGGGCGTCCCCGCGAGCCAGTCCCGATCCTCGCTGCGCGTGAGCTCGTTCGGCGCGACGCCCGTCGCGACGCGCGCTCCGCTCGCGTCGGGAAAGTCGAGGCCGAGCCCGTTCGGAAGGGACACGTGCCCGGGCTGCATCCGCTCCGAGACCTCGACCGGCACCTCGGCGCTGCCGCGCCGCGTGGTGAGGCGCACGCGGGCGCCGTCGGCCACGCCGAGGCGCTTCGCATCCTCGGGGCTGATGCGCAGCGCGCCGGCCCGGTCCTTCTTCCGCCAGTCCGGGTTGCGCAGGATGGTGTTGGCGGTGAAGGAGCGTCGCTCGCCGGCGGAGAGCAGGAACGGGAACTCCTCGCTCGGTCCGGGCGGCGGCTCGGTGGCAAGGCCGTCGAGCTCGTGGAAGAGCTCCGGCAGCGCGAGCTGGAGGCGGCCACCCGGCGTGCCGATCCGGGCGAAGCTCTCCTCCCACTCGTCCACCGAGAAGACGACCGCGCTGCGGCTCGCGAGGAGCGCGTCGAAGAGCGCGTCCGCCGCCTCCCCCGCCCCGCCCACGAAGCCCGCGCGCGCGAGCGATCGCGCGTGCCGCTGCGCCGCGATCTGGCACAGCCCCCAGACCCCGGCGGCCTCCGCGAGTCCCTTCGGCAGGAGATCACCGATCGCCCGGTAGAGCAGCACCGGCGCGATCGCGAGCAGGCGCGGGCTCTCGCCGACGAGCTCGAGGAAGCGGCTGCGGAAGGCCTGGCGACCGTCTCGCCATGCCGCTCGCAGCGCCGAAACGGCATCGGCGGGGAGCGCTCCCAACGCCTCCACCAGCCGCGCATGGAGCTCGGCCTCGGAGAAGAGCCCCGCCGGGGGATCCAGCAGCGCCCGGCGCAGGTGGAAGTGATTCCGTGGGAACTCGAAGTTGAAGAAGGTGGCCTCGGCCTTCTCGTACTGGCTCGCGACCGGCAGCACGTAGTGGGCGAGCCGCGCGGTCTCGGTGAAGGCCACGTCGATCACCACCACCAGCTCGAGGGCGGCGAGGGCCTCGCGCATGCGCACGCCGTCGGCCAGCGAGTGGGCGGGATTCCCGCTCTCGACCAGGAGCGCGCGGAAGCGCTTCGGATGGTCGGTCAGGATCTCGTCGGGGATCACATTGCAGGGCGTGAGCCCGCCGATCACACGCGCGCCCGTCACCGGGGTGCGACGCTCGCCGCCGTCCTTCCCCACCGCGAGCGGCACGAGAGCGGTGGGCAGGTAGGCGGTGCCCGGCTTTCCGAAGTTGCCGGTCAGGAGGACCAGAAGCTTGTGGAGATAGGAGACCAGGGTCGAGTGGCGGTTCATCTGCACGCCCAGGTCTTCGAAGCTGGCGACGCTCGAGGCCTCTGCGATGCGCCGCGCGGTGCGGCGCACCTGCTCCTCCGGCACCCCGCAGGTCACGCAATACTCCGCCACCGGGAGCGCCTCGAAGTGGGGCAGCACTCGGTCGAGCCCGTCGGCGTGGGCCGCGAGCCAGTCGCGAGCGATCCGCCCCTCCTGCACCAGCACGGCGAGGAGCGCAGCGAGCAGCCAGGCGTCGGTTCCGGGCTTCGCCTGGAGATGAACGTCGGCGATCTCGGCGGTCTCGCTGCGGCGCGGATCCACCACGATCAGGCAGCGCGCGGGATCCTTCGCGATCTCGCGCAGCGCGAGGCGTGCGCGGGGGATGCCGTGGGAGAGCCACGGGTTCTTGCCGAGGAAGAGCGCCACCTCGCAGTGCTCGAAGTCCGCTCGCGTGTAGCCGCCGATCATCCGGTCGGCCACCCAGAACTCGCCCGTCTTCTCCTGGGCGAGCGCGCTCGAGCGATGGATCGAGCCGAGCACGGAGCGCGTCGCGCGGCCGTAGGCCCCCGGCAGGTGGTTCCCCTGCCCGCCGCCCCCGTAGTAGAAGATGGACTCCCCGCCGAAGGCCTCCCGCACCGCCGCCAGACGCGCCGCCACCTCGCGGATCGCCGTCTCCCAGGCGATCTCCTCGAAGCTCCCGTCGCTGCGACGGCGCAGCGGCCGGGTCAGGCGGTGGGGCCCATTCTGGTAGAAGTCGAGCCGCGAGGGCTTCTCGCAGGCGTAGCCCCGGGAGGCGGGATGTGCGTCGTCGCCGCGCACGCGCAGGAGCGTCCGCCCCTCGGGCCCGCCGAGCTGAACCTCGATCCCGCAGTTGCACTCGCAGAGGATGCAGGCCGTGGACTTCCACTCGGAGGCGTGGGGGGCGGGGCTCTCGGCCATGGCAGTCTCCCGGTGGGCGCGAGCCGATGGGTAGCCGAGGTGGTTTCTTTACGCAACTAGTTTTCAAGCTAGACTCCGGGCATGGGGCGGAAGCGCTTCTCCCACATGAACTGCGGGATCGGCCAGGCGCTGGAGGTGCTCGGCGACTGGTGGACGCTGCTGATCGTGCGCGACGCCTTCTTCGGCGTGCGGCGCTTCGGCGACTTCGAGCGCAGCCTCGGCATCGCTAAGAACATCCTCACGGCGCGCCTCCAGCACCTGGTGGACCACGGGATCTTCGAGCGGGTGGACGTGGGCCACGAGGGGCATCGCTTCGAGTACCGGCTCACCGCGAAGGGCGAGGCGCTCCTCCCGGTGCTGACCACCCTGCGCGAGTGGTCGGACGAGTGGGTCTTCGGGCGCGGCCACGAGCCCGTGCTCGTGCAGGATCGGCGCACGGGGCGGCGCGTGCCGAGGCTCCGCGTGACCGACGCGGACGGCCGTCCGCTCTCACGGCGCGATGTCCGCGCGGTGCCGGGGCCCGGCGCGTCGAAGGACACGATCCGCCGGCTCCAGCCGCGCGGGAGCTGATCCCTCGGCGCGCGTCAGCCGCGGCGAGCCGGCTCCGCGCCGGTGAGCTCGCGCACGAGCGTCGCCTCCAGGAGCGCGAGCTCACCCTCGGGCAGCCGCGCCCTGGGGCCGGCCAGCAGGAGCGACGCCGCGAGGCCCACCAGCACCGAGACGGTGTAGTGCTGGAGCAGGCGGTGGCGCGCCGGGGAGAGCGGCGCGTCGTGGAACAGCCGTCGCCACACCGCGTCGAAGGCGCGGAACATCCGGGTCTGCCACGACGGCTCCCGGGCCGGATGCAGGTCCGTTCGACGCAAGTGGTCGAGCAGGATCTCGAAGGTCGAGGCGTACTCGCGACTCGCGAAGTGCTGCCACGCCCGCGCCACGAACAGGGACGCTCGCTCCGCGAGCCCGATTCCCTCCCTTGGCACGTCCGCCAGGCGCAGCTCGAAGCGGCGGAAGGAGTCCTCGAGCACCGCCATCAGGATGCCGTCCTTGTCGCCGAAGTGGTGCTGCACCGCACCCCAGGTGACGCCGGCGCGGCGGGTGATCTCGCTGGCGGTGGTGCGCTGGAAGCCCCGCTCGGCGATGCAGTCGATGGTGGCGGCGAGGATGCGCGCGCGCGTCTCCGCGGTGCGCTCGGCGTGGGAGCGCCGCGCGCGACGCCGCGTCGCAGGACGAACACGGATCGCCTGGGACACCGCTACTCCGAGCCGAGGCCGGCCACGCCGGCGCCGAGTGCCATCGCACCAGGCTATCACGTTTGCATTGCGCTCGAAATGTAAATGGTGGTACAAGGGATGCGCCGGGGCGGCGGCTGGCAGGCCTCCCCGATCCCCCGGGTCGGCCCCCCGATCCGCGAGACGTGAGGATGCTCCCATGGCACTCGCCGCGCTCGAGCCCGAGACCCGCAACCTGATCGACGGCCGGCTGGTGCCGGCCTCGAACGGCGCGACCTTCGAGAACGTGAACCCGGCCACCGAGGAGGTGCTCGGGAGCTGCGCCGACGGCACGCGCGAGGACATGCTGTCGGCGATCGCGGCCGCCCGGCGCGCCTTCGACGAGACCCGGTGGTCCACCGATGCCGTCTTTCGCAAGCGCTGCCTGCTCCAGATCGCCGACGCGCTCAAGGCGGCGCGCGAGAAGCTGCGCTCGATCGTGGTGCACGAGGCCGGCTCGCCGGTCCTCCTCACCTACAGCGTCCAGTGTGACTCCACGATCGACCAGTTCGGCTACTGGGCCGAGCTCGCGGGGAGCTACGAGTACGAGCGGCCGATGCGCGAGATCCGCTTCCTCGGGCAGCCGCAGCGCCGCCTGCTGCGACGAGAAGCCACCGGTGTGGTGGGAGCCATCACGCCCTGGAACTTTCCGCTCTACCTGAATCTCGCGAAGCTCGGGCCGGCCCTCGCCGCCGGCAACACCGTCGTGCTGAAGCCGGCGCCGGACACGCCCTGGTCGGCCACCGCCCTGGGCCGCCTGATCGCCGAGCAGACCGAGATCCCGCCGGGCGTGGTGAACGTGGTCGCCTCGTCGGAGCACGCGGTGGGCGAGCTCCTGGCGAGCGATCCGCGCGTCGATCTCGTGACCTTCACCGGCTCGACCGCCACCGGGCGGCGGGTCATGGAGTGCGCCTCGGCGACGGTGAAGCGCGTCTTCCTGGAGCTCGGCGGAAAGTCCGCGAACGTGATCCTCGACGACGCCGACTTTGCGAAGGCCCTCGGCGGCGCCGTCACGGTCTGCACTCACGGCGGACAGGGCTGCGCGCTCACCACGCGGCTGCTCCTGCCGCGTTCGCGCTACGCCGAGGGCATCGAGATCGTGAAGCGCGCCTTCGAGAGCTGGAGCTACGGAGACCCGACGGATCCGCGGAACCTCCAGGGGCCCCAGGTGAGCCGGCGCCAGCAGGAGCGGGTGCTCGCCTACATCGAGAAAGGGAAGCGCGAGGGCGCGCGCCTCCTGACGGGCGGCGGCCGACCTTCGCGCCTGCCGAAGGGCTTCTACGTGGAGCCGACGCTCTTCGCCGACGTCGATCCGGACTCCACGATCGCGCAGGAGGAGATCTTCGGGCCGGTCCTGGCGGTGATCCCCTTCGACGGCGACGACGACGCGGTGCGGATCGCGAACCGCTCGATCTACGGCCTCTCGGGCGCGGTCACCAGCGCGAGCGAGGAGCGCGCCCTCGGCGTGGCGCGGCGCATCCGCAGCGGGACGCTCTCGGTGAACGGCGGGATGTGGTTCGACGTCGACACGCCCTTCGGCGGCTACCGCCAGAGCGGAGTCGGACGCGAGAACGGGCTCCTCGGCTTCGAGGAGTACCTGGAGACCAAGGTGATCGCGCTCCCCGGGAGCCCGCGATGACGACGGCGGACGTCGCGATGGGAACGGCCACGGGAAGCGCGACGCAGCGGGGCGGCGCCGCGCCGCCGCGGGTCTCCGGGGGCCTGCCGTGGCTCGGGCACCTGCTCGAGCTCCGGCGCCAGCCGATCGAGCTGCTGAGCCGCGCGCGCGCCGAGTGCGGCGAGGTGGCGGAGCTGCGCCTGGCGCGCCTGCCACTGGTGATGCTCTACGGCGAGGAGGCCCAGGAAGCCTTCTTTCGCGCGCCCGACGAGCAGCTCGACCAGGCCGCCGCCTATCCCTTCATGAAGCCGATCTTCGGCGAGGGCGTGGTGTTCGACGCCCCGCCCGAACGGCGCAAGGAGGCGCTGCGCAACCAGTCGCTGCGCGACAAGCAGATGCGCGGGCACGCGGAGGTGATCGCGGCGGAGACCGAGCGCATGGTGAGTCGCTTCGGCGCTGGAGGAGAGATCGATCTCCTGGACTTCTTCGCCGAGCTCACGATCTACACCTCGAGCGCGTGCCTGATCGGGAAGCCCTTCCGCGAGGAGCTGACCCCCGAGTTCTCGAGGGTCTACCACGATCTCGAGCGCGGCACCGACGCCATTGCCTACGTGAACGCGCATCTCCCGATCCCGTCCTTCCGCAAGCGCGACCGGGCGCGCAGGCGGCTGGTCGAGCTGGTCACCGAGATCATGCAGGCGCGCGCCCGCTCCGGAGAGAGCAAGGGAGACCTGCTGGACGTGCTGATGCGCGTGCGCCTCGAAGACGGTCGCCCGCGCTTCTCGGCCGACGAGATCACGGGGATGTTCATCTCCATGATGTTCGCGGGCCACCACACCACCTCGGGGACCGCGGCCTGGACCCTGATCGAGCTGCTGCGAAACCCCGGCCAGATGGCCGGCGTGACGGCCGAGCTGGATCGCCTCTTCGCCGACGGCGGCGAGGTCTCCTACCACGCGCTGCGCGAGATCCCCCGGCTCGAGAATGCGATCAAGGAGACGCTGCGGCTCCATCCCCCGCTGATCCTGCTGCTGCGCAAGGTGGCCGAGGACTTCCACTACAAGGGCTGGACCATCGCGGCGGGAAAGCTCGTCGGGACCTCACCCGCCGTCTCGAACCGGATCCCGGAGTACTTCCCCGATCCCGATCGCTTCGATCCCGGGCGCTACCTGGAGGGGCGCGAGGAGGACGTGCGACATCCCTTCGGCTGGATTCCCTTCGGAGCGGGACGGCATCGCTGCGTGGGCGCAGCCTTCGCGATGATCCAGCTCAAGGCGATCTTCAGCGTGCTGCTGCGGCGCTTCGAGCTCGAGCTGGCGCAGCCGCCCGCGAGCTACCGCAACGACCACTCCAAGATGGTGGTGCAGCTCGCCCAGCCGTGCCGCGTGCGCTACCGCCGGCGCGCCGCCCGAGCGGGCGCATGAAGATCCGGGTCGACCTCGATCTGTGTCAGGGGCACGGCGTCTGCGCCGAGGAGGCCCCGGAGGTGTTCGCGCTGGACGAGCAGAGATCCAAGGTGGTGCTGCGCGACCCGAGCCCGCCGGAGGCGCAGCGCGCGCGGGTGAAGGCCGCCGTCCGCTACTGCCCCACGCATGCCCTCGCGCTGCTCGAGGACTGAACCGCCCACCCCTCACCCGGAGGCCCCATGCCCGCCTTCCCCCGTGCCGAGCTCGAAGAGATGATCCGCCGCTTCGTGGCCGTGAACGACGAGTGCGGCCAGAGCGGGAGCTGGGACGCGCTCGGCCGCTTCTATGCCGAGGACGCGATCTACTCCTGGAACCTCGGCCCGAAGTTCGAGTTCGTGGCGCGCGGCCGCGAGGAGATCCGCAAGTGGGTGCTCGGCACCGAGATGGCGGGCCTCGACAAGTGGGTCTACCCGTACGTGCGTACGCTGGTGGACGACCAGAAGGGCGAGGTGATCGGCATCTGGCGGCAGATCGCCCCGGTGAAGGGCGAGGACGGCAAGCCCATCGAGATCGCCGGCACCGGCGGCTCCTGGTTCCGCTACGCCGGCAACTGGCAGTGGAGCTGGCAGCGGGACTTCTTCGATCACGGGAACGCGGGCGCGGTCTTCCTGGAGCTGCTGCAGAAGGGGCGTCTCTCGCCGGCGATGCAGGAGCGCCTGAAGCGCGGCTCGAAGCAGCCGGGCTGGGTGCCGCGCGAGAGCTTCGACTGGTACGCCAGCATCCAGGAGCGCGAGGACCGCGGGTGAGCTCGGCCGGAAGACCGCTCGCCGCGGCGACGCTCGCGGGCGTCGCGCGCGCCGACGGGGCCCGCTGGTTCGCCGCCGATCCGGGCAAGGCCTGGGGCGAGAAGTTCTTCCTGCTCTACACGCCGGTCTGGATGACCGGCATGGCGCTCATGATGAAGAGCGGCGCGGCGGGGCGCTGGGGCGATCGGGCCCAGCTCGCCGCCCACCTCGCGCTCTGGCTTCCGCTCCTGCTGCTCCCGCCCCTGCTCCACTCCGAGCGCGCGCTCGGCCGCAGCTTCACGGAGAGCTACGCCTTCAAGGCGTTTCTCTGGCTCGGCGTCTTCTCCTTCGTCGGGAGCTACTTCGGGAGCGAGTACTTCTTCGACGTCCTCGGGATGGTCTACCGCTTCGCCAATCTCCACTGGACCATGGACTCGGCGCTCCTCGGATCGGGCGAGCAGCACGTCCCGCTCATCATGTACTTCTCCGCGCACTTCTACTTCGTGAGCTACCACACCGCCGCGGTGGTGGTGATGCGTCGCGTGCGGAGCTCGCGGCTCTTCGTGCATCCGCTGGTCTGGGCACTGGTGATCCTCGGCTGCGCCTACGGCTTCGCCTGGGCCGAGACCTTCTTCATGACCGACCCCTCGATCGCGGCGCAGTTCACCTACCGCGACGTGCCGCGCATGCTGCGCTGGGGCTCGCTCGTCTACGCGCTCTACTTCGTGGTGAGCTTCCCCATGTTCTACCGGCTGGACGAGGCTCCCGGCGAGCGCTGGCCCCTGCGCCGCGTCGTCCTGGAGGCCCTCGCGGCCGGCATGCTCGTGCTCTTCCTGCTCGACTTCGCGACCCACGCGATCGGGCGGCTCTGAGTGGCGAGTCGGGAGGAGAGGACCGTGCGCGACATCCTTGGCTACGCGGGGAAGCGGGTGGTGGTGAGCGGCGCGGCGTCCGGCATGGGCGCCGCCACGGCCCGGACGCTGGTGGATCTCGGCGCCGAGGTCCATGCCCTCGACCTGAAGCCGATCCAGGTCCCGGTGGCCCGGGCGCTGGAGGTGGACCTGCGTCGCCGCGAGTCGATCGACGCGGCGCTGGCGCATCTTCCCGAGCGCGTGGACGCCCTCTTCAACTGCGCCGGGCTCCCCGGCGCACCGTTCTCGAACCTCGACACCATGCTGGTGAACTTCGTGGGCCTGCGGCACCTGACCGAGGGCGTGCTGTCGCGCCTGCCATCGGGTGGAGCGGTCGCGAGCATCACCTCGGTCGCCGGCATGGGCTGGCGCAAGAACCTCGAGAACGTCAGGGCGCTCTGCGGCACCAAGGACTTCGACGAGGCGCGCGCCTGGTGCGAGGCGCATCCCAAGGAGGCCAACGGCTATCTCTTCTCCAAGCAGTGCATCATCTGGTACACGATGCAGCGCGCGGTCGAGCTGGTGGCTCGCGGGATCCGGATGAACTGCATCTCTCCCTCGCCCACCGACACGCCCATGCTCCCGGCGTTCCACGCCCAGGTGAATCGCGAGTTCATCGACAAGCACTTCCTGGCCCCGATCGGACGCAACGCCACCCCGGAGGAGATGGCCGAGCCCTTGGTGCTCCTGAACTCGAACGCCGCGCGCTTCGTCTCGGGCGTGAACCTGTTCGTGGACTGGGGCTATCTGGCCGAGCTCGAGGTCGGGGCGCGGCCCGCGCTGCTCTGAGCCGACGCCGGCCCTAGCGCCCCGGCGCGCTCTTGTCGCGCTCGGCGCGGAGCGCGCGCACGACCTGGCTCGCCACGGCCGCCACCGGCCAGCCCGCATAGTGCGCCACGTGGAGGATCAGCTCGTCGATCTCGACGTCGCTGAGCTGCTTCTGCCGCATCGCCGCGCCGAGATGGAGCTTCAGCGTCGCCTCGTGTCCGAGCTGCATCAGCACCACCAGCGTTGCGATGCGGCGCTCCTTCAAGCCGAGCCCGGGTCGGGCCCACACGTCGGCGAAGAGGTGGTCCACGGTGCTGTCCATGAAGGGCTCGCTCGGGATGGCCGGTGGTCGGAAGCCCATCACCCGGTCGAACCACTCGAGGCCCTTCGCGCGCTGCTCCTCGCTCATCGGCTTCCACCACGCTTCTCGACCGGTCCGAACTCGAAGCTCGCGGCGGTCGAGAGCCGCGTGATCTTCGTGATGGCCGCCTCCTCCGCGGGCGGCGCATCGTCCTCGATCGTCACCTCCCAGTGACAGACGGGCTTGCGGTCCTTGGGATCGCGCGGGGGCCGGTGCACCGGGCGGCACTTCGCGCGCGGGTTCACCGCCTGCATCGTGGCGTCGAAGGTCGGATCCTCGATGTGATGGCACATCGAGACCACTCGCGCCTCGCCCCAGGGCTCGACGTCGGCGAGGGCTCCGCAGTGGTCGAGCCAGAAGTATCCCTTCTTCGGGCTCACCACCTCGTAGTGCACGTCCATGTACTGGTGGGGAAAGCCCGGATCGAGCTGCAGCGACTTGAAGATCGAGGCCACGTCGTCGCCCTCGATCTTCATCGCCTTGCGGATGCGCTGGGTGTAGACCGGCGAGGCGCCGCGCCACTCCTCGATCGCGAGCTCCTCCATCGCCTTCGCCCCGAAGCGCTGCAGGATGGCGGGCATGATGGCGCGATCGAGCAGGTGGGCGGCGAGCATGAGCTCGCGGCACAGCGTGACCAGCGCCTCCTTCGAGAAGTCCTCGAGACGCAGGTCCGGATCGAATTCCCCGCTGTAGTCCTCGCGTTCTTCGAACACCCTCGCTCCTCCTCTAGCGGCGCCGCGGATCCTCGAGCCCGTACACGCGGGCCATCAGCTGCGAGGCCAGCGCGGTGCCGGGCAGCGCGATGCCGCACTGCCGCGCCAGCGCCAGCGTCGCGGCGAGATCCTTCTCGGCGATCTCGACGAAGCCGCGCAGCAGCCCCTGGAAGCCCTCGCTGGTGCGGCTCGCCTCGGGAGCCTTGTGGAGCGCCAGGAACGCGCGCATCGGCTCGGTCAGGTTGCCGTTCGAGCCCGTCACCTCCTCCAGCACCGCCGGGGAGAGGCCCGCGGCGCGGGCCAGCAGGCTCGCCTCGTAGGCGGAGATCCACGCGAGGTAGGTCATCAGGTTGTTGCAGAGCTTCGTCTTGCAGCCGCTCCCGAGCGGGCCGGTGTGAACGACCTTCTTGGCAAAGCAGTCGAGCAGCGGGCGCGCACGCTCCAGCGCCGCGGCCGCGCCGCCGGCCATCACCGTGAGCGTGCCCTGGGCCGCGCCGGCCGCGCCGCCCGTGATGCAGGCATCGATCACCTCGACGCCGCAGCGCTGCGCCTCGACCGCCACCTCCTCCACCGTCGCCGGCTGCACCGTGCTGTGGATCGCGACGACGGTGCCCCGCGCCGCGCCGGCGAGGACCCCGTCGGCGCCGCGCATCACGCTGCGCACGTCCGCGTCGTCGCGCACGCAGACGCCGATCGCGTCGCTCGCCGCCGCCACCTCGCGGGGTGTCGCGGCGCCTCGCGCGCCGGCGGCCTCGAGCTGGCGCACGCGCTCGGGGAGCGCGTCGCAGACGGTCGTGGGGAGGCCAGCCGCCACCAGCCGCTTCGCCATCGGCAAGCCGATGTTCCCCAGCCCGATGAAGCCCGCGCGGATCCCCATGTGCCCAGGCTACCACATTTGCATTGCGCTCGTTATGGAAATGGTGATAGCGTGGTCGGCCGATGGACGCCGCCGCCCACCCGCAGGCGCCGCTCGAGTTCGACCCCTACGCCTACGCGGTGCACGAGGATCCCTATCCCTTCTACGCGCGCCTGCGCGCCGAGGCGCCGCTCTATCGCAACGAGCGGCTCGGCTTCTGGGCGCTCTCGCGCCACGCGGACGTGCTGGCGGCGTTCCGCGACTGGGAGCACCTCTCCAACCGTCACGGCGTGTCGCTCGACGTCGACGCCTTCCACGAGCGGGCCGACACCACCATGTCGTTCCTGGCGATGGATCCGCCACGCCACGACCGGCTGCGGGCCCTGGTCTCGCGCGGCTTCACGCCGCGGCGCGTGGCGGAGCTGGAGCCCCACGTGCGCGCCCTCTCCAGGCGCTATCTCGAGGCGTTCGTGGAGCGAGGAAGCTGCGACTTCATCGGTGACTTCGCGGGCAAGCTTCCGAT
The DNA here is from genome assembly GCA_033853555.1 of Myxococcota bacterium. Lineage (GTDB taxonomy): Bacteria > Myxococcota_A > UBA9160 > UBA9160 > UBA9160 > JAWOLJ01. Next base: position 69,339 of record JAWOLJ010000066.1, read on the forward strand.
GGACGTGGTCAGCGAGATGCTCGGTGTACCGTCCGACGATCGCGCGACGCTCCGCGAGTGGGCGGATCTGGTGGTGCACCGCGAGCCCGGGGTGAACGGGCTCCCGCCGGCGGCCGCGCAGTCGGCGCTGCGCATGCTGCACTACTTCACCGAGATGCTCGCGGACCGCCGCAAGCAGCCGCGCGACGATCTGACCGGTGCGCTCATCGCCGCTGAGCTCGAGGGCGATCGATTGACCGACCACGAGATCATCGGCTTCCTCTTCCTGATGGTGGTGGCGGGAAACGAGACCACCACCAAGCTCCTCGGCAACGCCCTGTACTGGCTGTGGCGGCATCCCTCGGAGCGCGAGCGGCTGCGCGCCGATCCAGCCCTGGTCCCGCGCTGGGTCGAGGAGACGCTGCGCTACGACAACTCGACCCAGGCGCTCGCGCGCCTCGCCGCCGCCGACGTCGAGCTCCACGGCCAGAAGGTCCGCGCCGGCGATCGCGTGGTGCTGCTGGTGGGCTCGGCCAACCGCGACGAGCGCGCCTTCGTCCATCCGGATCGCTACGACCTGCTGCGCGACACCAGCGCCTCCCTCTCGTTCGGACAGGGCGTCCACTTCTGCCTCGGCGCCTCGCTCGCACGGCTCGAGGCCCGGGTGTCGCTGGACGAGGTCTGGCGGCACATCCCCGACTACGAGATCGACGCGGAGAGCGCGGTCCGGGTCCACTCGGTGAACGTGCGCGGCTTCGCGAAGCTTCCGCTGGTGTTCGGTCGATCGGTCCGATGAGCGCCGTGCGCGTCGCGATCGTGACGGGCGCCTCCTCGGGGATCGGCGCGGCGATCGCGCGCGCGCTCGGCGCCCGCGGCTTCGTGGTGGCGCTCGGCGCCCGGCGCACGGAGGAGCTCGCCGCGGTGGCGAGGCAGGTGGAGGGGGGCGGCGGCCGGGCGGTGGTGCTGCAAGTGGACCTCTCCGATACCGCCTCGCTCGACGCGTTCTTCGACGCCGCCGAGGCCGCCCTGGGCCCGGTCGACGTTCTGGTGAACAACGCCGGGATCTGCGTGCCCGGCCTGCTCCACGAGATCGATCCGACCGCCGTGCAGCGCGAGCTCGCGGTGAATCTCCTGGCGCCGGCGCTCCTGGCGCGACGTGCGATCCGGTCGCTCCTCTCCCGCGATGTGCGGGGAGACCTGATCTGGATCTCGTCCGAGAACGTGGTGGCGCCACGGCCCTTCCAGCCGGGCTACACCGCCAGCAAGTGGGGTCTCGAGGGCCTCGCCCGCACGCTTCGCCTCGAGCTCGCCGGGACCGGCATTCGCTCCACCATCGTGCGCCCCGGCCCCACCTTCCCCACCGACTTCGCCCGCGGCTGGGACCCCGCGCTGGTGAAGCGCCTCCTCGAAACCTGGAACGCGCTCGGCCTCCAGCGCCACCTCCAATGGCTCCCGGCCGAGAGCGTCGCGGAGGCGGTGGCGGCGGTGGTCACCGCACCGCCGGGTACGCACTTCGACATCGTCGCGCTCGGCCCCGAATCTCCCCCCGAGCTGAGGATCGTCGGGACCGCGCGCTGACGCCTGCCCCGGCGGCAGGCGCCCGGCCCCACGACGCGGCGCGACGCCCGAGGCTCCGCTTGACAGCGGCGTCCGGCCTCGTGCACAACTCGCGCCAGAGCGCGCGCGGGGCGGCGCTCCTGCGTGTCGGGGAGAACATGCAATACGAGATCCGTTCCATGTCGTTCGGCGAGATCCTGGACACGGGGTTTCGGATCACCCGCAATCACTTCGTTCCGTTGGTCGGCCTGGCGGCGCTGGTGCACGTTCCGGCCGCGGTGATCAACGGCGTCCTGGGGCAGTCGGTGCAGCGCGGCTCCATGGCGGCGCTCGTCCTCAGTGGCACGTTCAGCCTCGTGCTGTTCGGGCTGCTCAATCCTTTCGTCCAGGTCGCCATCACCCGCATCATCGGCGGGTTCTATCAGGGCGAGGCGCCCAGCATCGGCGAGGGCTTCCGCGAGGCCTTCCGGATCCTCTTCCCTCTGCTCGGAACCTCCCTGCTGGGCGGGCTCCTGACGATCGGGGGGATGATCCTGCTGGTGATCCCGGGGCTCTGGGTGATGTTCGGCCTGGTGATCCTCTCGCCGGTGATGGTGCTCGAGCACCGCTTCGGACGAGCAGGCATTCGCCGTAGCCTCGATCTGATGAAGGGCGAGCGGCTGCGTGCCTTCGGGATCCTCCTCCTGGTGAGCCTCATCGTGGTCGTTCTGGGCTCGGCCTTCGGCCTGGCCAGCATGGTCCTTCCGTACGCCGGCTCCGTCGCCGCAGGCCTGGCCCAAGCGGTCGGCACCGCGTTCGGCGCGGCCGTGCTGGTGGTGCTCTACTTCGAGATCCGCTGCCGCAAGGAGGGCTTCGAGATCGAGCATCTGGCCCGCCTGGTGCAGCAGGGCACCGGTCCCGCCCGCACCGCGCTCTCGTGATCGATCCTTCGAGGCTGGCCGATGCCCGTGTGCAGGAGCTCGCACGCTCCATTCTCGCCCGCGAGGAGTACACGCGCTTCCGGCCGGTGGACCTGGAGGCCTGGCGAGCGTGGCTCGAGCGGATCGCCGACGCCTTCCGCTGGCTCTCCTACCTCTCCGTCGAGCGGCCGCTCCTGTGGGTGATCCTGCTCTTCGGCCTGCTGGCGCTCGCGAGCCTGCTCCTGGCCCATCTCGTCTACTCGATGCGCGCGGCGATGAGAGCCAGCGCTCCGACGCCGCGACGGCCGGTGTCGCTGGAGTCGGACCTGCGGGGAGAGGCGGCACGGCTGGTCGCGGCGGACCGCTTCCTCGACGCGGCCCACGTGCTGCAGCTCGCCTGTCTGCGCCAGCTCGTCCAGGCCGGTGTCCTCGAGCTGCGGCGCCACGATCCGAACCCGGTGCTGCGTTCGCAGGTCGCGAGCTCGGCGCTGCCGGATGCGGAACGACGGGAGCTCCTGTCGCTCCTCGACCGGCTCGAGACGCGCTGGTTCCGCGATCGGGCACCGGATCCGACGGACCGGGCGCTCTTCGAAGCCTGGCACCGTCTGCTCGAGCGGCTGACGGCCCTCGGTGCCGCTGCATGAGCCGGTCGGCGCGCGTCTCGGGGCTCGCGGCGTTCTTCGTGCTCCTCCTGGTGGGCCTCTGGTCGCAGACCGACACGCGGAAGCTGAGCGCGACCAGCTTCGGAAAAGTGCCGGTCGGAGAGGGCGCCATCTACGACCTGCTGCGGGAGCTCGGGCTCCCCGTCGCCCGCAGCTTCGCGCCGCTCGAGCGCCTGCCTGCCGAAGCCACGGTCTGGTGGATCGAGCCGAGTGGCGTCGGCTCGTCGCCGGATGAACTCGAAGCGGCGTTCCAGAAGCTCGGCGGCCGGCGACCCGACGAGCCGAGCGCCCTGGCCGGCGAGCGGCTGGCGGGCTGGATCGAGTCCGGCGGGAGCGCGGTCGTCCTGCTGCCTCGCTCGACCGGCGACGCGCCCGCGCTGACGCTCGCAGGTGTCGAGCTACCGGCTCGCCGCCCGCTCGGCGCGCCGGCGGCGAAGGGCGACGCTCCCGAGGCCGGGCCCGGGGCTCACCCGCGGCGGCCGGCGTCCGGGAAGGAGCAGCGCTCGCTCGTGGAGGGAGGCCTCGTCCCGGTGCCGCGCACGCTGCTGCTGCCGCGCCCGACGGTCTTCGTGGCCGACGCCGCCCACGCCGGGGACTTCGCCGTGATCGCGCGACTGGAAGGCCAGCCCTTCGTGCTGGAGCGCCGGATCGGCAAGGGACGCCTGGTGGTCGCGGCCGACGCGCGCTTCGTGTGGAACGACTGGCTCGACCGGGCGGACTCGGCGCTCCTCGCCTTCGACCTGGTTCGCCGCTACGGAACGCCGTGGATCGACGAGCACGAGCATGGGATCACGACCCCCCGCAGCGCGGTCTCCTATCTCGTGCGCTCGCCCGCGCTGGCCTTCTTCGTGGGCCTCGCGCTCCTCGTGCTGACGATCGCGTGGAGGGGCGCCGCCGACCCTCCGCGCCGGGTGGCCGAGCGCGATCCGGGGGCGCCCACGCTCGAGAGCTACGTGGACTCGCTGGCGGGGCTCTACGCCGCCACGGGCGATCACCCGCGCGTGCTCGAGCGATCCCGCGAGGTCGCGGCGCGCCGGCTGCGCCGCGGCTTCGGAATGCCGCCGGACACGCCCATGGAGCGGCTCCTCGAGCGGCTCGCGAGGCGGCGCCGGCTCGCTCGCGAGGGGCTCTCCGTCTTCGCGGAGGGCGCCAACGTGCGCACAGCCACGGAGCTCGAGCGCGCCATCGTGGTGCTCGATCGCTTCGTCGAGGAGGCCCTCTCGTGAGCGAATCGCCGCGAATCGACGTGAGCCCGGTGACGGAGCTGTACCGCGACCTCCACGATGGCGTCTCGGCCGTCGTGATCGGCCAGGAGCAGGCCGTCCGGCTCGCCGTTGTCACGCTTCTGTGTCGAAGCCACAGCCTGATCGAGGGCGTCCCCGGCGTGGCCAAGACGCTCCTGGTGCGGGCGCTCGCCGCCTGTCTCGGGATCCGCTTCGGCCGCATCCAGTTCACGCCCGACCTCATGCCGAGCGACATCGTCGGCACGCAGGTCCTGGATCCCGCCCGCGGCGAGCTGCGTTTTCGCCAGGGTCCGCTCTTCACGGACCTCCTGCTGGCCGACGAGATCAACCGCGCCTCGGCGAAGACGCAGGCGGCGCTGCTCGAGGCGATGCAGGAGCGCGCGGCGACCGTCGATGGCGTTCGCCACGAGCTCGGGCGGGACTTCACGGTCTTCGCCACCCAGAACCCCGTGGAGCAGGAAGGGACCTACCCGCTCCCGGAGGCGGAGCTCGACCGGTTCTTGTTCCGGATCGTGATCGACTATCCGACGGCGGCCGACGAGCGGTCGCTCCTGGCCCGTCACCATGCGGAGGACGCCGCGCCGCCGGTGCCCGCGCGCGTGGTCTCCGTCGACGCGCTCGAGGCGGCGCGCTCCTGCGCGCGCAGCGTGGTCGTGCGGGAGGAGATCCTGGCCTACGTATCGGACCTGGTGCGCGCCACGCGAGGCGATCTCCAGTTCGCCCTCGGCGGCTCCCCGCGTGCCGGAGTGCTCCTGGTGCGGGCGGCGAAGGCCCATGCCGCGCTCGCGGGCCGCGACTTCGTGCTGCCGGAGGACGTCCAGGCCTCGTGGCTCCCCGCGCTCCGCCACCGCGTGGTGCTCGAGCCGTCGGCGGAGGTGGAGGGGGTGACCCCCGACGAGGCCCTGCGCAGGACGCTCGAGAGCGTGACGGTCCCGCGGTGAGGCTCTCGCCGACCGGGGCGCTCCTGCGCGCGCTCGGCGCCTGGACGGCCGCGACGCTCGTCGTGGTCCTGGTTCCGCCGCTCTGGCCGATCGCCGCCGCGACCCTCGGCGCGTTGATCCTGCTGGTGGGCCTCGATGCCCGACTGGTGTCGCGCTCGTCTCCCCTCGTCCTCTCGCGCCACCTGCCGGAGCGGGCCTTCGTGGGCCAGGAGGCCTGGCTCGAGCTCCGGCTGCGGCATGCGCGGCCGACGGCGCTCCGGGCCGAGGTCTCCGAGGAGCTTCCGAGCGACGTGGCGCCGGTGGAGCCCCGCTTCCCGGAGGTCACGATCCCGCCCGGGGAGACCTGCGTCCTGCGCTATGCCGTGCGACCGGCCCGGCGCGGAGATCGCGGGCTGGGAGCGGCCGTCGCCTTCGAGCGCGCTCCCCTCGGATTGCTGCGCCGGCGCGTGATGGCCCCGGCAGGCGAGCCGCTCCGCGTGTACCCCGACACCACGCGCTACACGCGGCAGGCCCTCGATCCGCGCCGGATCCTGACGGAGCTCGGCGTGAAGCCGGCTCCGCGGCGTGGCGAGGGCACGGAGTTCGACTCGCTCCGCGAGTACGTGCCGGGAGACGATCCGCGGCGCCTCGACTGGGCGGCGAGCGCCCGGCGGGGGCGTCCGGTGGTGCGGCTCTACCGACACGAGCACAACCACGCGGTGCTGATCGCAGTGGACGCGAGCCGGCTGATGGGCGCGCTCTCCGAGGGACGCAGCAAGCTCGATCACGCGATCGATGCTGCCCTGGCGCTGGCCTGCACCTCGCTCGCAGTGGGCGATCGCGTCGGACTCGCGGTCTTCGACGAGCGCGTGCGCTCGTTCCTCCCGCCGCGCGCCCGCCGAGAACGGATCGGGACCTTCGCGGACGTGCTGCGTCCACTGGAGGTGCGCCGCGTCGAGGCCGACTACGGCGCGCTGGTGCGGGAGCTCGCGCTGCGGCAGCGACAGCGCTCGCTGGTCGTGGTGCTCTCGGACTTCGTGGAGGCGGAGGCCGCGCGCGTGGTGGACCCCCTGGCGGTCCTGGCGCGGAGGCACCGTGTGCTCCTCGCCGCCCTGCGCGATCCGGTGTTCGGGCTCCTCGACGGCGGGGTCCACACGCTCGGCTCCGGGGTCGAGCGGCGCGCGCTCCTCTACCGGCGCCTCGTGCTGGACGATCTCCTGCACGAGCGCGAGACCGCGTTGGCCGCGCTTCGCCGACGGGGCGTCGAGACCCTCGACCTCCCGCCGCTGTCGGTCACGGCGCAGGTGCTGAACCGCTACCTGGCGTTTCGCTACGGAGCGGAGCGATGAGCTCTTCCAGCCATCGCAGCTCGCGAGGCCGGCGGCGATCGAGATACCGCAGCGAGAGGAGCTCCAGGAGGAGCAGCAGTGCGAAGCCGGCTGCGATCGCGAGCCGGGGCGCGGTACCGAGCGCCGAGTCGCGGACGAAGCCCTCGATCGCGGCGGCGATCGCGAAGAGTGGAAGCGACGCCAGGAAGAGCAGCAGGGCGGGGTCGACGGCGTCGCGCAGGGCGCGCGCGCGGCCGGCGCGGCCCGGCGCCACCACGGCCGCACCCAGCAGGAGCCCCGCTGCGGCGCAGAGGGTGATCGCGGTGAGCTCCGGAAGGGCATGGGGAAGGAGCCAGGCGGCGAAGGGAACGGGCCACGGATCGCGCAGGAAGATCGAGGCGAACGCGCCCAGCGTGAGGCCGTTGTAGGTCTGGAGCAACACCGTCGGCACGCCGGCCAGGATGCCGGTGGCGAAGGAGAGGAGACCGATCCGGGTGTTGTGTGCGAAGAGTGAGGAGCCGAAGAACGCCCCATGACCGAGCGAGAGCCGGCCCCGAGCCAGGAACTCCGCGCGCGCCTCGGGCGAGTGGGCGAGCCGCTCCAGCCCGGCACCCTCGTAGCCCAGGCTCTCCGGCACCAGCACGTAGAGGGCCTGATCGTCGCGCAGGGCGAGCGCGCATCCGATCACGCCGCCCGCCGCGAGAAGCGCCCAGGCCAGCGCCTGGGCGCGCCAGGTGCGCGCGAGCGCCGCCCCGATCCGTCGCAGCAGCCGGCGTCTCGAGACGCCGCCCGGCTGCCGTGTGTAGAGCAGCGCGAAGGCGCGGACACAGAGCGCGTTCAGGTAGCGGATCGCCTCGGGGTCGTCGCCGCGGGACCGCTGCCGCGCCAGCCGCGAGGCGGCGATGCGATACAGTCGACCGAGCTCGCGCAGGTCGTCGAAGGCGAGGCCCCGGAGCCGGAGGCGCTCTGCGTTTCCGATCAGCACTTCCAGGCGGGCGAGCTCGTCCATCTCGTCTCCGAGAGCCCGGGAGAGCAGCCGTGAGCGAACCGGATGCGCCGCGCTACCAGACCATCGACGCAGGGCCGCGTCAAGTCGTCCATTCGCCCGAGCAGGTGGAGCTCCACCTTCCCGTGGCGGGCCCCACCACCCGGATGCTCTCGTATGCGATCGACTGGGTCGCCCTCCTCGTCCTCTGGATCGTCGCCCTGGTCACGCTGCTCCTCGCCACGCCGGCCGCCACGTGGCTCGCCCGCCTGTTCGACGGGGTGAAGCTCCACCCCGGCCAGGCGCCCGAGGACCTCGAGCCGATCCTCTTCTTGTTCGCATTCTTCCTACTGGTCCAGCTCGTCGTCGAATGGGGCTACTTCATCGCGTTCGAGACCCTGAGCAACGGGCGCTCGCTCGGCAAGCGGCTGATGGGCCTTCGCGTGGTTCGCGATGGCGGCCTCCCCATCACGCTGCGCGAGGCTGCGGTGAGAAACCTCTTGCGCACGGTGGACGTGCTCCCCGCGAACTACCTCGTGGGGCTGATCGCGATGCTGCTCTCCGAGCAGGGCAAGCGGCTGGGCGACCTGGCCGCCGGTACCGTGGTGGTGCGTCTCGACCGTCCTGCGCCCGCCGAGCCGCTCCCTGCGGATGCGCCGGAGGCCCAGGCCGGCTTCCGCTTCGATCGGGCGCAGCTCGGCCTCCTCGGGCCGCGCGAGCGCGCCCTGGTCCGCCAGACGCTGCGCCGGCTCGATCAGCTTCCACCCGAGACGGCGGCCCGATCCCTCGAGATGGCCGTCGAGGCCCTGCGCGCGCGGCTCGGCTACGGCCCGGTGGCTCCCGAGGAGCGTCTGGCGTTCCTGCGCGCGGTGTTGCACGCCATCCGGGCGGAGTGACCCGCAGCCGCCGGGTCAATGCCAGTCGCGGAGGGCGGCCTCCGCGGCGGCGTTCGTGGGTCGGGCCAGGAGGCCCGACTGGGCGACGCTCACCCGGAAGCGAGCGCCATCCGCCATCGGGAGATAGGTCGCGCTGCCGTATACCGCGTCCACGAACGGGAGCCAGCCGGGATGCTCGATCGCGAACGTCCAGAGGTCGAGGCCGGGATTGTCCGACAGCGAGAAGACCGTGTGCGCCGCGTGCCGTTCCTGCTCGAGGTCCCGGTAGCGGCCGCTCATCCGCTCCAGGCGATAGCGCGCGTCCAGACCGAGCACGTTGGCCCAGCCGCGCCACTTGAGCACGCGCGCATCGAGCTGCCATTCGTCGCCCGCCAGCACGAACCTGTGGACGTCGCCGCGCGGCACTCGGATCAGGGTCGCGGTGTAGAGCTGCGGGCCCTCCGCCTTGAAGACGAGCTCCGCGACGCGCTGCTCGTGGGTCAGCCGCGCGTAGGTGTGGAGGTTGCTGGCGATGCCGAAGAGGAGCGCCGCGGCCGCCGCGCTCGCGAGCCCCAGGCAGGCGATGCTGGTGCCGGCCAGGAGCCGGGCCTGCCACAGGCGTCGCAGGGCCAAGAGCAGGAGCAGCAGCCCCAACGCGCCGAGGCCGATCGCGAGCGAGGAGAGGTCCACCGGGGGTCTTGATAGGCCGGCTTCGCTGGCGGATCAATCCCGCCGGCCGCGCGCCGCGGGCGACGCGCCGTCGTCGCCCTTGTCCCGGCGTCGCGGCTACCGCATCCTGCGCGCGGCTCGCCGAGGGAGCCGCATGAGGCCCGGTCCGTTCGATCCCGCGGAAGCACGACGCTTCCTCGACACCTTCCTGTATCGGGAGCCCGCCTTCCTGGTGGACGAGATCGTCACGCTCGATCGCGAGGCGCACGCGATCCACGCGCGGCTCGACACGACCCGTCCACTGCCGTTCGCCCGGGAGCAGCGCATCGATGCCCGCCATCCGGCGCACGTCTCGGCCGCCGAGATGTTGATGGCGACCGGGAGCCTCGGCTGCCTGCACGCGTGGATCTTCCACGGCGTGCGCTGGGACGAGGGCTGGGCGGGCTTCGGCAACCGGGTACACCGCGCGGACTTCAAGTCGCTGGCGCGCCTCGGACCCCCGCTCGAGCTCTCGTCGCGCGAGACCCAGTGGCGCGACGGCTCCAAGCGGGTGGTGATCCGCTACGAGTTCCGCTTCGAGCAGGAGGGCCGCCTGGTCTACCTGGGCGACCAGTCCGCGATGTTCTTCAAGGACGTGGCGCTCGGGTAGCGGCGGGTGCGACGAGGCCTCAGGCGCGCACCCCTACCACCTCCAGATACTCCCCGTCGACGACGGTGCGAGCGGGCTCGGTCGCCTGGTTGTGCGAGGCCCAGAGCTCGACCAGCGCCGTGCGCAGCACGCTCGCATCGGCCTCGCCGAGCGTGGCGAACGCGCGGGTGGTGGGCCCGTAGTGCTGGCGGAAGAACTCCACCACATCGGCCGGCGGGAACGGGTAGTCGAAGCGGCAGTGGACTCGCGTGAGGCGCAGGCTCGACACACCCTTGCCGAAGCGCTCGCGCACCGTCCCCTCGTCGCCCCACAAGACCGGCGCGGGCATGCCCGGGGGCGCGAGGAAGCGCGCGAAGGTCTTGAACATCTGCCCGATGAAGCCTTCCGGCGTCCAGTTCCCCATGGCGATGCTCCCACCGGGACGGCAGACCCGGAGGAGCTCGCTCGCCACCCGTTCGGGGCGAGGGGCGAACATCGCGCCGTAGAGGCTCGTCACCACGTCGAAGCTCGCGGTCGGATAGGGCAGCTCCTCGGCATCGCCCTCGTCGAAGCGCGCGGCGAGCCCCTCCGCGGCCGCGCGCCCTCGCGCCGCCTCGATCGAGTTGGTGGCGATGTCGACGCCGGTGACGCTGGCTCCGCGCCGGGCGGCGATGAGCGCCACCTGACCCGAGCCGCAGGCGACGTCGAGGAGGGTGGCGCCGGGCTTCACGCCCAGCCGGTCGACGAACTCCACCGCCGGCGCCTCCATGAAGCGAGAGAAGTAGTCGTAGTTCCCGTCCATCCAGGTGGCCTTGAGGCGGGTCTTCAGAGCCGAGAGCTCCGGGCTGGCGGTGGCGGCGGTCATGCTCGAGTCTCCTTCGTTGGTGCGTCGTCGGTCAACGGGTGGCGCCCGACGGAGCCCACCCTACGCCCTCATCGAGCGGCGCACACTGCCCGGGCGTCCGCCTGGTTTGACCGATCCGCCGGATCGAACGCGGGACTTGACCGCTCGTCCCGGATCCTTTGCCGGAACATCCGATACCGGGAATGGTAGACTCGTCGCCTCGATGGATGCGCTCTCGGAGATCCTTCGTGTCATCCACCTCGACTCCGCCATCTTCTTCAACGCGGAGTTCTCCGAGCCCTGGTGCCTGGCCACGCCCGAGTCGCACGCGCTCGCACCCCTCCTCGCGCGGCGGGACGCGCACGTGATCATCTATCACCTTCTCTGCGAAGGACGGGCCTACGCCGAGATCGACGGCGGCGAGCGGGTCGCGCTGGCCGCCGGTGATCTCGTGACGTTCCCGCACGGTCATCGCCATCGGCTCGGCAGCGGTACGAATGCGACCCCGATCGACGGTGCCAGCGCTCTCCCGCGCGTGCTCGAGCGGGGACTGGAGCTGGTGCATGTGGGTGGCGGCGGCGCCGCCTCGCGCTTCATCTGCGGCTTCCTGGCCTGCGACCCGCAGCTCGGCCAGGCCTTCCTGGGCGGCCTGCCTCCGCTCATCCAGGTGAACATCCGCGACGATCCATCGGGCCAGTGGCTGGAGAACTCGCTCCGCTTCTCCGTCACCCAGGCCGCGAACCGCGAGGCCGGATCCGAGGCGATGCTGGCGAAGCTCTCGGAGGTCGTCTTCGCCGAGACGCTCCGCCGCTACGTGCGCGGGCTGCCCGATGGGCAGACCGGATGGCTCGCCGGCGCCCGGGACCCGGACGTGGGGCAGGCGCTGACGCTCCTCCACCATCGCTACGCACATCCGTGGACCATCGCGGAGCTGGCGCGGGAGGTCGGCCTCTCGCGCACGGTGCTCGCCGAACGCTTCCGGCACTTCCTGGGCGAGCCGCCGATGGCGTATCTCACGCGCTGGCGCCTCCGGCTCGGAGCTCGCGTCCTGGGCGGCACCAGCCGGGGCGTGGCGCAGATCGCGGCCGAGGTCGGCTACGAGTCGGAAGCGGCATTCAATCGAGCGTTCAAGCGCGAGTACGGCGTTCCGCCGGCCCGCTTTCGCAGGGACCGGGCGGCCCGGCGCGCCGAGGCGCCCGCCGCGGCGGCGGAGCGCGACTGAGCAGGCGCCATGGCCGCACCCGGGGTGGCCTCGCCGCTGCGGGCGCTCCTCCTGGTGTCGCGGGCCGTCCGGAAGCTCCGCCCGGCGCGCCATCGCGGCGGGTCGCTCCAGCGTGTCGAGTCTCCTCTTCATCCGCAGCGAAGGTGCGCGCCGACCGCCGCGCAGGGTCTGCTAGCGTCACACGGGACGCGGGGTTCCGAGGCAGGCGGAGGTCCGATGGCGCGCTTCGTGATGGCACTGGGCGCTGCCGCGATGCTCGCCTGTCTCGGCGGCTGCGCGACGATGCAGGCTGCCACGGAGCTCGCCCGGGACGCGTTCGAGCCGGCTACGCCCGGCGTGAAGCCATTGAACGTGGCGGAGGCCGCGGCGCTGAGTGACGAGGAGATCGAGCGGCGTCTCGACTTCCTCACCCGGCGGCTCGACGCCAATCGACGCCACGCACAGTGGTGGCAGTACGGGTTCCTCGCCGTGAACGCGGGCAGCATGGCGGCGGAGGCGGCGACGGTTCCGGGCGAGGAGGGGACCGATCGCGAGTTCTCCATCATCGAGTCCAGCAAGGCGTTGATCGGTACCCTCTACCTGCTCACGGCGCCGCTGCCCGGCCTCCAGGGCGCCGAGCCGATCCGCGAGATGCCCTCCTCCACCCACGACGAGCACGCAGCCCGGCTCGCCGAGGCCGAGTCGATCCTCTACGCCGCGAGCGGCCGCGCGCACCAGCGCACCGGCTGGCTCTTGCACACGGGGAACGTCGCCATCAACGCGGCGGGCGCGGTGCCGCTGCTGGTGCAGAAGAGCTACGGCAACGCCGCGCTCTCGTTCTTCTTCGACACGGCGATGGGCGAGGCGGAGATCCTGCTCACTCCGTGGCAGCCGGAGACGGATTGGCGGGAGTACCAGGAGTTCGTCGAGCGCGGCGGCCTTCCCGCCCAGCCGCAGACGCGCTGGCACGTGCGGCCGAACGGCGAAGGGTTCGCGGTCGAGCTCGACTTCTGAGCGCGGGCTCGGGCGCGCTACCGCCTGAGTCGGGCGTGCACCTCGTCGCCCTGCGCGGGTGTCAGGCCGAGCGCGCCGGTCACGTGGCGCGCGAAGGCCTCCTCCCAGGGCTCGACGGTCCGGTCCGCCTCGATCACACGCCAGACGAGCTCGAGGATCTGCTGGCGCTGCTCGAGGCCGTAGCGACTCGCGAGCAGCCGCGTCACGTCGTCGAGCTGGACGACCGGCGGACGGATCTTCTCCGCTCGGCCGATCAGCTCGTGCACCTCCCTGCGGCCGATGCCGAAGGCCTGCTCCAGGCCATGCACCAGCGCCCGCTCCTCGCGCCAGACGTACTCCTCGTCGCCATAGGCGGCCTCCAGCAGGAGCACCACCGCCGCGACCTCGAGCTCCAGATCGGCGGGATCCCCCTTCGCGTCCCGGGCCAGCGGTCCTCGCCGCCGCAGGTGCTCGCGCACGCGATCGAACAGCGACATGGCAGCTCCTCCACGAATGGATGAGACGCTATCAGGTGCCGGCTGGCCCTGCCGACCTCGAGCCCGCATGGGTTTCAGGTCGAGCCTGTCACAGCGCACGAGGCCCCGCGCCACAACGAGGCCAAGGATGCACGTGGTGGACGAGCGGAGTCCGCCGTCTGTGTGGCTCCGCGGGCCTGGCACGGTCCTTGCCTTTCCTGCGTCATGAGGGCGACGAGTGCCCGTGGAGGTGTCGCGAACATGCGTCGGTCCGGCGTCCACCCGGAGGTGAGAGACCTCTGCAGGGTGATGGTCTGCGATCCGGGGCGCGTGCATCGGCGCTCGACGGCCGGCGGCTGAGCCATGCGCGTCGTGGTCGCTCTCGGGGGCAATGCGCTGCTGCGGCGCGGCGAGCCGCTGACCGCCGAGGTGCAGCGCAAGAACGTGAAGGTCGCGGCAGAAGCGCTGGCGCCGCTGGCCAGCGAACACGAGCTCGTGATCAGCCACGGCAACGGCCCGCAGGTGGGTCTGCTGGCGCTCCAGGGAGCCGCCTACAGGCCCGATCAGGCGTTTCCGCTCGACGTGCTCGGCGCGCAGACGGAGGGCATGATCGGCTACGTGATCGAACAGGAGCTCGGGAACCTCCTGCCCTTCGAGGTCCCGTTCGCCACGCTCCTCACGATGGTGGAGATCGATCCCGAGGACCCCGGGTTCACGAATCCCACGAAGTTCGTGGGCCCGGTGTACGAGAAGGCCGAGTCGGAGCGCCTCGCCGCGCAGAAGGGCTGGGCGTTCAAGCAGGATGGCGGCAAGTGGCGCCGGGTCGTCGCGTCGCCCCGGCCCAGGCGCATCTTCGAGATTCGACCGGTCCAGTGGCTGCTGGAGCGAGGCGCCGTGGTGATCTGCGCCGGTGGCGGCGGCATCCCGACCATGTACGAGCCGGACGCGGGCCGCAAGCTCGTCGGCGTCGAGGCGGTGGTCGACAAGGATGCCTGCTCCGAGCTACTAGCGCGCCAGATCGAGGCCGATCTCTTCGTGATGGCGACCGATGTCGAGGCGGTCTTCCTGGACTGGGGGACGCCGCGGCAAAGGGCCGTCCACCAGGCCCACCCCGAGGCGCTCGGCGAGTTCGACTTCGCTGCGGGATCGATGGGGCCGAAGGTCGAGGCCGCTCGGCACTTCGCCCTCGCAACGGGCCGGACGGCGGCCATTGGCGCGCTGGCCGACATCTCCGCGATGGTGCGCGGCGAGAAGGGGACGCTGATCGACCGGCGCTTCGCCGGAATCCGCTACCACGCATGACCCCATCGGCCGGTCCCTCGAATGGGACCGGGGCTCCCCGTGCCACGCGAGTTGGGGCCCGGCCTACTCCCTTCTACGAGGGACAGCGGCTCCGGCTGTCCGGGGAGAGGACCTCCATCAGAGGTCGACGGGCGGTCGCGCTTCGCAGCGGACTCGCCACACTGATCCCGGTCGGCCTGCTGGCCGCGACCCTTCTCACGGCCCGTCCTGCGGCCGCGCTCACCTTCACCGCATCGATGACCGGCGCCCAGGAGATCCCTTCCACCGACTCCCCGGCGACCGGTGTCGCGACCCTCACAATCGTCGGCAACGTCCTGAGCGTCGACCTCACGTTCTCCGGCTTGACCGGCGGCCCGGCTGCGGCGGGCGCGAGCGCCGCTCTGATCAGCGGGCTGCAAGCGGACCAGGCCTACACCAACGTCCACGACGCGACGTTCCCGGGCGGCGAGATTCGCGGAAACCTCGTTCCGGAGCCTTCGACCTCCGCCCTGCTCGGCGCGGCGCTGGTCACGACGGCCGCGCTGCGCCGCGCTCGCCTGATCTGAGCGCAGCCTGCGTCCGTCGGCGTCGAGCTCTCTCGTCGGCGGGCGAGCGGTGGGCAGAGCTCAGAGATGCTCGGCGAAGAATCCAAGCATGCGGCGCCAGGAATCCTCCGACGCCTCCTCGTCGTAGCCCGCGTGCATCGGCAGCCGCCGCATGATCGCCGCGAGCACGCCGTCGCCGAGATCGTTCATGTAGGAGTGGCCGACGCCCGGGTAGACCTTCACGTCGTGCGGCACCCCGAGCTCCGAGAGGTGCTCCTCGAGGCGACGGGCGTGCGAACGGAGCGGCGCATCGAGCTCGCCGAAGCCGGCGACCACGGGGCAGATCCTGCGCAGCGCTTCGGCTCGGGCCGGCACCTGCCCGTAGTACGGCGCGCAGACCCGCAGCCCGCCGCGAGCGGCCCAGGTGAGGGCGAAGCCGCCGCCCATGCAGAAGCCGGTGACGCCGATCCGATCCGCGGCGATCTCGGGACGCGCCGCCAGGAGGGCACGCGCACGATCGAGGCGCTCGAAGGCGGGGCCCTCGCCGCGGCTCACGTCGCGCAACGTGCGCGCGACGCAGAGCGGCGGCGCGCCGGCGCCATCGAAGAGCGCAGGCGCGAGCGCCGCATACCCCGAATCGGCGAAGCGCCGCGCGATTCGCCGGATGTCCGGCGAGAAGCCGAAGATGTCGTGGATCGCGACGACGGCCGGCCAACCGCCCGCCGGCGTGCTCTTCTCTGGAAGCGCGAGGAGCGCGCGCATCGCTCCGCCGTCCCCGAGCTCGAGCTTCTCGATGGTCTCGATCGCCATGACTCGGATCTCCTCACGGATGGCGGCCGGCAGCCCTGGGGCCCGGCTCGCCCGATGCTCTGGCCTCCGGCGCTCCTCGCCGAGAGCGGATCCCAGACGATCTTCGTCTCGACACCTGCGACCCGAGGACGCCGCGTCGGCCGCGGCATCGGTCGGTACCAAGCTTGCCACCGGGACCAAGCGAGTGAAACGGCGTACGCACGGCGCCGCTCGCGGGCTACGGTTGGATCCGACGGCGCGGGAGAGCCGACCCGAGGAGTGAGCCCGATGGACAAGCAAGCGGTGAGCCGCCTGACTCGACGGCTGCTCGTGCTGACCGTGATCCTGCTCTGTGGCTGCGCGGATCTCGTCATACGCGACACGGAGAGCCTGCTCGCTCCACATTTGCAGCGATCCGAGATCGTCGGCCTCGTGGCGGGGTTCGGAACGACCTTGGCCGCCGTTCCCGATCTGGTCGCCATGCTCCGGCGGCGGTCCAGCAAGGGCATGAACCCGACGATGGCGGGCATCATGGGCGTCTTTCAGCTGGCATGGATCTACTACGGCCTCTTGATCGCGTCGCGACCGATCGTTGCGTGGAACCTGGTTGCCGTGGTGATCAACTTCTTGAGCGTCGGGGCCTACCTTCGCTTCTCTCGCAGCGAGAGGAAGCGGGGAGTGCTCTAGCGCCGTTGCCGAAGTCGCGCCAGGCGACGATCCCGGGACCGGCCGGCAGACGTCGGTCGAAGCGCGTGGGCAGCCGCCGCGATAGCGTTCCGCCGAGACCCGAACAAGGAGAGCGCGACCATGTTCAACCGCATCAGTCACATCGGTGTCGTCGTCGGGGACATGGAGCAGGCGCTCGGCATCTGGCGCGACAAGCTCGGCTTCAAGCAGTTCTCCGAGGCCACCTTCGAAGCCGAAGGCATCCACAGCGTCTTCCTGTCGCTCTCGGGCAGGTCCGGAGAGATGACCATCGAGCTGATGCAGCCGCTGGACGAGGCGGACATGAGCAATCCGGTCGCGCGCCGGCTCGCCCGGAGCGGGGAAGGCTTCTATCACCTCGCGCTGGTCACCGACGACGTGGCGGCAGCCGGCCGGGCCCTGGAGGAGAAGTCGTTTCCCGTGATCGACCGTCCGGCGGTCGGGTCCGCGACGCAGGCGCGGTGGCTGATCCACCCCAAGGCGGCCAACGGGATCATGATCGAGGGCATCGAGGAGTGGAAGTGAGATGGGTGGTGAGCGGGGGAGGTTGATCCCCCGAACACCAACGCCGCCGCGCTCCTCTGCCGGCCCGACCGCAGCCCGGCCTAGTGCATGCCGCTGCCGGGCGTGAGCTGCTTGACCAGCTCCCCGATGACGTTCTTCGCGTCGCCGAAGAGCATCCACGTCGTATCGGCGAAGTACAGCTCGTTGTCGATCCCCGCGAAGCCCGGGTTCTTCGAGCGCTTGATGGCAAACGCGGTACGGGCTTTGTCGGCATCGATGATCGGCATGCCATAGATCGGACATCCCTTGTCGTAGCGCGCGGCGGGGTTCACCACGTCGTTTGCCCCCACCACCAGCGCCACGTCGCACTGCGGCATGTCGGGATTGATCTCGTCCATCTCCACCAGGTCGGTGTAGGGAATGTCCGCTTCGGCGAGCAGCACGTTCATGTGCCCGGGCATGCGGCCAGCGACCGGGTGAATGGCGAACTTGACCGTGATGCCGCGCTTCTTCAGCTGCTCATACAGCTCGCGCACCTTGTGCTGGGCCTGGGCGACCGCCATGCCGTATCCCGGAATGATGACCACGAGGCTGGATTGCTCGAGGATCTGGGCCGCGCCCTCGATCGTCTCCGCCTTGTAGGCCTTCTGCTCGGCGCCCGGCTTGGCCTGCTGCACCTGCCCGAATGCCCCGAACAGCACGTTGGTGAACGAGCGGTTCATCGCCCTGCACATGATGATCGACAGGATCAGACCGCTGGAGCCGTCGAGCGCGCCGGCGGTGATCAGCAGCTTGTTGTCCAGCACGAAGCCCATCGCGACGGCCGAGAGGCCGGCGTACGAGTTCAGGATTGCGATCACCGTCGGCATGTCCGCGCCGCCGATCGGGATGATCAACATGACGCCGAACAGCAACGCGATCCCGATGATCACCGGGAACAGCCGCAGGGCGAGAGCGCTCGCCGGGTTGACGACCAGGCAGGCCCCGATGGCCACCGCGGCCAGGAGCGCACCGATGTTCACGAGGTTCTGCCCGCGGTACGTCACCGGTCGCTGCGGGATCCACTTGACCTCCTGCAGCTTGCCTGCCGCCATCAGGCTCCCGGTGAACGTGAGGTAGCCGAGGATGATCTCGGCGATGATCGCAATCATCCGGAACTGGGTGAGGTTCTCCGGCCCCTCGCCGTACCAGAGGTAGTACTTGGCGGTCCCGACCAGGCCGGCGGCGAGGCCGCCGAACGCATGGGACAGGGCGGTCCGCTGCGGCACCGCCGTGAGCGGCACCAGGGCGAGCGGCCAGCCCACCGCGATTCCGAGCAGGATGGGAACGATGATCCAGAGGTGATGCACCACCACCGGCTCGGTCCACGTCGAGAGCACGGCGATCAGCATTGCGGCGACGCCAGCGAACACCCCGCGCCGCGCGGTCTTCGGGTCGTTCATCCAGTGGAGGGAGAAGACGAACAGCGCGGTCGCGATGAGGTACGACGCCTGGAGGAGCGAGGAGGTCATGGCTGGCCCCCCTCGACCTTGCGCCGCTCGGTCTTGAACATCTTGAGCATCCGGTCGGTGATCAGGAACCCGCTCACGATGTTCGTCATCGAGGCGAACAGGGCAATCGCGCCGAGGAGGCGGATCTCGACCGGGTAGTCCGAACCGGCCACGATGATCGAGCCCACCACCGCGATGGCGGAGATCGCGTTGGTGATGGACATGAGCGGCGTATGCAGCAGCCGGGACACCCGGCGGATGATGCCGAGCCCGATGAAGGAGGCCAGCATGAACACGAACAGCAGGGGCCAGAGATCCGTCTGCGGGACCTCGTGCGCAGCGGCGGGCGGAGCCGCGCCGGCGGTCGACGTCTGCGCGAGCGCCAGCAGCGGTGCCACGAGGCCGAGCACGGCTGGCACGAGCGGCGCGCCCCATCGCTGGATCCGTCTTCGCGACATCCTCACGCATCTCCTTTCGCCTGCAGGGCTTCCTGCGTCCGCGCGTGCACCACCTGGCCGTCGTGGGTGATGAGCGAGCTCCGCTGGATATCGTCGTTGAGATCGAGCTGGAACGTCTTGTCCTTCGTGAAGGCCTGGAAGAACGCCACGAGATTGCGCGAGAACAGCAGGCTCGCGTGGGTCGGCATCGTGGCCGGGATGTTGAGTGGCGCGACGATCTTGACCCCCTGCACCTCCACGGTCTCGCCGGGCTTCGACAGCTCGCAGTTCCCGCCGCCGTCGGCTGCGAGGTCCACGATCACCGATCCCGGCAGCATCTTGCGCACGATGTCCGCGGAGATCAGCCGCGGGGCGAACACGCCACCGATCAACGCGGTCGTGATCACGACGTCCGAAAGGGCACATTGCTCGGCCAACAGCTCTCGCTGCCGTGCCTGGTCCTCCTGCGAGAGCTCCTTGGCATAGCCTCCGCCGGCCGACGCGCTCTCCTTGAGCTCGATGCCGACGTACTTGGCGCCGACGCTCTCGATCTGCTCCTTCACCTCCGGTCGGACGTCGGTCGCCATCACGTTGGCGCCCAGCCGTTTGGCCGTCGCGATGGCCTGCAGGCCGGCCACGGCCGCCCCGATGACGAACACCTTCGCCGGAAAGACCATCCCGGCCGCCGTCATCAGCATCGGGAAGTACTTGTTCAGCTCCGCGGCCGCGATCAGCACACCCTTGTACCCGATGATGCTGTTCATCGCGGAGAGGGTGTCCATCGATTGGGCTCGGGTCGTGCGCGGGATCGCGTCGGTCGAGAATGCGCTGACCTGACGCCGCGCGAGGGCACGCACCACGTCGAGGTGGCGCAGCGGCATGAGCGAGCCCAGCAGATACGCGCCGGGCTTCATCCACTCGACCTCGGTGCGGCCGCCGCCTGCGCCGATGGTCGGCGGGTTGACCTTCAGCACGAAGTCCGCCGAGGCGAGCATCTCCGCGGGATCGTTCGCGAGGCTGGCTCCCGCCGCGCGGTAGGCATCGTCGGAGAAGAACGCAAGCGCGCCCGCCCCCGCTTCGATCGTGATGGCGTACCCCGCCTGGATCAGCTTCTTGCACGACTCCGGGACCAGCGCGACGCGGCGCTCGCCCGGCCGTGTCTCCTTGAGAACGGCGACGTTCATGGCCGTGCGCTCCGCGTCGCTCCCGTCGTCGAGACAGCTCCATTCACCGATCGTCTCCTTGCTGATGCGTCACGAGTGAGCTCGGTCCGAGCGGCTGCCCGCGCCGCTCCGCACCTCCAAGAGTGTTGCGAAGAACGCAACGGATGGGTGTCGGCCAGGATCACCGTGACGTGCCCGCCAGGTCCCCCCGGTCCGCGCGGCCCGCCCGGGTCCCCGAAGCGCCCCCCCAGCCCCGCTCCCGGCCGCACCGTGCCCACTGCGCCCCCCGGCCCGTTGCGGGGCGCCACGAGCCGTCCGTCGGCCGACAGTCCGTGGGCCGACGGCACCGCATCACCAACGGCTGGGACATGGAGCGGCGGCGCCGCCCGCGCCGACCGTAGCGCGATGTCCGGTCTCGGCCCCAGCGAAGCCCTTAGAGCTCTCCCCATTCCGCCTACCAACTCCCCTGAAACACTCCCGTCTGGGCGGCTTGGATGTCCGGGCTTCACCTTCGGGTGGCCCGCCCGCTCGGCTCTGCGGGCGTGAGATCTCCGAGGGAGCCGTCGGGGGGGCGCGCCCGATTGTAGTCGAGCCGCCACGTCCGGGTGCTGCGAAACGCGTCGTCGCCGAGCCTCTCGAGCCAGGGCCCCCTCTGGCGGGTGGGGGCCTCGCGCGCGACGCGAGCCGGAAGCTCGGGCGGGCAGGGGGTGCCTTCCTGTGCGGACCAGGACCGGGGGACCAACCTCTGGCGCGATCCACGCGTCGGCTCGAGCGGGCGGGCGGAGGCGAGATCCGCCTCGCGGTGCGCCGGGCGCCACGCCAAGAGCACTCCGGCCGGCGCACGCATGACTCGATCGCTTCGAGTGTGCGGGGCTGTCGAGGGCCAGTGTCACGACGCGCCCAGCCGACATCGCCGCAACCGTCACCGCCAGGTGTCGGACGCCTCCGAATCTCGAGGTCCTGCGGTGCCCGCGTGACCGTGATCACTGAGCGCGCCTGGCAGGCGATCGAATCGTGACAGACGCCTCAGCAGGGTCGGTGCATCGGCCAGGCCATCGCGAGCCTTGGTCCCCGGCCTTTTGTGATCCCCATCGCAATTTCTGCGTGCGCTGAGGGATATCGCGGGAACGCTAAGCTGATGCTCAGGCCAGGGAGGCTCGCGTTCCC
This sequence comes from Myxococcota bacterium, assembly GCA_033853555.1. Classification (GTDB taxonomy): domain Bacteria; phylum Myxococcota_A; class UBA9160; order UBA9160; family UBA9160; genus JAWOLJ01. Next base: position 90,680 of record JAWOLJ010000066.1, read on the forward strand.
GTCGGGCTCATCGCTCCTTGCATCTGCCTCCCACTCGATACGACAATCCGGATACCTGAGGGGCGACGATGCCCGACAGCGCATTTCGGATCCTCCTCCTGAATCTCGCGCTCGCCGCCGCATACTTCGCGACGGGCCGCCTCGGGCTCGCGATTGCAGGCTACGCACACAGCGTGACGCTGGTATGGCCGCCCGCTGGGATTGCGCTGGCTGCTCTCGCACTCGGGGGTCGGAGGCTCTGGCCGGGAATCGCGCTCGGAGCCTTCGGCGTGAACCTTGCGACGGGATTGGCGCCGACCGTGGCGGCGGGCCTGGCGACCGGGAACACACTGGGTGCTCTCGCGGGTCTCGCGGTGCTCGACCGAATCGGGGTGCAGATGCCCCTCGGCCGCAGACGCGACGTCGTCGGCCTCTTCGTCGCTGCAGGCTGCTTTCCGCTCGTGAGCGCGAGCCTGGGCGTCGCGAGTCTCGAACTCGGCGGCGTCATTCCCTCGGCACAGGCATCCGGTGCCTGGCTGTGGTGGTGGGTCGGTGACGGCGTGGGGATCCTGTTGATCGCACCCGTGCTCCTGACCTGGATGTCGCCGAGGCCGGGGACACCCCCGGCTCGACTGCTCGAGGCGCTCGCTCTGGCCGCGCTCCTCGTGGCCACGAGCGTCCTCCTCTTCTTCTGGAGCACGCACGCGCCCCACTACCCCCTCACCTTCGCCGTCGTTCCACCGCTGACGTGGGCGGCCTCACGGTTTGGTCCGCGCGGCGCTGCCCTCGCCACGCTGGCCACGGCAGCGATCGCGATCGCGGGAACACTGGCCGGCCGCGGTCCATTCAGCGACTACCCGCTCCAGCAAGGCCTCCTCTTCCTCGAGCTCCTCGTCTGCATGCTCGGTACGATGGCGTTCCTTCTTGCCGCCGCAGTCGCCTCACGAGAGCAGCTCCTTTCGTCTCTCGTCGAGTCGACGCAGGCGCGCGAGCACAGCGAGAGGCGCTTCCGTCTGCTCGCCGACCACGCTTCGGACATCATCGTCGAGTTCGACGCCGATGGACGGGCCCTCTACGTGAGCCCGAGCCTCACGTCGATTCTGGGCTACCCCGTCGAGCCGACGATCGCGCTAGGGCTGCGCGGCGCCCTCGGCGCGCTAGTCCATCCTGAGGATCTCCCGAACCTCAGTGACGACCTCGCGAGGGTCACGGCGGAACCGAGCGCGATGGTCAAGACGCTCTACCGGGCGCGCCACGCCAACGGTGAATGGCGTTGGCTCGAGACCCACACCCAATCCTTCGAGGCCTCCGATGGCGCGTTGCGCGCGGTGAGCGTGAATCGTGACGTCACGGAGCGCGTGCACTCGGACGAGCGAGCGCGGCGGCTGCAGGAGCAGGTGATCCAGACGCAGAAGCTCGAGAGCCTGGGTGTCCTCACCAGCGGGATCGCTCACGATTTCAACAATCTGCTCGCGGTGATCCTCGGCAACATCTCTTTCGTGCTCGATGAGATCCCGGTCGACTCCTCCCTGCGCAGCGCGCTGAGTGACGTCGAGACTTCCGCGCAGTATGCGGCGGAGCTGACTCAACAAATGCTGGCTTACGCGGGAAACGCGCCGCTGTCACTACAGGTCGTCGACCTCTCTGAGCTCGTCGCCGAGATGAAGCCGCTCGTCGGAGTCTCTCATTCGAAGAACGCTGTCGTCAGCTTTCACCTCGGTCGCGAGCTCTCGCCGATCGAGTGTGATCCGTCCCAGATCCGGCAGGTCGTGCTGAATCTGCTCACCAACGCCTCCGAGGCACTCGGCGCGAACGAGGGTCGGATCGACGTCGCGACGCGCCAGGGCGAGCCCACGGCGGACGGCAGAGACCGCGTCGTGCTCGAGGTCCGCGACACGGGATGCGGCATGGACGAGAGCACGCGGCTGCGGATGTTCGACCCCTTCTTCACGACCAAGTTCACCGGTCGCGGCCTCGGACTTGCCGCGGTGCTCGGGATCGTGCGCCGACACCAGGCGTCGATCGAAGTGGAGAGTCGAAGCGGGGAGGGCACGGCGGTGCGCCTATGCTTCCCGTCGTCGTGCCGGGGAGTCAGCGCGGCCGTCATGGCGTCGTCGCGTGACGGCTGGCAGCCGGACGGAGCGATCCTCGTGGTGGAGGACGAACCGGCGTTGCGGAGCATGGCGATCCGCACGCTCAGGCGAGCGGGCTTCAGCGTGTTGAGCGCTGCCGAAGGTCGCGAGGCGTTGGCTCTGTTCCACGAGCACAGGCAGGAGATCCGCGCGGTGCTGCTCGACCTCACCATGCCGGGAATGTCCGGATCCGAGATGCTTTCTGCGCTCCGTCTACTGAAGGCGGACCTTCCGGTGGTGGTCTGCAGTGGACACGGCGAACACGAGATCGTGTCGCGCTTGGAGGGGCTCGTGCCCGACGCCCTCCTTCTCAAGCCGTTTCGGCCTGCGGATCTCCTGTCGCGACTGCGCCAGGTGCTCGAGCGGCCACGAGATAGCGTGAAGCACCACACCGGATAGGCGCCGCCACGCTTTCGCGGTTGGAACGCTCAGTCTGAATCCAATGTTCGAGAGGACCTGACGTGGTCGTCATCCCAGGGTCTCACTCGGCCTGACCGTCCGCGAGAAGTCGACTTGGCGAGCGCGTGCAGCCGTTGGTATGGACGTTCTTGTTCTACCGACCGGCGACCCAATGGATTTTCGCGGGCGTCTTCTTCAACGACGAGCTCCGCGGCCTCCCCGACAAGTAGTGCTCCGAGTGCAGTCCACCAAGACGGTGCGGCTGACGCCTCGTGCTCTATTCGATCGATTCCCGCTTCACTCCGGCGGCGAGAACCCGAAACACGGGGATCTGGTCCGCGATCGTCTCGAACTCCGCGAGTGGTGCGTCCTTGCCTACCGGAATGTGCGGCCGCGCTCCGGGCGCACACTGCAAGTACGCCTTCAACACACGCGCGCGATCCTCGATCGGAACTTCTTCAAGCCGAACCTGCTCCGTCCTTCCATGGCGCAGTACGGCACGGCCCTCGGCGGCCTTGAGATTGCGAACCCAAGCGACCTCTCTGCCGAGCATCGATACCAGGTATCGCTCTCCATCGAGAACGGCCATCGCGAGCGGGAAGGAGATGGTGCGTCCCGATCGTCGACCCACGACCTCCAGCGTGACCCAGCGATCCGGCGCGAGGCCCGCGGCGTGGAGGGTTGCAAAGCCGCGATTGAGCCACCGCGCCAGGGGACCGGGCCGGCCACCGCGATACAGCCGACGCTTGAGCTCGCTCCACGACAAGGGCGTCGAGGGCCTCCCAGGAGCAAGCGTATCAATCC
>JAWOLJ010000067.1:0-14159 GCA_033853555.1 Myxococcota bacterium
CGGTGGCGGCGGGCATGGGCGCGCGCCGGGCGGCCGCTTCCGCTGAGAGCGGGCGGCGCGCCCGCTGCGTCAGATGTGGAGCTCCTCCACCGCCCAGCGCGCGGGATCGTCGAAGCGATCCCGCGCCAGGGGCGAGAGGTCGAGCGCGCCGTAGCGCCCGGTCGCGAGGAGCTCCGCCAGCCCCGTCGCCACGCCCCAGGACTGCATCACGCCCCGGCCGGTGAAGGAGTGTGCCTCGAACAGGTTCGAGAAGCCCGCGACGGCGCCGGCGATGCCGCTCCGGTCGGGCGTCACGGCGTAAAGCCCGGCCCAGCCGCGCACCTCGCGGCAGCGCTCGAAGACGCTCGCCCGATGCGCCAGCCGCGGCCAGAGCTCGCGCTCGAAGAAGTCGGCGTCGTAGGAGAAGTCGAAGCCCGGGGGCTCGTCCGGGATGGAGTAGCCGGCCAGCACGTGGCCGGCCTCGGGGTGGAAGTAGAGTCCGCTCGGGTCCACCACCATGCCGAGGCCCGCCAGGACGTCGTGTCCCGGACCCGGCGGTACGTCCACGAGCGCGATCTGGCGTCGCACGGGCTCGCTCACCTCGCGCAGGCCGATCTTCGCCAGCAGGATCGGCGACCATGCGCCGAGGCAGTTCACCAGCACGTCGCAGGCGATGCGCGCCTCGCGGCGCGTCGCGGCGAGGGGCACGCGGTGCGTGGTCAGCATCCCCCGCACCGCGCCGTCGGCGTCGAGCGGGCTGCTGCGCGCCACCTCCAGCACGTCCACGGCGGCCACCCGGCGCAGGCTCGCGACCGCGCCGGCGCGGCGCTCCGTCGCGACCCCGAGCACGTAGTGGTGGTTCTTGAACTCGACACCGCGCTGCTCGGCGCGCGAGCGGTAGAGGGCCCGCACCGCCCCCGGGTTCAGCAGCCCGTCGCGCGGCGAGAAGGTGGCGCCCACCACCTCCGGGCGCGCGCGGTCGAGGAGCGGGAAGCGCTGCCACACCTCGGCCGGCGCGAGCGCCTCCACGCCGAGGCCGAAACGATTCTGGAGCGCGCGCTTCTCCCGGGCACGCGCCCACAGCTCGGTGTCGGCGTAGAGCCAGAGGTAGCCGTGCTCGCGCAGGCCGACCTGCGTAGCGTTCGCCCGGAAGAAGTCCAGCGACGCCCGACACGTCTCGATGTTGACGGGCTGCCACCAGGTGGCCCGGACGCCACCCGCGTTCAGCTCCGAGGAGGCGTAGACGCCGGCCAGGTCCAGGTCCACCACGACGATGCCGTCGGCGCCGCGCTCGGCCAGGGCGCAGGCGAGCGCGCTCCCGACGACTCCGCCGCCGACGATCAGGATGCGCGCTCGCTCCACGCCGGGAGCCTACCGCGGCTCGGGATGGGATCGATCAGCGCGCCGTCCAGATGCTCGGCGATCGGTCTCCCTACCGCCTCGGAGGCCGCGTGCGGGCGCCCAGAGCAGGATCGAGCCCACGCCCGCCATCGCGAGGCGTCCGAGGCGACGCACCTGCACGCCGGCGACCGGCAGGGAGATGTCCGTCGTGACGCCCAGCGCCACGAGCGGCGGGACGAGCCGCGCGACGATCGGGCCCTCGCTGCGCGTCACCTCGCGGGCCGAGGCTAGGTAGTCGCGGACGAAGCTCCGGATCGCCCGGGCGAGGCGGACGGCGGTCAGTCCGGCGCAGGCGGCGAAGACGGGCCCCGGTAGCGGCCGCCCCCCGGCGCGTTGGAAGGGAGCGGCCGGCGTGGCCGGGCCGTTGAGATCCCCGCCGGGCGTCCGCCCGGGGGCGCCGGACCGCCTCCCGGTCGGCGGCATGCCCCGTGCAGCGGTCCCGAGTGGGAGCGCGTCGGCCGGTGGGCGCGGAGGGCGCGGGCGGGGTGGGAGTGCAGCGGATCGGGCGCGAAACGGCAGGGTCGCAGGCGCACTCGCTCGAGAGGCGGCTCGCCTTCCTGCGCCGGCCCGGGTCCTATCCCGAGGGAACGAAGCACGTCGAGGTGGTGGAGACCCACATGTCGTGGGTCTTCCTGACCGAGCGCCACGCCTACAAGCTCAAGAAGCCCGTGCACTTCGACAGCCTGGATTTCAGCACCGTGGAGCTCCGGCGTCGCGATTGCGAGGAGGAGGTCCGCCTGAACCGCCGCCTGGCACCGGAGGTCTATCTCGGCACGCTCCCGCTGGTCGCGGACCCGAGCGGCGCGCTCGCGCTCGCCCGGACGGGCGAGGTGGTGGACTGGTTGGTGTGGATGCGCCGGCTGCCAGCCGAGCGCATGCTCGACGCTCGCATTCTCTCGGGCGCGCTGTGCGAGGCCGAGGTGCGTCCGGCGGCGCTGCGCCTGGCTCGCTTCTTCGCCGACGCGACGGCGGTCGAGCTCGCACCCGCGGAGTACCGGCGCCGCCTGGCCGAGGGGGTCGAGGGCGATCGATGCGCCCTATCGCGCCCGGAGTTCGGGCTCTCCATCGCGCGTGTGGAGGCGCTGACGCGCGCCGCCCAGGGCTGCCTCGAGCGTCACGCCGCGTTCTTCGAGCGGAGGGTGGCCGAACGTCGCATCGTGGAGGGGCACGGCGATCTGCGCCCGGAGCACGTCTGCCTGACACCGGAGCCGGTGATCATCGACTGCCTCGAGTTCTCGCGAGAGCTCCGCCTGCTGGATCCGGCGGACGAGCTCGCCTTCCTCTCGCTCGAGTGCGAGCGGCTCGGCGCGCCGGCGGTGGGCGGCTGGTTCCTCGATGCCTACACCGAGGTGTCGGGCGACGCGCCGCCGCCCCTGCTGCTGGACTTCCACCGCACCTATCGTGCGCTTCGGCGCGCGAAGCTCGCCGTCTGGCACCTGGAGGACCCCGCCGTGCGCGAGCCCGCGCACTGGATCGCGCGCGCGAAGCGCTACCTCGATCTGGCTCCCCGGCTCGACGACTGAGCGCGCCCGCGGCGAACGGGATTCCGCGTGGCCTCAGATCTCGAAGAGCTCCACCAGCGAGCCTCCCTCGTGCAGGCGCCGGATCACCTCGGCCAGCAGCGGGGCGACGTCGATCCGCACGAGCTTCGCCTCGACGAGGGACGGCTCCAGGGCCGTCGGCGGGACGTGATCGAGAACGGCGATGCGCGCGAGCGGGGCCTCGCGCAACGCCGCGGAGGCCTCCGGCACGAAGACGCCGTGAGCCACCACCGCCAGTACGTCGCGGGCGCCGGCACGGCGCAGCGCGACGGCGGCGCGCGCCATCGTGGTGCCGGCGCTGATCATGTCGTCCACCAACACCACCGTGCGTCGGGCTACCTCGCCCACCACGGCCTCGCCGCTCACCACGCCCGCGCTTCGCCACTTCTCGACGAACGCCGAGCCCACGGCGCGGCCGAGCCGCCGCTCGAGCGCGCGGCGATGTCGTTCGGCGCGCTTGATCCCGCCCACGTCGGGGGAGGCCACCACCACCTCGCGCGCCGCGAGCTCGCGGCTCAGGAACTCCGCGAAGAGGCCGTGGGCCTGGAGGTGCTCGGTCGGGCAACGGAACGCGTTCTCGAACGCCGCGGGGTTGTGCACCTCGAGCGTCGCGACGCGATCGACCCCCATCGCCTCGAAGAGCGCCGCCACGTAGCGCGTGGTGATGGGATCGCGGCTCTTGGTGCGGCGGTCCTTTCGCGAGTAGCAGAGGAAGGGGACGACCGCCGTCACGCGGTCCGCGCCGGCGTCGCGAAGCGCCCCGAGGAAGAAGAGCAGCCGGCAGAGCTTGTCGTTCACGCTCTGCCGGGCGTCGCCGTGGAGGGACTCGACCACGAAGACGTCGCGGCCGCGCACGCTCTCGAGGGGTCGCGCCTTGTGCTGCCCCCACTCGAACTCGCGCTCCTCATGGGCGGAGAGTTCCCGCCCGAGCGCGAGCGCGACCCGCTCGCCGAAGGGGCGGCCGGACGCCAGTGCGAAGAGCGCGAGATCCTGAGCGGCCACTGCCCGCGGGCGGCTGCAACGGCCGTTCCCGGCTGCCGGGGCGTCGGACCGAGCCTTCCGGGCTCATTCGAGGCAGAATGTCCCATGATCGAGGCGCGAAGCCACGTCGGGGCGATCTCGGGTGGGGCCCGGGTGGAAGGCCGGAACGGCTCAGGGGGCGCCGGTGCTCTCGAGCCCGGCGTAGTGGTGCCGGCACTCGACCTCGCGGCCGCGCACCACGCGCCGGCCGGCCAGGGGCCCGCTCGTCTCCGTCACCACCGTGCACTGCTCCTCCGCCCCGTCGCGCTCGCAGTAGAGCACCACCCAGTCGCGGGTCTTCCCGAGCTCGTGGGCCCGGGCCGTGTTGGAGTAGAGGGCGGTCACCGACCAGCCGTCGCGCTCGGCGTGGAGCACGGGAAGCCAGGCGGTGCCCGCGGGATTGAACCGGCGCGGGCGGATGCGCCGCAGCTCCCCGGCCTCGGCACGCCGGCGGTACTCCTCATCCACGGCCAGCAGCGTTGCCACCTCCGGCCGGAGCCGGGGCGGCTCCGCCTCGCCCGCGGCCCGCCGGCGGGCGAGGTCCGCCCGGCGCCGCGCCGCCGCGCCGAGGATTCCGGCCAGGGCCGCTCGAACGGCACGCACGCGCCGCTCGCCGAAGCCCGGGAGCGCCGCCAGCCGCCCGTCGTAGGCGGCGAGCTCGAGCTCCTCCAGCGTGTGGATGCCCAGGTCCAGGATGCGGCGGGCCAGCGCCTCCCCGATCCCGGGCAGCGTCGTGAGGAGGTCCTCCGGCGCCACCTCGCCCTCCAGGCGCTCGAGCATGCGGAGCCGGCCCGTCCGGATCAGCTCGTCGATCGCGGAGGCCAGGCTGCGGCCGATTCCCGGCAGCCGATCGAGGCCCGCGAGGCCCGACTCCGCGACCAGCGCCGCGAGCGGCGTCGGATGCGCACGCACGGTCTCGGCGGCGCGTCGCCAGGCGCGTACGCGAAACGGATCCGCCGCCTGTGCCTCCAGCAGGTCCGCCACGCGCTCCAGCGCCTGCGCGATCGCCTGGTTCTCCGTCGCACCCCCCATCCGACCCGGGCTCGCCCTACTTGGGCACGTTGTGCTTGAAGATCACCTCGGTGGTACGCGCCGCCTGGTGGGCCCGCTGCGCCGCGAAGGCCGCGGCGTCCTCGGCGTCCTTGGCCTGCGCCACCGCCTTCTGGGCGGCGATCTCCGCGGCCTCGGCCTGCTGTGACACGCGATCGAGACGGCTCTCGAGCTCGCTCACGCGCCGCTCGAGGGCCTCCACCCGGCCGCTCGTCGCGCAGCCCGAGAGCAGCGGCATCAGGACGAGACCGAGCGCGAGTGCCGGGCCGAGGCTCCGCATGGGACCTCCTCGCGACGCGAGCGCGTCGCCTCTGCGCAGCCGGATTCGCAAGAAGCATGCCGCGGCGATCGCCGGCGGGCGCGAGCGGCGAGGGCGTGATGCGAGCGGGAGGCGGGCGGCAGGGGCGCGGCGCCCCGATCCCGCGGCGAGCTCGCTTCGAAATCGGGCGCGGCGCGCGGGAGCCCGCAGCGGTTCCCCGTCCCCGTCGCCGGACGCGGGCTAACCCTTCGGGGCCCCGGGGCCGCGGCTCGCGCGTCGCACCTCGTACACCACGCGATCGGACGTCGGTCGTGAGCTCGTCACGTCCACCGGACGGCCATCGACGAGTGTCGAGGAATACGCCACGAAGCCCTGCGCGGTGTAGCGGCACTCGTCCACGAAGTCGCGTGCGTCGTCCACGATCACGCGATACGGCCTGTCCTCCTTCACCAGCTCGATGCTCCAGCGGGTGAAGTTGTAGAGCACGCTCGCGATCGACACGACGATGCGCCCGACGCGGTCGCCCCACGTCTCGCGGCTCGCGTCGAGCTGGCCATAGAGGCCGGAGCCCTTGATGCGCTCCGCCGCGCGCCAGCCGCGCTGCATCAGGTACTCCTCGACCCGACCGTGGGCCTCCTTGTCGACGAGCACCCGCACGAAGCGGCGGTAGCTCTCGATGGGATACCAGGCCGCGGGGTTCAGCTTGTCGTCGAGCAGGTGCAGGTCCTCGGGCGCCAGGCGCACCTCGAGCTCTTCCGGCGTCACGCGCCGGGCCTCCAGGAGCCGCGCCACGTCGAGGACCGCCGACTGCATCGCCATGCCCTTGATCGACGGAACCGCCACCGCCCGTCCTCCCGCGTCTCTCGACCGCCGCCTCCCCGGGGAGTGGTTCGGTGCGACGCCGCGGCCCCTTGAGGGCGGCCGCGAGGCGCCGCACGGCCCTCGGTGTAGTATGACCCGGAGGCCTCGTCCGCCTCATCGCGATCCGCCACGAAATGGAGCATGCCATGAGCCGAATCCAGCAGGAGGTCCTGGCCGCCAATCGGCAGTACGCGTCGAGCTTCGGCGAGAAGGGAAGGCTCGCGATGCCCCCGGCCCGTCGCTTCGCGATCCTGACCTGCATGGACGCGCGGCTCGATCCGGCGAAGTACGCCGGTCTCGCGGAGGGCGACGCCCACGTGATCCGAAACGCCGGCGGGCGCGCCAGCGAAGACGCGATCCGGTCGCTCGTGATCTCCTACAAGCTCCTCGGTACTCGCGAGTGGTTCGTGGTGCACCACACCGACTGCGGGATGCTGACCTTCACCGACGACGTGATGCGCAAGCTCCTGGCCCACAGCCTCGAGCCCGCGACGCTCGGCCCGGGTGGCTGGGAGGACCGCGGGCGCGGACCCGGCTCGACCGAGGGCGCGTTCATCAACTGGCTGCCCTTCTCGGATCTGCCCCGCAGCGTGACGGAGGACGTGGTGCGGATCCGCCGCCATCCGCTGGTGCCGGGCGACATCCCGATCTTCGGCTACGTCTACGATTGCAAGACCGGCACGCTCGTCGAGGTGCCCGAGGCCCTGACGGCCGGCGAAGTGCGCTGATCGCGCGCGCCGGCGTCAAGCCGCCTTGAGGCGATCCATGAGCGGCGCGAGCCGCAGGAAGCACTGCCGCTGGCGCTCCTGGAGGTGAGCGTAGGGCGGTCCGAAGACGGGATTCACGCTCGTCACGAGCCCGCCCCACCGGGCCGCGAGCTTCGCCGGGAGCTCGTCCCAGGTGCCGACCAGCGCGAGCTCCTCCAGCATCTCGTCGCTCACGTGAGCGGGCATCTCCTCCCAGCGTCCCCGGCCCGCGAGCGCGATCAGGCGATCGGCGACCTCGGTCCAGCCATGGAGCTCCATCACCGCCTTGTAGCTCCGCGTCGCGGCGTAGAACGAGACGTGGCGCCGGATCAGCTCGCGGGACTGCGCGAGCTCCGCCTCGTTCTCGCCCGTCACGATGAACGGGTTCGCGACGATGTCGATCTCCGCCAGGCTGCGCCCGGTCTGCGCCGCGCCCTCCTCGAGGGCGGGGCGGATCACCTTCCGGACGTAGTCCGCCGTGTTCAGCGGGTGCATGCGGATGCCGTCGCAGAGCTCGCCTGCGATGCGGCAGTTGTAGCGATTCACCGCCGAGACGTAGATCGGCACCCTCGAGCCGCTCGGGATCGGCCCCGGGTCGAAGAAGGGCGAGAGCAGCGTGAAGCGATAGTGCTCGCCCTCGAAGCGCGGCTTCGTCCCGTTCTGGAACGCGTCGAAGATCGCGCGCAGGCACTGCACGTACTCGCGCAGCCGCGGGCCCGGGGCGCTCCACGGCGTGGAGTAGCGCCGTTCGTTGTGGGCGCGCACCTGCGTGCCGAGGCCGAGCAGGAGCCGCCCGCCCGAGAAGCGCTGCAGGTCCCAGGCGAGCTGGGCCACCACCATCGGGCTGCGGGGGAAGGCCACCGCGATCCCGGTTCCGAGCTTCGGTCGCGTGGTGTGCTCGGCGAGCGTCATGAGCGGCAGGAAGGGATCGTGTCCCGCCTCCGGCACGAGCAGCGTGTCGAAGCCCGCGGCCTCGAGGGCGCGGCCGTGCTCGCGGATCTCCGCGATGTCGGCAGGCGCCGTGAGCGTCGCCTCGATGCGCATGCAGCCTCCCGGGCTCAGAATACCCCAGGGCCGCTCGCCCGATCCGCTGTATTGACCCCGCCGGCGTCCTGGGGTGCAATCCGCCGCGGTCGCCTTGGGACCGGACCGGGAGCGGGCCCCGCTCGAGGGACGCGATGCGCGAGCGAAACGAGATGGTGCTCGGAGACCTGATCCGCCTCCGCGCCGAGAAGATCCCCGATCTCGACGTGTTGACCTTCGAGCACCTCTCGCTCGACGGCGGCGCGACCCCGGACGAGGTGCGGACCTACGCCGATCTCGCCACCCACGCCAACCGCATCGCCGCAGCGCTCGTCGCCAAGGGCGTCGCGCCCGGCGATCGCTTCGCCATCATGATGCGCAACCACCCGGAGTTCGTGGAGGCGATGATCGCCGCCTCGATCGCGGGCGCGATCTTCGTGCCGATCGACCCGCGCACGAAGGGCGAGAAGCTCGCCTTCATGCTGCGCAACGCAGGCTGCGTGGGGATCGTCTGCGCGTCGTACGGCCTGGGGGAGGTGGAGGCGGTGCGGGCCTCGCTCCCCGAGCTGCGCTGGATCTACGTGCTCGAGTCGGATGGGCCGGCCGAGAGCCGCGCCGGGGTCGAGTCCCTGCGCGAAGTGCTCGAGCGGCCGGCGCCAGAGCTCGACGTCCGCGCCGAGGGGCCGCTCGCGCCGCTCCAGATCATGTACACCTCGGGCACCACCGGCGATCCCAAGGGCATCGTCGGAAGCAATGCGCGCTTCTGCGCCGCCCAGATGCTCGCCGGGATGTTCGGCTATCAGCCGGACGAGCGCCCCTACACCGGCCTCTCCTTCACCCACGGCAATGCCCAGTCCCTCACCCTCGCGCCCGTGCTCTACCACGGCTACCGCGGCGTCTTCAGCCGGCGCTTCACCAAGACCCGGCTGTGGGACGTCTGCCGCCACCACGGCGTCACCACCTTCTCGCTGGCCGGCGGCATGGCCACCGGCCTCTACAGCGAGGCGCCCCATCCGCGGGACACCGACCACCCGGTGCGCAGGGTGGTGAGCCAGGGCATGCCGGTCGCGATCTGGGAGGCCTTCGAGAAGCGCTTCGGCGTGCAGGTCTGCGAGTTCTACGGCGCGATGGACGGCGGCGGGATGGCGTGGAAGCCGGCGGGCGTCGGGCCGGTGGGCTCGTTCGGCAAGCCCATGCCCGGGATCGAGATGAGGATCCTCGACCCGGAGGGCAACGAGTGCGCGCCGCGCGAGCTCGGCGAGATCTCCGTGCGCCCGGTCGGCGCCGAGGCGAGCGTCGAGTACTTCAACGACCCCGAGGCCTCGCACCGGAAGGTCCAGCGGGGCTGGAACCGGAGCGGGGACATCGGCTGGCGCGACGAGGAGGGCTGGCTCTACTTCGCGTACCGGGCGGGCGGCGGGATCCGGCGCAACGGGGACTTCATCCAGCCGGGCTTCGTAGAGAAGGCGATCGCGGAGGTGCCCTCGGTGAGCGACGTCTTCGTCTACGGCGTGCCCGCCGCCTCGGGGGCGCCGGGCGAGAGGGACGTGGTGGCGGCGGTGGTGTTCGGGGAAGGCGCGACGCGGGACGTCGAAGCCGTCTTCGCGGCGTGTCGCGAGAAGCTCGAGCCGAACTCCGTTCCGAGCTACCTGCAGGTCGTCGACGAGATCCCGAAGACCGCCTCCGAGAAGCCCCAGGAGCGGCTCCTCCTCGAGCGCTTCTCGGCGGGCGCGGAGAACGTGTTCGTCGAGCGGGCGAGGTCCTGAGCCGTGCACGCGATCCTCACGGCGGAGGAGGGATCCGCGGCCTGCGAGCTCGGCCCGGGGGTCGCCCGGCCCGGCCGCGTCCTCGACTGGATCTTCACCTTGCCCTTCCTGATCGCCTTCGGCGCGATCCTCGTGGTCTTCGATCCGCTGCAGCGGATCGCGCGGCTCTTCGGCTCGCGAGCCCACGAGATCGTCGTGGCCTGTCTCCAGGCGTCGCTGGTGGCGGCCTTCCACGTCTGCGGCACCCGCCTCGTGGTGGAGCGCGTGGAGGGGGTGCTGCCGGCCACGCCCTACGTCCTGCTCGCCAACCATCAGAGCATGTTCGACATCCCGATCCTGGGAGCGCTCCTCTTCACGAACTTCCCGAAGTACGTGGCGAAGCACACCCTGGCGCGCTGGATCCCGAGCATCTCCTACAACCTGCGGCGGGGCGGAAATGCCATCATCGATCGCGCAGATCGCAGCCAGGCGGTGGACGCGATCCGCGAGCTCGGGGCCCGCGCGGAGCGGCGGCGGGTGTCGGTGGTGATCTACCCCGAGGGCACGCGCTCGCGCGCCGGCGAGCTCAAGCCCTTCAAGCCCGCCGGCAGCCTGGCGCTCCTCGAGGCGGCGCCGTCGCTCCCGGTGGTGCCGGTGACGATCGACGAGTCCTGGCGCCTCCTCGCCCACGATCTCCTGCCGGTCCCCTTCGGCGTGCGCATCCGCGTGCGCCTCGGCGATCCGATCCCGCGCGGCCCGGGCGAGGACCGGAGCGCCATCCTCGAGGCCGCACGAGCGGAGATCGAGCGAACGCTCCGGCGCTGGCGCTCCCAGCCGCGCCGGCAATAGCGCAAGCGAAGCGCGCAGCGCGCCGTAGGCGCGCGGAGGGCGCAGCCCAGCGGCGAAGCCGCTGGTGCGCCTGAGACCGGAAGGCGAGCGAAGGGCGCAGCCCGGCGGCTCGGCGTGTCTCCTGCCGCGACGCCCGTCGCGACCCGTCATGACCGACGTCATATCGGCCCCTCGCGCGAGAGCCGAGCATCTCCCGCCGGGGGACGCGCGAGAGGAGGACGGAGATGGCCCGCACCCGTGGCGCGTGGGCGGACGCGTACCGACGCCGGTGGACCTGGGACAAGGTGAGCTGGGGGAGCCACTCCGTCGACTGCTACCCGGGCGGCTGCCCCTGGAGGGTCTACACCAAAGGCGGGCGCATCGTGCGGGAGGAGCAGGCCGGCACCTTCGCGCCCATCGAGGCCGGTGTTCCGGACATGAATCCCATGGGCTGCCAGAAGGGCGCGGCCTGGAGCCATTGCCACTACTCCCCGGACCGCGTCACCCATCCGCTGAAGCGCGTGGGGAAGCGGGGCGAGGGGCGCTTCGAGCGGATCTCCTGGGACCAGGCCCTGCGCGAGATCGCGGACGGCATCCTGGACGCCATCGTGGAAGAGGGGCCGGCCTCGGTGCTGAACCTCTTCACGCCGGAGCCGGGGGCCGCGCCGGCACGAGTCTTCTCCGAGGCGCTCGGCCTCCCCCTGACCGACGGCAACGCCGAGTTCCAGGACTTCAGCCCCGGCTGGCACCTGACCTGGGGCCTCTTCAACCCTGTGTCGTCCATGGACGACTGGTTCCTGGCCGAGCTCACGCTGATCTGGCACGCGAATCCCGTCTACACCAACATCCACTGGTACCACTACGTCGCAGAATCGCGTTACAACGGCGGCGAGATCGTCACCATCGCACCGGACTACAGTCCCTCGGCGATCCACGCAGATTACCACCTCCCCGTGCGCGTGGGGACCGACGCGGCCCTCGCGCTCTCCATGTGCAAGGTCATCATCGACGCGGGGCTCTACCAGAAGCAGTTCGTACAGGAGCAGACCGACCTTCCGCTCCTGGTGCGCAAGGACAACGGCCGTTTCCTGCGCGGCTGGGACGTGGCGGAGGGCGATCGCGAGGACCAGTTCTTCTGGTGGGACACGCTCACCGGCTCGCTCTCGCCCGCGCCGCGCGGCACGCTCGCCCTCTCGGGCCAGGACCCGGCGCTGGAGGGGAGCTTTGCGGTGCTCCTCAAGGACGGAAGCCGGGTCGAGGTGGAGCCCGTCTTCGCGCGGCTCCGGCGGCATCTCGAGGACTACACGCCGGAGCAAGCGGCTGCGATCTGCGAGGTGCATCCGGACAACATCCGCACGCTCGCCCGCAAGGTCGCCACGCGGAAGACCAAGATCTTCATCGGGTGGAACTCCGGGAAGTACTACCACGGCGATCTGATGGAGCGCGCCATGGCGCTGCTGCTCGGCCTCACCGGCAACTGGGGCAAGAAGGGCACCGGCACTCGCTCGTGGGCGATCTCGGGGATGGACGGCGAGATCTTCATCCCCGGCAAGGAAGGCCCGGGCCAGGAGGCGGCGCAGAAGCAGATCGCGGGGCTGATCGCGATGCGACGGCTGGTCGCGGCGAGCGATCCCACGCTCACCCACGAGATGATCCAGAACCGCCTCACCCAGCTCGCGAACGACATGCCGAACGGCCCGGGCTTCGCCATGCCGCCGGCCTTCCTCTGGTACTACCAGTTCGGCTACCGGGAGCGCTGGAACGATCCCGAGAACCACGACCCCTCCTATCCGCGCAGCTTCGACGACTACCTGAACGAGGCGGTGGAGAAGGGCTGGTGGGACCCGCGCTACGCGAAGGTCTATCGCACCACCACCCCGCGCGTGCTGTTCGAGGCCGGCGGCAACGTCCTGCGCCGGCAGCGCGGTGGGCAGAAGCTCCTGCTCGAGCACCTGTGGCCGAAGCTGAAGCTGGTCGTCTCCTGCGACACCCGGATCACCACGACCGGCCTCTACTCCGACTACGTCCTGCCGGCGGCACAGCACTACGAGAAGCTCGGCCACAGCATGCCCTCGGTGCACCACATGAACTACGTGCTCTGCGACAAGGCCGCGGAGCCGGTGGGCGAGGCGCTGCCCGACCTCGAGATCGGCTTCCGCATCCTGGAGGCGATCGAGGCCCGCGCCAGGGCTCGCGGCATCACCGAGTTCATCGACATGGCCGGGCATCCGCGCAAGATCGCGGGCCTGCTCGACACCGTGACGCACAAGGGGGCGCTACGCGACCAGGAGAAGCGGGCCGACGAGGCCATCCGCGACAGCGCCGTGTACGGCGTGCTGCCCAAGGGCACGACGCTGGAGACGCTGCGCGAGAAGGGCTTCGTGCGCTGGACCGGCTGGGGAAACGTGCTCCACGGAACCTCCCAGGCCTCCACCATCAAGCCCGACGAGGTCCACAACCCCCTGCGCTGGCACACCGAGGACAAGATTCCGTACGACACGCTCGTGCGTCGGGCACAGTTCTACATCGACCATCCCTGGTTCCTGGAGGCCGGCGAGGGACTGCCCACCCACAAGGAGCCGCCGCCCCAGGGCGGCGCGGGCCGCCGTTTCGTCATGACCAGCGGGCACAACCGCTGGAGCATCCACTCCATGCACATGACGAACGACCTCCTGCTCAACACGCATCGGGGCGAGCCCTTCGTCTTCCTGAACGACCGGGACGCCGCCGCGCTCGGGATCGTCAACGGCGAGAAGGTGAAGCTCGTGAGCAACGCCGGCGAGGCGCGCTTCGCCGCCAAGCTCTCGCCGGCGGTGCGGCCGGGCCAGGTGATCGTCTACAACGGCTTCGAGCCCTACGCGCACGAGGGCTGGACCAGCCAGTCGGATCTCGAGCCCGGGCACGTGAAGCCGCTCGGTCTCGCAGCAGGCTACGGCCACCTCGGCTATCGCATCCTCTCCTGGCAGCCGATCCCCGCGGATCGCGGCGTGCGGGTCGACGTGGAGAAGATCGCGGCCCGCTAGCTGCGGGGCTTCACGTTCTGGCTCCCGATGGTTCCGGGCTTCGCCCTGGCCCGGCGAGAGGCGGGCTCGCCGCGATCTCGCGTCGCCGAGGGCTGATGCCACGGGCCCGGTTGCGGCGGCGGCGCCGACGATCGATGCTGTCGCCGCGCGCTCACGAGATCCCGCCCTGCGTATCCTGGAGATCTGCGCTTTCGTGACGCTCGAACGGGAGCCCCGTCCTGCGACCGTCGACGCCCCACTACCTGCCCTGGAGCGCGGCCTTCGTCGCGGGGCTCGCGCTCGTGCTCCTCTTCGTGCTCGCGCTGATCGAGCTCGACCTGGTGACATTCGCCTACGAGCGGCTCGGCCTGCGTCCCGAGGCGGCGCTCGGGTTCCTGCTCGCGTCGCTCGTCGGAAGCACGATCAACATCCCGGTGGCGCGGCTGGCGGAGTCCTCGCTGCACTCGGACCGGATCGTGACCGCCTTCGGTGTCCGGTACGTGATTCCCGTGATCGAGCGCTGGCCGGGGACGATCCTCGCGGTGAACCTGGGGGGCGCCGTGATGCCGGTGCTGCTCTCGGCGTACCTCGTGCTGCAGGTTGGGCACGGCGTCCGGATCGGTCTCGTGGCCGCGCTCGTCGCCCTGATCTGCCACCGCTTCGCGCGCCCGGTTCCCGGCGTGGGGGTCGCGATCCCCACCCAC
>JAWOLJ010000068.1:0-16274 GCA_033853555.1 Myxococcota bacterium
CTTGGCGGTCCGTCGCACGCCGCGCCGCACGCTCTTCTTCGCCGCCCGCCGCGTCGCACGCCGCGGCGTCGCCTTGCGCTTGCGGCCGCCGGCACGCGCCATCTTGGTGCGAGCCACGTCGCCGCCCTTGTCGATGAAGTAGAGGAAGCCCTCCTCCCGCTTCACGCCGGCCTTGGCGACCTTCTCCGGCCGGCCCTTCGCCGCCTTGCCGCCGCCTCGGGCCATGCGGGCCCGACTGACGTCCCCTTGCTTGTCGAGGTAGTAGAGCCATCCGGCCTCGCGGCGGATGCCGGTCTTCGCGATCTTCGTGGCCATGGGCCTTCTCCTTCTCTGCCGGCGAGCCCGCCGGCGACCTGCGGCCAGCGACGACTGCCGGGGGTGATGCCGCGTCACACGCGGCCGAGCGGAGGAGGAGCCCGCGCGCCAGGGAGGGGAAGCCCGACGGGATCCGGCTAGAGAATCGGCTGCGTCTCCGTCGGTGTCAACGGCTTTTCGAGGGTTTATCCGTCGAAGCTGCGAGCGCCGGGCGGATTCCCCCGCGGGCCCGGGCCCGCCTCCACCGACGATGGGGCGGCTCACGCTCGGGCGACGAGCTGCTCCACGCGCTCCAGGATGCGTGTCTCGAGCGTCCCGCCCTCGAGGGCGTTGATCTCCTGCACGCCCGTCGGGCTCGTCACGTTGATCTCGGTCAGCCGCCCGCCGATCACGTCGATCCCGACGAAGAAGAGGCCATCGCGTCGCAGGCGCGGCGCGATCCGCTCGACGATGCGGAGATCGTTGGCGTCGAGGGAGGTGCGGGCGGCGCGGCCGCCCACGTGGAGATTCGCCCGTGTCTCGTGCTCCGGTGGCACCCGCAAGAGCGCCCCGATCGGCTCGCCCTCGACGAGCAGGATGCGCTTGTCGCCGCCGCGAACCTCGGGCAGGTAGCGCTGTGCCATCGTCCACTCGCTGCCGAAGCGGGTCGCGGTCTCCAGGATCGAGAAGAGGTTCCGATCGTCGTGGCGCACGTGGAAGATGCCCTCGCCGCCCTTGCCGCCGAGGGGCTTGACGATCATCTCCCCACCGAGCTTGGCCAGGAAATCGACGAGCTCGGGGATGCTTCGCGTGACGCGCGTCTCCGCCATGAGGTCCGGGAAATGCAGGGCGTAGAGCTTCTCGTTGGCGGCGAGGATGCCCTCGGGCCGGTTCAGCACGCGCGCGCGACGACAGAGCGAGAGGAGCTGCGTGGCGATCACGTACTCCGCGTCCACTGGCGGATCCTTCCGCTGGAACACCACGTCGACTTCTTCGTCGAGCGCGAGCGTGCGGGGGGCGCCGAGCTCCGCATGACGGCCGGGCTCGCGACGCAGGGTCACCGGCGTGACGCGAGCCGTGACACGGGCCTCGTCCACCGAGAGCTCGCGCGGCTCGAGGTAGAGCACGCGATGACCGCGCCGCTGCGCCTCCAACATCAGGACGAAGGTGGTGTCCTTGGTGATGTCGATTCCCTGGATCGGATCCATCACGAAGGCGAGGGTGAGCGCGCGCGGGGACATCGGGGCTCCGTCGTTGGCGTTCGCGGGCCGGGCCCGGGGCGCGGATTCATGGGCCGGCCCCCGCGAGCCGAAGCGGTAGCCTAGCGGACGCGGCGGGCCGTGGTGGCCCGCGCGTCGAGAGGGCGACGGTGACGATCCTCCGCTCCTGGGTGTTCCGGCTCCTGCTCGGCTTCGCCGGCCTGCTGCTGCTGGCCGGCGCGGCCACGGCCTGGATCGTCTACTCGACCCTGCTGCGCGACCTGCCGGACCTGCACCGTCTGGAGGACTACCGCCCGCCCCTCACCAGCCGGGTGCTGGATCGGAAGGGCCGCCTGATCGGCGAGTTCTACGAAGAGCGCCGGATCCTGGTGCCGGTGGGACAGATCCCCCGCCACGTCGTGCTCGCCTTCGTCGCCGGCGAGGACCAGAGCTTCTTCGAGCACCAGGGCCTGGACTACTGGTCGATCCTGCGCGCGGCGTGGGCGAACCTGCGGGCGGGCGGCAAGGTGCGACAGGGCGGCAGCACCATCACCCAGCAGGTCGCGAAGAGCCTGCTCCTGTCTCCCGAGCGCAGCCTCGGGCGGAAGCTCAAGGACATGCTCCTCGCCAAGCGCATCGAGGAGCACTTCACGAAGGATGAGATCCTCTACCTCTACCTGAACCAGATCTACCTGGGGCACGGCGCCTACGGCGTCGGCCAGGCCGCACGCTCGTACTTCGGCAAGGATCTCTCCCAGGTCAGCATCTCCGAGGCCGCGCTGCTGGCCGGACTGCCCAAGGCTCCCACCGACTACTCGCCGGTCACGAACCCGGCCGCTGCGGAGGAGCGTCGCCTCTACGTGCTGCGGCGCATGCTGGAGGAGCGCTACATCGACCAGAAGACCTACCAGGAGGCCGTGGCGGACCGGCCGAGGATCGTCCCGGAGCCGGAGCATCAAGACTTCGCCGACGCGGCCTACTTCACCGAGGAGGTGCGCAAGGCCCTCTTCGCCAAGCTCGGGGGCGATCGCGTGCTCCAGGGCGGCCTCACCGTCGAGACCACGCTGGATCTCGACCTCCAACGCACCGGGGTGTTGGCGCTCCAGAGCGGGCTCGAGGCCCTCGACCACCGCCAGCGGGGCTGGCGCGGACCGGTCCGACACGTGGACCCCGCCGAGCTGCCCGCCGCGCTGGAGGAGCTGGCCCGCAAGAATGCGCTCGAGCCCGGGCCGGACGGCGGGTCCGTGCTGCCGGAGCGCCGCAAGCTGCTCGGAGTGGTGACGGCAATCGACCGGGCGCGGGGCGTGGCACGCGTGGCCTTCGCGCCGGGCGTCGAGGGTCGCCTGGAATGGCCCGATGCGGCGTGGGCGGCGGTGCGAGCGAACGGCACGGCCCGCGACCTGGCGGGCCTGCTCCACGTGGGCGACGTGTCCCGCTTCGAGCGCCGCCCCGGAGCCGTTCCGGGCACCGACGCTCCGCCCGCCCCCGCGGCGGGCTCCGGCCCGCCCGCCGTGGTGCTCGCGCAGACGCCCGAGGTGGAGGGCGCGCTCGTCTCCCTGGACGCCGCGAGCGGCGACGTGCTCGCGCTGGTCGGAGGCTACGACTTCGCGCGCAGCGAGTTCGATCGCGCCACCCAGGCGCGTCGCCAGCCGGGATCCGCCTTCAAGCCCTTCGTCTACGGCGCGGCGCTGGAGCACGACTTCGCGCCGTCCTCGATCGTACGCGACGAGCAGGTCGAGCTGATCGACCCCGGAACCCACGAGCTCTGGAAGCCGAAGAACTACACCGACACCTTCCTCGGCGACGTCTCGCTGCGCGAGGCGCTCGCTCGCTCGCTCAACAACGCGACGATCCGGCTGGCCCTCGCCGTGGGCATCGATCGGGTGATCGACTACGCCCGACGGGTCGGCATCCGCTCGCCGCTCGGGCGAAACCTCTCGCTCGCCCTGGGATCCACCGAGGTCTCGCTGCTCGAGCTGACGCGCGCCTACGGGACCTTCGCCTCCGGCGGCCGGCTGCTCGCGCCGCGCTTCGTGGCGCGCGTGCTCGACCGCGACGGCAAGGTGCTCCTCACCGACCTGCCGCTGGCCGATCTGAGCGACGACGAGGCGGCGGCGGCCGGCACGACGCCGCCGGCCGGGGTCCAGCCGGTGAGCGCCGAGGCCACCCAGGCCGGCGCGGAGGAAGCGCTGCCGCCGGGCCAGGCGCTGGCGCCGGCCGAGGCCTTTCTCGTGACCTATCTGCTGCGTGGACCGGTCGAGGATCCGCACGGCACAGCACACAAGGCCGTGTCGCTCGATCGCCCGCTCGCGGGCAAGACGGGCACGACCAACGAGCAGAAGGACGCGTGGTTCATCGGCTACTCGCCGGACGTGGTGGCGGGGGTCTGGGTGGGCTACGACGAGCGGAAGTTCCTCGGTCACAAGGAGACCGGGGCCCGGGCCGCGCTCCCGATCTGGATGGACTACATGCGCGTCGCGCTGGCCGGCCGGCCGGCGCGCGATTTCCCCGTGCCTCCGGGCGTGCTCTACGCGCGGGTCGACCACTCCACGGGTGCGATCGTCGACGACACCGCCGACGGCGCGGGCTTCGAGCCCTTCCTGGCCGGCCACCTGCCCGAGCGCGAGGGCGAGGGCGGCGGCCCGCAGCCGAGCGGCGGCGAGGATGGCGCCGACCTCCTGCGCTCCGACGCGTTCTAGGCGCTAGGGCGCGCGGGGCGGGAGGAGCGGCTCGAGCAGCGCCTCCAGCTCCTCGGGGCTTCCCACCAGGTCATCGGCACCGGCAGCACGTAGCTCGCGAGCGCTCCCGATCCCCCAGGTGACACCGACGGTACGCAGACCGTGCGCCTTTCCGGCCTCCACGTCGAAGCGTCGGTCGCCCACCATGAGGGCGGGCGCGGCGGCGCGCGCCGGGAGCCCGAGTCGCGCCAGCGCCCGCTCCACGGTCTCGTGCTTGGGCTCCGCCGGCACGTCGAGGGGCGGCCCAGCCACGACGCGGAAGGACGCTGCGAGGCCGAGGACCTGCAGGATCGCTCCCGCGAACTCGACGGGCTTGGAGGTGGCCACCGCCAGCGCCGCGCGCTCGGAGAGGCGGGCCAGCAGGTCGGCCACCCCCGGAAACGCACGGGTCTCCTCCAGGCAGGCCGTGCGGTAGTGCTCGCGGTACGCCGCCACGCAGGACGGGGCGAGCGCGACCGCCGTTCCGGTCTCCGTGAGCAGGCGTACGAACGCGTCGTGGAGCGGCGGCCCGATCCAGCGGTGGAGGCTCTCCTCGGGCCGGGGCGGCAGTCCGTGACGCACGAGGGCGTGGTTGATGGAGCGGGCGATCGGCGCGCGCGAGTCCACCAGGACACCGTCCAGATCGAAGAGGATGGCCCGGAGGTGGGGTCGGTGCATGGCGGTGTTGGGCTTCATCCCGATTGACAGCGGTGTCGCGATCACGGTAGCAACGTGCGCGTGGACGCTCCGGGCACCGTCCCGTTCCCGTCGCGCGCGACCCCGGGCGCGCAGGCGGTGGACCCGGCGCTGGCGCTGCCGCCGGCCGAGTTCCTGAGCGATCTCCAGAGCCTGCTCGCCGCCGCCGTGAAGCGCCTGGTGGAGACGACCGGCTGTACGCTGGGCGCGGCGTGGGCGCTGCGACCCGACGGCTCTCCGTACGTGGCCGCCGCCAGCATGGAAGGCGTGGCGCCGATCGCGCCCTCGGCCGAGTGCTTCGCGGCGCTGGCGCGCCTGCGCGGCCCGAGCGACCTCGGTCGCGGCGGCGAGGAGGCCGCCTCGCGGTCCGCCGCGATCGAGCACGGCTTTTCGGCCGCCGTCCGGGTCGGCGCGCCCGATTCGCCGCCGGTGGCGATCCTCCTGGTCGGCGGGCGCGAGGATCCGCCGGGCGCGGTGCGCCCGCGCACGCTCGCCGCGCTGGCGACGGCGGCGCGCCGGCTCGAGGCGCCCGGGGCGGCCGCGGCGGCCCTCTCGCGACTCGGCCGGCTCGACGAAGAAGTGCGTCGCCTGGATCGCCTGGCGGCGCTCGGTGACCTGGTGGCGGAGGTCGTGCACGAGGTTCGCAATCCCCTGGTCTCGGTGAAGACCTTCCTCCAGCTCCTGCCGCAGCGCATCGACGATCCCGAGTTCCGGGTCCGCTTCTTCGAGGTGGTGGCGGGAGAGCTGCGCCGGATCGAGCGGCTCCTCGACGTGGTCCTGGAGCACGCGCGCCCGCGCGCCTCGCAAGGGGTCGAGGCCGCGACACCGGTCGAATCCGCCTTGTCCTCCGTGGCGCGGCTCCTCACGCACCGGGCGCTCGAGCGGGGCGTCCAGATCGAGACCGAGACCGGCGAGGCGCTGCCGGCGGCGCGTGTCGGCGAGGATCGACTCCGGCAGGTGTTGTTGAACCTCGCCCTGAATGCGATCGATGCCACGCCGCAGGGAGGCAAGGTGCGCCTCGCCGCACGCGGCGATGCCACCGGCGTCGAGATCACCGTGGAGGATCAGGGTCCGGGAATCCCGCCCGAGCTCCGGCCCCGCATCTTCGAGCCCTTCTTCTCCACCAAGCGCGATCGGCCCGGTGGCCTCGGCCTCACCATCTCGCGCAGGATCGTCGAGGAGTCGGGCGGGAGCCTCGCGCTGGACGATCGGCCCGAGGGCGGTGCCCTCTTCCGCGTGCGCCTGCCGGCGGCCGATCCCGGCTAGCCGCCGCCCGCCGCGTCCTCCCCCGCCTCGCGCGCCTCTCCGGCCACCGGTCGCGCGAGCCACGCGCCCGCGACGCGCGCGAGCGTCGCGAGCCCGCTCTGGAAGAAGTGATCCGCCTCCTCGATCCGGACCACTCGCACGCGCGGCGGACCCGCCGCCCGCGCCTCGAGCTCGTCGGGCGGAGCGATCGAGTCCTCCTCCGCGGCCACGAGGAGCGTGTGCCCGGGAAACGCGTGGAGCGCGGCGAGATCCAGCAGTGAGGGCGGCGGCGCCACCAGGAGGAGGCGTGTGACGCGAGGCGCTCGGGCCCCGACGCGCAGCGCGGCGGCGGCGCCGAAGCTGTAGCCCGCGACGGCCAGGGGACCGGCGACCGTGGCGGCGAGCTCGTCCAGCGCCGCTGCGGTATCGGCATCCGCCTCGGCCGCGCGGCCGCTCGGCGCGCCGCTGCTCGCGCCGACGCCGCGCCAGTTGAAGCGCAGCGAAGCCCGTCCGGCGCGGGCGAACGCGTGGGCGAGCTCGTTCACCACCGGCGAGTCCATGCTGCCGCCGTAGAGGGGATGCGGTGCCGCCACCACGGCGCCCCCCGCTCCCGGGTCGCGCCCGGCCACGAAGAGCCCCTCCAGGACCAGGCCCGGCTCCTGCGCCACGCCGATCACGATCGCCCGTTCCTCGCCGTGCATCCGCTCTCCGTGCCTCTCCCGCCGGGCGTCCGCTCGCCCCGCGACCTCGCTCCGCCGCACGCCGGCTCGCGGCCTCGCGCGAGCTTGCCCCGGCTTCGCGCCGCGGGCTAGGCTCGCGAGCATGCGCAGCGCGCGGGACGAGGGCTGATGCCGCGGGAGAGCGCCGCGGCTCGCCGCGCGCGCGCGCTTCGCATCGACGCGGCCCTGGCCGCCGCCTATCCCGACGCCGCCTGCGCGCTCCACCATCGCAACGCCTTCGAGCTGCTGGTCGCGACGATCCTCTCCGCCCAATGCACGGACAAGAAGGTGAACGAGGTCACGCCCGTCCTCTTCCGTCGCTTCCCCGACGCCTCTGCCCTGGCGCTGGCGAATCCCGCCGAGGTCGAGCGGCTGATCCAGCCCACGGGCTTCTTCCGCCAGAAGACGAAGTCCCTCCTCGCGGTGGCCCACGACCTGGTGGAGCGCTTCGGGGGCCGGGTGCCGCGCACGCTGGAGGAGCTGACGACGCTCCATGGCGTCGGCCGCAAGACCGCGAACGTGGTGCTCGGAAACGCCTTCGACGTGCCGGGACTGACCGTCGACACCCACATGACCCGGGTGAACCGCCGCCTCGGGCTCACGGCGCACGAGGACCCCGTGAAGATCGAGCGCGACCTGATGGAGCTGATCCCCGAGGCGCACTGGACGCTCTACTCGCATCGCGTGATCCACCACGGACGCGTCTGCTGCGACGCGCGCCGCCCCCAGTGCGAGCGCTGTCCGTTGCATGGCCTCTGCCCCTGGCCAGGGTCCGCGGCGCGTCGGATCTCCGGCGCCGCAGGGCGCCGCCGTCCGGCGCGCGCGACGAAGCCCGTGGCCGCCCGGGGGCGGGGGCGGGGAGCGGCGCGACGGCGGCGGGCGTGAAGCGACCCGCGGGTCGGCCCGCCTATCAGGGACGCTCGATCGCAGTCTACGCCGAGGAGGTGGCGCTCCCGAACGGCCGTCGTGTGGTGCTGGACGTGGTCCGACACCCGGGTGCGTCGGCCGTCGTTCCCTTCGTCTCGCCGACGGAGGTGCTCCTGATCCGCCAGTTCCGGCACGCCGCCGGCGGCACCATCCTGGAGGTGCCGGCCGGGAAGCTCGACGGGGAGGCGCCGGAAGTGTGCGCCGCGCGCGAGCTCGAGGAGGAGGCCGGGCAGCGCGCGGGACGCCTCGAGCGACTGGCCTCGATCTGGACCACGCCCGGGTTCACCGACGAGGAGATCCACCTCTTCGCGGCCTACGACCTGACGCCGGTCCCGACGCGTCACGAGGAGGACGAGGTGATCGAGGTGGTGCGCATGCCGCTCGCGGAGGCGCTCGACCGGGTGTGGCGCGGAGAGCTGCGTGACGCGAAGTCCGCGCTCGCCCTGCTCCATGCCGCCCATCGCCTCGGACGGCTTTGAAGCTCGCGGTCGCCTTCACCTGGCACGTGCTCTCGTTCGAGGAGCTCCTCGCGCTGGTGCGGCGCGCCGAGGCACTGGGATTCTCGGCGGTGTACGTGGACGGCGACGTCTCGCTGCTGGCGCGCCGGCGCGACGTGCTCGAC
The DNA here is from genome assembly GCA_033853555.1 of Myxococcota bacterium. Classification (GTDB taxonomy): domain Bacteria; phylum Myxococcota_A; class UBA9160; order UBA9160; family UBA9160; genus JAWOLJ01. Next base: position 8,420 of record JAWOLJ010000068.1, read on the forward strand.
GGCTGGACCCTCACCGGCGCGCTCCTCGCCCGCACCAAGCGGATCGAGATCGGCTCGATCCGGCTCGTCACCCACTGGAACGCCGCACGCCTGGCCCAGGCGGTGGCGACGCAGGAGCGGATCACGCCCGGGCGACTGCGCTTCCTGATCTCGGTGGGGGCCCAGCCGATCGACCGCCGCTTCGGCCTTCCCTTCCCGCCGGCCTCGGAGCGCATCGCCCGCCTGCGCGAGACGCTGGACGCGTTGCGCGCCCTGTGGCGCGGCGAGACCGTGACGCGGCGCGGGTCGTACGTGCAGCTCGAGGAGGCCTGGATCTCGCCGGTCCCCGCGCGGTCGATCCCGATCGCGGTGGCGGGGCGCGGACCCGCGCTCCTCGAGGTGGTGGCCGAGCTGGCCGATGCCTGGGACGTGAACCTCCCCCCCCTCGCTCCGCGGGTGGCCGCGGCCGCCGCGCATCTGGAGGCCACCTGCCGCAGGCGGGGCCGGGACCCGCGGAGCATCCGCCGCTCGATGTGGATCTTCACCCGACCCGGCCTGGACCCGGGGGATCCGCGCCTGGTGGCGGAGTTCCACCGCTGGAACCCCTGGTTTGCCGATCTCTCCCCCGGGGAAATCGGCGAGGCGGCTGTGGCAGGCTCGGGCGAGGCCTGCCGCCACCGCCTGGAGGCGCTCTCCCGCCGCCTCGGACTAGACGAGCCGGTGGCGGACCTCTCCGGGCTCGGGGCCCCCGAAGCGGCGCGCGCGCTGGAGCTCCTCGCTCCGGAAAACGACGTTGACCCGAGGGGTTGGAGCCCCTAGGCTGACGCGACCGACGGGCACCGCGCCCGCCCGCCGGCCGACGAAGTCGAACGAGGTTCGCGCATCCACTCGGCGGTCCGCGTCGGAGCGGGCCGAAGACGTGACGGCGAGCACAGGTCGCGTGCGCGCGAGTGCGGCGCGGATGCGGCTAGAAGCGAGGGCGCCGGGTTGTACGGTCGCGGCTATCGAAGAGGCGTGGGATTCGGCTTCGGCCCGCCGATCACGCCGCCCGTCATCAAGCAGCTCCTCATCGCGAACGCCGTCGTCTTCCTGGCCCAGCTCGTGACGGGCGGGGGCGACATCGACGCCTCGATCCTGACCCGCTTCGGTGCCGTCGTGCCCGTCGACGTCTGGCGCCGAGCCCTCCTCTGGCAGCCCTTCACCTACATGTTCCTGCACGGCAGCCTGCTGCACATCGGCATGAACATGTTCGTGCTGTGGATGTTCGCGCCCGAACTCGCCCTGGTCTGGGGCCCCCAGCGCCTGCTGCGTTACTACCTCGTCTGCGGCGTGGGCGCGGGCGTGCTGATCGCGACCGTACCCTGGCTGCTGGTCTACCTCGGCCTGTCCTCGCCGATCGCGTTGGTGGCGCCGACCATTGGCGCCTCCGGCGCCATCTACGGCGTGATCCTGGCCTACTCGCTCACCTGGCCCGATCGCACCATCATGCTCATGTTCCCGCCGGTGGCCTTCCGTGCCATCTGGATGATTCCGGTCTTCTTCTTCATGGACTTCGCGTTCGGGCCGGGCAACGTGAGCCATCTCGGCCATCTGAGCGGTGTGCTCGTGGGCTGGCTCTACCTCCGGCGCGACGGGGGCGGCAAGCAGATCCTGCCCACCCTGGAGCAGATCCGCTGGCGCTGGCGTCGCTTCCGCATGCGTCGTCGGCTGCGCGCGGTGCAACGCGAAGAGAACGATTGGCGGTCGTCGGGCAACGACCGCCGGTGGCACTAGATGCGGCGCGGGCGGCGGGACCACACGATCCACGGACTCTGTGCGGAGGAGCGCCCGCGCGGCCTCGGCGGAATCCTGCGCAGCCTCCTCGCCGGGATCCCCTGGAGCGAGAGCGCGCAGGGGATGGAGACCCTGAGCTTCGCGCCGCCCCGGGGCGGGCTCCTCCGGGTGCACAACGCCAACGGCAAGACGCGCGTGGTGGGCGAGGAACGGAGCGACCTCCAGGTGACCGCGTGCAAGCGCGCGCGCGCGGAGTCGTCGGAGGCGGCAGCGCGGCTGCTCGACGCGATCCGGATCTCGGAGAGCCAGACCAACGGCACCCTCGAGCTCGAGGTCGAGATCCCGAAGAAGTGGAACCGGCACGGCAGCGCGAACCTCGAGATTCGCGTTCCGCGCGACCTGCGGGTGGAGGTGGGGGCCTCCAACGGAAGGGTCTCCCTGGAGGGGCTGCGCGGCGGAGCGAAGGCGCGCTCGAGCAACGGTGCCGTCACGGTGATCGACGTGGTGGGCAGCATCGACATCTTCACCTCCAACGCCAAGGTCGAGTGCTCCACGACACGCGGACGCCTGGTGGCGCGCTCGAGCAACGGGAAGATCGAGCTCGAGGACCACCGGGGGTCGGTGGACGCGTCGACCTCGAACGGCCTGATCTCCGCCTCCCTGTCGGAAGTCGGGCGCGAGGGCGTGGTGCTCGCCACGAGCAACGGCCGGATCGCCCTCGAGCTGCCGGAGAAGGTGGACGCCGAGCTCGACGTCCACGTGGACAACGGCATGATCCGCACGCACCGCGATCTCGGCGGCGCCAGCCCTCAGCCGACCGGCCGCCTGCGCGCCACCCTCGGCGCGGGCGGGCCCCTGATCAAGCTCCGCACCTCGAATGGCTCGATCTCGCTGAAGTAGCCCGGCGCCGCTGGGCGGCGAACGCGGCGACGGCGTCCCGCCGGCGCGCAGCCAGCCGAAGCCGAGCGGAGCTCAGATCAAATCGGGATGATCTCGCCGATCGGCGCCTCGCCGTCGAGGTGGAGCCGCGCGACGGAGCGGCTGCGTCCCAGGCCGGGCGCGCCGGCGTAGCCGGGGTTCAGGAGCAGGACGCCGTCGCGCCGCTCCAGGCGCGCCTGGTGGGTATGGCCGTACACCAATACGTGTGGCCTCCAGGCCGCGAGCTCCCGCTCGACCCGCGGATGGAGCCGCCCGAAGTTGTCCCACCAGTGGCAGAGCAGGATGCGCGAGGGGCCGAGCTGCACCCGCTGATCCCAGGGGAGCCGGTGCTGCAGCTCCTCGTCGCCGTTTCCCGTCACGGCCACCACCGGTGCGACGCGGCGCAGCCCGTCGAGCACGTGCTCGCTCCCGACATCGCCGGCGTGGAGCAGGAGGTCGACGCCCTCGAGGGCGCGCAGCGCGCCCTCGTCCAGGTGTCCGTGGGTATCGGCGATGACGCCCACGGTGAAGCGATCGTCGCTCACCGCCCGCCGCCTCCGACCGCGGCGCGCAGCTCGACACCGTCGTGCAGGAGCACCACGCTCGAAGGCTCGATCGAGAGCACGGTCCAGCCGTCCGCCGTCTCGCCCTCGCGAAGCTCGCGCGCCGCGCTTTCGCCGGGAAGGAGGACGAGCGCGAGACGGCGCTCGGGATGCGGATGCCAGACCGTGCGGAGCACGTCCAGGTCCCGCGGATTCGCCACCTGGACCCGCGTGTCGGCCCGGGGTCGGGAGCTGGCGGGGGTCTTGTGCACCGGCGTCGGCGCCGCCACCGGCGCCTCCTCCGACGCCGAGGCGGCCCGGTCCGCGTCGCCCGGGGGCGCCGCCGGAGGCGCCGGGGCGGCGAGCTCGCGCACGTAGCGCGGCGTCTGCTTCGGGGCGGGCGGGATCGAGCCCGGAGGCGGCCCGGCCGGAGCACCGGGCGCCGGCTCGTCGGGCTGCAGCTCCGGCTGCGGCGGCGGGCGGGGCACCACCGCCACCAACGGCACGGCGCCGGACTCCGCCCCGGCGAGCGGAGCGCCGCCGCCCGCGCCGCTCCCGAGCGGCGCCTCCGCGTCCGCGTCGACACTGGACGGTGACGGCGCCGGCCCGGCATGCGGAGCGGTCGATGGCGCGGTCGCGCTCGCCGCGGGGGAAGCCTGCACCGCCGGCGCGGCCGCAGCGGCGCTCGGAGCGGACGCGTCTACCGTGGCGGACGGGCGCGGGAGCCGGTCCCGCAGCGCGGCGCCAGGCCCGGCGAAGACGAGCCACGCCGCGCCTCCCGCCAGCGTCGCACCGCCGACCGCCGCGAGGAGCCATCGCCAGCGCCGGCTTCGGTGCACGCGCGCCGTCTCCGCGGCTTCGAGGGCGGCCACCACCTCCTCGCGCAGCGGACGCGGGGGCTTCACCTCCCGCTCGGCCTCCAGGCGCTTCAGCGCCTTCAGGATCGTGCTCACCCCACGCCCTCCCCTCGCAGCCGGGGCACCTTGTAGCGCCCGAGCGCGTCGTAGAGGTGCATCTTGGTGCGAGGGCCCACCGCGCCGTCGACGTCGAGGCCGCTGCCGCGCTGGAAGTTGCGAACCCCCTCCCGGGTTGCGGCATCGAAGACGCCCGTCGGCGTGCCCACGAGGTAGCCGAGCTGGATCAGCGACTGCTGGAGCCAGCGCACCGCGGGCCCCGTCTCGCCCTCCTGCACGAGCGCCGGGAGACGCTCCCAGTCGCGCCACACCACGAAGGCTTCGCCCTGCCAGCGGCGTTCGAGCTCGCCCGCCGGCAGGCGTTCCGACCCTCCGCTCTCGACACCCGAGAGCGTCACCTGGCCGTTCTGGAGGCCGAGCAGCGCCACGGTCCTGGACGCGCCGTCGGGAGCCAGGAGCGCCACGAGCGCCGGATGGTCGAGCGCGCCGAGCTCCGCCACGGTCGGCGTGGCGAGGGGCAGCGTCTCGAGGCCAGCGTCCGCCAGCGCGGCCAGCGCGTCGTCCAGGGAGAGGCTCGCGGCCCCGACCCGCGGCAGCCCGTAGGCCGCGAGCAGCGCGTCGACGCTCGCTGCAGCGGTGCGTCCGGGCGGGAGCGCCTCGAGGCGCGCCAGCACGTCCGTCGGCTGTGGCGTCGCCGCAGCGGCCGGCGGAGGCGCCGCGGCGACGGGAGGCGCATCCGCCGGGGCGCTCGCGGGCGCCGTCGCCGGAGCGGCTTCGCTCGGCGTGGGGCTGCCCGCGGGGTCCTGGGCCGGAGCGACCGTCGCCGGCGTCGGCTCGCTCGCGGGCGCACCGCTCTCGCTCGCGGCGGGAGCGACGACCGCCGCCGCCGGCGTCGCCGTGGCGGCCGCTGGCGCGTCGGCGACGCCGCGCACGCCGTCGTAGACCACGAGCCCGAGCGCCAGGAGCCCGCCGGCCAGAGCCAGTCCGCCCGCCGGCCAGAGCCAGCGGCGTGATCGCGCCGGCGCCGCGCGCGGCGACGCCGGACCCCCGCTCTGCAGCTCCTGAGCCACCGCCACCACGAGCTGCGAGCCGATGGTGGCCGCGCGCGAGGCGTAGCCGAGGAGCAGCGCTCGGTCACAGAGCACGTTCACCACGCGCGGGATTCCGCCCGAGCGGCGATGCACCTCGCGCAGGGCCGTCTCGGTGAAGAGCTCCCGCTCCGAGCCCGAGGCGATGCGGAGGCGGTGGCGCACGTAGTCCCGCGTCTCGGTGGCCGTCAGCGGAACCAGGCGCCAGCGCACGCTGATGCGCTGCTTGAGCTGCCGCAGCTCGGGACGCTCGAGCTTGGCATCGAGCTCCGGCTGTCCGAGCAGCACGATCTGGAGCAGCTTTGCGGTGTCGGTCTCCAGGTTCGAGAGCAGCCGCACCTGCTCCAGGGTGTCGGTCTCGAGGTTCTGCGCTTCGTCGATGATCACGAGGACCCGCCGACCCTCGCGCTTACGCTCCAGCAGGAACTCGTTCAGCTGATCGACGAGCTCGCGCCAGGAGCGCCCGCCCACGTCGAGGCCGAACTCCGCGTGGACCGCCTGCATCAGCTCGAGGGCGGAGAGCTTCGGGTTGAAGAGGAACGCCACCTCGCTCTCCGCGCCGAGGCGTTGCAGGAGCGTGCGGCAGAGCGTGGTCTTGCCGGTGCCGACCTCGCCCGTGATCGCGATGAAGCCTTCGCCCTGCTCGATTCCATAGAGCAGATGGGCCAGCGCCTCGCGGTGGGATTCCGCGAGGAACAGGAAGCGGGGATCGGGGCTCAGCGCAAAGGGCTTCTCGCGCAGGCCGTAGAACGCGGTATACATGGTCGACTGGATTCGCGTGGTGCAACCCGTTGAAAGACCAAGGTTATCACTCGTCCCGGCGGAAGGGTACCGCGGCCACCGCCGTCGGGGTGGACGTGGGGGCCACGCTGGCCAAGCTCGCCACCCGCTGCCCCGGCGAGCCCCCGCGCTTCGCATTGGTTCCCGCCCACGCGCTGGACCTGGTCGCCCGGACGGTGCGCCAGGCGAAGCCCGGCCGCGTGGGTCTCACGGGCGGCGGCTCGGCGGAGCTCGCCCGGCTGCTCGGCGGCGAGGTGGCCCGGGTGAACGAGTTCGCCGCCTGGGGCTCGGGCGCGAGCGCCCTGCTCGAGCGGGAGGGCCTGCCCCGCGGCGAGCGCCACCTCCTGGTCTCGGTCGGCACGGGCACGTCCGTGATGCTGGTGGACGGCCTCTCGGTGACACGGGTTGGTGGCACGGCGCTCGGCGGCGGCACCGTGGTGGGCTTGGGCTCGCGCCTGGCGGGGACGAAGAGCTTCGCCGAGATCGCCGAGCTCGCGACGCGCGGCTCGCGCCGGCGCGTGGACCTGCGCGTCTCCGACATCTATCGCGCGGGCGAGATCCCGCTGGCCGGCGACCTGACGGCGGCGTCCTTCGGCCGGCTCGGGCGCGACGAGTCCGACGGAGAGGAGCCTCGGCGCGAGGACCTGGCCCACGCGCTCATGGGTCTCGTCGGCGAGAACGTGGCGCTGATCTGCGGGGGCCTCGCCGCCGCCGTGCAGGTGAGACGCATCGTGTTCGGCGGCTCGACGCTGCGCGGGAATCCCGCGCTGGTGGAGGTGCTGCGCGAGATCACCACCGCCATCGGCCGGGAGCCGACGTTCCTCTGTGACGGGGAGTTCGCGGGCTCGCTCGGCGCCCTGCTGCTGGCCGCCGAGGAGAGCTGAGCAAGCGAAGCGCGCAGCGAGCCGCAGGCGAGCGCAGGGCGCAGCCCGGCGGCGCAGCCGCCGGCGCGCCAGAGACCGGAAGCGCGCAGCGAGCCGCAGGCGAGCGTAGGGCGCAGCCCGGCGGCAAGGTCGCGGTGCGCCGGAGGCCGGCGCCTCCGGCCTCAGGAAGAGCCGCCGCGTCCCGGATCGCGCGGCGCCGGCTCGGTGGCGAGATCCTCGGGGCGCGCCAGGTTGCGGAGCACGCGCTGGGTGCGCGCGATGGCCGCCCTCTGCACCCGCAGCTCCTCGGTCTGGGCAGCCATGTGACGCTCGAGGCGCTCGCGTGCGTCGGCCGCCTCCTCGAGGCGCGTCTCGAGGTGCGCGACGCGCCGTTCGAGCTCGCGCACCAGCCGCGAGAGCTCGCCCTCGGTCTCCGCGACCCAGGCTGGCGCCGGCCTGCCCGGCGCCTCGACGTGCGCCGCGGGAGCAGCGCGCTCGTCGACCACCACCGCATCGAGGTCACCCGAGAGGAGCGGCGCGGCCTCGCGTTCGCCGAGCGGTACCGGCAGGTCGGGCTCCGCCGGGGCCGCGGCGAGGACGGGCTCCGCGGCCAGCTCGGGCTCGGCCGGCGCAGCGGCCTCGAAGAGCGGGAGCGGCGGCACCTCGGACGGCGTGCGCTCCTCTCCCGGCTCCTCCTCCGGCTCGTCGGTGAAGCGAGGCGGGATGATCGGCTCGTATGCCGGCCGCACCGGCCGCCGCCCGAGTCGCCGCCACACCAGGAAGAGGAGAAGCAGGGCCGCCACCGCGAGCAGCACGATCTGGACGTCGAGCAGCCCCGTCGGGCCGAGCGCAGGGCGCAGGAGCCGCGGACCCTGCGTCGGCGTGGCGGCCGGGGGCGGCGTGGCCGGCGTCGTGGGCTTCGCCTCCTCGGCGGCCGGCGGCGCCGGCGCGCCCGGGCCCGGCTCGCTCGGGGCCGCCTCGGGCGCGCCCGCGGGCTC
>JAWOLJ010000069.1:0-4886 GCA_033853555.1 Myxococcota bacterium
CCCCCCCCCCCCCCGCCACTCGCCGTTCAGGCGTGCCATCGCGTCATCGCCCGCCAGCGTCAGCGAGAGCTCGGAGTCCGCGAGTCCGAGCGCCCGCAGCACGCCGCTGGCGCGCGCGCGCAGCAAGGCGCGGTCGAAGCCGGGCGCGTCGCGCCGGCGCGGCGGGCCCGCGAGCCGCAGGGTCATCCGGCGTCGGCATCGGGATCGGGCGACTCGTCCTCGCGGCGGCGCAGCGCATGGCGCTCGTAGGCCCGCACGATCGACTGCACCAGGGGGTGTCGCACCACGTCGGCCTCGCCGAAGCGCATGAAGCCGATGCCCTCCACACCCTCGAGCACGCGGCAGGCCTCCACCAGCCCGCTGGGCTTGTCGCTCGGCAGATCGATCTGCGTCACGTCGCCCGTCACCACCGCCTTCGAGTTGAAGCCGAGGCGCGTCAGGAACATCTTCATCTGCTCGGTGGTCGTGTTCTGTGCCTCGTCCAGGATCACGAAGGAGTCGTTGAGCGTGCGGCCACGCATGAAGGCGAGCGGAGCCACCTCGATCACGCCGCGGTCCATCAGCCGCGCCGCCTTCTCGAAGTCCATCATGTCGTGGAGCGCGTCGTAGAGCGGGCGAAGGTACGGGTTCACCTTCTCCGCCATCGAGCCCGGCAAGAAGCCCAGCTTCTCGCCCGCCTCGACCGCAGGACGCGCCAGGATCACCCGCGAGACCTCGTGCCGGTTGAGCGCCGCCACCGCCATCGCCATCGCCAGGTAGGTCTTGCCGGTACCCGCGGGCCCCACCGCGAGCACCAGGTCGCAGGTGCGCATGAGCTCGAGGTAGCGACGCTGGTTCAACGTCTTGGCGGAGATGCGACGCCGGGAGCCGACCGCCGCCAGCACGTCCTCGTACATCTCGTCGAGGGAGCCCTCCGGCTCGCTGGTCAGCACGCGCACCGCCTCGCGCACGTCGCGCGCCTGGAGCGCGTGCCCGCTGCGCACCCGGCCGTAGAGCTCCTCGAGCGCCTTGCGGGCGACGCCCACCTCGGCCGCACCGCCCACCAGCCGCACCTCGTTTCCGCGCGCGCGCACGCTGACTCCGAGCTCCTGCTCCAGGATCCGCAACGTGCGCTCGCCGTCGCCGTAGAGCTCGGCGGCCCGGTGGTTGTCGTCGAAGACCAGGGTCTGTCGGACGGAGGCTTGGTTCTGGCTCAGAGGCGATGGCCCTTCCCGGCTTTTCCCGAGCGTGTCTTCCCGAGTGTGTTCCCGGCTGCCCGGGGACTCAGCGCTCCGGAGGGAGCAGCAGGAAATCCTCTCCGTGACGCACGTAATAGTAGGGGCGGCCCGACGCGGGCGTCAACGCGCCGCGATCGAGGAAGCCCTCGCTCACCAGATCGTCCAGGTGATCGGGCCACACGCCTCGGGCCAGGCGATAGGCCTCGAGGGCGTCGCGCACGCGCCTGGTCTCGAAGGCCGAACGCGCCTCGGCGAGCGCCGTGCGGGGGATCGGCAGGCCCGGGCCCGCTGCCGGCGTCGGGCGCCTCAGGGACGCCAGCGCCCACAGGGCTGCGAGCAGCAGGAAGGGCAGCCCGAGGGCGATCAGCGCCGGGGCCCGGCGCGCGGCGACGAGGGGCGCGCGTAGCCGCCGGCGGCGCGCACGAGCGATCTGCTCGGGGTCGAGCGGCGCCACGCAGCCGGCCTTGCGCAGCTCGGCCAGGATGCGCGTGGCCTCGAAGCTGCCGAGTCGGGACAGGTCGATCACGCGGCGCACCGGGAGGCGTCCGTCCACCAGCGCGAAGACCGCTTCGGCGGCCGCGACCTTGCGCGGCGACTCGCCCTGCATGCGCTTGCGGAAGACGTCGAAGCTGCCGCTGCGCTGAAAGACCACGTCGGCCGAGGGCACCTGCTCCGCGAAGATGCGCCACTCGTCCACCATGCGCAGGCCGTCCATCAGGATCTGCTCGGCGCCGAGGAGCGAGCCGTGCTCGCGCTCGTGGCTCACGGACTCCGCGCGGAAGTGGAACGAGCCGCCGGTCCATCGCAGGAGATCGAAGATCGTCTCGCGGGTGAGCAGGTCCTCGATGGCCGCCAGATCGGCGCGGGAGACGGCGCCGCTCTCACGCGCCACCCGCGGGAGGGTCTGCACGCTGGTGGTGCATTCCTTCTGCAGCTCCTCGAGCTTCTCGCGCGTTATCACACCGCAACGCACCAACATGTCGCCGAGCGCCGTGTACTCGCCACCCGCGATCGGCGCGGCCGAGACCACGTGGCCGCGGTCGAAGCGCAGCTCGACGCTGCCCTGGTCGCCCGACACCTCGAGCACGCCGGTCTTGGCCTGCTGGCCGATCAGCTGGAAGACCTCGGCCATGCCGAAGTCCTTGAGGTTTCCGCGCAGCGCGATCGACACCCCTCAGGCCTCCTCGCGCAGCTTCCAGGCGAGCAGCGTCGTGACGCCGTGGAGGATGCAGAGCGAGAGCACCACCAGGTCGAGCGCCCAGCGCCCGGCCGGCCCCGCGGCCAGGGGATCGGGCGCCAGCCGGGTGCCGACACCCAGCAGGGCCGCGAGTCCTCCGGCGGCCAGCGCCCCCACGAGCCCGAGCAGCGGACGGCCTGCGAGCGCGCCCGCCGCCCCGGGAAGCAACGCGCCGAGGGCGCGCTCCACCCATTGGCGGCGGCGCTGGCGGATCCGCAGATCGGTGAGCCGCGCCATGCGCATCGAGGGATCGGTGGTCTCGGGCCGATGGAAGAGTCGCGCGCATCCGTTACACAACCGAGCGTTGGACGCGGTCCGGTCGCAGCGCGGGCACGTGCGCCCGTCGCAGCGCGCGCAGCGCCCCGAGGCGCGCCACAACCGGCCGAGGGCCAGGGCCCCGGCCGCGGTCGCAGCAAAGACCAGAGCCGCCAGCGGCGCGCGGCCGAGGCCGCCGGGCGCGAGCGGGCCGCGCAGGCTGACGGCGAGGGGCGCGGCCTCGGCCCGCTCCAACAGGCGCTCGCGCAGGCTCGCGAGCGACACCGGCGCGTCGTAGGTGAGGCCTCCCCCGCGGACGCTGGTCAGCTCGGTGAGCTCCGCGACGAGATCGTCGTCCAGTGCCTGCGCCTTGCCGAGCACCTCGCCGTGCCGGTCCAGGCGGATCGACCGCGCGTAGGCGTGGGCGAGGTTGAAGTAGTAGAGGGCGTCGGGTCGGATCTTGGTCGCCCGTTCGAAGAGCGCCGTCGCGCCGTCCAGATCCCCGAGCGCGAGCCGGACGTTGGCGGCGTCGTTCTCCAGGTGGCCGTCGGGCGATGGCTGGACGAGGAGCGCCCGATAGCGCGCGTCGGCTCCGGCGAGGTCGCCGTCCCGCCGGGCCTGCGCCGCCAGGGCCTCGGCGGCCAGCGGATCGCTCGCGGCCACCCGCTCGAGGCGGCCGCGTTCGGCCCGCGAGGAGAGGCCGTGCTCGACGTCGTCGACCGCATCGACCACCGGGTCGGCGCCGAGCGCGGCGAAGCTGCGCGCCGCCGTCTCCAGGAGCGGATGCAACGCCAGCAGCAGGAGGAGCGCGGCCAGGAGCGCGGCGAAGCGACCGCGGCCCCGCCCACGCAGCATCGCGACGGCGAAGAGCCCGAGGCCGAGGCCGAGCCATCCCTCGCCGAGGGCCGGCGCCGCGAGAACCAGCGCCGCCAGGAGCGCCGCCTGAGCGAAGTGCGGCAGCCCGCCGCCCAGCAGGTCGCCCAGATCGTGTGCGGCCGGCCGCGCCACCACCGCGGCGGCGAGGCCGAGATGCAGCAGGGCCCCTAGGAAGACTCCGAGGGCGAGCAGGTAGAGGGCATTCGCGCGCCACCAGAGTGACGCCTCGAGCTGGCGATCGAGCGAGAGCACCGCCTGCGCCGCCTCGCGCGCGGCCCCGATCGCATCGCCCGCCGCCCAGAGCGCGCTGGCCAGAGCGGCCCGGGCCAGCGGCAGATCCGGGGCGAGCTCGACAGCCGCCCGGGCTCGTTCGACCGCGGACCCGGGGCCTCGACCGAGCAGGACGGCGCGTGCCGCCGCATCGAAGTCCTCGATCCCGAGCTCCCGGGCCACGGCCCGGGTGCGATGGGCCCGCTCGGTGACGTCCGTCTGGGAGTCGCCCCAGGCCCCCAGGAGGTCGGGCCTGGACTTCGCGGACTCAGCCGGCCAGGCCTTGCGATCCACGCGGTCCCACCCCTCGCCCCTGGCGGGAGGCGCCGGCGCGGCAGCCGGAGGGGGTGCGGCGTCGGAGCGGCCGGCGGCCTGCGCCTGTGCGAGCGCCGGGGCGGGCGCCCACAGGGCGCCCAGCCCGAGGCAGGCCATGGCGATCACCAGCCGGCAGACGTGTCCGCTAGCGCTCAGGCGGAACCCCTCCTGCACCCTCGAGCCCGGGAGCCGTATCGGTCGGTGGGGCGCGCTCCTGTACCGGCGCCTGCGCCGTCGACACCGGCCGGCGAGGGCCCTATGTTCCGCTCCCGCTTCCCGCCCCGGGAAGCGACCGGAGGAGCTGGTGGCGACCCACAAATCCGCCGAGAAGCGCGCCCGGCAGGCCGAGCGACGGCGCGCCCGCAACCGGAGCGAGAAGAGTCGCGTCCGGAGCGTGGTCAAGCAGTGCCGTGAGGCCCTGACGAGCGGCGGAGCGGCGCTGGCGGAGCAGCTCCGACAGGCCGAGAGCGCGTTGTCTCGCGCGGCGGCCAAGGGCGTGATCCCGAAGCGGCGGGCGAGCCGAACGATCTCGCGTCTGGCGCGCCGCGCGGCGCGCGCAGGCTCGTAGGCGCACCGGCGGCTACGCCGCCGGGCCACGCCCTCCGCTCGGCTCCGCCTCGCTGCGCGCTCCGCTTGCGGGCTGCGCGCTTCCGGCCGGGGGCGCACCGGCGGCTACGCCGCCGGGCCACGCCCTCCGCTCGGCTCCGCCTCGCTGC
>JAWOLJ010000070.1:0-66502 GCA_033853555.1 Myxococcota bacterium
CAGCCGTCGGCCCGGTGGCGTCGCCGGCCGCTCCGCGCCCGCCGTCGCTGATGCGCCCCCGCGCCGCCGTGGCCGCGAGCACACCCGGTGCAGCGGCGGCCGCGCAGAAGGTCGGTCGCAACGATCCCTGCCCCTGCGGCAGCGGGAAGAAGTACAAGAAGTGCTGCGGCGCCGCCTGACGGCGCGCCTCCAGGCATGAAGTCCGCCCCTCCGATGGTTCCGGGCTTCCGTGCGAGCGGCGTGCGCTGCGGCATCAAGCGCCGCGGCGCCGATCTCGCGCTCCTCGCGAGCGACGTGCCTGCCGCCGCCGCCGGCGTCTTCACGCGCTCGACGGTGGTGGGCGCTCCCGTCCTGCTCTCCCGCCAGCGCGTGCGCTCCGGTCGCGCGCGGGTGGTGATCGCGAACAGCGGCTGCTCCAACGTCGCCATGGGCGCGGAGGGCCTGCGCGCCGCCCGTCGCATGACCGAGCTCGCCGCGCGGGCCGTGGGTTGCGCGGCGAGCGAGGTGCTGGTGGCCTCGACGGGAGTGATCGGCGAGCCCCTGCCGCTCGACCGCATCGCCGAGGGCGTGCCGCGGGCGGCGGCCGCGCTCGCGCCGGAGGGCCTTCCCCGCGCCGCCGCGGCCATCCTGACCACCGACACCCACCCCAAGATCGCGGCCACGCACCTGCGTGTCGGAGGCCGCCGCGTGACGCTCGCGGGGGTCGCCAAGGGCTCGGGCATGATCGAGCCCGACATGGCGACACTGCTGGCCTTCGTGCTGACGGACGCGGCGGTGGCGCCGCCCTTCCTGCGCCGCCTCCTGCGCCAGACGGTGGACGAGAGCTTCAACCGCGTGACGATCGATGGCGAGGGCTCCACCAGCGACACCGCGTTGCTCCTCGCGAACGGGCTGGCGGGGAACCCGGTCCTCCGTGCGCCCTCGAGCCCGGGTGCCGCCGCCTTCGCGGCCGCGCTCGGCGAGGTCTGCGGCGAGCTCGCGCGGGCCATCGCGCGGGACGGGGAGGGCGCCACCAAGCTCGTCACCGTGACGGTTCGCGGCGCCCGCAGCCGGGCCGACGCCGAGCGGGCGGCCCGCCGCATCTCGAACTCCCTCCTGGTGAAGACCGCGCTCTTCGGCGGCGACGCCAACTGGGGCCGCATCCTCCAGACCGTGGGCGCGGGCCGGGTGCGCCTCGATCTCTCCCGCACCCGGGTGCGCCTGGCCGGGGTCACGGTGTTCGAGCGCGGCGCCTCGGCCGGGCCGGCGGCCCGGGCCCGGGCGCAGGCCCGCCTTCGGGCCTCCGAGGTGGCGGTCGAGGTGCAGCTCGGGGTGGGCCGGGCCGAGGCCCGGACCTGGACCTGCGACCTCTCCTACGACTACGTGCGGATCAACGCCGAGTACCGGACCTGAGGAAGGCCCGGCGCGCAGCGAGGCGAAGCCGAGCGGAGGTCCGACGAGTCGGGTTTCCAGGCGGCGCTTCGTCTGCTAAAGACTCGCCAACTCACACGTTCCGGGCCGCCCGTGCGGTGCCGGCCGGGGGCCGTCGGGCCTTCGGGCGGCTTCGGGAGCAACGGCCGGAGCGGAGGCGCAACCGCGAAGGAGATCTTTGGATGACCCATCCGACCCCCGATCCGGCGGTCGCGGCGACGGGCGCGCCCGGCGGCGCCACCGCCGTCGCGCTCCAGGACGCCGAGCTCAGCGTGCGCACGTTGCTCGAGGCCGGCGCCCATTTCGGACACCAGACCCGGCGCTGGAACCCGCGCATGCGCCCGTTCATCTTCGGCGACCGCAACGGGATCCACATCCTCGACCTGGACCAGACCCTCGAGCACTTCCAGGAGGCGCTCGAGTTCCTGCGCGAGACCACCGCCGCCGGCGGGAAGGTGCTCTTCGTCGGCACCAAGCGACAGGCGCAGGCGCCGATCCGCTTCGAGGCCGAGCGCGCCGGGCAGTTCTACGTGAACAACCGCTGGCTCGGCGGGATGCTCACCAACTTCCGCACCGTGAAGAAGTCGGTCGAGCGCTACAAGGAGCTCGCGGCCACGCTGGCCGACGAGGCCAGGGCCTCGGAGATCTCGAAGCGCGACCGCTCGCACATGAGCCGCGAGGTGGAGAAGTACGCGCGCTCGCTCGAGGGCATCCGCGAGATGTCACGGCTCCCCGACGCCCTGTTCGTGATCGACGTCGGGATCGAGCACATCGCCATCGCGGAGGCGCGCCGGCTCGGGATTCCGATCGTCGCGGTCGTCGACACCAACTGCGACCCGGACGGAATCGACTTCGTGATCCCCGGCAACGACGACGCCATTCGCGCGATCCAGCTCTACTGCGCCCGCGCCGCCACGGCGTGCCTGGAGGGCGTGCAGCTCCATCAGGAGCGGCTGCGCAGCGAGGCGCCGACGGGCGAGGCGGCGCGCGCGGAGAAGGAGGCCGCCGGTCCGATCACGGGCCGCGTGGTGGTGGAGATCAAGCAGCCGCCGCGACGGGGCCGCGGGGGAACGCACTCCGCCGGTGGCCGGCGCGGACGCGAGGAGGAGGCGCCCGAGCCCACCGAGACGGCGCCGGCGGGCGCCGACGCCTAGCGGCGGGCGCGCGTCCCGACCCGGAGCGCAGGAACCCGAAGAGGAGACAGCCCCTTGACCGAGATCTCCGCCCAGGCCGTGAAGTCGCTCCGCGACCAGACCGGCGCGGGCATGATGGACTGCAAGAAGGCGCTCGCGGATGCGGGCGGCGACCTCCAGAAGGCGGGGGAGCTGCTGCGCGAGCGCGGCCTCGCGAAGGCGGTGAAGCGCGAGGGCCGCGCCACCAGCGAGGGCGCGATCGCCTTCGCGGTGTCGGGCGGCGCCGGGGCGCTGGTGGAGCTCGCCTGCGAGACGGACTTCGTGGCGAAGACCGACGAGTTCAAGGGCCTGGTCGGCGATCTGGCGCGGGCCGCGGCGGCCGACGCTGGCCTCGCCACCGTGGAGCGCCTGCTCGATGCCGAGCTGCCGGGCGGCCGGCCGCGCGAGCGGATCGCTGCCGCCATCGCGAAGATCGGCGAGAACATCGTGCTGCGCCGCGTGGCCCGGCTGGCCCTCGCCGGGCCGGGCATGGTGTCGGGCTACGTGCACGCCGGCGGCAAGCTCGGTGTGCTGGTGGCGCTGCGCGGTGGCGCCGGTCTCGAGGGCCTGGCCAAGGACCTGGCGATGCACGTGGCGGCCGCCGACCCGAGCCCGGTGGCGGTCGAGCGCTCCGGCGTCCCGGCGGAGCTGGTGGCGCGCGAGCGCGAGATCTTCCGCAAGCAGGCCGAGCAGAGCGGGAAGCCCGAGAAGGTGATCGAGAAGATCGTCGAGGGCCGCGTCAACAAGTTCTACTCCGAGGTGTGTCTCGTCGAGCAGCCCTTCGTGAAGGACCCCGATCGGGTGGTGGGCGATCTGCTGCGCGAGGCGGGCCAGCGGCTGGGCGGCGAGGTCGCCGTGGCGGGCTTCGTGCGCTTCAAGCTGGGCGAGGCCATCGGCCAGTGAAGTCCGCGTACGGGCGGCTCCTGCTCAAGCTCTCCGGCGAGGCCCTCGCCGCGGACTCGGGCTTCGGGATCCACCCGGGCGTGATCCACGGCCTGGCCGGAGAGATCCGCGAGGTGCACGCACTCGGGCCGCAGATCGCCATCGTGATCGGCGGCGGCAACGTGATCCGGGGGGTGGCGGCGGCGTCCCAGGGCATCGACCGCGCCAGCGCCGACTACATGGGCATGATGGCGAGCGTGATCAACGCGCTCGCGCTCCAGGACGCGCTCGAGAAGCAGGGGCTCCACACCCGCGTGCTCTCCGCCCTCGAGATCAAGGAGGTGGCCGAGCCCTACATCCGACGGCGTGCGGTGCGGCACCTGGAGAAGGGGCGGGTCGTGATCTTCGCCGCCGGCACCGGCAACCCCTACTTCAGCACCGACACCGCCGCGGCGTTGCGCGCCGCGGAGATCCACGCCGAAGTGATCCTGATGGCCAAGAACGGCGTGGACGGGGTGTACAACGCCGATCCGCGTCGCGTGCCCGGCGCGGTCCGCTACGACCGCCTGTCGTACGACGAGGCGATCCGCGAGAACCTGCGCGTGATGGACCAGACGGCGATCGCGCTCTGCCGCGAGAACCACCTCCCGATCGTGGTGTTCGATTCGGCGGTGTCCGGCAACATCCTGAAGGTGGTGACGGGCGAGAAGATCGGAACCCTCGTGGCCGATTGAGCGGCCCGAGGCGGGCGAGAGGAGACGGGAGCATGCCCGACGACGTAGGGTCCGTGATCACGGCGGCGCGGGATTCGATGGACAAGTCGCTGAAGAGCCTGCGCCACGACCTGCTGCGGGTGCGCACCGGGCGCGCCAACCCCCAGCTCCTGGAGGGGCTGCACGTCGAGTACTACGGCACGGCCACCCCGCTGAACCAGCTCGCCAACCTGACGGTCCCCGACCCGCGGCTGATCGTGATCGCCCCCTACGACAAGGGCGCGCTCCACGCGATCGAGAAGGCGATCCAGACCTCGAACCTCGGGCTCACACCGACGAGCGACGGCAAGGTGGTGCGGATCCAGATCCCGCCGCTCACCGAGGAGCGGCGCAAGGAGCTGGTCAAGCAGGTGAAGAAGCTTTCCGAAGAGCACAAGCTGGGGGTCCGGGAGTCGCGCCGGGAGGCCCTGCAGCGCCTGAAGGGACTGGAGTCGGACGGGGATCTCCCGGCCGACGATCGGGCCCGGGCGGACAAGAAGGTGCAGGACCTCACGGACGAATTCGTGAAGAAGATCGACGAGGTCGCCGCTCAGAAGGAGAAGGAGATCCTCACGGTCTAGGCCGCGGACCTGGGAGCCATGGAACGCCGGATTCGCGCCGACCGGCTGCCGCGTCACGTGGCGGTCATCATGGACGGGAACGGCCGCTGGGCCGAGCGCCGCGGGCTCTCGCGCATCGAGGGTCACCGCGCCGGGCTGGAGTCGGTGCGCGCGGTGGTGCGCGCGGCCCACGAGCTCGGGATCCAGGCGCTCACGCTCTACGCCTTCTCGCTCGAGAACTGGAACCGACCGAAGGCCGAAGTCGAGGAGCTGATGCGGCTGCTCGAGCACTACCTCGAGAGCGAGCTCGAGGAGGTGATGCGCAACGGCATCCGGGTGCGGGCGCTCGGCCGCCTCGATCTGCTCCCGCAGGGCGTTCGCAAGCGGCTCGACGAGGCCATCGAACGCACCCAGGACAACCGCGAGATGACGCTGCGCTTCGCGCTCTCCTACGGCGGACGCGCCGAGATCGTGGACGCGGCGAAGCGGCTGCTGCGCGATGCGGAGCTCGGCAAGATCGACCTCGAGCGCCTCGACGAGAAGACCTTCGCCACCTATCTCTACGATCCGGAGCTCCCGGATCCCGATCTGCTGATCCGCACCGGGGCGGAGCTGCGGGTCTCGAACTTCCTGCTGTGGCAGATCGCCTACTCCGAGATCCATGTGACCGAGGTGATGTGGCCGGACTTCCGCAAGAATCACCTGGTGGAGGCCCTGCTCGACTATCAGTCGCGGGAGCGGCGCTTCGGCCTGACCAGCGCGCAGGTGCGGGGCGGGCGGCCGGGGAAGCCGTGAAGCGGCTGGTCGTGCTGGGCAGCACCGGCAGCGTCGGCGTGCAGACGCTGGCCGTGGTGGAGGCGTTCCCCGAGCGCTACCGCGTGGTGGGGCTGGCGGCCGGGCGGCGCGTGGAGCTGCTGGCGCAGCAGGTGGCCCGCTTCCGACCTTCCGTGGTGTCGGTGGCCGATGGCGAGGGTGCGCGACGCTTGCGCGAGCTCGTGGGCCCCGGCGTCCGGATCGAGGTCGGCGAGGCCGGCCTCGAGGCGGTGGCGGTGGAGCCCGCCGAGCTGGTGGTGGCGGCGCTGGTCGGCGCCGTGGGCCTGCGGCCGACCCTGGCCGCGATCCGTGCCGGCCGCGACGTGGCACTCGCCAACAAGGAGGTCCTCGTGATGGCGGGGGCGCTGGTGACGCGCGAGGTGCGCGCGCGCGGCGTCGAGCTCCTCCCCGTGGATAGCGAGCACAGCGCGCTCTTCCAGGCGCTCTCGGGCCAGCGCGCCGAGGACGTGGCGCGGCTGGTGCTGACGGCCTCGG
This sequence comes from Myxococcota bacterium, assembly GCA_033853555.1. Taxonomy (GTDB): domain Bacteria; phylum Myxococcota_A; class UBA9160; order UBA9160; family UBA9160; genus JAWOLJ01. The sequence continues at coordinate 6,085 of JAWOLJ010000070.1, forward strand.
GCGGGCCCTTCCGCACCTGGCCGGCCGAGCGCATTGCCGCGGCCTCGGTGGAGGACGCGCTGCGCCACCCCAACTGGAGCATGGGGCCGAAGATCACCGTGGACTCGGCCACGCTGATGAACAAGGGCCTCGAGGTGATCGAGGCGCGCTGGCTCTTCGACGTGCCGCCGGAGCGCGTCGACGTGGTCGTGCACCCGCAGTCCATCGTCCACTCGCTGGTGGAGTTCGTGGACGGCTCGGTGATCGCCCAGCTCGGTCCCCCGGACATGCGGATCCCGATCGCGGTGGCGCTGGCGCATCCGGAACGGCTCCCGCTCGGTCTCCCGCGCCTGGACCTGCCGAAGCTCGCGCAGCTCGACTTCGAGGCGCCCGACCGGGCGCGCTTCCCCGCCCTGGACCTGGCCTACGCCGCGCTGGCCGCCGACGAGCTCGCCCCGGCGGCGCTGAACGCGGCCAACGAGGAGGCGGTGGCGGCCTTCCTGGCCGGCGCCATCCGCTTCCCCGAGATCGCCGCCACCAACGCCGCGGTGCTGGAGCGCCACCTGGCGCGGGACTCGGGGACGGCCCGGGATCTCTCCGACGTGCTGGCGGCCGACGCCCGCGCGCGCGCGGCCGCACGCGAGCGCCTGCCCGCGCCGACGGGAGGCAGCCGATGAGCGCGTTCGCTTCGTACGTGTTCGCGCTCATCCTGATGCTCGGCATCCTGATCTTCGTCCACGAGCTCGGACACTTCCTGGTGGCCAAGGCGTGCGGTGTCCGCGTGCTCAAGTTCTCGCTCGGCTTCGGCCCGACGATCGGACTCGGTCGCTACCGGCTCGCCTGGCACCGCGGTGGCACCGAGTACGTGGTGGCGTGGCTCCCGCTCGGCGGCTTCGTGAAGATGCTCGGCGAGACGGGCGACCCGGAGGACGATCCGGAGGCCCGCGCCCATCCCGAGGAGACCCTCGGCGGGAAGAGCACGTGGCAGAAGCTCGCCATCGTCTTCGCCGGGCCGGTGATGAACTTCCTGCTGCCTGTGGCGATCCTGACGGTCTCGCTCGGGATGGGGATGGAGCGCGGGGAGGCGGTGGTCGGGCAGGTGGAGGCCGGCTCGCCGGCGGCCGCCGCCGGGATCTCGCCCGGCGACCGGGTGCTCGCGATCGACGGCCAGCCGGTGCGCTGGTGGGACCAGGTGGAGGAGCGGCTGCGAGCGACGCCCGGCCGCACGCTCCATCTCTCGATCGAGCACGACGGCGTGACCCGGGACGTGGAGCTCGCGGTGGGCGGACGCGCGGGCCTCGATGCCTTCGGAGGCGTCGCCGAGGTGGGCTGGTCCGGGCTCGGCTACTACCCGCTGCGCGCGGTGGTGGGCGTCCCGGCGCTCGATTCGGATGCCGCGCGCGTGGGCCTGCGCTCGGGCGATCGCGTGACGGCGCTCGACGGGCGGCCGGTGAAGGACTGGAACGACTTCGCCACGGCCTATACCGCGGCGAAGGCGGGCTCGGTACGGCTCGCGGTGGAGCGCGGTGACGACGCGTCGCCGCAGAAGCTCGAGCTCTCGCTCCCTGCCCGTGGCCACCTCGCGGCCGCCGGGATCGTTCCGGCGACCGTGCTGATCGCGAAGGTCGAGCCCGACTCGCCCGCCGCGCGCGCGGGCCTCGCTCCCGGCGACCTGATCCTCGCGGTGGATGGCGCCCCGGTCGGGAGCTTCTTCAGCTTCAAGGACACCGTGCGCGCGAGCCGCGGCCGCCCGCTCGCCCTCACCTACTCCCGCGACGGCGAGAGCCGCACCATCGAAGTGCGTCCCGAGAGGAAGGACGTCGAGAACGTGCTTGGCGTCCCCGAATCGCAGTACCTGATCGGGATCACGCCCGACGTGCGCCCGCTCCCGGGCGTCACCGGCCTCGACGTCGAACGCAATCCGCTGCGCAGCGTGCCGCGCGCCGTGGCCATGACCTGGGAGATGACGACGAGCCTGCTCGAGGGGCTGCAGCGGCTCGTCACGGGTCATCTCTCCCCGCGCCAGCTCTCGGGCCCGATCGGCATCGCGGTGATGGCGCGCAAAGCGCTCGAGCTCGGCTGGGAGGCCTACGTCCGCATCCTGATCGTGATCAGCGTGAACCTGGCGGTCCTGAACCTGCTGCCGATCCCCGTGCTGGATGGCGGACAGGCCGTGATCTACGCCATCGAGGGCGTGAAGCGGTCGCCGGTGTCGCTGCGCACCCGCGAGATCGTGCAGCAGATCGGGCTCACCGTGCTGGTGCTGCTGATGGGTCTCGCGTTCTGGAACGACCTCTCCCGCCACTGGGCGAGCTTGGTGGACTGGCTGCGCCGCGTCGGGAGCTGAGATGGACCGTGCGCCGCTCCTCCTCGCCGTCGAAAGCGCGACGGCGCGGGCCTCCGTGGCGCTGCTGCGCGGCGAGGAGCTCCTGGCCGAGCTCCTGCTCGACCCGGGGCGGCCGGTCTCCGGGACCCTGCTCGTCGGGATCGATGCGGTGCTCGCGCGCTCCGGCGTGACGCTCGACCGCGTCGAGGCCTTCGCCGTCTCGATCGGGCCCGGCTCCTTCACCGGCCTGCGCGTGGGACTCGCGACCGTGAAGGGCCTGGCCTTCGCGAGCGAGCGCCCGGTGGCTGCGGTGCCGACGCTGGCCGCGCTGGCGCGGACGGCAGGCGCCGCGGCCGAGCCGGTGGTGGCCCTCCTCGACGCGCAACGCGGCGAGGTGTATGCGGCGGGCTTCGAGGACGGCGAGGCGGCGCGCCCGCTCGCCGGCGTGCCCGAGGCCCTCTACACGCCGGGACGTCTGGCCGAGCTCCTGCCGCCGGAGTGCCGGCTCGCCGGCGAGGGAGCGGAAGCCCACGCGCGGGTTCTCGGGCTGGGGGCGGGGCGGCGGCTCGCCGCGGCGCCGCTCGGCCGGCCCCGCGCCTTCCAGGTGGGGATCCTGGGGGTCCGCCTCCTGCGGGCCGGCCTCGGGCGCCCCGCCGCCGAGCTGGTTCCGCGCTACCTGCGACGCGCCGAGGCGGAGGCCCGCCGCACCGGCCAGGCGCTCGAGCCCGAAGTCCCGGTGCCCTCCGGCGCCGGGCCGTTTTGACACCCCTGGAGCGCTTGCGTACTCTGCACGGATTCCGCGGTTTTGTGGGCGATTGGCGCCGAGGGCCGAGGGGCCTTCGGCGCAGTCGCGCTGTCGCTCGACCGGCAACTCCGGGAGCGACCCGGCGCGCCGCTTCCCGAATGGGGGCAGCGCGATCCGGAGGACCCACCGGACCGCGCCGACCCACAAGGCGGATCCTCCATGCAAGACGTCGGCGCCGACATCCTGATCAAGGCCCTGCGCGAGGAAGGGGTGGAGCTGGTCTTCGGCCACCCCGGCGGGGCCGTCCTCCACATCTACGACGCGCTCTACCGGCATCGATTCCGCCACGTGCTGGCGCGGCACGAGCAGGGCGCGGTGCACATGGCCGACGGCTTCGCCCGCGCGAGCGGGCGCCCCGGCGTGGCGCTCGTCACCTCGGGCCCGGCCCTCACCAACTCGATCACCGGCATCGCCACGGCCTACACCGATTCGATCCCGATCGTGGTCTTCTCGGGCCAGGTTCCGACCCACGCCATCGGGAGCGACGCCTTCCAGGAGGCCGACAACGTCGGTCTCACGCGCCCGGTCACCAAGCACAACTACCTCGTCACCGACGTGCGCAAGCTCGCCTCCACCATCAAGGAGGCCTTCCACATCGCGACCACCGGACGCCCCGGGCCGGTGCTGGTGGACATCCCGAAGGACGTGTCCGGCACGCCCTGCGACTTCCACTACCCGAAGCAGGTGCACCTCGAGCACTACCAGCCGTGCGTGGATGGACACTGGGGGCAGATCAAGAAGGCGCTCTCGCTGATCCTCCAGGCGCGGCGCCCGGTGCTCTACTTCGGCGGCGGGGTGATCCTCTCGGGCGCCTCGGCCGAGATGCGCGCGCTCACCGAGAAGCTGCGCGCGCCCACCACCTACACGCTCATGGGGATCGGCGGGATCCCGGGCGACCATCCCTGCTCGCTCGGGATGCTCGGCATGCACGGCACCTATCGCGCCAACCTGGCGGTGGCCGAGGCCGACGTGCTGGTGGCGATCGGCGCCCGCTTCGACGACCGCGTGACCGGCAAGCTCGACGAGTTCAGCGTGCGCTCGCGCAAGATCCACATCGACATCGATCCCACGACGATTCGCAAGAACGTGCACGTGGACATCCCGATCGTGGGCGACGTCAAGAACTGCCTGCAGAAGCTGCTGAAGCTCCTGGAGGACAAGGAGCTCGAGCGCTACCACGAGCAGATCGCGCCCTGGTGGCGCTCCATCGAGGCCTGGGACCGCGAGCATCCGATCGCGTACGCCCAGACGCCGGAGGGCCCGCTGCTCCCGCAGTACGTGATCGATCGCATCTACCGCATGACCAGCGGGAACGCGGTGGTCACGACCGACGTGGGCCAGCACCAGATGTGGGCGGCGCAGTACTACCACTGCCAGCGCGCGAACAACTGGATCTCGTCCGGTGGCCTCGGGACCATGGGCTACGGGCTTCCGGCCGCGATCGGCGCGCAGCTCGCGCGGCCGGACGACCTCGTGGTCTGCATCGCCGGCGACGGCTCGATCCTGATGAACATCCAGGAGATGACGACCGCGGTGGAGGAACGGCTCCCGGTCAAGGTGTTCATCGTGAACAACCACCACCTGGGCATGGTCCGGCAGTGGCAGCAGCACTTCTACGACAACCGGGTCTCGGCGAGCACGCTCCAGGTGCAGCCGGACTTCGTGCGGCTGGCGGAGGCCTTCGGGGCGCTCGGCCTGCGCGCCACGCGGGTCGACGAGGTGGAGCCCGTGCTGGAGCGGGCCTTCGCCCACCCCGGGCCGGTGCTGGTGGACTTCCAGGTGCACGACGTGGAGAACTGCTACCCGATGGTCCCGTCGGGGGCGCCCTCGGCGAAGATGCTGCTCTCCGACCCCGGCGTCGCCTGAGCGCGTGGCGGGGGCCGACGTGCGTCACACCGTTTCCGTGCTGGTGCGAAACGAGTTCGGCGTGCTGTCGCGCGTGGTCGGCATGTTCAGCGGCCGCGGCTACAACATCGACAGCCTGAACGTGGCGCCGACGCTCGATCCGAACGTCTCGAACATCACGATCGTCACCTCCGGCGAGGACGAGACCATCGAGCAGATCACGAAGCAGCTCCACAAGCTGATCGACGTGATCAAGGTGACGGACCTGACGGGCGGCGCCTTCGTGGATCGCGAGATGGCGGTGATGAAGGTCTCGCCTCCCCCCGATGCGCGGGCGGAGGTCATGCGCATCACCGAGATCTTTCGCGGCAAGATCGTGGACGTGGGGCCGAAGTCGTTGATCGTGGAGGTGACCGGGACGCGCGAGAAGATCGACGCCCTGGCCCGCCTGCTCGAGCCACTCGGCCTGCGGGAGCTCATCCGGACCGGTCCGCTCGCGATGGCGCGCGGGCTCTAGCCGACACGCGAGGGGAGAGATGGCACTGCGGATCTTCTACGACAAGGATGCGGATCTCGGGCGGCTGGAGGGCCGCACGGTGGCGGTGCTCGGCTACGGGAGCCAGGGCCACGCCCACGCCCAGAACCTCCACGCCTCGGGCGTGAACGTGGTGGTGGGCCTGCGCAAGGACTCGCCGTCCTGGGCCAAGGCCGAGGCCGCGGGCCTGCGGGTGGCGACGCCGGACCGCGCGGCGCGCGAGGCCGACGTGGTGATGCTGACGCTGCCCGACGAGAGCATGGCCGAGATCTACCAGCGCGAGGTGGAGCCCAACCTGGTGGAGGGCAACTACCTGGCCGTGGCCCACGGCTTCAACGTCCACTTCGGGCTGATCGTGCCGCCGAAGGGCGTAAACGTCTTCATGGTGGCGCCGAAGGGGCCCGGCCACACCGTGCGCGACCACTACCAGCAGGGCCGCGGCGTGCCGGCGCTGGTGGCGGTGGCCGCGGACCCGAGCGGCGACACGCTCCAGATGGCGCTCGCCTATGCCAAGGGGATCGGCGCCGGTCGCGCGGGGATCATCGAGACGAGCTTCCGCGAGGAGACGGAGACCGACCTCTTCGGCGAGCAGGCGGTGCTCTGTGGCGGCCTGACCGCCCTCATGGCGGCGGGCTACGAGACGCTGGTCGAGGCGGGCTACGCGCCGGAGATGGCGTACTTCGAGTGCATCCACGAGGTGAAGCTGATCGTCGACCTGATCTACGAGGCCGGCATGGCGAACATGCGCTACTCGGTGTCCAACACCGCGGAGTACGGCGACCTCACCCGCGGCCCGCGCCTCATCGACGAGAGCGTGCGCGCCCGCATGAAGGAGATCCTGTCCGAGATCCAGACCGGCCGCTTCGCGCGCGAGTTCATCCTGGAGAACCGGTCGGGACGGGTCTCGTTCAACGCGCTGCGCCGGCGCGCCGCCGAGCACGAGCTCGAGAAGGTGGGGGCGCGCCTGCGCGGCCTCATGCCCTGGCTCGCGGAGCGACGCCTGGTGGACCGCTCGAAGAACTGAGGTCTCGATGCCCGAACGTCCCGCCGCTGGAGCCCCGCCGCTGTTCCAGGAGCGCCTGCGTGCGCCCCTGGTGGCGGACGCGTGGCGGCTCGCGGCCGGGCCTGCCGCGCTGGCGCTCCTGGCCGGCTGGGCGGGATGGCTCGTCACCGCCCTCACGCTGGCGGCGATCGGCCTCTTCGTGCTGGCCTTCTTCCGCAATCCCTCGCGCGCGATCCCGGGCGACGAGCGCACAGTGGTGTCGCCGGCGGACGGGCGGGTGGTCGCGGTCGGGCACATCGAGCGGCCCGACGGCGGGAAGGCGCTCCGCGTCGGGATCTTCCTCTCGGTCTTCGACGTGCACGTGAATCGCGCGCCGGTGGCCGGCCGCGTGCTCTCGGTGGCGCGAGCGGGTCACGGCTTCGTGGCGGCCTTCAACCCGGAGGCCGAGCACCGCAACGTGCGCTGCACGCTGGCGCTCGAGACCGCGCGTGGAGAGCGGGTGGAGGTGGTGCAGATCACCGGGCTGATCGCGCGCCGCATCGTCTGCCAGCCCCGGGTCGGCGAGTGGGTGGCCCGCGGCGTGCGCTACGGGCTGATCCGCTTCGGCTCGCGCACCGACGTGATCCTGCCGCCGGGCGCGCAGGCGCGGGTGGCTCCGGGCCAGCGCGTGCGGGGCGGGAGCAGCGTGGTGGCCGTGCTCCCGGAGGACGCGTGAGCACGCCGGGCGCCGAGCTGGTGGGACGCGGCCGCGGCCGCCGACGCCGTCGGCGGGCGCGGGGCACGCGACGCCGTGGCGTGTATCTGCTGCCGCACCTCTTCACCAGCGCGAACCTCTTCTTCGGCTTCTGGGCCGTGGTCCACGCCTTCCTCGGCAACGCCGACCGGGCGGCCTTCGGCATCGTGCTGGCGGCGGCCTGCGACGCGCTCGACGGCCGGATCGCTCGCCTGACCCATACCACCAGCCGCTTCGGCGTGGAGTACGACTCGATCGCCGACACGGTGGCCTTCGGCGTGGCGCCGGCGATCCTGGCCTTCACCGCGGGCGACCTGAAGGAGCTGGGCCGGCGGGGCTTCGTGATGGCCTTCCTCTACACGGTGTGCGCGGCGCTGCGGCTGGCGCGCTTCAACGTCCAGAGCTCGCGCTACGCCGGGCGCTTCGAGGGGTTGCCGAGCCCCGCGGCCGCGCTGATGGTCGCGACCACGCAGTGGTTCGTCTCCTACCTGCGCGAGCTCCCGCAGTGGTTCGTGGCCTTGCTGGGCCAGCAGCCGGTGTCCGTGGACGTGCCTCCCGCGCTGATCGGCGCCGGCGTGGTGGCGCTCGGGCTCCTCATGGTCTCCACGATTCCGTATCGGAGCTTCAAGGAGCTCGATCTGCGGCAATCGCATCTGACGCTGGTCTGGGTGGTGATCGCGCTGGTGGTGGTCGTGGCCGTGGAGCCCAGCGTGACGCTGTTCCTGATCGTGCTCGCCTACGTGATCGCGGGGCCCCTGGAGTGGGTCTGGCGCTCGGTGGCGGGCCGCCCGCTCGAGAGGCTGGTTCCGGTCCCGGGGCCGCTCAAGGACGAAGCGCATGAGCACTGAATGGATCCGCATCTTCGACACCACGCTCCGCGATGGCGAGCAATCTCCGGGCTGCAGCATGAACCTGCAGGAGAAGCTCACTCTCGCCCGGCAGCTCGAGAAGCTCGGGGTCGACGTGATCGAGGCCGGCTTCCCGATCGCGAGCGAGGGGGACTTCGAGTCGGTGCGGGCCGTCTCCCACGAGCTGCGCGAGACCATCGTGTGCGGGCTCGCCCGCACCGGGCGCGAGGACATCGAGCGCGCCGCCCAGGCGCTCGAGGGCGCGGCGCGACCGCGGCTCCACACCTTCATCGCCACCAGCGACATCCACCTGGAGCACAAGCTGCGGATGAGCCGCGAGCGCGTGCTCCAGGAGGTGGACCGGGCGGTGCGCCAGGCACGGGGCTACTTCGACGACGTGGAGTTCTCGGCGGAGGACGCCACCCGCTCGGACTGGGACTTCCTGGTCCAGGTCTTCGGCGTGGCGCTCGCGGCGGGCGCCAGCACGCTCAACGTGCCCGACACAGTGGGCTACACGACGCCGCAGGAGTACGCCGCGCTGATCCGGCACCTGCGCGAGCGGGTGCCGGGGATCGAGCGCGCGGTGCTCTCGGTGCACTGCCACGACGATCTCGGTCTGGCCGTCGCCAACAGCCTGGCGGCGGTGCAGGCGGGCGCGCGGCAGATCGAGTGCACGGTGAACGGCATCGGCGAGCGGGCGGGGAACACCTCGATGGAGGAGTGCGTGATGGCGGTGAAGACGCGACGCGACGTCTTCGCCGGGCTCGACACGCGAATCCGCACCACGGAGATCTATCCGGCGAGCCGCCTGCTCTCGTCCATCATCGGCGTGCCGGTGCAGCCCAACAAGGCCGTCGTCGGCGACAACGCCTTCGCCCACGAGGCCGGCATCCATCAGGACGGCGTGCTGAAGGCGGCGATCACCTACGAGATCATGACGCCGCAGTCGATCGGTCGGCCCTCGAACGAGCTCGTGCTGGGCAAGCACAGCGGCCGCCACGCCTTCCGCGACCGTCTGGCGGAGCTCGGCTTCGAGCTCCAGGGCGAGGCCTTCGAGAACGCGTTCCGCCGCTTCAAGGACCTCGCCGACAAGAAGAAGGTCGTCTACAACGAGGACATCGAGGCCATCGCCGCCGACGCGGTGGTCCAGTCCGACGACCGCTTCCAGCTGGGCGAGCTCACGATCCTCTCGGGAAGCTTCCCCACGCCGACGGCCACGGTCGAGCTGCGGGTGGACGGGACCGCACGCAAGATCACGAGCTCCGGTGTCGGGCCGGTGGACGCGGTCTTCAAGGGAATCGCGACCCTCACCGAGACCAAGAGCGAGCTCGTCCGTTATCAGGTGAACGCCATCACCGGCGGGATGGACGCGCAGGGCGAGGTCTCCGTCACGCTCTCGGAGGACGGGCGGCGGGTGATCGGCCACGGCGCCCACACCGACATCCTGGTGGCGAGCGCCAAGGCCTACGTGCACGCGCTGAACAAGCTCGAGTGGCACAAGCGACGCCATACCGTGGCGGAGCCCCGAGGAATCTAGCCGTGGAGAAGATCCTCGTTCTCCCGGGCGACGGGATCGGCCCGGAGGTGACCCGCGAGGCCCAGCGCGTGCTGGAGGCCGCGGCCGCCCGCCACGGGCGAAAGCTCGCCTTCGAGGAAGAGCTGATCGGCGGCGCATCGCTCGATGCGCGCGGCACGCCGCTCGCCGACGCGGTGCTGGAGAAGGCGCGGGCGAGCCGCGGCGTGCTGCTCGGCGCCGTCGGCGGACCGCGCTGGGACGCCGCCCCCGTCGACCGCCGGCCGGAGAAGGGCCTCCTGCGCATCCGCAAGGAGCTCGGTCTCTTCGCCAACCTGCGACCGGCGACGGTGTTCCCGGCTCTGGCCGAGGCCTCGAGCCTGCGGCCCGAGGTGCTGAGCGGCACCGACCTGCTGGTGGTGCGCGAGCTGACGGGCGGGCTCTACTTCGGCGAGCCGCGCGGGCGGGCGCTGGTGGGCGGGCGGCGCGAGGCGCGCAACACGCTGGTGTACGACGAGACCGAGATCGCGCGGGTCGCGCACGTGGCGTTCCGGGCGGCGCGCGGTCGTCGCCGCCACCTGACCCACGTGCACAAGGCGAACGTGCTCGAGACCTCGCAGCTCTGGGTGGAGGTGGTGGGGGAGGTGGCGCGCGAGTACCCCGACGTGACCCTCGCGCACCAGCTCGTGGACTCCTGCGCGATGCTCCTGCTGCGCGAGCCCAGTCGCTTCGACGTGCTCCTGATGGAGAACCTCTTCGGCGACATCCTCTCCGACGAGGCGGCCATGATCACCGGCTCGCTCGGCATGCTGCCCTCGGCGAGCCTCGGCGAGGGAGGTCTCGGCCTCTACGAGCCCGTGCACGGCTCGGCGCCGGACATCGCGGGGCAAGACGTGGCGAACCCGCTGGCCGCCATCCTCTCGGCGGCGATGCTGCTCGAGCACTCGCTCGGCGAGACGCAGGCGGCGCAGGACGTGCGACGCGCGGTGGAGGCGGTGCTGCAGGCGGGCCATCGCACGCGCGATCTCCTGCTCCCCGGCCGGCCCGGCCAGCCGGTGGGCTGCCGCACGATGGGCGACCTCGTGCTGGCGCAGCTCGGCGCGCGCGCGTGAGCGGGAGCCGCGCGCTGCGGGTGGCCGTGGCCGGCGCCACCGGCGCCCTCGGCGGCGAGCTGCTGACGGTGCTCGACGCCCGCCGCTTTCCGCTGGGCGAGCTGGTGCCGCTCGCGAGCGAGGGCTCGCGGGGCGAGATCGTGGAGTTCCGCGACGAGCCCTACACCGTGGAGAGCGATCTCGAGCGGGTCGCCGGCTGCGATCTCCTCTTCCTGTGCGCGCCCCCCGCGCCCTCCCTCGACCTGGTGCGGGTGGCCCTGCGCAAGAGCGTGCCCTGCATCGACCTCTCGGGCGCGCTCGCGGCCTCGGTCGAGGTGCCGCTCGCCGTGGCGGACCTGGGCGTTCCGCCCGAGGCCCTGCGTCAGCCCGCGCTCGCGTCACCGGACGGTGTGACGATCGCGCTCGCGCTCGCGCTGGCGCCGCTGATGCGCTCGGCCGGCCTGCGCCGCGTGGTGGCCACGACGCTCGAGTCGGTCTCGGGCGGCGGTCGCGCCGGCATGGAAGCGCTCTCGGCCGAGACGCGTGCGCTCTTCAACCAGCAGGATCTCCCCGAGCCGACGGTCTTCTCCCATCCGGTGGCGTTCGATTGCGTGCCGGCCGTCGGCGCCGGCGGCGAGGCGGGGGAGACCGAGCACGAGACGGCGCTCGCGCGGGGCCTGCGACGCCTCCTCGGCGGCGAGCTCGGCGTGGCGGTGACGGCGGTGCGCGTTCCGACCTTCGCCGGGGACGGCTGCTCGCTGGCGCTCGAGCTCGAGCGCGCGCTCCCGGCGCCGGAGGCGGCCGCGCTCCTGGCGAAGGCACCCGGGGTCGAGCTCTGGAAGGACGCGGGCCCGGGCCCGACCACCCGCGCCACCGCCGGCCACGAGTGCGTGCTGGTGGGACGGCTGCGCGCGGATCCGTCGCTTGCGACGGGCCTGCTCCTCTACTGCGCCGCCGACGGGCTCCGGCTCGCGGCGCTGAACGGCGCAAAGCTCGCCGAGGCGCGGATCGGCGGCGCGTGAGCCGCCCGCGATGCCGGTCTTCCGCTTCGTCCTCGAGTACGACGGCACGGACTTCGCGGGCTGGCAGCGCCAGCGCGAGGGCGAGCGCACCGTGCAGGGGGTGCTGGAGGACGCGCTCGCGGAGATCGTGGGCGCGCGAGCGCCCGTGATCGGCGCGGGCCGCACGGACGCCGGGGTCCACGCGGAAGGGCAGGTGGCGAGCGTCGAGATCGAGACCGCGCTCGCCCCCGAGACGCTCGGGCGGGCGTTGAACGCCCGCCTGCCCCTGGACGTCGCCGTGCGGGAGGCGGCGCTCGCGCCGCCGGGCTTCCACGCGCGCTACCACGCCCGGGCCAAGGTCTACCGCTACTCGATCTGGAACGGCCGCCAGCCCTCGCCGCTGCGCCGCCGCCGCTTCCTGGCGGTGCGGGCGCCCCTCGACCTGGAGGCGATGCGCGAGGCGGCCCGCCACCTGCCGGGCTGCCACGACTTCTCTTGCTTCGAGACGCGGCCGGAGCGCGCGATCTCCCGGCCGGGCCGCTCCACGCTGCGCCGCCTCGATCGGGTGGAGCTGAGCGGCGCGGCGGGCGCGGAGATCCATCTCGAGCTCGAGGGGTCGGGGTTCCTGCGGCACATGGTCCGGGCCATCGCAGGGACGCTCCTCGAGGTCGGGCGGGCACGCCGCGGGCCCGGGAGCCTCCCCGCGCTCCTGGCCGCGCGGGACCGCCGCGCGGCCGGGCCCACGGCCCCGGCCCGGGGCCTCACCCTGGTGCGGGTCCTCTACTGAATCCGGCGAGAAAACGAGGCGTTGGGGCGCCAAGCGGGTTGACGGGGCAGGGGGCCTCGGGTACACCTTGCCCGCCTCGACGGCCCTCCTCGAAGGTCCGCGCGGGCCGGTCCACCCGGCGCTCCGCCGCGATCCCTGCTCGAGCCGGCCTCGATCCGATCGCGAGCCGCCCGCGCTCGGCGCCCCGACCCGGGGCACGGGAGCGGCGGAGCCGGAGGAACCAGAGGAACACATGGCAGCCACGGCCCACCGCGCCACCCGCAGCGCCAAGCCCGGCGAACGCCCGGCCCGCTGGTACGTGGTGGACGCCCAGGACCAGGTGCTCGGCCGCCTCGCGACGCGCATCGCCACGATCCTGCGCGGCAAGCATCACGCGCTCTTCACCCCGCACGTGGACACCGGAGACTTCGTGGTGGTGGTGAATGCGGAGAAGGTCCGCCTGACCGGCCGCAAGCGCGAGCAGAAGCTCTACGTCACCCACACCGGCTACACCGGACACGTCTACACCACGACGGCCGGGAAGATCCTCGAGTCCAAGCACGCCGAGCGCGTGATCGAGCACGCGGTGCGCGGCATGCTTCCCAAGAACAGCCTGGGACGAAAGATGCTCTCCAAGCTCAAGGTCTACGCCGGCCCGTCGCATCCGCACGCGGCCCAGAAGCCGGAGGAGCTCCGTGCCTGAACCGATCCTCACCGCCGCCGGTGCCACCGGCAAGCGCAAGACCGCGGTGGCGCGCGTCCATCTGCGCCTCGGCAACGGCAACATCCTGGTGAACGGGCGCCCGGTGGAGGAGTACTTCCCGCGCGAGACGCTGCGCATCCTGGTGCGCCAGCCGCTCGAGGCGAGCAACAGCGTCGGCCGCTACGACATCCTCGCCCACGTGACGGGCGGCGGCCCTGCGGGCCAGGCCGGGGCGCTCCGGCACGGCATCGCCCGCGCCCTGGAGCGCCTCGATTCCGGCATGCGCCCCGCGCTGAAGCGCGGCGGCTTCCTGAGCCGCGACGCACGCAAGAAGGAGCGCAAGAAGTACGGCCAGCGCGGCGCGCGTGCGCGCTTCCAGTTCAGCAAGCGCTAGCCTCCCAGGGCCGGGAGGCGGATCCGACGACGGGAGGCCCCAGGGCCTCCCGTCGCGTTTCGGGCGGGTGATCGAGTTCTCGGGGAGGAAGACCATGCGCGTCGCGGTGGTGGGAGCCAGCGGATACACCGGCCTCGAGCTGCTGCGCATCCTGCTGCGCCACCCGAACGCGGAGCTCGCGGTGGTGACCTCGGAGCAGCGCGCGGGCCAGCCGGTGGGCGAGGCGTTCCCGTCGCTGCGCGGTCTGCTCGATCTCGAGCTCGAGCGCGCCGACGCCGCAGGGATCGCGGGCCGCGCGGACGTGGCCTTCGTGGCGCTGCCCCACGGCGCCTCGGCGCCGATGGTGCAGAGGCTGCGCGAGGCGGGGCTCGCCGTCGCCGACCTCTCCGCGGACTTCCGGCTGCGCGATCGCACGGCCTACTCCCGCTGGTACGGCGAGCATCCCGCGCCGGCGCTCTTCGGTCGCGCGGTCTACGGCCTCCCCGAGCTCCATCGCAAGGAGATCCAGGGCGCGGACTTCGTGGCGGTCCCCGGCTGCTACCCGACCTCCGCAGTGCTCCCGCTCGCTCCCTTCCTGCGCGCGGGATGGATCGATCCCGCGCCGATCTTCGTGGACTCGAAGTCCGGGGTCTCGGGCGCGGGCCGCACGCTGCAGGACGGCTACCTGTTCGCGGAGCTCGACGGCAACTCGCGGGCCTACAAGGTGGGCGGCGCCCACCGGCACGTGCCGGAGATCGAGCAGGAGGCGAGCGCGGTGGCGGGGGCCGAGGTGCGGGTGGCCTTCGTGCCGCAGCTCCTCCCGGTGATCCGCGGCATCGTGACCACGATCTACGCGCGGCCGCGGCGCGCGTTCAGCGCCGAAGAGGCGCACGCGCTCCTGGAGCAGGCCTACGGCCGCGAGCCCTTCGTGCGCGTGCTGCCGCCCGGCGAGACGCCGAGCCTGCAGGCCGTGCGCGGCGGGAACTTCTGCGACGTGGCCGCCTGCATCGACGAGCGCACCGGCGGGCTGGTCCTTCTCTCCGCCCTCGACAACCTGGTGAAGGGCGCGAGCGGCCAGGCGGTGCAGTGCCTGAACCTGATGCGCGGTCTCGCGGAGACCACGGGCCTGCTGGAGGCGCCGCTGGTTCCCTAGGCCCCGGGAACGGGGCAAATTGACAGGCGCGTCGGCGCCACGCCATACTCCGGAAAACCGATCCCCGAGTGACGATGCACCACGCCACGGCTTTGCGAGCGCTCGAGCCGCTGCGCCCCGGCGCGGCCTGATGCAGGGCACGACGGGCTACTTCGCCCGGGATCCCCAGGAGGTCCGGCTCTCGGTGTCGGCCGTGGTCTGGCGCGGGGCCGGCGCGAAGGAGCTCCTCCTGATGCAGCGGAGCGACAACGGCCTCTGGGGCCTGCCCGGCGGCTACGTCGAGCCGGGCGAGTCCGTCGTCCAGGCGACCTCGCGCGAGGTCCAGGAGGAGACGGGGGTTCGGATCGAGGTGGGGCGCCTGGTCGGGATCTACTCCGATCCCGCCCGGCAGGTGATCGCCTACGCCGACGGCCGCCGCATCCAGGCGGTGAACCTCTGCTTCGAGGCGCGGGCGGTGGGGCAGGGCGAGGCCGGGACACCCCACGAGACCCTGGCCACGGGCTATTTCGCGCACGACGCGCTGCCGGAGCCGCTCGTGCCGATCCACGCGATCCGCATCGCCGACGCTGCCGCCGGCGGCGAGCCGCGGATTCGCTGACGGAGAGCGGGGGGGCGCATGGGGAGCAGGCCGACCAAGTACATCTTCGTCACGGGAGGCGTGCTCTCCTCCCTCGGCAAGGGGCTCGCCTCCGCCAGCATCGGAGCGCTGCTCGAGGCGCGCGGCCTCGGCGTCACGTTCCTGAAGCTCGACCCCTACCTGAACGTGGACCCCGGCACGATGAACCCCTTCCAGCACGGCGAGGTGTACGTCACCGAGGACGGCGCCGAGACGGATCTCGACCTCGGCCACTACGAGCGCTTCACCAGCGCCATCATGAGCAAGACCAACAACGTGACGGCGGGCAAGGTCTACGACGCCGTCATCGCCAAGGAGCGACGCGGCGACTACCTGGGCGTCACGGTGCAGGTGATTCCCCACGTCACCGACGAGATCAAGTCGCGCGTGCACCAGGCCGCCGAAGGGGTGGACATCCTGATCGTCGAGGTGGGCGGCACCGTCGGCGACATCGAGTCGCTGCCGTTCCTGGAGGCGATCCGCCAGTTCCGCGCCGACGTCGGCCGCGAGAACGTGTGCTACGTGCACATCGCGCTGGTGCCCTACGTGGCGACGGCCGGCGAGCTCAAGACCAAGCCGGTGCAGCACTCGGTGAAGGAGCTCCGCACCGTGGGCATCGCGCCGGACATCATCTTGTGTCGCACGGACCGGCCGCTCCCCAAGTCCGCCAAGGCCAAGATCGCGCTCTTCTGCAACGTGGACGACGACGCCGTGATCACCGCGCGGGACGTCGAGACCATCTACGAGGTGCCGATCCTCTTCCACCAGGAGGGCCTCGACGAGAAGATCGCCCAGATCCTGAACATCTGGACCGGCCGCCCGAACCTGCGCCCGTGGGAGGAGCTCCTCGAGCGCTGCAAGCATCCCCAGCGCGAGGTCACGATCGCGATGGTGGGGAAGTACGTGGATCTGACCGAGTCGTACAAGAGCCTGAACGAGGCGCTGTACCACGCGGGCTTCGCCCACCGCGCGCGGGTGAAGATCGCCTACGTCGACTCGGAGAAGCTCGGCGACACCTCGGCGCTCGCCGGCGCGGACGGGATCCTCGTGCCCCACGGCTTCGGCGGGCGCGGCGTCGAGGGCAAGATCGCGGCCGTGCGCTACGCGCGGGAGCGACGCGTCCCGTACTTCGGCATCTGCTACGGCATGCAGATGGCCGTGATCGAGTACGCGCGCCACGTGGCCGGCCTCACCGACGCCAACTCGTCGGAGGTGGACGAGAAGACGCCCCACCCCGTGATCGATCTGCTGCCCGAGCAGCGCGGCCTCGCGGAGAAGGGCGCCACCATGCGCCTCGGCGCCTATCCCTGCGTAATCCGCTCCGGCACCCGCGCCTTCGCGGCCTACGGCCAGGAGCGCATCGCGGAACGCCATCGCCATCGCTACGAGTTCAACCCGGACTACCGTGACCGGCTCTCCCGCGCCGGCCTCGTGCTCTCGGGCACCTCCCCCGACGGGCGGCTGGTGGAGGTGGTGGAGCTCGAGGACCACCCCTGGTTCCTCGGCTGCCAGTTCCATCCGGAGTTCAAGTCCGGGCCGTTCCGGCCCCATCCGCTCTTCGTGGGGTTCGTGGAGGCGGCCCTCGCGCGCGCCGGGGCGCGCTCCGCCGGCGGGGCGGGGATTGCGGGTCGCCCCGAGCTTTCCTAAACCCTGGGATTGCGGGACGTTAGCTCAGCTGGGAGAGCGCCGTGTTCACACCGCGGAGGTCGCAGGTTCGATCCCTGCACGTCCCACCATCCGCCCGCCGCGTGGTGGTAGCGCCGCAAGGGCGCGCAGCGCCCGCGCAGCGAGCCGGAGGCGAGCGAAGGCGCCGGTCCGTCGCGCAGCGGCGGTGGCGCAAGGACTTGGCCCAGTAGCTCAGCCTGGATAGAGCACCAGCCTCCGAAGCTGGGGGTCGCAGGTTCGAATCCTGCCTGGGTCACCATATTTTCCGCGGAGTTATGCGCTGCGGCCTACACTCGGAAGAGACGGGCCGGTCCCCTCCGATGGAGACGCCAGCGCAGAGACCCTCGGCGTCGTCGATGCGTGGCTCCGGCGAGTCGGAACTCCGGCCGCTCGCGTCGAGCGCGCCCTCGACTGCTTCGACCGCGAGGCTGAGGCGCGCCTCCGCGAGCTCGAGGCGCGGACCGACGAACCTCTCGGCCCGGTTCTCTGGCCCGAGGGCCATGAAGCCCTCCGCCTCCGCTCCGAGCCCCGGTACGAGAGCGCGCGCCCCATGCGGACCCGTGCGCCCGAGTGCCGGCGCCGCCTGGCCGCCGGCGACGCCCCTGGCGCGGCGGTGGCGGTGATCGCGCTCATGCGCGAGGCCGCAGAGGCCGATCTTGAGCTCCGCGAGCCGGACGTGAAGCTCGGCCGCGACCTGCACGAGCGCAACCGGAAGAACGCCCCGGGCGGCGGCCGGGGGAAGGGCGCCAGCCACGCGGACCGGGATGCGTCGATCCTCCAAATGGCACAGGGCTTGGCGCGCGCGCATCGGGATTGGAGCCAGGAGCGGCTGCTCGAGCAGGTGGAGCGCGACTTCAAACATCCCTCGCTGCCGACTCCCGGGCGTGCCCGCCTGAAGACGATCATCCGGAAGCGCGACCTCTAGCGCCTCGAGGCGCATCCCGTGGGTATCCGACCGAAACCGAGTGGGATACCGTGGGCATCCGACTCATTTCGGCGTCGCGCTCCTCGAGTGGCACGCTGCGTACCGGAACCCTGGCGCGTAAGACTCGCCCGGGAGCGGCGACGCTCGGTCGCGTTTTCGCATTGCGTGACCGGCTGGGGCGGTCCCCCCGCCTGCCGCTCCCCGACGCTCGGCGTCGCCAGCCTCGAGCTTTCGGGAAGGTCGCTCGGTGCGACGATGCGGGCGAGCGCGTGTTCGAGAGGCGCGGCCGTTCGCACCGCCCGTCTGGGGGCTCGAGCGGCGCGGGTGGGACAGCGCCGAAGGTGTAGAGCACCATACGGTGACGAGAACGGTGAGGTTCGCGCGGCCGCGGCTCAGGCAGAGAGGACGCCCAAGAGGAGGGCGAGGCTGAGCAGGACCGCGGTTCCGCCCGCCAAGGTGAGCCAGTAAGTGAAACGGTCGAACGGTTCGCTTCGATGAGCCTGGATACTCACGACAGCTCCTTCAACGTGACCGCGATGGCCTGCTCTGCCGCGACAGCGGGTACCAGGAGCAGGATTCCTCGCCTCACGTCCCCCGCCTCCTGGCACTCTTGGGCCATTTCCAGTGCTCGGAGCGGGCCAGGAGGTCTTCTCACTTCTCAGGACTGCATCAATCGTGCCGCTGGGCGGTTTCGCACGCCTCGCGGGCCGCAGCGTCGCCGCGCAGGGTCGTGCACTGCCGGCCGTGTGCGGCTGCCTCGCGGGCCCAACGGGGCCGGAGGTCTCGACCCGGGGTGGCTGGGAGGTGTTGGGCCTCGAGAGGAAGGCCCGTGGTGCACTTGGGCGATGCCTTCGTCGAGCGCTGCGCGTGCTTCCGCAACGGCAGCGCCCAGCCTGCTCGGGAGCGGCAACGCTCGCGCGCGAAGTCGGATGAACCACAGTTCTAGAACCTCCCAACGATTACAGAGAAAAGAGGTAGAACCCCAACCGCGATGCACCAGATCGGCACTAGGCCTATCGGAACCCTTACCAACTCCCACACACGACCCAGCAGAAAGAGCGCGGCGACCAAGACCCAAAAGGGCTCAAAGCTCAGGCCGACATACCTCCGCGCTATTTGGCCGCCGAGCGTGATGATGCCGACACCGAGAAGGCCCGGACCCCACCCCAGGGACACGAGCAATGCGACGCCTACCCAGATGAAGAACAGACCGCACCCGGCTGCGCCGATCTTCCGGGCGATGACGATGCGCTGCGCCGTCGGCTGACTCAGGCCACTAGCTGCCATGGCTCGCCTCCTTGCGGATTCAGGGAGCCTCCACCTCGGGCGGTGCGTCGTCAGTCGTCCGGCTGACTGGTGCTGCGCTATGTTCCGCGCAACGCGAAAGGGATTCAATGCCGAAGCGACGGAAGCTCGGGGGCCGGCCGCCGAAACCGCGCGCCGAAAAGCAGGGGCACCGGGTCGCGCTGAGCCTGACCGCGGCGGAGCTCCGTGCGCTCAAGCGCGCGGCAGGCTCCGAAGGCATGGCGACCTACGCGCGGCGGGTGCTGCTCGAGCGCCTGGCGCGGGAGGAACGGAGTCGATGAAGGCGAAGCCCCGCGGCTCGCGATATCGCGAGTTCGCGATCCGGAGTGCTCTCTCGCTGTTCTGTGTTTTCGCCGCGGGATGCAGTCACGTGGCCAAGACCGGCCCTCAGGCTGGGCTCGGAGGCGCAGATGCGCAGGGGCAAATCAGCGAGATCTACCACAGAGGGGATCGCGGTCCGAGAGACCCTGCGAAGGCCGCCGAACTGGAGAAGGCGGCGGAGCAGGGCAACGCGGCAGCGCAGTACGACATCGGCCTTGCGTATTTCCGAGGAGACGGGGTTCCCAAGGACGCTGCGAAGGCCGCCGAGTGGTGGGAGAAGGCGGCGGAGCAGGGCAACGCGGCAGCGCAACACGACCTCGGCTTCGCGTACTACCGAGGAGAGGGAGTTCCCAGGGATGCTGCGAAGGCCGCCAAGTGGTGGGAGAAGGCGGCGGAGCAGGGCAATGCTTGGGCGCAACACGACCTCGGCCTCGCGTACTACCGAGGAGACGGAGTTCCCAGGGATGCTGTGAAGGCCGCCGAGTGGTGGGAGAAAGCGGCGAAGCAGGGAAACGCGCGGGCGCAATACAACCTCGGCCTTGCGTATTTCCGAGGAGACGGAGTTCCCAAGGACGCTGCGAAGGCCGCCGAATGGTGGGAGAAGGTGGCGGAGCAGGGCAACGCGACCGCCCAACGCAATCTGGGACTGATGTATGACGGAGGACTCGGCGTCCCCCAGGACGCCGCGATGGCCGCAGGATGGTTTGGCAAGGCGGCTGAGAATGGAGATGCACAGGCTCAATGCATGCTCGGCCTCTACTACGCGATGGGCAAGGGCGTCCCGCCGGATCCAGTGCGCGCCCTCATGTGGCTGGACCTCGCCGGGTCGGCAGGTGCCAAGGAGGCCGACGAGCCGACCAAGATGCTCCGATCAGCGATGAGTCGCGATCAGATCGCCGAGGCCGAAAGGATTGCGAGCGAGTGGCGCGCGACGCATCGCGGGGATGCGAAGTGAGGGCGAAGCCTCGCGGCGCGAAGTATCGGAACCTCTTCGCGCGCGGCGGCGTGAGGGCATAGCGACGGACCATGGCTCGCAGAGGGGCAGGGGAGGGGTCGATCTATCGGCGCGGCACGGCCTACGGACGCACGCGCGCGGAGGTGCTGGAGAAGCTCGACGAGCTCCGCCAGCGCGTCGCCTCCGCCTCCTGGGCGGACCCGGGGACGCTGCGCGTCGGCGAGTACCTCAATCTCTGGCTCGAGGGCGCGCCCGCCGCCTCGCTCATCCCCTGAGCCTCTCTGGACACACATAACTTCCTGGTCTTGCACGTGTTCTCGGCGGGGTTCCGGGGTCCCGATCCCAACGCCAGCCGCGGGTGTTGACCGGGGCGGGCTAAGCTGATATTGAAATGCGAAATCAATTTCGTTTGGTGGGCCCGGATGGAGAGCAGCAAGACCGCCGCCTGGATCCTCGCGCCGCTCGTCTTCATGTCCTTGGCGCTCCCGGTCCGGGCCGAGGACGACGCACCGGTGGTCGTCCGCTTCGAGGACCGGCGCTTCGAGCCAGCGGAGCTGGTGGTCCCGGCCGGGGCTCCGCTCCGACTCCGCGTCGTGAACTCGACGAATGAGGCCGTCGAGTTCGAGAGCTTCGAGCTCAACCGCGAGCGCGTCGTTCAACCCGGCCATGAGATCGTCGTCTATCTCCCCGCGCTCGCTCCCGGCACCTACACGTTCTTCGATGACTTCCACAAGAATGCGGGCGAGGGACGGATCACCGCGCGGTAGAGGGGTCTCGCCTTGCGTCGCAAGCTCCTCGCGGCGGTGTTCCTTGGCGTCGCCGCGGCGCAAACCGTGCGCTTCGAAAGATCCAACCCACCGCCGACGGGCACCGTGCAGGCGCCCGCGACCATCGACGCCGCGTTGCGCGGCGCCTGCTACGACTGTCACTCCAACGAGACTCGCTGGCCCTGGTACTCCGCGGTCGCGCCGGCCTCCTGGCTCGTGCACCGCGACGTGGTCGAGGGGCGGCGCCGTCTCAACTTCTCGAGCTGGGCGGACTACGCGCTCGATTGCGGAACCCTGGTCCAGAAGCTCGAACACCTCCGGCAGCGCGTCGCGGCGGGTGACATGGCCCCTTGGTACTACCGCGCGCTGCACCCGACTGCCCGCTGGACTGCGGCGGAGCGGAACGAATTCCTCCACTGGGTAGACGCCGAGCTCGCGGCGTCGTCACCGGATTGTCGAGAGAGGTGAACGTGTCGACGCTCCTGCTGGCCGTCGTCGTCCTCGCTTCCTGCGCCCTGACGTCTCAGGCGCGAGCCCAGATGGATCCGTGGGAGTTCGAGGTCTACCCCGCGCAGACGCTGGGTCGGGGCATGATGGAGCTCGAGGGCCTGAACAGCTTCGTTGCCCGGGGCCCGAGCCGGGGCTACGAGGGCTCGGCCTCCGGTGACGTCCCGAGCGACCAGATGTACCGGGGTGCCATCGAGCTCACCTACGGGCTCACGGACAAGCTGGAGGCGGCGGCCTATGTCGACACCGCCCATCCCAATGGCGACGGGCTGCAGTATGCAGGCTCGAAGTTCCGGCTGCGTGGACAGCTCTTCGAGCAGGGTGAGAAGCCCGTGGACATCGGCGGCTACGTGGAGCTCGAGTGGCACAAGATCCCGGAGTTCGATGACCAGGAGCTCGAGCTCGAGCTACGGCCCATTCTGTCCAAGGATCTCGGGCGGTTCTCGATCGCGCTCAATCCCAAGTTCGAGAAGGTGCTGGTCGGTTCCGCGAACGGACAGGGCTTCGAGTTCGGCTATGCCGCCGGGATCTACTACCGCTGGCAGCGTTGGCTCTCGCCGGGCGTCGAGTTCTACGGCGGCCTGGGGCCGCTGGACCACATCGATCCCGGAAGGCAGCAGCAGCACTACGTCTTCCCGGTGCTCCGGGGCGAGCTCGCGCACGGCATCGAGTACAACTTCGGCCCGGGCTTCGGACTCACCCGCAACTCCGATCACGTCGTGGCGAAATTCAACATCGAGCTCGAGCGCTTCGTCGGCTCGCTGTTTTGAGCGCGGGGCTCGCGCTCGGCGCGGAGCCGGACGGAGCCCTCCGGCGCCGTCGCTCGCCATCGCCCCAGCCGCTCCGGAATCCCCGAGGCCGGGAGCGCCGCCCTCGGACGAAGCGAGGGCGCATCGACACCGGGCGTGAGCTCGGGCTCGCATGATCGAGCCGCTGCCCGGCCTCCAGGGCGGCCGCGACGACGGCGTCGGGCTCTCCGATGCGCGAGAGGTCGAGCAGAGTCGGCGCCACGGCCTTCCACCTCCGGGGGTGAAGGGGAAGCGGGGGGCCTGGCCCAAGGCGGGTGGGCCACCCTCCCGGTCGCGGGGCTGGCTACACTCGACCCTCATCGCAGGAGCGAAGGAGCGAGCATGGAGCGGCGGGCCTTCGGTCGAACCGGCGTCCGCGTGACGCCGATCTGTCTCGGCACCATGACCTTCGGGATGCAGGCGGACGAGACGACCGCGTTCGAGATCATGGATCGCGCGCTCGCCGGCGGCGTGGACTTCTTCGATAGCGCGGACGTGTACCCGCTGGGCGGTGGGCTCGAGCGCGTGGGCGACACCGAGGCGATCATAGGACGCTGGCTCACGGCGCGGGGAGCGCGCTCCCGGATCTTCCTCGCCACGAAGTGCCGCGGCCCGATGGGCGAGGGTGCGAACGAGCAGGGCCTCTCCCGCTTCCATATCCAGCGCGCGGTCGAGGCCAGCCTGCGCCGTCTACGAACCGACGTGATCGATCTCTACCAGACGCACGCCTTCGATCCGGAGGTGCCGATCGACGAGACCCTGCGGGCCCTCGATGATCTCGTGCGGGCGGGAAAGGTCCGCTACGTCGGCTGCTCCAACTACCCGACCTGGCGGCTCGCCGAGGCCGAGCGGGTGGCGCGCGAGCTCGGCGTCGCGCGCTACGAGTCGATCCAGCCGCGCTACAACCTGCTCTATCGCGAGATCGAGACCGAGCTCCTGCCCTTCGCGCGCGCGAACCAGCTCGGCGTCATCGTCTACAACCCGATCGCCGGCGGGCTCCTCTCGGGGAAGTACCACGTGGGCGAGACGCCGCGCGAGGGCACGCGCTTCGCGCTCCCCGGCGCGGGGCGGATCTATCAGCACCGCTACTGGGACGAGGTCCAGCTCGCGGCGTGCGAAGGGCTCGCCAAGGAGGCCGAGGCGCGCGGCGTCGCCCTGGCGAGCGTCGCCGTGGCCTGGACGCTCGCGCAGCCCGGCATCACCTCCGCCATCGTCGGCGCGAGCCGGCCCGATCAGCTCGACGCCAGCCTTGCAGGCGCCTCGCTCGCCCTGGACGGCGAGCTCGCCAAGCGCTGCGAGGAGATCTGGTGGCGACTGGCGCGGCGCCCGGTGCTGGAAGGCTATCGCTGAGCGCGGCCGTTGCGCTCCCGAGGAGAAGAGGAATGCAGATCTCGCCCATCCCGACGCTGGACGACGAGACGAACCAGATCCGGCTCATGACGGCAGACATCGTCGCCAACCACATCATCCCGAACGAGCACTTCCTGATGCGACGCGGCGATCCCGAGACGCCGATGCACTGGGCGCGCCTCATCCACCTGGTGAAGGAGCGAGGGCTCTGGGCGCCCCACCTGCCCGAGGAGTACGGCGGGATGGGGATCGGTTTCCTGAAGCTCGCCTACATGAACGAGATCCTGGCCTGGAGCCCGTTCTCGGGCCCGATCTTCGGGATCATGGCCCCGAATTCCGGCAACCAGACGATCCTGGTGAAGTACGGCACGCCCGAGCAGAAGAAGAGGTGGCTCGAGCCGCTGGTGGCGGGGACGATCCAGTCCTGCTTCGCGATGACCGAGCCCGACGCGGCGGGCTCGGACCCGCGCTCGATCCGCACCCGCGCGGTGCGCGAGGGCGAGGAGTGGGTGATCACCGGCCACAAGTGGTTCTCCTCCAACGCCAAGCGCGCGGACTTCGCGATCGTGATGTGCCGGACCGAGGACCCGAGCGACACCGACGTGAACGGCCACATGACCCAGATCATCGTCCCTACCGATACGCCGGGCTTCAACTACGTGCGGAGCGTTCCGGTCTGGGGCCAGACCGAGGGTCACCACGGCGAGATCATCCTCGACCATTGCCGGGTGCCGCTCTCGAACGCGCTCGGACGCAAGGGCTCGGGCCACCAGGCCGCCCAGGATCGCCTGGGCGCAGGCCGCGTCTTCCATTGCATGAACTGCATCGGCCAGATGTGGCGGGCCTTCGACATGATGGTGCGCCGGTCGATGGAGCGGGAGGTGCACGGCGGAAAGCTCGAGGACAAGCAGTTCATCCAGGGCTTCATCGCCGACTCCTACATGGACATCCAGGCCTCGCGGCTCATGACGATTCGCTGCGCGGAGCTGATGGACCAGGGCCTCGACGCCCGCACCGACATCTCCGCCATCAAGGTCTTCGTGCCGAACGCCATGCACCGGGTGGTGGATCGGGCGATCCAGGTGCACGGCGCGCTCGGGGTCTCGAGCGAGACGCCCCTCGAGGGCATGTACCGCGGTGCGCGCGTGCTGCGGCTGGCGGACGGACCCGACGAGGTGCACCGCATCCTGATCGCGAAGAACGTGCTGAAGCGCTACCACGCCGGCGAGTCCTGGGACTTCGGGCTCTGAGCCAGAGCCCGCGGCGGGCTGCTCGCCGGGTGGGGTCCTTCGCCTGCCAGGCGCTCAGCGCGGCCGGGGCTCCCGCGAGAGGCCGGAGTCGCTGCCGAGCGCGACCGCACGAACGGCGTTGCTGTCCGTGGGCTGGTGCCCGATCGCATGCAGCGGCGCCGGGATCTCCACCACGCGATTCACGAGGCGGCCGAGCCCCGTGACCTCCACCTCGACCAGGTCACCTGGCTGCATCGGGCGCGAGTTCGCCGGCGTCCCCGTGAGCACGACGTCGCCGGGGAGGAGCGTGATGTGGCGACACAGATCCGCCAGCAGGTAGTCGATCCCGAAGGTCATCTCGGCGATCTTGCCCTCCTGCACCAGCTTCCCGTTGAGGCGGGTCCGGAGCACGCTCTCGCGCACGTCCACACCGCTCACCAGGCCGGGGCCGATGGGACAGAAGCCGTCCTGGCCCTTCACCCGCAGCATCGAGCCGGCGTCGGTGTCGCGGAAGTCCTGGCAGCCGACGTCGTTCGCCGGCGCGAAGCCCGCGAGATGTTCCCACACCTCCGACGGCGCAAGGTTTCGCATCGGGCGCCCCACCACCGCGGCCACCTCGCCCTCGTAGTTCAGGTACTTCGTGTTGGCCGGGCGACCGATCGTTCCGCCGTGGGCGTTCAACGCCGTCGTGGGCTTCTGGAAGTAGGTTGGCGTGACGAGGGGCGGCGCCTGGAACTCGAGGCGCCGGGACTCGTAGTTGAGATGCACGCACAGGATCTTGGTGGGCTCGCAAGGCGCGAGATGGGTGGCTTCCGCCTCTCGCACGCGGCGTCCGTCGCCGAGCACGAGCTCGTCGCCGTCGCAGGCCACCCAGCAGGCGATGCCCTCGTGGAGGATGCGCCGGATCTCGCGGCGCGGACTGTCGAGCACGCTCATCGGCGTTCGCCCGGGGGCCGCCCCTGCGCGGGACCGGTCGGCGGGAGGGTCGATCCGCTGTGGGTCATGGCGGTCTCCTGCCAGCGCGAGCTGCCGCGCCTAGTGGGGAAGATCGAAGAGCACGTGGACCTGGCCCGTCCCGACGGCGTTCTCGTACGCGGAGAGCGGGCGCCCGCGGGCCTTGCAGTCGCGGCCGCCGATCGCCCCGACGAGAGTCAGGTAGTGGGCGAAGAGGCCTTCCGGATGGAAGCGCTGGCGGTAGTCCGGGTAGAGGTCGAGCACCGCGGCGTGGTGGCCGTCCCGCCAGAGCTCGAGAATCCGCAGGTCCATCGCGCGCGCTTCCGGCGAGATCACGTCGGCGGGGTCGAACGAGGCGTGCTGCAGGATCGCGTCCATCGGCCAGAAGCGATGGCTCATTCCGCCGCTTCCGATCAGCGCCACGCGAGCGTCGGGCAGGCGCGCGATCGCCTCGGCGAGGCAGGCTCCCAGGTCGAGGAAGTTCTGGGCCTCCGCCGTCTGGCACACGCCCATGCTCAGCACCCTCTCGCCGCGGTGGAGATGGTGCACGACGTTCAGCGTGGGGTAGTGCTGCGCCATGTGCGGGCTCGTCGCATTGGTCAGGCGGAGGCCCCGCTCGCGCGCGACCGCCGCCACGTTCTCGGCCAGCGCCGGAGCGCCCGGAAAGTCGTACGCGAGGTCCGTGATCAGCGTCGGGAGCTCTTCGGAGGTGTAGAGCCCACGAAAGCGGGCCGCGCCCGCCACCACGTGCTCGATCGTGGTGAACCAGTGGGTGTCGACGATCACCAGCGTATCCGGCGCCGCGGCGTCCAGGGCCTCGCGCAGGTTCTGCATGCCCGGAGTGACGAGTGTGGTGTCCTGGCCGCGCCCCATGGCCTTTCGCAGGGGCTCCGGCGCCATGATGGCCGGCTGGTGTCCGAAGATCGCGGCCGCGACGATCTCAGCCATTGCTGCCTCCTCGGGCGAACGATCCCTTCCGGGTCGCCACGTTCTTGACGTCGCAGAAGAAGTCGAAGCTCCAGGTTCCGCCCTCCCGGCCGATCCCCGAGTCGCGGGCGCCGCCGAAGGGCGCGGCCAGCTCACGCACGAAGAAGCAGTTCACCCAGACCGTGCCCGCGACCACCCGCGCCGCCACGCGCTCCGCGCGAGCGGAATCACCCGTGAAGAGCGTCGCCGCGAGGCCGTAGCGCGTACCGTTCGCGAGCTCGATCGCCTCGGCCTCGTCGCGGAAGGTCTGCCAGACCAGCACGGGACCAAAGACCTCGCGCTGCACGATCTCCATCTCCTGCCGCACGTTCGTGAGGAGGGTCGGTGCGAAGTAGAGGCCTCCGCGAGGATCGGGTGCGCCACCGAAGATCGGCCGCGCGCCGTCGGCCAGCGCGCGCTCGACGAAGCCCGCCACGCGCGCGAGGTGCTCGGGATGGATCAGCGGACCGACCCGGGTCGAGGCCTCGCGCGGATCGCCGACGCTCATCTTCGACGCCGCGGCGCAGACCTTGGCGAGGAAGGCGTCCGCGATCGAGGCCTCGACCAGGACTCGCGTTCCCGCAAGGCAGACCTGTCCAGCGTTCAGGTACTGGCCCGCAACCGTCTGGGCCGCCGCCTCCAGGTCGGCGTCGGCAAACACCAGCAACGGCGACTTCCCGCCGAGCTCGAAGCTCACGGGCGTGAGGGTCTCCGCCGCGGCCTTGCCGATGAGACGCGCGGTCTCCGGCGAGCCGGTGAAGCTGATCCGATCCACGTCGCCGTGGCGCACCAGGGCTGCGCCCGCCTCCTCACCGATCCCCTGCACGACGTTCAGCACACCGGGCGGAAGCCCGGCGTCGCGCGACACGTCGGCCAGCAACGAGCAGGAGAAGGGCGCCCACTCCGGCGGCTTCACCACGACGGTGTTGCCGGCCGCGAGGGCCGGGCCGAGCTTCCAGGTGGTCAGCATGAGGGGCGCGTTCCAGGGCGTGATCAGCGCGGCCACGCCCGCCGGCTCGTAGCGCACGTGGTTCACGACCTCGGGCGAATCGATCGTGTGGCGCTCCAGGCCGAGAGCGTGCTGCGCGAAGAAGGCCAGGTTCTGGGCGGCACGGGGCACCACGCGATGGAGGTTCCCGACGAGGAGCGAGCCGTTGTCCTCGGTCTCCACCGCCGCGAGCTCCTTCGCGCGGGCCTGGAGCGCGTCGGCAATGCGGCGCAGGATCGGGGCGCGGCCGGCTGGCCCGAGCGCGGCCCAGGCGGGAAACGCCCGACGCGCCGCTGCGACGGCCGCATCGGCCTCGGAGACACCGCCGGCCGCGACGTCGGCCAGATGGCGGACGTCGATCGGCGAGAGCACCGGGAAGCTGCGCGCCGAGCCGACGCGTTCACCGTCGATCCAGTGCTCGGTGGAGACCTCGACGCCGGCGATCTTCAGGCGATCGGGCATCGGATCTCCTCCTTCAGGAAGCGCTCGACCAGGCGCTGCGCGCGCTCGGGCGATGCCAGGCCCTGCGCCAGCTGAAAGTTTCGTGCGCTGGAGGTGAGGTAGAAGCGCTCGTATTGCTCGTTGCGGCTGGCCAGGGAGGTGCCGGCGAAGTCCCAGGCCAGACGGCAGATTCGCGTGCGCGTCTCGGCGTCGATGCCATTCGCACCCCTCAGGTAGCGATCGATCAGCGGTCGGAGCGAGGCGTCTCCGAGCTGCGCCGCCGTCGGCGTGGCGAGCACGTTGTGGGAGCCGAGCAGCCGGAGGATCTCGTTCACCCGAGGGAACCAGATGGGGAGCAGCGGGCGCAGCGCCGTGAAGGGCCGGCCGTCCGGAAACCAGACGCCGTTGCCCCACTCGCGGGAGTCCTGCTCGGCGGCGCGGATCCCCGCCCGCGTGAGCTCGGCGTACGACCAGATCTCGCCCAGGAGCTGCATGCTGGTCGGATTCGAGGCGCCGAGCGCGTCCACCATGCGCGCGGCGATGCCCCAGGCGAACTCGAGCTTGGTCTGGGCGCGGATCGTGGTCTGCTGCATGATGTTCGGGTACCAGCCGGTCCGCATCACCAGGTTGTAGACCTCGAGGTTGCCGTCCAGGAAGATGCGTTCGCGCGGGATCTCGACGTCGTCGAAGATCACGAATGCGTCCTGCTCGTCGAAGCGGCTCGAGAGCGGGTGGTCGAAGGTGTTCGTCGGCTGGCTGCAGCTGTCGCGGCAGAGGAACTTGAGCCCGGGCGTCGCCATCGGGATCGAGAACGAGAGCGCGTAGCGCTCTGCGCCCGGCCCGAGCGGATGCGCGGGATAGACCGCGAGATCGTCGGAGAACGGCGCGAGGGTCGCGAGGATCTTCGCGCCGCGGACCACGATTCCGTGCTCGGTGTCGGCGACCTTGTGCAGCACCACCTCGTCGTCGCCGCCCTGGGGCACGTCTCCCTTCGATTTGTCGACCGTGGGGTTGATGATGGTGTGGGTGAGGGAGAGATCGCGCCGCGCCATCTCCTGCTGGTACGCGACCAGGTTCGCGGCGCCCTCCTCGTTGCCGTTCACGCTCCACTCGTCGGCGCGTCCCGCGAAGCCCGCGAAGGTGACGTTCAGGTAGTCGGGCGAGCGACCAAGGAGCCCGACGGTGAACTCCGCATGCCTTTCGAGGCAGGCATGGCGCCGCTCGAGGTCCTCGCGCGAGCGCGGAATCAGGTGGCTCACGTTCACGGGCTCGCCGGTCTCCGGGTCGGGCATCAGGCAGACGTCGGCGTTCGCGTGCTGGAGGTCGTAGAGCTCCGCCATGGCACGCGCGGCGCCGGCGAAGGCCGGATGGTCCACGACGTCGCGCACGCGCTCGCTCCCTACCCAGATCTCGCGGTCGTCCTTGAGGCCGCTCAGGAACTGGGCGCCGGTACGTGCAGGCATGGGGAAGGCCTCCGATCGATGGAAGGGGACTAGCGGATCTCGAAGGGACGGAGCTGGAGCGCGAGCGCCCCGCGCAGGCGCGCGAGGTGCTCCCGGCTCGAAACCTGCGTGCCGAGACCGAGCCAGCGCTGCAGCATCGCGATGTAGAGGCGGAAGCAGTTCTCGGCGATGGCGTGGGCGGGCGCCTCGGGATCGAACCGGCTGGATCGCTGCGCCTCCTCGATGCGCTCGGCGGAGCGGTGGACGAGGCCCTCCACGAACGCCTCCACGCTCGGGCGGTTGGCCGCGCCGACGAACATCAGCTCCTTCACGAAGACGCGAGCGAGCCCGCGGTCGCGCTCGTGGAGCGAGATCAGGGCCCCGTAGACGTGAAGCAGCTCGTCGAGGAGCGAGGCACCGGCCGGGAGGCTCGCAAAGGCCCGGTCCGCCACGCGGTCCATCTCGTCGCGGAAGACCAGGACGAGGAGGTCCTCCTTCGAGGCGACGTAGAGGAAGAGGGTGCCGGCCGCCACGTCCGCCCGGGCCGCGATCTCCGCGGTCGTGGTGGCGTCGAAGCCCTTGCTGGAGAAGAGCTCACGGGCGGCCGCGACGATCCGCTCGTGCTTCTCCCGCTTGTTGCGCTCCCGCCGGCCGGTGGGCGGGACGGAGGAGGCGGCGCTTCCGAGGGGGCGGGGCACCTGAGGCGACTCCGATCATTAATGACCGGAGTCATTTTTGTCCGGACGACCCCTCCTCGTCAAGTCGGGGAGCGTCCGGGGACGCCCGATCGGAAATCCGCCGCCCTCGGGCCTCCTCGCGAGCGAGCTCGGCCCGGGCGCTCTCCCAGTTCGCGCCGTCGAAGGGCCGGACGGACGTCGACGTCACGCTGCCCGGGTCCAGGCAGCGCGCGTTCACGCTGATGCCGTCGGGATGGGACCGGGGAACGTAGAACGACTTCACACCGCACGTGCCGCAGAAGAGGTGCTGCGCGACGCCGGTGTTGAAGCGGTAGGAGACGAGCGCGTCCTCGCCGGAGAGCAGCCGGAAGCTCTCCTTCGGCACGATCAGGTGGAGATACCCGCTGCGCCGGCACATGGAGCAGTTGCAGTCCGAGACCTCGATCGCGGCGGGCGCCTCCACCTCGAAGCGCACTCGCCCGCAGTGGCAGCCGCCTCGGTGGAGGACGTCGCTCGATTCGCCGGCGCGCGCCATGGGACCCCCGTCGACGCTCCCGGGTGTCGCCCTGATGCGTCCCCGCGCGCCGCGCCGCGAAGGCTAGCTCAGCCGCGCACGAGCGGGCGGCGGGGACCGGAGGCCGGCGGGCCCGGCCGCCGGCCTCCGGCGCGTGACGTCATTGCGGCACGCCGTCGCCTTCGCAGGGGAAGAAGGGCGAGCCCGTGATCTTCATGTAGTTCGAGCGCAGGACCTGACAGGCCTGCGTGTCCGGGTCGAGCTCGCAGTCGTTGGCCTCGCAGAAGGCCACGCACAGTCCGTAGGCGGCTCCCGTCTCGGTATCGCACACCGTCTCCTCCGCCGGCGGCGAGCCGTCGGGCGTGCCGCCGCCGTAGGCGAGGGCGGCAGCCGCCGCTCCGAGCATCAGCGTGAGACCGATCCCGACGAATCCTGCCAATCGCATGCTGAACCTCCTTGAAGGGTCCGCAAGAGGAGCGGCTGGAGCGCACGGACACCGCGTGCGCGGTGTCACGGCAGGACGGGTGCAGGAGCCCGGGCGGCCGACGGAGCTCGGCTTCGGCCGGGGAGGGAGGCTCGGCTCCCGAGCGCTGCTAATGTGCGTCGGGCGTCGGCGCAAGCCCGTCGAGCGCGCGAACGTGCGCGAGCTCGTCCGGAGGGAAGCGCTCGGCGCGCAGCCGCTCCACGGCCCGGGCGCGCTCCTCCGGCGAGAGCGAGGGATCGGCCTGCACGGCATCGCGTGCCGCGCGGTAGTCTGCGAGCCGGCGCGCGAAGTCCGCGCGCTCCGCGTCGAGCGCCGCCAGGCGGTCCGCCGCCTCGGCCCCGAAGGCCCGGGCGCGCACCGCCCACACGTCCGCCTCCGAGCCGCCCCCGCTCCGCAGCGCTTCCACCTGCTGCTCGACCTGGAGCGGCGCCACGGCTTGCGCCCGAGCCGCCCGCTCGGACTCGGGAAGCTTCGCCTCGAGCGCCTCGAGCTGGCGCGCCCGCTCGTCGGGGCTCAGGCTCGGGTCCTCTTCCACGCGCCGGCGCTCGAGCGCGACCTCCGCCACGTCCTCCTCCTGACCGAAGAGCGTGTCGGCGAGCTCGGGCCCGAACCAGGCGCGGCGGAGCTCGCGCAGGCGCTGGAGTCGCCGCTCCAGGTCC
Organism: Myxococcota bacterium; assembly: GCA_033853555.1. Classification (GTDB taxonomy): domain Bacteria; phylum Myxococcota_A; class UBA9160; order UBA9160; family UBA9160; genus JAWOLJ01. Next base: position 38,312 of record JAWOLJ010000070.1, read on the forward strand.
ACCGGCCCCGGGTCGCTCTCGGCCAGCTCGCGCGCCGCTTCGCGATAGCCGAGGTAGCGCTCGAGAAAGGCGCGGGCCTCGGCGGCGGCAGCGGGCGGGAGCCGCCGCGCGATCTCGGCCTCGATGCGTGCGCGCAGCGCGGCCTCGCTCTCCTCGCTGCCCGCCGCGAGGAAGTAGTCGAAGAACACCAGCGCGGCGCGGGTGGGCCGGAAGTGGCCGTCGGGCCCGACCTCGAGCGCACCATCGACGTCGCTCCCCCGGAGCGAGCCGGGAAGCGGCGCCACGCCAGGCCCTGCGCGCTGCGGCGCGTCGATGCCGCGAGACTCGACGGGCACGGGCGTCGAAGCCGCGGCGGGCGACGGCGCGGCGCGAACCCACGCCACCACGCCCGCGAGGGCGAATCCAGCGAGGGCTCCGGCGAAGAGCGCCGCGAGACGACGTCCTGTCACCCCGTTCCTTCTCCCTGCGCCGGGCTCGTTCGACGCCGGTCCCATCCTCTCACGGATCCGCCTGGCCGCGCATGTCTTGACATGGACGGGCGGGCTTCGGTAGGGGAGGGCGGTGCCAGGCGAACAGGGCATCCCGGGATGCCCGGATCGAGCAGGAGGATCGCGCGCTGCGACTCGAGCGAGGCGTCACGGCATCGCTGCTCGCGGCGCTCGGGGTTGCCGGCGTCTGGCTCGCCTGGGGAACGCAGGCGTCGGCGCCGGCCCTCGAGGTGGATCCGCAATCCGGGGTCTTCGACTTCTTTGCCTACTACCGGCCGAACGCCGTCTACGCGTTCGGACGCCTCGCCCACGGTGACCTTCCGCTCTGGAACCCCTCGCAGGGCGTCGGGCTGCCCTTCCTGGCGACGCTCCAGACCGGGGTGCTCTATCCGCCGAATCTCCTGCACCTGCTGCTCCCGGCTCAGCTCGCCTTCGCCGTGCTGGTCGCGCTCCATCTCGGAATCGCAGCGGGCTTCGCGGCGTGCCTCGCCCGGCGGCTCGGCGCGGGCGGTGCCGGTGCGCTCGCCGCGGGCCTGCTCTTCGGCGGGTGTTCCTGGCTCTCGGCCGCCCTCTGGTGGCCTTGCACTCTCTACAGCGCGGCCTGGCTCCCAGGTGTGCTCGTGGCGATCGATCGCGTGGTGGAGCGCGCGACGCGCTCGAGGGTCGGGATCCTGGCGCTCGTGGTGGGGCTCCAGCTCCTCTCTGCCTGGCCCTACGTCGCTCTCATGACGGCGTTCACCGGGGCGCTCTACGCGGGCACGGCCCTTCTCGAGGCCGGGCTTCGAGAGCGGCGGCCTCCGTTGGGACGCGGCCTCTGCCTCGCGCTCGGGGCGTTGGCCGGCGCGTGCCTCGCCGCGCCGCAGCTCCTCCCGGCGGTCGAGCTGGTGGACCGGAGCGCGCGTGCGCCGGGGCTCCTGCGCGAGGCGCAGGCGGTGCTGGTCCCGTTCCAGCACGATCCGCGCCGGTTTCTGGCGATCCTGCTGGCGCAGGGCGCGAACGACGCCGTGCCGGGCGTCCTGGCGCTGCCACTGGCGCTGCTGGCCGCGTTTCGGCCCGGTCGGTCGCGGCCACGCCTCCTCGCCCTGCTCGCGATCGGTGCCTTCGCTCTCGCCATCTCCTTCCCCTTCCACCTGCCGGTGTATCGCTGGCTGCGCAGGCTCCCCTTGATGGGAGACTTCCGCTTTCCCTTTCGCTGGAGGCTCGTGACCACGCTCGCGCTGGCGGTCGGTGCCGGAGCAGGGCTGACGCGTCTCGAGGAGCACCTCGCGCTCGGGCCGCGGGCCGCGCCCGCCGCGGGAGTGGTGCTGGCGTTCGGGCTCGCCCTGGCGCAGGTGCTGCCCTCCGCCGGCGCGCGGCTGCGATTTCCGCGACACGCCGAGGCGTCGGTACCGCCGCCTCTCGAGCGTCTCTTCGCCACGCTCCGGGCCGCCACCTCGACCGATGGCACGCGGGTCCACTGGCAGCATCGCGACGAGATCGTCTTCGCCGACAAGCTCGGCGAGAGCGCCGGACTTCGAGTGACCCACGACCTCGAGCCCCTGACCCCGGCTGCGACCGCGCGCATGCTCACTTTCTTCGAGACGGGCCGCGCCGTGACGATCGATCCCCGCGACGTCGGCCGAGCGCCCGGGGCGGGGAGCGAGCACTATGTCGGCGCCATCCCCTTCTTCGGGCGCGTCGGGCTGCCGCAGGACGCACGTCGGGCGGCGCTTCTCGACCTCCTCTCCGTGCGCTTCGTCCTCGCGAACGAGCCGCCGGCCTGGCTGGCCGAGCGCTACCGCGCGCTCTCCGAGCCCGGCACGACACCCGCCTTGTTCGAGAACCCGCTGCACCTGCCGCGGGCCTTTCGTGCGACGCGGGTGGAGCCCGAGCCCGGCGAGCCGCAGGCCGCGCTCGAGCGCCTGCTCGCGCCCGACTTCGATCTCCGCACTGCTGCCCTGGTCGAGCGCCCGCCCCAGATCCTCTCCGGCCCCGCGACACCCGACCTGATAGCGGAGACACGCCTCGAGCAGGACACGCCGGAGCGTCAGGTGATCCTCACGCGCGGCGCCGAGCGCGCCCTCGTGGTGGTGACGGATCTCTACTATCCCGGATGGGAGGCGCGACTCGATGGAGCGCCCGTCCCGATCTTGCGCGCCGACACGCTCTTTCGTGGCATCGCGGTGCCACCCGGCGAGCACAGGATCGAGCTGCGTTACCGCCCCGGCTCCTTCCGCCGCGGGTGCGCGCTCGCCGGGGCGGCCGCCCTCGGCATCGCAGCCGCGGTGCTCGCACCGGGGAGGCGTCGCGCCTCGACCGTGACGACGTCGTAGAGGTTCACGGGCAGCGCGAGGCGGGCGCCGGGAAAACGCAGCGCCCGACGAGAGGGTCGCCGCAAAAGCGTCTTGCGCAGGCGCTCGACCAGGTAGCCGAGCGGATAGAACGCCGCCTCGGCGCGCAAGCGCTCGATGCGCAGGCCATGGGCCTCGAGGAGCTGGCGCAGGCTCTCCCGGGTGTGAAAGAAGAGATGCTCCGGCAGCGTGTAGAGGTGCCAGCGTGCGCCGCAAAGACGTGCGGCCAGGCTTCCCACGTCGCCGGTGGAGAGAACCAGGCGTCCGCCCGGCTCGAGGACCCGCGCCACCTCTCCGATCGCGGCGTGGGGATCCGGGAGGTGCTCGAGCACGTCCCACAGGGTCACCAGCTCGAACGAGTGCCCCGCGAAGGGGAGCCGCAGCGCGTTCGCCACGCAGACGCGACCGGGTCCTCGCTCGCCCGCGTGCCTGGCCGCGCTGCGCGAGATCTCGCAGCCGGCCACGCGGAAGCCCGCGCGCGCGGCCTCCGCCAAGGCGAAGCCGTGGGCGGCGCCCACGTCGAGGAGCCGCGCGCCGCGGCCGGGCGACCCGAGGCGCGCCAGGCGACGCGCGAAGTTGCGACGCAGGGTCGGCTCCAGGGCGGCGTAGTCGTCGTAGCCCCGGGATGCGTCGGAGCTCCGGAAGTACTCGGCGTCATACACTGATTCGGGTCGAAAGCCGGCCGGAGGACGCCAGAAACGCAGGCCGCAGTCTGGACACGCCAGGATCTCGATGCCGTCCTTGCGGAGCGCCGGCCGGCAGGGAGCCGCCCCGCAGACCGGGCAGCTCACGGCCACTCGAGGCCCTCCACGCGGTCGATCACGTAGCGAGGGCGATGCTTCACCTCCTCGTAGGTCCGTCCGACGTACTCGCTCACGACGCCGATCGAGAGCAGCTGCACCCCGCCGAAGACCAGCACCAGCACCATCAGAGAGGTCCAGCCGGGCTCGGAGACACGGCCGAGGAGCCAGGCCACCAGGGCGAAGGCCCCGTAGAGGATGCCGAAGAGAGTGGTCACGAGCCCGAGAGCCGTGATGAGCCGCAGCGGCAGCACCGAGAACGAGAACACGCCATCGAGGGCGAGGCGCAGCATCCGCAGGAGCGAGTACTTGCTGCGATCGGCGAAGCGCGGTGCCACGTCGTACTCGAGGCGGGTCTCCGGAAAGCCGAGCCACGGCACGAGGCCTCGCACGAAGACGAAGCGCTCCTCCAGCGCGTTGAAGGCGTCCACCGCCCGCCGGTCGAGCAGGCGGAAGTCGGCGGCCGCCGGAATCACGGGGATCGAGCTCACGAGGCCCATCAGGCGATAGAAGAGCCGGCTGGCGCGCTCCTTGAAGCCCGGCCGGGACTCGAGCGGGGGACGCCGCACGGTGTGGACGACGTCGAAGCCCTCGCGCCATGCGCGGAGCAGCTCGGGCAGGAACTCCGGCGGGTGCTGGAGATCGCTGTCCATGGTCACCACCGCGTCGCCCCGCGCGAAGCGCAGCCCGGCGGCGAGCGCCGCCTGCTGGCCGAAGCGGCGCGTGAAGCGCACGGTCTTCACCCCGGGATCCTGGGCCCGGAGCTCGAGGATCCGCTCCGGGGTGCGATCGCGGCTCCCGTCGTCCACGAACAGGATCTCGTGTCGGACGCCGGCCGATTGCAGGGCAGCGCGGACGCGATCGGCCAGCTCCGCGACGCAGCCTTCCTCGTCGAGCACCGGAACGACGACGGAGCAGAGGGGGTTCGCGGCGCGCACGGCCGGCGGCACGCAGCGAAGGCTAGCCCGGGAGGGCGCTCCGGGCCAGCCGCGAGGAGGCCTTACCGGGGCGGGTGCGGGGCGGGCGTCTACCGCAGCGTGAGCGCGGCGTTCGACAGCACCGGCGTGTCGCGTTCGCGGGTCTTCGCGGAGACGAAGATCGTCTTGCCCTCGCACCACATGGAGGTGACGAGCGTCTCGCCCGGGAACACCACCCCGGCGAAGCGCGCCTGCCAGCGCGCCGCCTGCTTCACGTCGCCGCCGCAGGCGGCGTCCACCACGGCCTTGCAGACGATCCCGTAGGAGCAGAGCCCGTGCAGGATCGGCCGGTCGAAGCCGCCGAGCTTGGCGAAGTCCGGATCGGCGTGGAGCGGATTCTTGTCCCCGGCCAGCCGGTAGAGCAGGGCCTGCTGGGGCAGGGTCGGTGACTCCTTCACGAAGTCGGGGGCCCGGGGCGGCGGCTCGATCTTCACCTCCGGCCCGCGATCCCCGCCGAAGCCACCGGCCCCGCGCAGGAAGAGCGTGAACCGGTTGGTGAAGAGCTTCTTCCCGCTGGCGTCGGTGGTGTCGAGCTCGAGCACCGCCACCGCCGCCTTCCCCTTGTCGTAGAGCCCGGCGACGCGACCCCTGGACGACACCGTCGCCTCCACGGGGATCGGCTCGTGCAGGACGATGTCCTGCTCTCCGTGCAGCAGCAGCGCCGGGTTGAACGCTCCGGCGAGCCCCGGTACGGCCGCGATCGAGCCGAGGCTACGGAACACCGGGATCACGCCGAAGCTCGGCAGGACCTTCAGGTTCTTCTCGTAGGTGTAGGAGAGCTCGTTCGGGTCGGTGGGCGGCACCCCGGCGCCGACGCCGAGGTGGTAGAGGATCACCTGGTCCCGGTCCCAGCTCGCCGGGCCGCCGGGGATCTCGGCCCCGAGCGCCTTCTGCGGGTCGATGGCCATGGGGTCTCCTCGCGCTAGCCCTGGAGGGACTTCAGCAGGAGCTTCATCTCGTCGCCGATGTTCTCGGGGATGATGTAGCCCTCGGTCTTGCGGATCTGCTCGAAGTGGGCGGCCACGTCCTCGGTGCTCGGCACCACGCCCTTGCCGGCGTACCAGCCGGGCACCAGGCCGACGAAGATCCGCGCGTACCGGCCGCCGCCCACCGAGTAGATCTCGTGGGTGGACGGGCACTGCTCCGAGGCGAGGTAGACCACGAGCGGCGTCACCAGCTCGGGCTTCACGTGCTCCGCCAGGCCGCCGAGGAGCTGCTCCGTCATTCGCGTCTTCGCGATGGGCGCGATCACGTTGCACTTGATGTTGTTCTTCATGCCCTCGATCGCGAGCACGTGACACAGACCCACCAGCCCCATCTTCGCGGCGCCGTAGTTGGTCTGGCCGAAGTTGCCGAAGATGCCCGCGGCCGACGCGGTGAGGACGATGCGGCCGTAGTTCTGCTCCTTCATCGCGCGGAAGGCGGGCTGCGTCACGAAGAACGCACCCTTCAGGTGCACGTCGAGCACGATCTCGAGCTCTTCGGGCGTGAGCTTGGCGAAGGTCTTGTCGCGCAGGACCCCGGCGTTGTTGATCACGATGTCGACCCGCCCGAAGGCGTCGAGCGCCGAGCGGATGATCGCCTCGCCCCCCTCGGGCGTGGAGACGCTGTCGTAGTTGGCGATGGCGCTGCCGCCCTTCTCCTGGATCTCCTTCACCGTGGCGTCGGCCATGCTGTGGCCGGCGCCCGTGCCGTCGGACTTTCCGCCGAGGTCGTTCACCACCACCTTGGCGCCGCGCCGCGCCAGCTCGAGGGCGTAGGTCTTTCCGAGGCCGCCGCCGGCACCGGTGATCACGGCGACGCGGTTCTCGAAGCGAATGTCCGTCATGTTCCAGCTCCCTTGGTTCAGGCCCGACCGAGCGGTTCGGGGTCGGGGACGGGGGGCACCCGGGATTCGGCGGCTCCGTCCGCGAAGGCCGGCAGGGTAGCCGCGCCCGGGAAGAAATCGACTCCCGGATCAATTCCGCCGCGACCCACTGTACCGCCGGTCTAGAACTCCGGGGCCCGGCCGGCCGTGAGGCGATGCCCGAAGGGGGCCGTGCCGGCCCCGAGCGGAAGCTCGTGGTGGCCCGCGCCCGGATGAACGGCACGCGTTCACGGAGGGCCCGGCGCACCGAGCCTTCTACACCGCGTCGTGCCCGTGCGGCTGGTCCGTCGCGACGCGCGCTTGCCGGAAGGCTCGATCGGCGCGGCGTTCGCGCGCCGCGTGACGTGGGTGAAGGCCTCGGCTGGCCGAGGATCGCGAGCCGCGAGCCGGGCTCCCGACACCAGCGCGCGTCGCAGCACCGGGTGCGGCTGTGCCGCACCGCCTCAGCGGTGTGGCGCGCGGACCTCGCCGTCGTCGCTGGTGCCCAGAGCCTGTCGCCGGCGGCGCGTCTTCCGGTCCCGCTGGGGCTCTCCGCACCGCAACGGCTGGCACCGAAGCTGCATCGCCTTGCGGAGGCCGCCGCGACGGGCGGTGGGAGGCATCGCGTGGCCGCAGGAGCGTCGGCGCCGCCGTCGGGGCGGGAGGAGCTCTACGACATGGCGGTGGTGCGAGGATTCGCACTCTCCGCGCTCGTCTGGGGCATCGTCGGCATGACCATCGGGCTCGTGGCGGCCCTGCAGCTCGCGTTTCCGGCGCTGAACGTCGAGCTCGGCCCGCTCCACCTCCACTTCGGGCGCCTGCGCCCGATCCACACCAACGCCGTGATCTTCGGCTTCACGCTCGGTGTGGTCTTCGCCGGAAGCTACTACGGCGTGCAGCGCCTGTGCCGCGTCCGCATGTGGTCGGACTTCCTGTCGCGCCTCAATCTCTGGGGCTGGAACGCGGTGATCGTCGCGGCGGCCATCTCGCTCCTCCTCGGCAAGACCAGCTCCAAGGAGTACGCGGAGCTCGAGTGGCCGCTCGACATCGCGATCACGGTGGTCTGGGTCGCCTACGCCGTGAACTTCTTCGGCACGCTCGCACGGCGCAGGGAGCGCGGCCTCTACGCAGCGATCTGGTTCTGGATCGCGACCATCCTCACCATCGCCATGCTGCACATCTTCAACAACCTCGAAGTTCCGGTGTCCTGGACCGCCTGGAAGTCCTACTCCCTCTACGCCGGCGTGTACGACGCCAACATCCAGTGGTGGTACGGGCACAACGCGGTGGGCTTCCTGCTGACCACGCCCATCCTGGGCCTCATGTACTACTTCCTGCCGAAGCAGGTCGGGCGTCCGGTCTACTCGCACCGGCTCTCGATCCTGCACTTCTGGTCGCTGATCTTCCTCTACATCTGGGCCGGTCCCCACCACCTGATCTACTCGCCGCTTCCGGACTGGGCGCAGTCCCTCGGCACGGCGTTCTCGATCATGCTGATCCTGCCGTCCTGGGGCGGGATGCTGAACGGGCTCCTGACGCTGCGCGGGGCGTGGGATCGGCTGCGCACGGATCCGCTCCTCAAGATGTTCGCGGTGGGCCTCACCTTCTACGGGATGAGCACGTTCGAGGGCCCGATGATGTCGATCAAGACCGTGAACTCGCTCTCCCACTTCACGGACTGGACCATCGGTCACGTGCACTCCGGCGCGCTCGGCTGGGTGGCGCTCACCTCCTTCGCCACGCTCTACTACCTGGTGCCGCGCCTGTGGCACACCACGCTCTACAGCCTGCGCCTGGCGGAGCTCCACTTCTGGGTGGCGACGCTCGGCATCGTGCTCTACGTGACCCCGATGTGGATCTCGGGGGTGACGCAGGGCTTGATGTGGCGCGCGGTGAACCCGGACGGGAGCCTGGCCTACGGCTTCGCGGAGACGGTGGCGGCGATCCGCATCTACGACCTGATCCGCGCCGGCGGCGGAGCGCTCTTCCTCTCCGGCGTCCTGGTCATGCTCTACAACGTCCTGCGTACGATTCGCCAGGGCTCGGCGGCCGTGCCGGCGCCGGAGCTCCCCTCGGGCCTCGCCGCCGTCGTGGCAGGAGGGCGCTGAGCCGTGGGCTACGAGTGGCACCGCAGGATCGAGGCGCGCTGGGTGCTCCTCACGGTGCTCACCCTGCTGGCGGTGGCGGTGGGAGGCCTGGTGCTGCTGATCCCTCCCTACTTCCTGCAGGGGACGGTCGAGCCGATCGAGGGAGTGCGCCCCTACACCGCGCTCGAGCTCGAAGGCCGCGACATCTACATTCGCGAGGGCTGCAACAACTGCCACAGCCAGCAGGTCCGCCCCTTCAAGACGGAGACCGACCGCTACGGCCCGTACTCCATGGCGGGCGAGAGCGTCTACGACCGGCCGTTCCTCTTCGGCTCGCGGCGCACCGGCCCGGACCTGGCGCGGGTGGGGGGCAAGTATCCGGATTCCTGGCACTGGATCCACCTGCACGATCCGCGCCAGATCGAGCCGCGCTCGAACATGCCGGCGTTCGCGTTCCTGGAGGAGACGCCGCTCGACACCGCGCTCACGGTCGCGAAGCTCGAGACGCTGCGCGGCCTCGGCCATCCCTACTCCGACGCCGAGATCGCGGACGCGCCGCAGGACCTGCGAACGCAGGCGGAGCAGCATGTCGCCGCGCTGCGCCGCGACGGGATCGCGCTCTCCGACACCGAGGTGCGGAGCGAGGCCATCGCCCTGATCGCGTATCTCCAACGGCTCGGGACCGACATCGGCTGGCGCAAGCGACCGCTCACCACCGCGCTCCTGCAGGAGGAGCGCTGATGGACTGGGTGGCCCTCTACAAGCTCGGCCGCCTGGCGCTGCTCGCGCTCGGGCTGCTCGCGATCGCGATCTGGCTCTACCGGCCGTCGCGGCGGGAGCGCCTGGAGGAGCCCGCGCGACGCATGCTGGAGGAGGACGAGCCGTGAGCGCGCAGGGCAAGGAGCCGGAGCGCGAGATCGCGGAGCGGCCGCGCACGGACGGCGCCGAGCGCGATGGGATCCGCGAGGACGACAACCCGATTCCCCTCTGGTTCAACCTGGCGTTCCTCGGCTGCATCGTCTTCGCCGTGGTGTACTGGCCCTACTACACCTTCTCCGGCTGGTCGGCGAAGGCCCAGTACCGCGCGGAGGTCGCGGCGGCGGAGACGCGCTACTCGGCGGCGCGCGCCGTGCTGCCGAAGAGCAACCCCTACCACGGGAACGCTGCGGCCATCGCCGAAGGCAAGGAGGTCTTCACCACGATCTGCGCGGCCTGCCACAAGCCCGACGGGAGCGGCCTGGTGGGGCCGAGCCTGGTCGATCCCTACTGGAAGTACGGCCACACCGACGAGGATCTCTTCACGACGGTGTCCGGCGGGAGGCCGGGGGGAATGCCGGCGTGGGGGCCCCAGCTCGGCAGCGACAAGATCTGGAAGGTGCTCGCCTACCTGGAGACGCTGCCCCGCTCGTCGCAGCCGGGCGTGGGGGCGCCGCCTGGCTGGACGCCGCCGCCGGCGGGCGCGAGCGCCGCCGGTCCCTGAGGTCTCGATGTTGAATGCCCGGCCGGTACAGGGATTCTTCCGCCGGTTTCGCTGGGCGGCGGACGGGATCCTGATCGCGATCCTGGTCCTGGTGCCCTGGGCGCGCATCGACGGCGAGCCCCTGGTGCTGCTCGACGTGCCCGGGCGGAAGTTCCACGTCTTCGGACTCGTGATCTTCCCGCAGGAGCTCTACTTCCTGTGGCTGATCGTGGCGGCCCTCGCGCTCGCGCTCTTCTTCTTCACGGCGCTCGCCGGGCGGCTGTGGTGCGGCTGGGCCTGCCCGCAGACCGTGCTCACCGACGTGTATGCGGCGGTGGCGCGGCGTCTCCAGGGTTGGAGCCGGAGCGGTCCCCCCGCGCGCGTGGCGACCTGGCGCAAGCTCGCGACCCACGGCCTGTGGATCCTTCTCTCGCTGATCCTGGGCTTCCACCTGGTCGGCTACTTCGTCTCGCCCTACGACCTCCTGCCCGCGCTGCGAAGCGGCACGCTCACGCCGACCGAGACCGGCTTCTTGATCGTGGCGAGCGCGCTCGCGTACCTGGACTTCGTGGTGGTGCGCCAGACCTTCTGCAAGTTCCTGTGTCCCTATGCGCGCTTCCAGAGCGTGCTCTTCGATCGCGACACGCTGGTGGTGGGCTACGACCGGCCGCGCGGCGAGCCCCGCACGCGGCGCCTGCAGCGCGGCGGCGGGGTGGCGGCAGGAGGGGACTGCGTGGACTGCGGTCTCTGCGTCGCGGTCTGCCCCAGCGCGATCGACATCCGCGACGGGCTCCAGCTCGAGTGCATCGCCTGCACCCAGTGCATCGACGCCTGCAACGGCGTGATGGCGCGCCTCGGCCGTCCGCGGAACCTGATCGGGTACCGCTCGCTGGTCGGGCTCGAGCGCATCCGACCGGTGCGCCTGCTGCGGCCACGCGTCGCGATCTATGCCGCGCTCCTGTGCGCCGTCACGCTGAGCTTCGTCTCGCTCCTGGCCGAACGCGTCCCGCTCGGGATCGAGGTCTCGCACAACCCGAGCGCTCTCAGCGGGGCGAGCGCCGACGGACGCTTCGCGAACGCCTTCACCCTGCACATCCAGAACCGTGATCGCGTGCCCCGCGTGCTGCGCCTGCGCATCGAGGCGCCGGCGGGCTTCGAGCTCCTGGCGGGCGTGAACCCGGTCACGGTGCCGCCGCTCGCCACCGTGGAGGCGCGGGTCTTCGTGCTGGCGGATCACGAAGCGCTGGAGGAGGAGCTCGAGCACCGGAGCGGCCGCTTCCGCTTCGTGGTGGAGGAGATCTCCGATCCCCGGCGCTCCGCGAGCGCTCCGGCGACGTTCCTGGCGCCGCTGCACGGCTTCGTCGGCATCGCGGAGCCCGGCGGCCGGGGGGGCTCGTGAGCAGGAGGCAGGCGATGAAGGCTACGCGACGTCGCGCCCGGATCGAGCCCTGGCCCTGGGTCCTGGCGAGCCTCCTCTTCGCGATGGTCGCGGGCTCGCTCGCGTTCTACGAGGTGGCGCGTGCGAACCCCGATCCCCTGGTGGTGGACGACGCCTACGCGGCGAGCCTCCACTACAGCGAACGCGTCCGCGCCGAGCGCCGCGCCGAGGCCCTGGGCTGGGAGGTCTCGTTGCAGGCGACACCGGAGCCCGGCGGCGTGCAGGTGGGCGTGGTGCTTCGCGACGCGACGGGGAGGCCGCTCGACACGAGCCGCGCCTCGATCCGACGCGAGCGGCCGACCGAGGGCGGTCTGGACGCGGAGTTTGCGCTCCGGCCGGCCGGCGCGCCGGGCCGGCTGCAGGCGCGAGTGCCGCTCCCGCGGCACGGGCGCTGGCGGCTGGTGGCGCACCTGGAGCGAGGGGGCGAGACCGTGGAGCGCGCGTTCGCCCTGGAGCTGCCGTGAGCGCGGTCGCCGAGACGGGCCTCTTCCTGGAGGGGCTGCGCTGTGGCGGCTGCGTGAACCGCGTCGAGCGGGCGCTCGCGGGGACGCCGGGCGTGACCGTCGCCTCGGTGAGCTACACCACCCACCGCGCGCTGGTGCGCTTCGATCCCGCGCGGACCAGCGTGGCGGCGCTGGTCCGCGCCGTCGGCGACCTCGGCTACGGTGCGACGCCCTACGACCCCGAGCTGCTCGACCGGCCGGCGGAGCGGGGAGCCCGCGACGCGCTGGTGCGCGTGCTGGTGGCGGGCTTCCTGGCGGGCAACGTGATGCTCTTGTCGCTCGCGCTCTACCTGGGAGGCGACGGGAGCCTCGACCCCGCGCTCCGGCGGGTCCTGCGCTGGCTCACGATCGGCCTCACGGTTCCGTCGGTCGCGTGGTGCGCGCTCCCGTTCTGGCGCGGAGCCTGGGCCGGGCTGCGCCGGGGCGAGATCCCGCTCGACGTTCCGGTGGTGCTCGGAATCGGCGTGGCCTTCGCGGTGAGCGTGCTCGGGACGCTGGCGGAGAGCCCGCACCTCTTCATGGACTCGGCCAGCATGATCGTGTTCCTGATCCTGCTCGGCCGGACGCTCGAGCGCGGTGCGCGCGCCCGCGCGGCGAGCGCTCTCGAGCGACTGGTCGCCCTGACACCGGAGCGTGCGCGCCGCCGCACCGCCTCGGGCACCGAAGAGGTGGTGGTGGAGGCGCTCCGGCCCGGCGACCGCGTGCTCGTGGCGCCGGGCCAGGCCTTCCCCGCCGACGGGCGGCTCGTGGCCGGCGCGACCGAGGTGGACGAGTCGCTCCTCACCGGCGAGTCGCGCCCCGTGCTGCGCCGCGAGGGAGAGGCCGTCACCGGGGGCACTCGCAACACGCTGGTGGAGGTGGAGGCCGAGGTCACGGCGGCGGCGCGCGCGGGCACGCTGGCGCGGATCGCGTCGCTCCTCGAGCGCGCGCAGAGCGAGCGTCCCCGGCTGCAGCGCGCCGCCGATCGGGTGGCGACGGTCTTCGCGCCGGCGGTGCTGGGAGTGGCGGCCTTGACCGCGCTCGGCTGGAGCGTCGCCGGCGCTCCGCCGCTCGAGGTGGCGCTCGCCGCGGGCGCGGTCCTGATCGTGGCGTGTCCCTGCGCGCTCGGGCTCGCGACGCCGGCGGCGGTGAGCGCGGCTCTCGGTCGGGCGGCGGAGCTCGGCGTGCTCTTCAAGAGCGGAGAGGCGCTGGAGCGCTGCGCCGGCGCGGAGAGCGCCATCCTCGACAAGACCGGGACGCTGAGCGAGGGCCGGCTCGCGGTGGAGGAGATCGGGCTGGCGGCCGGCGTCTCGATCGAGACGCTCCTCGCCGCGGCGGCCTCGGCGGAGGGTGCCTCGACGCATCCCGTCGCCGCGGCGATCCGCGGCGCGGCGGCGGCGCACGACCTCGCGGCGCCCGAGCTCGCCCCGCGTCGCGCGCGCCCGGGCCTCGGCGTGGAGGCCGGCGCGGGCGCCGAGCGCGTGCTGGTCGGCGCGCGCGGTCTCCTGCGGGAGCACGGGGTGGCGGTGGAGCCGTCGCTCGAGGAGAGCGGATCCAAGCTCGCGCAGCGCGGCGCCTCGCTCGCCTGGGTGGCGCGAGGCGGGCACGCGCTCGGGGTGATCGGCCTGGTCGATCCCCCGCGTGCGGACGCCGCCGACGCGGTGGCGCGACTGCGCGGGCTCGGTCTCGACGTCTCTCTGGTGTCGGGCGACCACCCGGCGGCCGTGGCCCTCGCCGCCGCCCGGGCGGGAATCGACGCCTGGAGCGCCGAGATCCCACCCGAGGGCAAGGTCGCGGCGGTGAGCGGCCGCAGGGCAGAGGGGGTCCGCGTGCTGGTGGCGGGCGACGGGATCAACGATGCGGCGGCGCTCGCCGCCGCGGACGTCGGCATCGCCTTCGCGCAAGGGGCGGACGTGAGCCTCCACGCCGCGGACCTGGTGGTGCGCGCGCCACGGCTCGGGGCGGTGGCCGATGCGGTCGAGCTCTCGCGCAGCGCGCTGCGCCGCATCCGCGAGAACCTGGCCCTGGCGGTGCTCTACAACGCCTGCGCCGTCCCGCTCGCAGCGGCGGGCGTGCTGCGTCCGCTCGGCGCGGCGATCGCCATGAGCCTCTCCTCGCTTCTGGTGACGGGCAACGCGGTGCGCCTCCTGCGCTGGCGGCCGCGACGATGAGCTTCCTGCTGATCACCATCCCGGCCACGCTGGCCCTGTCGGCGGTGCTGCTCGCGATGGTGATCCGAGGTGTGCGTCGGGGCGACTTCGACGATCTCGAGGGACCGGCGGTGCGTCACGCCTGCGACGATGATCGCTGTCCCGAGCGGCCCGACGAGTGATCGGGCAGGGAGCGCGGGTCGCCGCGCGGCCCGGGACTTGTGCTACTCCGCCGCTCGGTGGACACCCTGATCCGCGAGTTCCTGGAGACGCTCGAGCGTGGCGCGCCCGATCCCGGGCGTCTCGCCCGGCTGGGCGAGCCGGATCCCGCGCAGGCGGCGCGCGCCGTCGCACGGGCGGCGCGCCATCCCGCGCTGGCGCCGACACGCGCGCAGTGGGTGGCGGTGCTCCTCGCGACGGCGCGACCGGGCTTCGGCGCGGCCCAGCTCGAGGCGTTCGCCGAGCGTCACGCCGAGCTCCGCGGCAGGCCCCTCGATCCGGCTCTGGCGCCCGCGCTGGCTCGCGTCCTCGGCTCGAGCAACTTCCTGACGCGGCTCCTGCTGCGCCATCCCGCGCTGGCCGACGACCTCGCGGGCGATCTCCCGCCCGCGCCCGAGCCGAACGCACCGGCGCCGGACTGGAGCGCGATCCGCGCCGCGAAGTACCGCGGGCTCCTGCGGGTGGCGGCGCGGGACCTGCTCGCGCGTCCTCTGGCGCAGGCGCTGCGCGAGCTCTCGGACCTGGCCGATCGCTGCCTCCAGGCCGGGCTCGAGGCGGCCGCCCGGGAGACGGCCGTCGACCCGCCTGCGCTCCTCGCCCTGGGCAAGCTCGGGGGGCGCGAGCTCAACTTCTCCTCCGACGTGGATCTCCTCTTCCTGTACGACGCGCCCGCCGGCGCCGCCGACCTCGCGCGAAACCAGGAGGTGTCGCGGCTGGTGCAGGCCTTCAAGCGCGGGCTCGAGGCGCCGGCCGAGGACGGCTTCGGCTACCGGGTGGACCTGGACCTGCGTCCCGAAGGGCCGCGGGGCGTCCTCGCCAACTCGGTGGAGGCGGCGCTCACCTACTACGAGAGCTTCGGCATGGAATGGGAGCGCCAGATGCTGATCCGCCTGCGCCCGGTGGCGGGTCCTCCCGGCCCCGCCGTCGGCTTCGCGCGGGCGATCGTGCCGTTCGTCTACCGGCGCCTGATCGATCCCGGTGTCGCCCGCGCCGTGCGGGAGATGAAGGCCCGGATCGAGACCGAGCGCACGCGCGCGGGGCGTGATCTCGAGGCGGACCTGAAGGAGGGGCCGGGCGGGATCCGCGACGTGGAGTTCCTGGTGCAGGCGCTCCAGCTCTTCCACGGCGGGCGCGAGCCCTCGATCCGCAGCGGCAACGTGCTCGAGGCCCTGGAGCGCCTCGGCGCGCGTGGGCTCCTGCCCGAGAGCGCCGCCGCCGACCTGGCCGAGGCGTACACTTGGCTGCGTCGGGCGGAGCACGCGCTGCAGATGGTGGAGGAGCGCCAGACGCAGCGCTTCCCGCGCGACGCGGCGGGCCAGCTCGCCCTGGCGCGCCGGCTCGGCTACCGCGAGGCGGAGGCGGCGCGCGCTCGCGACCGCCTGCTCGACGACTGGACGGCGGTGCGAGCCGAGGTACGCGCGCATTTCGAGGCCCTGGTGCTGCGGGAGGAGGCGTGAGCCGGGCGCTGGAGCGACGGTTGGAGGAGGCGCTGGCCGGGAGCGAGCTCCTGGCGCGGCTGCGGGTCTTCGGCGAGGGCTTCCTGGCGCGGCGCAGCGGCGATGCCGCGGCGGAGCGCCTGGAGGGCGGGCCCCTCGCAGGCCTCGCCCGGGTGCTCGCCACCAGTCCGCTCGGTGCGCGGCTCCTGGCCGCCTCGCCGGAGTTCCTGGAGCGGCTCGCGGGCGCCGACGCCGCCGCGCTCGCGCGGCGAGGCGAGGTCCTCGCGCGGTCGGCCCCCGATCCGGCGGAAGGCGACCTCGAGAGCTTCCTCGATGCGCTCCGGGTCTTCCGCCGCGAGGAGACGCTGTTCGCCGCCTGCCTCGATCTCGGCGGTGTGGCCTCCTTCTCCGAGATCTCGGTCTTCTTGTCCCGGCTCGCCGAGGCGAGCGTCGAGTGCGCGCTCGCTCGTGCGCAGCGCACGGGAGGTCCGCGCGCGAGCGTGCTCTCGGTGCTCGGCATGGGGAAGATCGGCGGCCGGGAGTTCACCTACCATTCAGACCTCGACCTGATCTTCCTGTACGAGGGCTCCCCGGACGAGGTGGCGGCGGTGTCGCGCGTGGGGCAGCGGCTGATCTCGTACCTCACCACGATGACCGCCGCCGGCGTGGCCTACGCCGTCGACGCCCGGTTGCGTCCCTCCGGCGGCCAGGGAATGCTGGTGACCTCCTTCGGCGCCTTCGAGCGCTACCAGCGCGATCAGGCCGAGACCTGGGAGCACGCGGCGCTGATGCGCGCGCGCGCCATCGCGGGGGAGATCGCCGCCGCCGGCTCGCTGCTCGAGCGGATACGTGCGGCGGTGTTGGCTCGCGGCGCCAACCCGTGGCCCTACCTGGCCGAGATGCGGCGTCGCGTGGAGCAGGAGCGGGGCCGCGAGGAGCGCGGCCAGGTCGCCTTCAAGACCGGCAGTGGAGGCCTCATGGACGTGGACTTCCTGGCCGCCGGGGCCTGGCTCGAGCGCGGCGCGCGCGCCCGCCCGCCGCGCCTGCCCAGCAACGCCGCGCTGCTTCGCGCCGTGGTGGAGGGGGAGGGCGTGGAGCGCCTGCTGCGGGCCTACCAGTTCCTGCGTCGGGTGGAGGCGCGCCTGCGTTGGGTGGCGGGCCGCAGCGTGGAGACCCTCGATTCCGCGAGCGACGGCCTGCCGATCGTGGCGGAGCTGATGGACCCGGGCCTCGCGCCCGAGGCCCTGCTGGAGCGGATCCAGGAGCAACGCGGCATCCTGCGCGAGGCCTTCCAGAGCGTTGTCAGGGCCCGGACAATCGATGCCCTGGCCGCGGGCTAGATTCCCACGGGCCGGCGAGGAGTGGGCTTGGGCGAGAAGGACGATTTCGAGAATCGCCTCGCGTTCCTCGGCTTTGGCGAGACGGAGCGGGCGGCGCTGGCGGATCTGGCCCCGTTCCTCGAGGAGCGCGCGGACGAGTTCGTGGCGGCCTTCTACCGCCACCTGCTCGCCTTCGAGCAGACCCGCGATCTGCTGCGCGACTCCGAGGTGAAGCGCCGGCTCCTCGGCAAGCAGCGGGACTACCTGCTCTCGCTCGCCAGCCCCACCCTCGATGAAAGCTACGTGGAGGAGCGTCGCCGCATCGGGCAGACCCACGAGCGGATCGGCCTCGCGCCGCGTTGGTATCTCGGCGCCTACTCCCTCTACTTCGCTCTCCTGACACCGATCGTCTGCGACGCCTATCGGGGCGACGCGGACCGGATCGGAACCGCGCTCGGCGCGCTGATGAAGATCCTGATGCTCGACTCGCAGCTCGCGATGGAGGCGTACATCGAGCGCCACCAGCTCGAGCTCTCGTATCTGAACCGCGAGCTCGCGGCGGCCGGGCGGGATCTGGCACGCGACCTCGAGGACCGGCAGCTCGAGCTGCAGCGCACCGCGCGGCGGGCGCGCGCGGCCGAGGAGCTGGCGTCGGCGGCGACCCTGGTGGCGGGCCTCGCGCACGAGATCGGAACCCCGATGGGCGTGATCCAGGGCCACGCCGAGCTGCTCGAGTCCGTGGTGGAGGACGAGCGTGGGCGCTGGCGGCTGCGCACGATCCGCGAGCAGATCGATCGCATCTCGCACCTGATCGAGACGCTGCTGAACATCGCCCGACCCCGCGAGCCGGTCCATACCGAGGTCGACCTGGTCAGCACGATCGACACCGCGCTCTCCTTCCTCGCCGAGAAGTTCCGCCGCAACGGCGTGCAGGTGGAGCGCCGGCTGGAGCCGGTGCCGACGCTGCGGGGCGACGCCGAGAAGCTCCAGCAGCTGTTCTTGAACCTCTTCCTGAACGCGGTGGACGCGATGAAGGGCCGGGACGGGGGCACGCTCTCGGTCTCGCTGGCGCGGGACGGGGAGCACCGGGTCACGGTCCGCGTGCGTGACACCGGGGTGGGGATCGCGCCGGCGGACCTCGAGCACATCTTCGAGCCCTTCTTCACCACCAAGCCGGCGGGCGAAGGCAGCGGCCTCGGTCTGGTGGTGGCCCGGGGGATCGTGCGGGACCACGAGGGCTCGATGGAGGTCCTGAGCAACCGCGGCCAGGGCACGGAGTTCCGGATCTCCCTGCCCATCCCGGCGCTGCAGCCGGAGGCCGCCCCGCCGCGGCCCGAGGGCTAGCGGCCGCCGTTGGGCGAGCTTCGGCCTCACTCCGTGGCGATTTGACACAGGCTCCGCCGTCATTCACGTTTCGGGATGCCGCTGGCGTTGGCACGTCCATTGCTGCCTGCGGAGGTCGTGGCTGGGAGCGGAAACGGCATGGGCGAGCAGCGATCGGTTCTCGTGGTCGACGACGACGCCGCGATGCGCGAGATGCTGGTCTCGCTGATGGAGGACCGATCGATCCACGCGGAGCCCGCCGCCAGCGCCGACGAGGCGCTGGCCAAGCTGTGCGAGCGGCGCTTCGACGCGGTGCTGAGCGACCTGCGGATGCCCGGCAAGACCGGGATCGAGCTCCTCGGCGAGGTGCGCGAGCTGAGGCCCGGCACGCCGGTGGTCTTGATGACCGCCTTCGGCAGCATCGACTCCGCGGTCGAGGCGATGCGGGCGGGCGCCTTCGACTACGTCACCAAGCCGTTCAAGCGCGACGAGGTGCTCGTGGTGCTCGAACGCGCCTTCGAGCGCCAGGAGCTGGAGGAGGAGAACCGCCGCCTGCGGCGCGCCGTCGACCGGACCGCCTCGCTCGGCGATCTGCTCGGCACGAGCGCCGCGATGCGAGAGATCTTCGCCTTGGTGCGCCGGGTCGCGGACAGCGGGAGCAGCGTGCTCGTGACCGGCGAGAGCGGGACCGGGAAGGAGCTCGTCGCGCGCACGATCCATTTCGCGGGGACCCGCGCCGCCAAGCCCTTCGTCCCGATCAACTGCACGGCGATCCCGGAAGGGCTGCTGGAGAGCGAGCTCTTCGGGCACGTGCGCGGCGCCTTCACCGGCGCCCACACCTCGAAGCGCGGTCTCTTCGAGGAGGCCAACGGCGGAACGCTCTTCCTCGACGAGATCGGGGACATGGGTCCGGGCCTCCAGAGCAAGCTGCTGCGGGTGCTGCAGGACCGGGAGGTGCGGCCGGTCGGCGGGAACCACGCGGTGCGGGTGGACGTCCGCATCATCGCCGCCACCAACAAGGACCTGCGTGCGGAGATCGAGGCGGGCCGCTTCCGGCGCGACCTCTTCTATCGCCTGAACGTGATCCCGATCCACATCCCGCCGCTGCGCGAGCGCGCGGAGGACATCCCGCTGCTGGCGGAGGCCTTCCTGCGCAAGCACGCCGGGAGCCGGCGCTGCACCCTGCTGCCGGCTGCGGTCGAGCGCCTGCAGCGCTGCCGCTGGGAGGGCAACGCGCGCGAGCTCGAGAACGTGATCGAACGCGCCCTGGCCCTCTCCGACGGGACCGAGATCGGCGCGGACGATCTGCCGCTGCCGGAGAACGAGGTGCCGGCGTCGAACGGCGGCGCGAACCTGTTGCGCGACGCCGTGGGCCGGCGGATCACCCTGCACGAGCTCGAGGATCTCTACATCGACGAAGTGCTCCGCCTGACCGGAGGCAACAAGGTGCAGGCGGCGCGCATCCTCGGGATCAACCGCCGTACCCTCTACCGGCGCGGGGAGCGCGCGTCACGCACGCCCCACGGCGAGGAAGCCCTTTCCTGAGGAGGAGCGGTGGAGATCCGACGCATCCTGGTGCCGCTCGACTTCTCCGTTCACTCGATGCGCGCGCTCGACACCGCGGCGGACCTGGCGAGGCAATTCGGGGCCGAGCTGGTCCTTCTGCACGCCTACCACCTGCCGCCGCTCTTCGGGCCGCCGGAGGAGCTGGTGATCCCCCCGGACTTCTCGGCGCTGGTCCGCGACGCGGCCGCGCGACGGCTGGAGAAGGCGGCGAAGCAGACCGAAGAGCGGGGCGTCCGGGTCTCGACGCGGCTCACGAACCTGCCCCCGGCGGACGCCATCGTCGCCACCGCCAAGGAGGTCGGGGCGGACCTGATCGTGATGAGCACGCGCGGGCTGACCGGCCTCAAGCACCTGCTGCTCGGGAGCGTGGCCGAGCGAACGCTCCGGCTCGCTCCCTGCCCGGTCCTGGCGCTGAAGCCCGTGGAGGGCTGAGGGCAGGCGGCGGCGCCGCGCGTGCCCTCAGCGCGCGACGGCGCCGGCTCGCGGCAGCCCGGCGCGCTCCAGCAGCCACATCATCGGGCACCACTTCGTGAAGGCGGACTGGAGGAGGTTGGCGCCGACGAAGGCCGTGAAGAGGTAGAAGCCGGGGTGGATCCAGTGGCCGAGGGCCAGACTCGCCAGCACGAAGCCGCCAGCCGCCAGCCGCAGCCCCTCCTCGACGGTGAGAGACGGGGTTCCAGTGTTCATCTTCGACTCCTCGTGGCGAGCCACGCAGAGCTCGTGGCGCGCGATGGGGACCGTGACGGCAGCGCATCGAGGTGGCGCGCCAGGCGATCCGCCAGGCCGCCGCACACGATCTCGCAGAGCGTCCGCACGCTGGGATCGATCACCCGATAGATGGCGCGGTTGCCCTCGCTCCGCCGAGCGACCACGCCCTCCCGGCGCAACAGCGCAAGGTGCTTGGACACGTTGGGCTGGGCGAGGCCGCTCGTCGACACCAGCTCCTGCACCGAGGCCTCGTGCTGCATCAGAGCGTCCAGCAGCCGCAGGCGCGCCGGGTCGCCGAGCGCCCGGAAGCGCGCCGCGACCAGGCCGAGGGCCTCCTCGGAGAGGGGCAGATGCGACCGCGTCGGGCTCACGACGGAGAGAATATTGACCTTGGAGAGAATGTCAATATGCTCATTCAGTAATGAGTGAGGAGGCCGCCGGATCGCTGCTGGCGCGGCTGGTGGACCGCTTCCTGGTGGGGCACCGGGCCGCCTGGCTGATCGTCCTCTCGCTGGCGGTGGGGCTGGGGGCGCTCCTGCTGACGCCGCGCGAGGAGGAGCCGCAGATCGTGGTCCCGATGGCCGACGTGCGCATTCTCGCGCCCGGCCTCCCGCCCGAGGAGGTGGAGCGGCAGGTGGCCACGCGGCTGGAGAAGCTCCTGCTCCAGATTCCCCGCGTGGAGTACGTCTACTCGATGTCGCTGCCCGGCGAGGCTCTGGTGACCGTGCGCTTCGAGGTGGGGGCCGACCGGGAGAAGAGCCTGGTGGACATCCACGACAAGCTCGACTCGAACCGCGATCGGGTGCCGTCGGTGGTGACCGGCTGGTTCGTCCACCCCGTGGAGATCGACGACGTCCCGATCCTCGCGGCCACGCTCTGGAGCGAACGGCCGCAGCAGGTCGACGACTACGCGCTGCGCCGCATCGCCGAGGAGCTCGAGATCGAGCTCCAGGCGGTGCCGCAGACCCAGCGAACCCAGATCTTCGGCGGGCGCCCGCGGGTGGTCCGGGTCGAGCTGCGCCCCGAGGCGCTGGCCGCGCGCCAGACCGGAGCGCTCGACGTGGCCTGGGCGCTCCAGGTCTCGAATCTGCGCCTCCGCGGCGGCGCGTTCGACCAGGCGGACCGCAGCGTGACCGTGGACGCCGGCGACCTGGTGGGCGGGATCGACGCGCTCCGCAACCTCACCGTGAACGTGGTGGACGGTGCGCCGGTGCTCCTGCGGGACGTGGCGCACGTGTACGACGGCCCCGACGAGGCCGCGAGCTACACGACCTGGGCGCGCGGGCCCGGCGCCGGCGCCGAAGGCGCGCCCACGTTCCTGCCGGCGGTGCACCTGGCCGTCGCCAAGCAGCGCGGAGCCAACGCCGTGACGGTGGCCGCCCGCGTGCGCGGGCGACTGGCCGAGCTCGAGAAGACGCACCTCCCGGCGGGCGTCCACGTGAGCATCACGCGCGACCAGGGGCGCACCGCCGACGACAAGGTGAACGAGCTGATGGAGGGGCTCCTCGCGGCGATCGTGATCGTGATCGCGCTGATCGTTTACGCTCTCGGCTGGCGCGAGGCGCTGGTGGTGGCGGTGGCGGTGCCCATCACGTTCGCCCTGACCCTCGGCGTGAACTACCTCTTCGGCTACACCATCAACCGCGTCACGCTCTTCGCCTTGATCCTCGCCCTCGGCCTGGTGGTGGACGATCCGATCGTCGACGTGGAGAACATCCACCGCCACCTGCGCCGGGGCGTGGAGGCGCCGCTCCAGGCGGTGCGCCGCGCGGTGCAGGAGGTGCGCCCTCCGATCCTCCTGGCCACGCTGGCGGTGATGGTCTCCTTCCTGCCCATGCTCTTCATCACCGGAATGATGGGCCCCTACATGCGCCCGATGGCGCTGAACGTTCCCGTCGCGATGGCGATGTCGATGGCCGTGGCCTTCGCCGTGACGCCGTGGCTCTCCTACCACGCGCTGCGACACCACGTGCAGGCCGACGGGGAGGGACGCGAGGAGGGCGGCGGCGAGGACGCGGCGCTGCGGCGGCTCTACCGCCGGCTGGTCGAGCCCTTCCTGGACGACCGCCGGCGGGCGCGGCGCCTGCTCTGGGGTACGGGTGCGCTCTTCGTGGGGGCGATGGGGCTCGCGGCGCTGCGCGCGGTCCCGCTCAAGATGCTGCCCTTCGACAACAAGAACGAGCTCCAGGTGATGGTGAAGATGCCCGAGGGGAGCACCCTCGAGCGGACCGCGGCGGTGACACGGCGCCTGGCGGAGGTGGTGCTGCGCGCGCCCGAGGTGCGGGACGTCTCGCTCTACGCCGGGCTCGCGAGCCCGATGGACTTCAATGGCCTGGTCCGGCACTACTACCTGCGCAGCGGGCCGCTCGTCGGCGAGCTCCGCGTGAATCTCGTCGACAAGCGGGAGCGGGCGCTCCAGTCCCACGCCGTCGGGCTGCGGCTGCGGCCGGCGCTCGAGGAAGTGGCGCGCGGGGCCGGCGCGCGGATCGCCGTGGTGGAGGTGCCGCCCGGGCCGCCCGTGCTCGCGACCCTCACGGCCGAGGTCTACGGCGAGCCGGGCACACCTTACGCGACCGTGCGTCGGGCGGCGCTCGCGGTGGCGGAGCGGCTCCGGCGCGAGCCCCGGGTGCGGGACGTGGACACCACGGTGGAGGCGGACGACGAACGCCTGGTCTTCGCCCTGGACCAGGAGAAGGCCGCGCTCTCGGGCGTGTCGAAGGAGGACGCGGCGCGCACCGTCCAGCTCGCGCTCTCCGGGCTGGACGCCACGACGCTCCACCTGCCGGACGAGGCGAATCCCCTCCCGATCCGACTGCGGCTCCCGCGCGCTGCCCGCTCCAGCGTCTTTGCGCTCCAGGCGCTCGCGGTGCGAGGCCGCCCGGGCTACGCGAAGGTGCGAGAGGGCGGCGGCCTGCAAGACGCTCCCATCCCCGTGGTGCGGCTCGGGGAGCTCGGGAGCTTCGAGCGCGAGCCGGCCGAGCGCGGGATCTACCACAAGAACCTGCGCCCGCTGGCCTACGTCTACGCCGAGCCGGTGGGCCGCCCGCCGGCGGAGGTGATCGCCGACGTGTCGGCGGACCTGCTGCCGCCGGGCGCGCCGCCGCCGCCTGCCGGGGCGAAGCCGACGCCGCGGTCGCTCGCCTTCCGCACGTACCTCTGGAACGGTGGCGGGATCCCGTGGTCGCTGCCCGCCGGCACGTCCGTCACCTGGCGCGGTGAGGGGGAGTGGAAGATCACGGTCGACGTGTTCCGCGACCTCGGCATCGCCTTCGCGGCCGCGCTGCTCGGGATCTACGGGCTCCTGGTCTATCAGACCGGGAGCTACGCCATGCCGCTCCTCCTGATGATCTCGATTCCGCTCACGGCCATCGGGATCATGCCGGGGTTCTGGCTGCTCGATCGGCTCGCCGCGCGCGAGATCGGCGGCTTCTCCGATCCGATCTTCTTCACGGCGACCGCGATGATCGGGATGATCGCGCTCTCGGGAATCGCCGTGCGCAACGCGATCCTGCTGATCGAGTTCGTGCACGTGGCGCTCGCCCGCGGGGCGCCGCTGCGCGAGGCGCTGCTGGAGGCCGGGGCGGTGCGGACCCGGCCGATCCTCCTCACCTCGGCGGCGGCGATGCTCGCCGCGGTGCCGATCACCCTCGACCCGATCTTCTCGGGTCTCGCCTGGGCGCTGATCTTCGGCCTGACCGTCTCCACCGCCTTCACACTGCTCCTGATCCCCGTCTGCTACGACCTGGTGTATCGGGACCGGCCGGGCCACGGGCTCCCGGCGCCCGCGCGGAGCGAGACGTGAGCCGACGCGAGATCCGACGCCTCCTGACGCTGGCGGCGGTGCTGCTCACCGTTCTGCTCTGGCTCGCCGGCGTCTTCCATCACCGGATCCGGAGCGGCGAGATCGAGCCGCAGCCGGGGCCCACGCCGAAGGCCCACGCCACCGTCGAGTCCTCCCGCGAGCCGGCCCTGGAGTCGGCGAGCGGCACCCTGGTCTCCGCGCGACATACCACCGTGTCATCGAACATTCTGGCGCGAATCGAGGACGTGCGCGTGCGGGCGGGTGCCGACGTGACCGAAGGGCAGGTGCTCCTGGTGCTGGACTCGCGCGACCTGGCAGCGCGCCTGCAGGAAGCGCGCGACGCTCTGACCGCGGCGCGAGCGCAGCGCGCGCTCGCCGCCAGCGAGCGCCTCCGGGCCGAGCGGCTGTTCGAGGCCGGCGTCGCGCCGCGACAGGCCCTCGACCGCACGCTCTCGGCCGACCGGGTGGCGGAGGCCGAGGTCCAGCGCGCCGCGCAGCGCGAGGCCGACGCCGAGGTCGGGCTCTCCCACGCGGAGATCCGCTCGCCGGTCAGCGGACGCGTGATCGACCGCCTCGCCGAGCCGGGCGACACCGCGACGCCGGGCCGGCCGCTGCTCCGGATCTACGACCCCGGCGTGCTCCGCCTCGAGGCCGCGGTGCGCGAGTCGCTGGCGCAGCACCTGCGGGTGGGGCAGCCGCTGCGGGTCAGGGTGGAGGCGCTGAACGAGGGCTTCGAAGGCACGCTGCAGGAGATCGTCCCCTACGCCGAGCCGGGCGCGCGCTCGTTCATCGCCAAGATCCAGCTCCCCGCGGATCGCCGACTCTTCGCCGGGATGTTCGGGCGGGTCGAGATCCCGGCGGGCGAGATCACGCGCCTGCGCGTGCCGGCTGCCGCCGTGGAGCACGTCGGGCAGCTCGAGCTGGTGAATGTGCTCGAGCCCGACGGCCAGACCGAGCGGCGGTTCGTGACCACGGGCGGCATCGACGAGCAGGGACGCGCCGAGGTGTTGAGCGGGCTCTCGGCCGGCGAGCAGGTGGTGCTGCCGGCGGTCCGCTAGGCGCGGGCCGCGGAGGGTGGCGCCCCGGCGCGAGCGATCGCGCGCGCGTGCTAGCCTGACCTCTCCACACGCCGGAGCCAGGCGGACATGTCGTCGGGACACCGGGCCGTTGCTCGACCGGCCTCCCGCACCGCAGACCTCCTCGAACGGGAGTGCGAGCTGGCGGTGCTCGACACCCTGCTGCGACGCGGGGGCGTCGTCTCGATCGAAGCCGGAGCGGGCGTGGGCAAGACCTCGCTCCTGGAGGCCGCCTGTGCGCTCGCGCAGCGGCGCGGCCGCCTGGTTCTGCGCGCGCGCGGATCCGATCTTGAGCGGGACTTCGCCTTCGGGATCGTGCGCCAGCTCCTCGAGCGGCGCGTGCTCGGCGCGGCGGCGGATGAGCGAGAGGCACTGCTTGCGGGCCCCGCGCGACCCGCTCGTGCATTGTTCGGAAGCGGCGCCCCGGGCCGCCTCGAGCCGGACACCGGTTTCGCCGTGCTGCATGCCCTCTACTGGCTGTGCCTGAACCTCGCGGAGCGCGCGCCGCTCCTGGTGGCCGTGGACGACGCGCACGAGGCCGACCAGGCGTCCCTGCGCTGGCTGGCCCATCTGGCACCACGAATCGGGGGAGCGGAGCTCTCGCTGCTCGTGGCGCTGCGCCCCGAGGGCCTCGCGTCGTCCTCTCCATGGCTCCTGGCGGTGCGGGCCGCGGGGCCCACCCTGCGGCCGGCCCTCCTGAGCCCTCGGGCGGTGGCGGCGATCGTCCGACGGACACACGCCGACGCGAGCGACGACCTGGTGACCCTGGCCCATCGGGCGACCGGCGGAAATCCCTTCTATCTGCGCGAGCTCCTGCGCGCGCTCGGGCGGGCGGAGGCTTGGAGCGGACCCCTGGCACTCGAGGACGTGGTGCGTCTCGGGGGCGTGGACGGCGTCACGCGTTCGCTCCGATTGCGTCTCCGGGGCCTCGATCCGGGCGCGCTGCGCCTGGCCCAGGCGGTCGCGATCCTGGGGGACCGCTGCGAGCTGCGTCACGCCGCCGCGGTGGCCGAGCTCTCGGCGGAGCGCGCCGTCGCGCTCGCAACGGAGCTCGCGAAGCTCGAGGTGCTCGCCGGTGACCCGCCGTGCGGCTTCGTCCACCCGATCGTGCGCCAGGCCGCGTTGCAGACCCTTTCCATCGCCGAGCGGGAGGCCGCGCATCGGACCGCGGCTCGTGTCCTCCAGGCGGCGCAAGCGCTTCCGGGCCAGGTGGCCACGCACCTGATGGCGCTCCACCCCACCGGGGACGCGTGGACGGCCGAAGGCCTGCGCGCGGCGGCGCGCGCCGCGATCGAAGAAGGAGCGCCGGGCACTGCGGCGGACCTGCTCGAGCGCGCGCTGGTCGAGCCGCCGGCTCCCGATCGACGCATCACCGTGTTGCGCGAGCTCGCGTGTGCGCAGCAGCTCGCCGGGCGTGAGGGGGCGTGTCGGCGGCTCGAGGAAGCGCTCGCGCTCGCGACCGACGAGGCCCTGCGGGTCGAGCTGGCGTCGGATCTGGCCAGGGCCCACGCGGCGCTCTTCCGTTGGAGCGACGCCGTGGAGGTGCTCGAGCGCGCGCTGGCCCGTGCGCGCGGCATGGCGGCGCTCGAGCTCGAGGGCCAGCTCGTGGCGGTTGGTCTCCAGGATGCACGCACTGCGCCGCGCGCCCTGCGCGGGATGGAGCGACTCGCCGGCAGGCGGCTCTCGGGTGCCCCCGCTCGCGCATTGGCGGTGGCGCGGGGCCTGGTGGCGGTCCTGGGCGGATGTCCGGCCGCCGAGGTCGCTCGACCCCTGGAGGCGGCGCTCGCGAGGGACGGAGCGGGTGCGGACGACTGGGACCTGCACGCTGCGCTGCTCTGGAGCCTGGTGACGGCCGAGCGCTTCGAGACGGT
The DNA here is from genome assembly GCA_033853555.1 of Myxococcota bacterium. Classification (GTDB taxonomy): domain Bacteria; phylum Myxococcota_A; class UBA9160; order UBA9160; family UBA9160; genus JAWOLJ01. The sequence continues at coordinate 65,689 of JAWOLJ010000070.1, forward strand.
CGCGGCCGCCCTTGGCCCTCTCCTCGACCGGGTCCGTCGGTCGGGCAGCGCCCGCGGCCTCGTCGCAGTGTACAGCACGGAGGCGCTCCTCGGGCTGGCGCGGGGCGATCTCGCTCAGGCCGATGCGGCAGCGCGCATCGCGCTGCGCGTCGCCGAGCACGGGGACTTCTCGCGGGGGCTGCCCTTTGCGGCCACGCTCCTGGCCGAGATCGGCATCGCGAGCGGTGACCTCGAAGAGTCCCAGGCGCTCCTCGACCGCTTGCCGCAGGGGGATCTCCCGGCCGGACTCGGAACGGTCCGGATCCCCGCCGCGCGCGGACGCTTGCACCTGGCGCGGGCGCGTCCCGAGGAGGCGCTGCGGGAGTTCGAGACCTGCCTCGCGCTCTGGCGGTCGGAAGTCTGGGGCCTGGAGATGCGTGACGTCGGCTATCTGCACGCGCGCACCGGCGCTGCGCAGGCGCTGGTCGCGCTCGGCGACCGGCAGCGTGCCCGCGAGCTCGCCGAGGCGGAGCTGGCCGACGTGCGCCGCTTCGGGGGCCGGCGTGCCCTCGGTGTCGCGCTGCGAGTCGCCGGGCTCGCGCGGGGCGGGGCGCGAGGCCTCGCGTGGCTCGAGGAATCCGCAGCCGTGCTCGCGCCGGCAGGGGCACGGCTCGAGCGCGCCGCGTCGCTCGTCGATTGGGGAGCGGCGCTGCGGCGCGCCGGCCGCCGCTCCCAGGCGCGCCAGGTGCTCGCGCTCGGGCTGGACGGCGCCGCGCGCTGTGGCGCCCGGCCGCGCGCGGCGCCCGCCCCCCCCCAGAGGCGGAGAGCCCCGGCG
>JAWOLJ010000071.1:0-65687 GCA_033853555.1 Myxococcota bacterium
CCGGCGCGGAGCGGCGAGCGCTCGAGCGCGGCCTCCAGCACCTCGTCCATGTGGCTCACCGGAACGAAGGTGATGCCACGCTTGAGCTCGCGGGGGATCTCGCGCAGGTCCTGCAGGTTCTTGCGCGGCAGGATCACCCGCGAGAGCCCGGCGCGCAGCGCGGCCAGCGCCTTGTCGCGCACGCCACCCACCGGCAGCACCCGACCGCGCAGCGTGATCTCACCCGTCATCGCCACGTCGCCGCGCACCGGGATTCCGGTGGCCAGCGAGACGATGGCGGTGGCCATGGCGACGCCGGCGGAGGGACCGTCCTTCGGGATGGCGCCCGCGGGCACGTGCACGTGCACCTCGTGGCGCAGCAGGATGCCGTCGTCCAGGCCGCCCGCCGCGAGGAAGCTCCGTGCGAAGGTGAGAGCGGCGTGGCCGCTCTCCTTCATCACGTCGCCGAGCTGGCCCGTCAGCACGAGCCCTCGCCCGCGCGTCATCGCGGCCTCGAGGTGCAGCACCTCCCCTCCGGCCTCGGTCCAGGCCAGGCCCTGCGCCACGCCCACCTGACCGCCGCCCTGCGCCTCGTCGTCCTGGTGCGGTGCGGGGCCGAGCAGGCGCTGCAGCAGGCGAGGCGTCACCGTCGCGCGTCGCTCGTCGCCCTCGGCGGCCCGGCGCGCGATCTTGCGCGAGACGCTCGCGATCTGTCGCTCCAGGTTCCGCACCCCGGCCTCCTGGGTGTAGCCCGAGATCAATCCTCGCAGCGCCTCGCGGGTCCAGCGCACGCGGCCGGCCTCGAGCCCGCACTCCTGCTCCTGCCGCGGGATCAGGTGCACCCGCGCGATCCCGAGCTTCTCCTCGTGGGTGTACCCGGGGAGGCGGATCATCTCCATGCGATCGCGCAGCGCCGGAGGGATCGGATCGAGCAGGTTCGCCGTCGCCACGAAGAAGACCCGCGATAGATCGAAGGGCACGTTCAGGTAGTGGTCGCTGAAGCGCGCGTTCTGCTCCGGGTCCAGCACCTCCAGCAGCGCGGCCGAGGGATCGCCGCGGAAGTCCGATCCGAGCTTGTCGATCTCGTCGAGCATGAAGACCGGATTCCGGGTCCCCGCCTGCTTCACGCCCTGGAGGATGCGGCCGGGCAGCGCACCGACGTACGTGCGGCGGTGTCCCCGGATCTCGGCCTCGTCGCGCAGGCCGCCGAGCGAGACGCGCACGAACTCCCGGCCCATGGCCCGCGCGATCGAGCGGCCGAGCGAGGTCTTGCCGACGCCGGGCGGCCCGACGAAGCAGAGGATCGGTCCCCGCGAATCGCGACGGAGCTTGCGCACGCCCAGGAACTCGAGGATCCGGTCCTTGATGCCGGCCAGGTGCGCGTGGTCCTCGTCCAGGATCTCCCGCGCCCGGCCGAGGTCGAGCTCGTCCGGGGAGCTGCGGCCCCAGGGCAGCTCCACCAGGCAGTCGAGATAGCCGCGCACCACCTGGGCCTCGGGCCCGTCGGGATGCATGCGCTCGAGGCGGCGGAGCTGGCGTTCGGCCTCCACCCGCGCCTCGGCGCTCATGCCGGCCTCCTCGATCTTGGCCCGGTACTCCTCCAGCTCCTCCGCCCGCGAATCGCTCTCGCCGAGCTCCGCCTGGATCGCTCGGAGCTGCTCCCGCAGGTAGTGCTCGCGCTGTCCTCGGGTCATCTCCTCCTTGGCCTGGCTCTGGATCTCGACCTGCATCGCGGCCACGTCGAGCTCGCGGCGCAGCAGCCCGTCCACGCGGCGCAGCCGCGCCAGGGGATCCAGGGTCTCCAGCACCTCCTGCGCCTCGGTCAGCCGCAGCCGCAGGTGGGAGGCCACCAGGTCGGCCAGCCGGCCCGGCTCCTCCACGTTGGCGATCACCGAGAGCACCTCGGGCGGCAGGTTCTTGAGCGGGAGCAGCTCCTCGACGTGGGCGCGCACCGCGCGCAGGAGGGCCTCCGACTCCACGCACCACTCCGGCTCGGGGAGCGCGGGGAGCGCCCGCACCCGGACCCGCAGCGCCGATTCGTCCTCGACGAAGGCCTCCACCTCGGCCTTGGCCAGCCCCTGCACCAGGGCCTTCACGCGTCCGTCCGGCAGGCGCATGGTGCGCATCACCATGGCCACGGTGCCGACGCCGTGGAGGTCCTCGGGCTCCGGGTCCTCCACCTCCGGGTCGCGCTGCGCCAGGAGCAGCACCAGCCGGTCGCCGGCGTGGGCGTCCTCCAACGCCGCCACCGATCGCTCCCGGGCCACGAAGAGCGGGAGCACCATGTACGGGAAGACCACGCTGTCCCGCAGCGGGAGCACGGGGAGCTCGGCCGGCAGTGTCAGGTCCGGAGCCTGCGCGGTCGTCATCGAGCTTCGTTTCGACGCGGCCGCGGCGCGACTTGAGGCGCCGCCGGCCGCGCCGGGGGCGGCGAGGGGCCGTGCCTGGTTTGCCCTAGTCGAGCGGCGGGAGCGGGACGAAGCGCCCGTCTCGAACACTCAGAAGTGTCGGACGCTTGTCGGCGTTTCCGTCCTCGCGGATGGTGATGTCGCCCGACGCGCCGGGCCAGTCGCGCACGGCGTGGAGCGCGCGCAGCACGTCGTCCCGGCTCGCGGCGCCCTGCGCGAGCGCCGTGAGCGCGAGGCGCGCCGCGTCGTAGGCCTGCGCCGAGATCACGTCCGGCGCGTCCTCGAACTCCGCGCGGAAGCGGGCGGTGAAGTCCGCCGAGGCGGGCTCGGTGCTCTCGGGGTCGTAGGGCTCCGCGCAGACCGCACCCTCGAGGCTCCGCCCCGCCACGCGCAGCAGATCGGGTCCGAACCAGCCCTGGGGGCCGAGGACGGTCACGCCCGCGAGTGCGGACGCGGCGATCTGGGGCGCGATCGCAGCGATTCGGGTGCGCGACTCGGGCACGAAGAGCGCGTCGAGGTCCCGCCCGTCCCGGGGCGGGGCCGCGCCGGGCGGGGCGGCGGGTGCGGCGGCGGCGGCGAGGGTCCGCAGCATGGGCGAGACGTCCGGAGCGCCCGGCGGGTAGCTCGCGCTCGCCACCACGTGGCCGCCGTGCGCCGTCACCGCGGCACGGAAGAGATCGCCGAGGCCGCGGCCGTAGGCGTCGTCGGGCGCCAGGATGCCGAAGCGGGTCGCGCCGAGACCCTCGGCGGCGTAGGCCGCCAGCGCCTCCGCCTCGGCACGCGGCGTCGCGCCGAGGCGGAGCACGTGGGTGCGTCCCGCCGTCACGTCTTCGCGCGGGGTGAGCGCGAGGAGCGGGAGCCCGAGCTCGTCGGCGGCGCGCGCTCCCGCCTCGCTCGGCTCCGCGAGGAGCGGGCCCACCACCGCCCCCACCGAGGGATCGGCGGCGAGCTCTCGCACGCCCTGCTCCGCGCGCGCGGCCTTGCCGCCGGCGTCGCGCACCACGATGCGAAATCCCCGCCCGCCGGCCGCATCGTCGTCGAAGATCCCCGCGGCGAGGAGGATGCCCTCCAGGCTGCGCTGGCCGAAGCGCGCGAAGGGGCCGGAGAGCGGAAGCACGACGCCGAGGCTGTCGAGGGGGCCGGCCGGGCCGCCGGCGGCGAGCGCCCCGCTCGGCGGCGCGACTCCGGCCGGCGCAGGCGGCACGAACTCCGGATCGATCTGGCGCAGGCGCGTCTCCACCCGGGCCAGGTGCGAGGCGTCCTGCGGCGCCAGGGGGAGCGCCGCCGCGCGGCCGAAGGCCGCCCGGGCGAACACCCGATCGCCCGCCTCGAGCGCGCGCTCCGTCGCGTCGAGCTCCAGCCGGGCCGCCGGGATCCTCGGCCCCACCGCCGCCGCGGCGGCCGAGAGCACGTCGGGCGCGAGCCCCACCGCCAGCGAGTCGATCTCCACGTCCACCAGCGCCACCGCGTCGGCGTCCGGCGCATCGGCGCGCATCTCGGCGAGCCAGCGCATCTGCGACACCGGATCGTGGCGGGCGGCCGCCAGATCGACCAGCAGGCGCAGCGCCTCGCCGCGCCGGGGCGGCTGGAGCTCCTCGGGCCGGATCCCCGAGGCCACGCGCCAGGCCACGCTGGTGCGGCCCCGCTCGCGCTCGAGCTTCGCCAGCACCAGACGCGCCTCGTCGCTGCCGTCGCCTCGCGGCTCCTCCAGCAGGACGGCGTGAAGCGTGCGCACCGCCGCGCTCTGGTCGCCCTCGTCCAGCCGCAAGCGCGCCAGGGCGAGGCCCGCGCGCACCAGGCGCGGGCTCTCGGGACGCTCCTTCAAGAAGGCCTCGAGGGCGGCCGCGGCGGCGGCGCGATCCTGACTGCGCAGGGCGAGGGCCGCCTCGTAGGCCTGGCGGTCGGCCGCATCGGCCGCTTGCTCGCCGCCCCCGCCGCCGAACGTGGCGCAGCCGAGGAGCGCGGCGGCGAGGCCGAGGGCGCCGAGCACCCGGAGCGAGCGACGCAGCACGCCGGCTATCCGAACAGGTCGCGGAGCTTCTCCACGAAGCTCCGGGCGGCCGGCGAGACCTCGGTGCCCGTCTCCGCCGCGAACTGCTCGAGGAGCTCGCGCTGGCGCGGCGTCAGCTTGCTCGGCACCTCGACGAAGATGCGCACGTGCTGGTCGCCGCGAGCCGCCGAGCCCAGGGCCGGAAGCCCCTTGCCTCGCAGCCGGTGCTGCGTACCCGACTGCGTGCCCTCGCGGATCGCGAGCTGGACCTTGCCCTCGAGGGTGGGGACCTCGATCTCGCCGCCGAGCACCGCCGTCACGAAGGGAATCGGCACCTCGCAGTGGAGATCGACCCCGTCGCGCTCGAAGAACGGATGCGGCTTCACCGAGATCACCACGTAGAGGTCGCCCGGCGGACCTCCCGCGACGCCGGCCTCGCCCTCGCCGGAGAGGCGCAGGCGCGTGCCGTCGTCCACTCCGGGCGGGACCCGCACGCTGATCTGCTGCTGGCCTTCGATGCGACCGACGCCGCGGCAATCGGGGCAGCGCTCGCGCACCACCTCGCCCGCGCCGCCGCAGACGTCGCAGGGCCGGCTGATGCGGAAGAAGCCCTGCTGGAACACCACCTGGCCGGCGCCGCCGCAGCGCGCGCAGCGCTCGGGCGAGGTGCCGCGGCGCGCACCCGACCCTCCGCAGCTCGAGCAGGGGCGCATCTTCGGGATCTTGATCTTGGCTTCGAGGCCGGCCGCGACGTCGGCGAGCTCGATCTCGAGGTTGTAACGCAGGTCCGCGCCGCGCTGGCCGCGGCCGCGGCGCCGCCCGCCGCGCCCGCCGAAGAGATCGCCGAAGAGATCGTTGAAGAGGTCGGTGAAGTTGCCGAGGTCGCCGAAGTCCGGCGCGCCGCCGGGACTGCCGCCCAGGCCCGAGAAGCCGAAGCGGTCGTAGGCCGTGCGCTTCTCGGCGTCGGAGAGCACGGCGTACGCCTCCGAGGCCTCCTTGAACTTCTCCTCCGCGCCGGGGCTGTCGGGATTGCGGTCGGGGTGGTACTGGAGGGCCAGGCGGCGATAGGCCTTCTTGATCTCGGCCTCGTCGGCGTCGCGGGGGACGCCCAGCACGTCGTAGTAGTCGCGTTTCGCCACGGATGCCTCGGGCCGGAAAGATCGGCCGCGGGGCGGATCGCGCAAGTGGAGGGTCAGGAGCCTCCCGGTGCGCTCCCTCCCAGGGCGGCATACAGGCGCTCGGTCATCTTGTACGAGAGGCCCGAGAGCTCCTCCACCGCCTGGCGCAACGCCGCCAGGTCGGCCTTCTCCACGAGCTGGCGCGTGCGGGCCATCGAGCTCTCGAGCGCCGAGCGGTCCTCGGCGGAGACCTGCTCGGCGAACTCCGCGAGCGTGCGCTCGGTGGAGTAGATCAGGCCGTCCGCCTGGTTCTTGAGCTCCGCCAGCTCGCGGCGCGTCTGGTCGCCCTGCCGGTTCGTCTCCGCCTCCCGGAGCAGCCGCTGCACCTCCGCTTCGGTGAGGCCGCTCGAGGCGGTCACTCGGATGGCCTGGCTGCGACCGGTGCCGAGGTCCTTGGCCGAGACGTTCACCACGCCGTCGGTGTCGATGTCGAAGGTGACCTCGATCTGCGGAACGCCGCGCGGAGCGGGCGGGATCCCCAACAGCTCGAAGCGACCCAGGGTCTTGTTGTCGGCCGCCATCTCGCGCTCGCCCTGCAGCACGTGGATCCGCACCACACTCTGGGCGTCCTCGGTGGTGGAGAAGACCTGACTGCGGCGCGTCGGCACGGTCGTGTTCTTCTCGATGATCTTGGTGAAGACGCCGCCCATGGTCTCGACGCCGAGCGAGAGCGGCGTCACGTCGAGCAGCAGCACGTCCCGCACCTCGCCGGCCATCACCGCGCCCTGGATCGCCGCGCCGATCGCCACCACCTCGTCCGGGTTCACGTTCTTGTTGGGCTTTCGGCCGAAGATCTCCGCCACCTTCTCCTGGACCCGCGGCATGCGCGTCATGCCGCCCACCAGGATCACCTCGTCGATCTGCTCGCGGCGCAGGCCGGCGTCGCTGAGCGCGGTCTCGCACGGATGCACCAGGCGCGCCACCAGGTCCGCGACCAGCGCCTCCAGCTTCTCGCGCGTCAGCGACACGTTCAGGTGCTTGGGCCCGTCCTTGTCGGCCGCGATGAAGGGGAGGTTCACGTCGGTGGTCACGGAGGAGGAGAGCTCGTGCTTCGCGCGCTCGGCGGCCTCCTTGAGCCGCTGCAGCGCCATCTTGTCCGAGCGCAGATCGATGCCCGTCTCCCGCTGGAAGCAGTCGATCAGGTGCTCCACGATGCGCTGGTCGAAGTCCTCGCCGCCGAGAAAGGTATCGCCGTTGGTGCTCTTCACCTCGAAGACGCCGTCTCCGAGCTCGAGGATGGAGACGTCGAAGGTGCCGCCCCCCAGGTCGAAGACCGCGATGCGCCGGCTCTTGTCCTCGCCCAGGCCGTAGGCCAGCGCCGCTGCGGTGGGCTCGTTGATGATGCGCAGCACGTTCAGCCCCGCGATGCGGCCGGCATCCTTGGTGGCCTGGCGCTGGGCGTCGTTGAAGTAGGCGGGCACCGTGATCACGGCATCGGTCACCGGCTCGCCCAGGAAGTCCGCGGCCGTGTCCTTCATCTTCTGCAGCACCATCGCGGAGATCTCGGGCGGCGAGAGCACGCGGTCACCCGCGCGCAGCCAGGCGTCGCCATTCTCGGCCGCCGTCACCTCGAACGGCGCCATCGCTGCAAACTGCTTCACCTCGTTGCTGTCGAGCTTGCGACCGATCAACCGCTTCACCGCGAAGAGCGTCCGACCGGGATTGGTGACGGCCTGACGCTTGGCGATCTGGCCCACCAGCTTCTCGCCGGAGTCGGTGAAGGCGACCATCGACGGTGTGGTGCGTGCGCCCTCGGCGTTGGCGACCACCACCGGCTGGCCGCCCTCGATGATGGCGACGCACGAGTTCGTGGTCCCGAGGTCGATCCCGATGACCTTCCCCAACGCCTCCCCCGTCGTCCCACCCGGGGGCGCTGGCGGCAAGGCCACTCCCCCTAGGTCTCGCTCCCTCCGGCCGTGCCCGCCGACCGGGACACCACGACCTGCGCAGGCCGCAGCAGGCGGTCCCGCAGCCGGTACCCCTTCTGGAACACCTGCAGGACAGTGTTCGGCGGCACCGTGTCGTCGGGCACCTGCGCGATCGCCTCGTGCACGCTCGGATCGAAGGGCTGGCCCTGGGCGTCGACCTCGCTGACGCCGTGCTTGGCCAGGGTGTTCAGGAGATCTCGCAGCACCAGGTCGATGCCCTGCAAGAGCCCCTCGAAGTCCCCGCCCCCGCTCTGCCTCGCGTGCGCAATGGCGCGCTCCAGGTTATCGACCGAGGGCAGGAGATCCTTGACCACATTCTGGTAGCCGTAGGTGTGGGCCTCCTCCCGCTCCTTGAGCGTGCGGCGGCGGAAGTTCTCGAAGTCCGCGGCCAGGCGCAGCAGCCGGTCCTCGCTCTCGGCCAGGCGTCCGCGGGTCGCCTCGAGCTCCGCGCGCAGGCTCTCGAGCTCGGCCGACGAGGCGCCGGCGGCCGCTCCGGCCGCGGACCCCCCGCGCTCGGCCGCGCGCGCCTCCACCGCCTCCGCGGCCTCGCGCAGGGCCTCCTCGAGCTCCTGGCTCGGGGTGAGGCGGCCTTCGGAAGCCTCCTCCGCCAGCGACTCCCAGCCGCTCTTCGGGTCCTTCTGTCCGGGATCGTCGTCGCGTCGGGTCACGCCGAGAGCTTCTCCGTGATGAGCTGCGAGAAGAACTCCACGAGGGGGATGATCCGCGCGTAGTCCATGCGGCTCGGGCCGATCACCCCGAGGACCCCGAGCGGCGTCTCCTCCCCGCCGTACGGCGCGGTGACGATGGCACAGTGGCGAAGCCCCGGCTCGTCCGTATCCCCGCCGAAGGCCACGTGGACCCCGCGCTCCGCCAGCATCTGGTCCAGCAGCAGCACCAGCCGCTCGCGGGTCTCGAGCGCGGCCAGGAGCTCGCGCAGGCGCGCGGGATCCCGGAACTCCGGCTGGTCCAGCAGCGAGAGCCAGGTCCCGGTCAGGAGGTCGCCCTCCTCGTCCGAGCAGGCCAGGGCGGCCGCCGCGAGGCGAAGCGCGCGCGCGCGCATCCGCTCCGCCGCGTGGCGCAGGCGGTGCACCTCGCCGGCCAGTGCCGCGCGCGCCTCCGCCAGCGTGCGACCGCGCAGGTAGCCATTCAGCGTGGCGGCGATACGGTCGAGCTCGACCTGGTCGTCCGTGCCGGCGTCCTCGATCACGCGGCGGTAGGCGACCCCCGCGCTCGAGACCAGCACCGCGAGCACGCGCTCGCTGGAGAGCCGCACCAGGCTCGTGTGCCGCAGCACCACGCGCTCGAGGCGGGGCCGCAGCACGAAGCCGAGCTGCTGCGTGCGCTCGGAGAGGAGCTGGCACGCCACCCGCAGCGCATCCAGCGGATCCGCGCCCTCGACGCTCCCGGCCAGCCGCCGCTTCTCGTAGTCGCCGAGCGGGCGCGGGCCGAGAAGGGCATCCACGAAGAGCCGGAGGCCGCGATCGGTCGGGACGCGGCCGGCGGAGGCATGGGGCTTCTCGATCAGGCCGCGCTCGGCGAGCTCGGCGAGCGTATTGCGGATGCTCGCGGCCGAGAGGGACACCGGCAGCAGGGCGGCGACCGTGGCCGAGCCGATGGGCGCGGCCTCTCCGACGTAGGCCGACACCACCGCCCGCAGCACGAGCCCCTGGCGGGGGCTCAGTCGCAGGGCCTCGGGGGCCTGGGCGCGCGGGTCATCGGGCCGGAGACTCAATGAAAACCTCAATGAAATCCGGTGGCTCCTGGGTAACACCCGGCGGCCGCAGCGTCAACGCGCGAGCGCCCCTCGGGCTCAGAAGAACTCCGCGAAGACGCTGTCCGAGAGCATCACCCCCCGCGCCGTCAGGCGCAGGTCGCCTCCCGCCGTCTCCTCCAGCAGGCCGGCCGCTCGCAGCCGCTCGATCGGCGCGGAGTAGAAGGCCCGGGGCGACGCGCCGAACTCCGCGGCGAATGCGGCGGCCTCGAGACCGCGCATGGTGCGTAGCGCCAGGAACACCACCTCGCCGCGCTGGGAGGCCGGCACCAGCTTCTCGGGCGGCGCCGCCTCCGCCGTGCGGCCCGCGCGCACCCGCTCGAGGTACGCCGGGAGCTGGCGCAGGTTCCCCAGACGCGCCCCGTGAGGAAAGGCTGTGCTCGGCGGCTCGCTCGACCAGGCGGAGACGCCGAGACCGAGCACCGGGCGGCGCTCCCAGTAGCGGCGGTTGTGGCGCGAGGCGTGGCCCGGCCGCGCGAAGTTCGAGATCTCGTAGCGCTCGAGCCCGGCGGCCGCGAGCCGCCCGGCCGCGCGATCCAGAAGGGTGGCGGCGGCGTCCTCGTCGGGCAGCGCGAGCTGGCCGCGGCGGGCCGCCAGCGCGAAGGGCGTCCCCTCCTCCACGGTGAGCGCGTACACGGAGACGTGCTCCGGCGCGAAGGCGAGCGCCTGGTCGAGGTCCCGCTCGAGGCTCTCCGGCGACTGCCCCGGCGTGGCCACGATCAGGTCGAGCGAGAGATTCTCGAAGCCGGCGTCCCGCGCCGCCGCCAGCGTACGCCGCGCCTCCTCCCCGCGATGCGCCCGGCCGAGCCGCCGCAGGACGCCGTCGTCGAAGCTCTGCACGCCCACCGAGAGCCGGTTCACGCCGGCAGCGCGAAAGGCCGGAAGGCGCTCCCGCTCGAGGGTGCTCGGGTTCGCCTCGAGGGTGACCTCGGGCGTCTCCGCTCCCGGCGGGAACGCGCTTCGCACCGCGAGCACGAGCGCTGCGACAGACTCTGGTGTCAGGAGCGACGGCGTGCCTCCGCCCAGGTAGAGCGTCTCCAGGGCGAGGCCCTCGAAGGCGGGCCGCCGCAGCGCGAGCTCGGCCCGCAGCGCCTCCACGTAGGCCGCTTCGGTCGCGGGCGCGAGGCGGTGCGCCGCCACCACCGCGAAGTCGCAGTAGGGGCAGACGCGCTCGCAGAAGGGCACGTGGAGGTAGACGCCGACGGAGCGCTCGCGCACCCGGGCAGGATAGAACGCGCCGGCGCCCGGCGGCGGGGGAGGCCCTTCGTTACCCTGTGCGGCTTGAGCCGCTCCCGAGTCCACTTCGAGATCCTCCCCGGCGGCCCCGCCCTGCTGGTGCGGGAGCTCCGCGTGGCGCCCGTCGCCGAGGTGCAGGTCTGGGCCCGGGTGGGCTCGGCCGACGAGCGCGGTCCCGCGGAGGCGGGACTCGCCCACTTCTTCGAGCACATGCTCTTCAAGGGCACGGCCCGCCGCGGCGTGGGCGAGGTGGCGGGCGAGGTGGAGGGCGTCGGCGGACGCATCAACGCCTACACCTCCTTCGACGTGACCGTCTACCACGCGACGCTCCCGAGCACCGAGCTCGAGACCGGGATCGACGTGCTGGTGGACGCCGCGCGCCATTCCCTCTTCGATCCCGCGGAGATCGCGCGCGAGATCGAGGTCGTGCTGGAGGAGATCCGCCGGAGCGAGGACTCTCCGCCGCAGGTCCTGGGAGACGCGCTCTTCCAGGAGGCCTATCGCGTCCATCCCTACCGCCATCCCATCCTGGGCACCCGCGAGAGCGTCTCGGCCTTCACGCGCGAGCGGGTGCTCGAGTTCCATCGGCGCTGGTATGCGCCGGACAACCTGCTCGTGGTGGTGACCGGAGACGTGGAGGCGGCGCGCGTGCGCGAGATCCTGCGCGAGAGCTTCGCCGATTCGACACCGATGGGTGTTCAGCGCACGCGCCCGGGCGAGCCGGCGCAGACCGGGCTCCGCACCCGGCTGCTGGCGCGGCCCTTCGAGCGGGCGAGCCTCGAGCTCGCCTGGGCCGCCTGCGATCTGCGCCACCCGGACGCGCCGCTCCTCGACCTCCTGGCCTTCGTGCTCGGCGAGGGCGAGTCGAGCCGCCTGGTGCGGCGGGTGAAGGAGCACGAAGAGCTGGCGGAGCGGATCGACGCCTCGGCCTACACGCCGCTCGATCCGGGCCTCTTCTTCGCGAGCGTCGAGCTCGAGCCCGAGCGGGCGGCGGCGGCCATCGAGGCGGTGGTGCGCGAGACCGAGCGGCTGCGCGTCGAGCCGGTCGCGGCGGACGAGCTCGAGAAGGCGCGGGCGAACTTCCTGGCGAGCGAGGACTTCGAGCGCGAGAGCGTCTCGGGCGTGGCGCGCAAGCTCGGGAGCTTCCAGGCCATCGGGGGGAGCTTCGAGGCGGAGGCCCGCTACCTCGAGACCATCCGCCGCGCCACGCCGGCGGAGCTGCAGCGGGTGGCGCGGCACTGGCTCGCACCCGAGCACCTCACGGTGGCGGCGGTGCTGCCGGAGGGCGCCGCCGGCGCGCTCGACGCCGACGCGGTGGCTCGCGCGGTGGGCCGCGGCTGCGAGCGCACGGCGCGGGCCTTCTCGCGGCCCGCGCCGCGTCCGGCCGGCTCCGACGTGCGCTCCTTCGCGTTGCCGAACGGCGCCGCTCTGCACGTGGCGCGCCGCCCGGAGGTGCCCGTGGTGGCGCTGCGCGCGGCCTTCCTGGGTGGCCTGCTCGCCGAGGACGAAGCCAGCGCCGGCCTCTCCTCCTTCCTCACCTCGGTCTGGCTGCGAGGCACGCGCGGGCACTCGGCGGCCGACTTCGCGCGGGCGGTGGAGTCGCTGGCGGCGGAGATCGACGGCTTCTCCGGCCGGAGCTCCCTCGGGCTCACGCTCGAGACCACGACCCGTACGCTCGAGCCCGCGCTCGATCTCTTCGCCGAGGTGTTGCTCGAGCCGGCCCTCGATCCCGACGAGATCGAGCGCGAGCGGCGCGACACGCTGGCGGCTCTCGCCCGGCGCGAGGACCGGCTGGCCGAGAAGAGCTTCGATCTCTTCCTGGCAACCCTCTTCGAGCGCCATCCCTACCGCTTCCCGGTGATCGGAACCCGCGACTCGGTGGAGTCCTTCGACGAGGCGGCGCTCGCGGCCCACCACGCGCGCTGGGTGAGCGCAGCCAATCTCGTGCTCGGCGTGGCGGGCGACGTGGACCCCGACGAGATCGCGGCGCGACTCTCGGCGCGGCTGGCCGACCTCCCGGCCGGCGAGCTCCCCGGCTTCGCCGTGCCCGAGGAGCCCGCTCCGACGCATCCGCGTGACGCGGAGCTTCGGAAGCCGCGCGAGCAGGCGCACCTGGTGCTCGGCTTCCAGGGCCTGAGCGTCCGCGACGACGATCGCTTCGCGCTGGACGTGATCTCGCAGCTGCTGGGGGGCCAGGGCGGGCGGCTCTTCCTGGAGCTGCGCGATCGGCGCGGCCTCGCCTACAGCGTGGGAGCGAGCAACGTGGAGGCGCTCGCGCCGGGCTTCTTCGCCCTCTACATCGGGACCGCGCCCGAGAAGCTGGCCGAGGCCGAGGCGGGGCTGCTCGCGGAGCTCGAGCGCCTGCTGGCGGCACCGCCGGCCGAGGACGAGCTCGCCCGCGCCAAGCGCCACCTGGCCGGCAGCTTCGCCATCGACCAGCAGCGGAGCGCCGTGCGCGCGGCCCACCTCGCCCACGACGCCCTCTACGGGCTCGGCCCGGACGCGGATCGGCGTTACGCCGAGCGGGTCCTCGCCGTCAGCAAGGAAGACGTCCAGCGCGTCGCGCGTCGCGTGGTGCGGCTCGACGCCCGGGTCCGCGCTTTGATCCGGCCCTAGAGCGCAGCAAGGCGAATCCGCTGCCTCACTCGCCCAGCGCGAGCCCGTCGCTGCGCGGGTCGCTGGCGCCGAGCTGGAGACCCGTCGCCGGGTCCACCACGATCACCTCCGCGCTCGACCACGGGGTGGGAGAGACCTTCACCGGGTGCCCGCGCGCGCGCAGGCCCTCGATCACGTCGGCCGAAAGTCCGGGCTCCAGCACGAGCTCGTCGGGCAGCCACTGGTGGTGGAAGCGCGGCGCCGCCACCGCCTCGGAGGGATCCATCTTCCAGTCCACCACGTTCAGGATGGTGAGCAGCGTGGTGGTGATGATGCGCGGCCCGCCCGGACTCCCCGTCACCATGAAGGTGTGCCCGTCCTTGAGCAGGATCGTGGGCGTCATGCTGGAGAGGGGCCGCTTCTCCGGCGCTACCGCGTTCGCCCCCCGCGTGTCCACCAGGCCGAAGGCGTTGGGGCGGTCCAGCGCCATCGAGAAGTCGTCCATCTCGTCGTTCAGCACGATCCCCGTCCCGGCCACCGTGATGCCGGAGCCGAACAGGAGGTTCACGGTCTGGGTCATCGACACCGCGTTGCCCGTCCCGTCCGTGACGCTGAGATGCGTCGTCCCGCCATCCTCCAGCGGGAGCCCGGGCCCCGAGACCGCGATCGCCGACTCGCGCCGGTTCCAGGTCCAGGGCGGCCTCCGCCACCAGGGCGGATCGATCCGCTCGCCCTGGCGCTCGCCGTACGCCTTGGAGACCAGCGCGGCGGTCGGCACCGACACGAAGTCCGGGTCGCCGAGGTACGCAGCGCGATCGGCGAAGGCGAGCTTCATCGCCTCGGCCACCAGATGGATGCTGGCCGACGAGCCCGCGCCGCGATGCTGGAGATCGAAGCCCTCGAGCACGTTCAGCATCTCGAGCAGGGCGACGCCACCGGAGGAAGGCGGCGGGAACGTGAGGACGTCGTAGCCGCGGTAGCTCCCCTGGAGCGGCTCGCGCCACTTGGTCCGGTACGCGTCGAGATCGTTGGCCGAGAGGAGGCCGCCGCGGCGCTCGATCTCCGCGGCGATCGCCTTGGCGATTCCGCCGCGATAGAAGGCGTCCGGCCCCTCGCGGGCCAGGGTCCGCAGCGTGCGCGCGAGCTCCGGCTGGGCCAGGTGCCAGCCGGCCTCGATCGGCTGGCCCGAGGGCGGGAGCTGGATCGCCGCGGTCCCCGGGAAGCGCTCGCGGAGCCCGAGCTTCGCCACGAACTGGAGCACGCGGGCGTGGCGCGGCGAGATCGGGAAGCCGTCCTCGGCCAGGCGGATCGCCGGCGCCAGCACCTCGGCCAGGCTCCTGGTGCCGAAGCGCGCCAGCACCTCCGAGAGGCCGGCCACGAGGCCCGGCGTGGCCACGGCGAGGGGCCCCACCCGGGAGGCGTCGGCGGCGACCCCGGGCTTCACGAAGAGATCGGGCGTGGCCCGCGCCGGAGCGGTCTCGCGGGCGTCGACGGCGAAGCTGCGACCGTCGGCCAGGCGGATCAGGAGGAAGCCGCCGCCCCCGAGCCCCGAGTGATAGGGCTCCGTCACCGCCAGCGCGAACGCCGCGGCCACCGCGGCGTCGATGGCGTTGCCTCCGGCGTGCAGCATCTCGACACCGATCCGTGTTGCGTGCGCCTCCGCCGTCACCACCATCCCGCGCCGGCCCTCGGCCGGCGCCGGCGCGGCGGCGCGCGCGCCGGGCTCGAGTCCGGGCAGGCAGACCGGGAGGAGGCACAGCGCGAGGACGAGGGCACGGACGCAACGGAGCACCATGGCGGGGCAACCTACCACGGCGCCGGCCGGCGGGAACGGCGCTTGACGCCCGCGGCCCGGGTCTGCACCCTGCGGCCCGGGGGTGGGAGGGACGATGCGTGCTCCCGGACGCTGCCTCCTGGTGCTCGGCCTCGCGCTCGCGCTCTTCGCCTGCCGCCGCGGCGAGCGCGCGGCGGCGCCTGCGCCGCCGCCGGCGCCGTCCGGCCCGCCCGGGCCCCACGACGTGGCCGTGCTCCAGGTCCGGGACTTCGGTCCGATCCGGATCGAGCTGCTCCAGGACGAGGCGCCGCTCACCGTCGCCAACTTCGAGAAGCTCGCGCGCGCGGGCTTCTACGACGGGACGACCTTCCACCGGGTCGTCCCGGGCTTCGTGATCCAGGGAGGCGACCCCAACACCAAGGACCGCGATCCCCGGAACGACGGCATGGGCGGTCCGGGCTATCACATCAAGGCGGAGTTCAACGACACGCCCCATCTGCGCGGCACCGTCTCCATGGCGCGCAGCAGCGCCCCCGACAGCGCCGGCAGCCAGTTCTTCATCGTGCTCGCCGACCATCACGAGCTCGATGGGCACTACACGGCCTTCGGTCGGGTGACGGAGGGGATGGACGTGGTGGATCGCATCGCGGCGGTCGAGGTGGACAAGTACGGACGCTGGGGTCCGCCGGACCGGCCGCTCAAGGACGTGGTGGTCGAGTCGGTGCGGCTCGAGCCGCCGGCCGCCGCGCCCGGCGCCGCGCCGCCGCCGGGCGGAGAGCATGAAACCCACCCGTCCGCACCCACGGCGACCGCACTCCCCGAGGAGACCACGCCCGCCGGCTCCGGCTTCCGCGAGTAGGCGCGGCGCGACCCGGGGGGCTTCTCGCGTCGCTTCGGGCCGTCTGGCTCCCCCGGTCTTCGACATCGTCTGTTCTGGCCACAGCCTTGTACTCAGTCCGGGTGTGTCGGTGAGCGCAGCGCGGCTTCGAGACCGCTGCGGGAGCCGTCGCTGCTCAGGTTTCCGAGCACAGATGTACGTACCTTTTTCGTACCCGCCTGGTGATCCGCTTCGGCGACGATCTGCGTCGCGGTCCGGGGCGCCCCGGTCGATCTGCGTGAACGTAGATCCGTGTCCGCTGAACGACGCATCGATCCGCCTTGCGCGCCGGCTGGGCGAGCGCGCCGAGGATTGACGCGACGGCGCTACAAGCTCGACACGGGAGCTGCGGCTCCGCTGGGCACAGGGATGATTGCGGCCATCGGGTCGGTCGAGGGAAGCAACTACAGCCTTGGGATGCTCGAGACCATTCATGGCAGCACATTCGAGACGAAGCAGGTGGGCACACGCTCTGACCATCGGGATCGCCGGGGGGCGCGCTCCTCTACGCATCCGCCGCCCGGGCGGAGGCCTCGCCGGACGAGCAACGCCGCGAGATCAATGCGATGGCGCAGCAGACGCTCACCGAGCTCTACGAGCAGGTCCCGAGCGCCAAGGGCGCGGTGAAGTCCGCGGCCGGCTACGGAGTGTTCAGCAATTTCGGGATGAAGATCTTCGTTCTGGGGACGGAGTCGGGCAAGGGCGTCGTCGTCGACGAGAAGAGCAGGAAGAAAACGTACATGAAGATGATCCAGGTCGGAGGCGGACTGGGCATGGGCGGCAAGAAGTTCAAGCTTGTCTTCTTGTTCGACACGCCCGCGGCCCTCAGCTCGTTCGTCGGCTCCGGATGGGAGTTCGGCGGTGCGGCCGAAGGGGCGGCGAAGTGGGGCGAGAAGGGTGGCGCCCTCGAGCACGCAATCCCCGTCATGCCGGGGGTCTGGCTGTATCAGCTGACCGACAAGGGCCTCGCCGCCGACGTGATGGTCAAGGGGACGAAGCACTACAAGGATGACGACCTGAACTGACGTCGCCGGCCGGCGGAACGGGCCTCCATGGGAGGTGGCGCCCCGAATCGGACCTCATCTCACCTGAAATCTGCCGGCTTGAATTCGAGCTTGAAGCCTCGTACTCGGGGGTCGATCTCGACCTGGCGGCTCCAGGTGACCCTGGGCAGGTCGCCGGGCGCCGCGCCCGTCGGGCGCGCCACCAGGCGGTGCTGTCCCGGTTGGAAGGCCAGCCGGATGCTGGCCCCTGGGAAGAGGATCGTGAGCGGTGCCGCCCCGGGCACATCCGGGTCCTGGTTCAGAAAGATGGCAATCGCCCATGGCGCGCCGTTGACGAGGGTGCCGAGCGCCACGGATGGGCCGGACTCGGGTACCGAAGCCGACACGACTCGCACGCCCGGGGGCGCCGGACAGCCCCTGGCAGCCGCTTCGTAGGCCTGGCGCACCTCCTCCCGCTGGATCGTCACTTCCGAGAGCCCGAGGGTGGACACGCCCAGGAAGAAGCGGCCGAGATACTTGCCGTCGCGGTCCGCGACGCTGTCGCATGGGTTCACGGCCAGACTCGCGCAGCCCGCGAGTGTGACGACCACGGCCAGCGAGCTTGCGACCAGACGGCCAGCCGCCCAGGACCCGCACGTTCCCGATCGCATTTGACCCCTCCTCCTTCGAGGGTGAGCCAAAGCGGCGACCACCCAGCCGGCCTGCTTCGCTTCAGCCCGAGCCGTCGGACGTGTCGTTGAGAATTTCGAGTGTACGCCTCTGACCTCGGCCATGCCTTCCCGCTGCCCACCGGGTCTGCAGCCGTGCGACCCGCTGCTTCGGCCCGCACGCCGGGTCAGGGACTCGTGGTGACGGGAATCGTCAGCAACGTGGAGTGGCTCAGCGGGAGCTCCAGCCCGCTGGAGCCCGAACCCGGCGGACGAGGAAGCCGGCCTCCGACCCCAAAGCCACGTCCTGGAGCTGCCTGGTAGACCTAACTCCCCATACCGACGAGGATTTCCTCCTCCGCCCCCCTAGCCCCCGTCGGACCGAACGGCTACGTTCCCGCCCCGCTGGCCCGGTAGCTCAGTTGGTAGAGCATGCGACTGAAAATCGCAGTGTCGGCGGTTCGATTCCGCCCTGGGCCACCATTCGATCGAACCCATGGACGAGGCCGCGAATCCCTCCCGATCCAAGAAGCACTCGCAGCGTCCCGAGCGCACTCGGACGCCGAGCGAGTCCGTCTCCGATCGCGTGCCGCGAGCCCGTCGCTGGCGACTCGCGTTGGCGCCGGCTCGGGATCTCCAGGACGCGAGGGGGCTCGAGGCGTTCCTCGCGGGGCTTCTCGGAGAGCGCGGACCCGGCAGCAACCCCGGCACGAAGCAGCGGGCATAATCCCCTCGATGCGGGTTCCCCCTCGCCGGCTCGCCTTGCTGCTGCTCTCGCTTCCGTGGATCGGGCTGGCTCCGATCGCCTGCCACGAGCCGGGCCTCGCCGTGCGCGCGGCGGCGCCGACCCGCCGCGACCTGGGCGACCTGATCGTCCTCGAGGTCTCGGGAAGCTACGAAGAGATGGGCCGCCAGGAGGCCGTGCTGCTCGGTCCCGACCTCCGCCGCGTCTACGCGCAGCAGCTCGCGGACTACCAGCGCGGGCTCGCGCAGACCGGCGTCGCGCAGCACCTGCTCGACGCCGTCGCCCTCCCGCTCTGGAGCGAGGTCGGCGGCTGGTTCGAGGACAGCCACTTCCACGAGGAGCTCGCCGGGATGGCGGCCGGCCTCGGGGTGCCACGGCGAAATCTCCTGCGCGCCCTCCTCTCGCTCGGTGGCGGCTCGACGGTGTTCGCGGCGACGCGCAGCGCGACCGCCGACGGCAAGCCGCTCCTCGGCCGCAACGTCGATTGGGACGACGCGCTCGGCACGCGCCGCCCGCTGGTGGTGCGCCTGCACCCGAACGACGGCGACCTGGAGCATCTCTTCGTCGGCTGGCCCCTGGTGGGTCTCCCGACGGTGGGGCTGAACGAAGCGGGCTTCGCCCTCTCCTTCAACTACTTCGAGACGGAGCCCGAGGTGGGGCTGCTCCTCCCGCAGTGGCCGCATCGTCGCGCGCTCCAGAAGGCGCGCACCGTCGAAGAAGGCATCCGGCTCTTCCTCGGAGCGCGGGAGCGCGGGATCTCGAGCTTCACGGTGATGGCGGACGCGTCGGGCGATGTCGCGATGGTGGAGTGCACGCCCGATCGCTGTGCCGTGTTCCGGCCGGAGGGAGACTGGTTCGCCCAGTCGAACCACGCACGAACGCCCGAGATGATCGCGCGGGATCGCTACCGCTCGCCGGACTCCTTCGACCGGCGGGCGGGCATGGAGCGCGCGGTGGCCCGGCATCTGCCGGGCCTCACGCCCGAGGCGGCGGTGGAGATCCTGCGCGATCGCTCGATGCACCGCTGGCCGAACGCCTCGAACGTCGCGAACCTGGCGGTGCTGAACGCGGTCGTGGTCCAGCCCGCGAGCCGGACGCTCTGGCACTCCACCGCCATGCAGCCCTTCGCCCCCTTCGGCGAGTTCGTCGGGTTCACCCTGGCGAAGGGGAGCACGGCTCCGCCGAGCCTTCCGGCCTCGCCCTGGCTCGGCAGCCCGGCGATGGAGCGCGAGCGCGCGGCGGTGGAGCAAGCGCGCTCGGCATTGCATGCGCTCTTCGAGCGCCGGCCCGCCGACGCGCAGCGAACCTTCGCTGCGCTCCTGGCCGAAACGCCGCCCGTCCTGGACGACAGGCGTCTCGCGCTCGGCGAGGCGTACGCGCGCTTCGAGCAGACCGACTTCGCCGGCGCTGCGGCCGCAGTGGCGCCGGCCACCGCTGCGGGCGCGCCGATCGACGTGCAGATCTACGGCCTCTCGCTGCGCGCGCTCTGCGCCGATCGCCTCGGGCGGCGCGCCGACGCCGTGGCGCTTCACCGCGCGGCGCTGGCGCTGATCCAGGCGCATCCCGAGTGGAACGTCTTCGAGCCGGTCGCCGCGCTGGCGCGTCAGGGGATCGCCGGCGCGCTGGTCGATCGCGAGCCCGTGCTCTTCTACTACGCGCTGCGAGTCCCCTTCTAGCGGCCGGCCGAAACGTCGGCCGCAGGCTCGGCCCTGCGGTGCGAAGGCTTTGACGCGCCGGTCTGGCGCCGCGTATCCTGCTCGACACGGGGAGGCGTGTCGCCAAACCTGCCGGACTGCCGAATCACGAGCGGCGCGGAGGAGTCATGAAGGCCCAGGTGAGCGAGATCGCGCCGAAGCTCTATCGCATCTCCACGTTCCATCCGGACTACGGGATCCAGTTCAACCAGTTCCTGCTGGACGACGATGAGCCCTTCCTGATGCACACCGGCATGCGTCGGATGTTCGAGATGACTCGATCCGGTGTCGCCTCCGTCATGGATCCGGGACACCTGCGCTGGATCGGGTACGGGCACTTCGAGCCCGACGAGTGCGGAGCCTTGAACGAGTTCCTGGCCGTGGCACCCCGCGCCCAGGCGGTGTGCAGTCTCGTGGGGCAGCTGGTGATGCTGAACGACTTCGCGGACCGTCCCGCGCGCGCGCTGGCCGACGGCGAGGTGCTGGCCACCGGACGGCACCGGCTGCGCTTCCTCTCCACGCCCCACGTGCCCCACGGCTGGGATGCGGGCCTCTTCTTCGAGGAGACCGGCCGGAGCCTGCTCTGCTCCGATCTCTTCTTCCAGCCCGGAGACCCCGCGCCGCTCGCGGAGTCCGACCTCGTGGGACCGGCGCGGGAGGCGATGGTGCAGGGCGCAGCCGGCCCCCTCGCGAACGACGTGCCCTACACCGCGCACACCGACGCGACGCTGCGTCGACTGGCGGCCCTCGAGCCCCGGACCCTCGCCGTGATGCACGGCTCGAGCTTCCGGGGCGACGGCCGGGCGGCGCTGCTGGGCCTGGCCGACGCCTATCGCGAGCTGCTGGGAGCTGGCGCGACGGCGTCCCGGCGCAGCTAGCGCGCGCTCTCCGGCTTCCGGAACTCCAGGACGAAGCGGTCGCTGGTGCCTCGCCGCTCGCCGGCAGCGCGCGGCGAGGTGCTCCAGTCGCGGGTGTCCTCCGGGTTGCGCAGGAAGTCGGCCTCCTTGGCGAGCTGGAAGCCCGCGGACTCGATCTCCTTGCGCAGCGTCGACTCCTCGATCCGGTGCAAGGTCTCGACGTCGGCGAGGCCGGCGCCGGTGCGAGCGCTGTGGTCCACCACGGCGTAGATGCCGCCCGGCTTCAGCGCCTGGTAGACGGCGCGGTTCATCTTCGCCCGGTCCACCTTCATCCAGACCGTGTCGTGGTAGACGAGCACGACGAAGACGGCGTCGAGGTTCCGCGCCTCCGGCGGCAGCGGGTCGTCGAACTCGCGGTCGACCCGGATCACGTCCTTCATCACGGGCTTGGCGAGTCGCTCGCTCCACGGCTTCTCGGCGAAGCGCTGGAGGACCGAGGGGCTGTTCTGGGCGTAGACCACGCCGCCCGGCGCCACCGCGCGCGCCAGCAGCTCCGAGGTGTAGCCGCCGCCGGCTCCGAGCTCCGCCACCCGCATGCCGGGCGCCACGCCGAAGAAGGCCAGGAGCTCGGCCGGATGGCGTCCCGCGTCGAGGGCGCGATCGGCCTCCGAGCGATCCGGCGAGGCGACGATCGCGCGGATGCGCGCCGGCACCACGATCTGGTTGGCAGCCCGGGCGGCGAATGCCGTCGTGAGGGCGAGGACGGCGATCGCGACACTGCCGCGCAGCGCGCGAGCGCCGGACCGCGGACGGCGCGCGGTGTCTCCGAGTGGACGCACGCCGGCACGGTAGCGACCGCTGGAGCGATGCGGCCACCCCCGCCTCAAGGCAGCGCCCATCCGGTCCGCCCGCCCTTCCACTGGAGCTTCTGGAGCGCCACCGGGCACGCGCTCTCCTTCCCCGCGGGCGACGGCGCGGCTCCCACGCCGAGCTTCGCCGCGCCCACCAGCGCCTCCAGGCTCTCCGGCCCCTTCGAGTCGCTCTCCTGTCCGAACGCGGTCAGGTTCCAGCCGTCCGTCAGCGTGGCGCTCGCGTGGAGCGAGCCCCAGCCGGGGTGGACCTCCACGATCCACGGCTCGTCCAGGTTCGGCAGGCTCACGATCGTCGCCGTGCAGCCCTTCGCGCCCGGCAGCGACAGCAGGTAGGGCTCCGGCGGATAGAAGCGCGCCCCGACCTGCTCCGGGTCGTAGCGGCCGTCCTTGAGCCGGGCAGGCTTGATCTCGACGTGGGCGCAGGCCAGCGCGAGACACGCCCCGGCCGCCACGCAGCCACGCAGCAGTGTCGCCATGAGGAGGACCTCCTGCCGCAGGCCTCTACCGCTCGTGGCCCCGGCCCGTCAAGAGGACGATCGGGTGGCCGCCGCTCCGCCTCGTCGCGCCGGACGGCTCGCGGGGCGCAGCCCGGCGCGCGACGCCACACAGGCCTCGCGAGCCCGCGCGGCGCGTGGCCTATACTGTGTGTCGGTCGACCGCGCAGGCGGCGCCACCCTCGGTGCCCCGCGAGGCGAAACGCATGGTGAAAGGAGGGCCGGTGCGCGTCCTACGTCTTCTCGTCCTCGGCGGTCTCCTCCTGGCGGGCCCCTCGGTCGGATGGGCCGCGGACCAGGCTCTCGATCCGGCCCAGGTCGAGGCTGCCCGCACGCCGGATCAGCACGCCGCACTGGCCCGTCACTTCCGCGCTCGGGCCGCGGAGGCGAAGCAGCTGGCCGAGGCGTCGCTCGCTCTTGGGAAGGCATACGCCAAGACGAACTCCTCCGACAGGACCGCGCAGGCGGCGCTCTGCCAGCAGCTGGCGACCGAGTACGAGGAGCTCACCCACTACTACGAGGCGCTGGCCGAGACGGAGGAGGCGGCCTCCCAGCATTGAGAGCGGGCCGTCGCCCGACTCAGAACGCGAGCCATGCCTCGAGGTACAGCGTGTCGTTGTCCCGCGCGTCGCGCCCCGCCGCGTCGAAGTTCGCGTGCGCGCCGTCGAAGCGCTGATAGAGCGTGTACTGAAGCGACAGCTTCAGATTCATCTTCGGCCAGAAGCTCGGCCCACCCTTCTGGCTGAAGGGAAGGTAGTTCAGCTGGAAGATCCAGCCTTCGCTCCCCGGCTCGCCCGTGCGGTTGCCGTAGAGCACCGGGTCGCGGCTGCCGCCCGAGAGGAAGTACTGCACGTCGAACCCGTAGGTGCTCTCGAACAGGTAGGTTCCGGTCGCGCTGGCCGTCCACAGCTTGTTGGATGCGTTCTGAGCCAGGCCGAGCGGTTGGCTGGCGTGGAGCTGCTGGCCCTCGTGGATCCAGTTCAGCGCCAGCGTGGCAGCGTGCTGTTCGCCGAGATACTGGTACTGAGCGTCGACGGCCACGTCGGTGAGGGCGTCGTGGCCCTGGCTGTGATCACGACCCGGAAACGTGTGCGCCGCGAGCCCGTAGGTCCCCAGCTCGAGGGAATGCGGTCCGTACAGCTTCTCCAACGCCACGCGCCAGTACGGCGCGAGGTTGTCGATCTGGGTCTCGCCGGCTGGGTCGACGCCGAGGTGGCTCTGCAGGTTGGCGGGAAGCGTGCGATAGCCGCCCAGCTCGAGGTACAGCAGGTTCGCGAGCATCGTGTAGGCACCGAAGCCGAGCGACTGCTGGGCCACGCCGCCGGCGATCAGGGGCCCCGCGGAGGGAGTGGGGGCGAGCCCGGACTGGGAGAACGGAAAGCTCCAGGCCGGGCTGGTGCTCCAGACATCCTGCAGCGTCGGGTTGTTGTTGACGTAGGCGCCGAGGATCACGTTCTGCCCCGCCAGCTTCGTGGTGGTGGCCGCACGGACCTCCATGTTGTCCCACGACCACTGGCGGCCGACCCCGTCCCACGTGCCCTGGAGAAAGGCCCCGACGTGCTCGAGGGCTCCACCCACGGTCTCGCCGAAGGCCGCCTCGGAATAGGGCCCGAGCAGTCGCCCGGCATAGAAGAAGCTGACCTGGTTGAAGGAGAGGTTGTCGTTGGGCTGGTAGTGGGGCGGGAGGTCTTCCTTGGCCTGGTCCCTGGCGGTGTGGGTGAAGCCGGCCTGGCCCATCACCGCGAGGGGAGGCAGGTGCGAGTCGCCGCCGGCCAGCGTGTAGCCGGTGAGCTTGAAGTAGCGCCCGAAGGGAGTGAGCCGCGGGAACTCGCTGTGGCACGCGGTGCAGAGCAGCCCCGTCTGGCGTGCGAAGCTGGGGACCGCCTGCGCCGGGGAAGCCGAGAGCATCAGCAGCAGGGCCGCGCCAAGGCCGCCCAGCAGCCCCGCGCGGAGAACGCGCAACGGTTCAGTCGAAGCGGTGTCACCCGCGCGAGCGGGATCTCGCCTGGAATCGCGCCGCAACATCGCGACCTCCGTGGGCTGAGTGGCGGACCGCGCGGACTTTACCCGCGCGGCGCGGCCCGCGTCAACGCGTGCTGGCGGACGAAGGCGCGCGCGGAGGTGCGTTCGGTGGCGTGGGTGCTCGCTTCACGCGGGACTCATCCGGCGGTGGGTGGGGAGAAGCAGCGCGCCACCGCTCGCCGAGGAGGACCTTCAGCGGCCGTCGGGCTCCAGCGCCGCGCCCGCTCCCTCGAGGCTCGAGGGAGCGCTCGCCTCGGGCCCGCCTCCCTGCTGCGACGGCACGACCCGCGAGGACGAGGAGTGGCGCTGCAGCGAGCGCCAGGCCAGGAGCGAGGCCACCACCGCCGTGACACCACCGAGTGCCAGCGACCAGCGGGCGCCGAAGGTCTCGCCCACCCAACCCACGATGGGGCCGCCGACCGGCGTGCTGCCGAGAAAGGCCATGGAGTAGAGGGCCATCACCCGCCCCCGCATCTCGGGGGCGGACGCGAGCTGGAGATTGCTGTTCGCGAGGGCGATGAAGCCGATGCTGGCGGCACCCATCCACGGCAGCACGACCAGCATCGCGGCGAGGGTCGGCATCGCGCTCGCCAGCAGGATCAGCAGCCCGAAGACCAGGCCGGCGACGCCGAGCGCGTGGCGGGTCGGCCGACCCCGATGGGCCACGACAAGGCCTCCCACCACCGCCCCGAGTCCCATGGCGGACGTCATCGCGGCGTAGGCGTCGGCCCCGGCGGCGAAGCTGAACTTCGCCACCAGCGGCAGGCTCACCTGGAACTCGTAGGCGAGCGTGCCGATGGCGGCCATCAGGAGGAGCGGCGTCCGCAGAGCGGGCTCGCGCCAGACGTAGCTGAGCCCCTGCCGGAGCTGGCCGGGATGACGCGCCGAGGGCGGGCTGCGCACCAGGTCGCGCTGCCGCATCGCGCCGAGCGCGGCGATGCACGCCAGGAAGCTCAGCCCGTTCACCAGGAAGCAGGGCGCCAGGCCGATCGTCGTGATCAGCAAGCCGGCGATGGCCGGCCCCACCACCCGGGCGCCGTTCATAACGACACTGTTCAGCGTTACAGCATTGGAGAGCAGCTCCGGACCCACCATCTCGAAGACGAAGGTCTGGCGGCCGGGCACGTCGAAGGCGTTCACCGTGCCCATGCCGAAGGCCAGCACGTACATCATCCAGAGCCGGATCGTGTCGGTGGCGGTGAGCACGCCGAGCAGCAGGGCCAGCAGCGCGAGGAGCCCCTGGGTCAGGTAGAGCAGCCGCCGCTTCTCCAGTCGATCCACCACCACCCCGGCGAGGGGGCTCAGCAGGAGCACCGGCAGGAACTGGCAGGCGGTGACCAGGCCGAGCGCGGTGCCGCTGCCGCTCAGCTTCAGCACGAGCCACGACTGCGCAATCGTCTGCATCCACGTGCCGCTCGCCGAGACGATCTGGCCGGAGAAGTAGAGCCGGTAGTTGGTGGAGCGCAGCGAGGCGAAGGTGCGGCGGAGGGCGACCGCGACGCGGTTCGTGGCTCGATCCGACCGCGTAGCCTTCACCGGCGTTCGCTCAGAGGCACCGGGGATCCTGGCTCTCCCGCCCGCGCTCGAGCCAGCGTGCGAGCTCCGGCGGCAGCGATCGGGCCACCACCGCCGCGTACGCGGCCAGCTCCTCGGCGGTGAGCACGTCCCGCCAGCGATCGTTCGTCCCCTTGTGGAGGAAGGTCTGCGCGCCGCCCTGGAACACCATGGAGAGCTCCGGCAGCAGGAGCTCGCCATCGCGCTTCATCGCCTCGAAGGTGGCGGCCTGCACCAGCCCGGGCCACCTCGCCTCCGGGACCTCGATCTCGAGGTAGCCGGCGATGCGGCGCATCTCCCCGGCCAGGTCCTGCTTGAGATCGTTGTAGTGCACGAGCAGCACGTTCGGCAGCCGGCGCCGCTCCCAGAAGCTCCGCAGGTGCCCGAAGTGCGAGCCGAAGGGGTAGCCGTCGCTCTCCCAGGGGAAGGCGCCGCGGGAGATCCAGCCGCGCCAGAACTCGTGGATGTCCTCCGGGCAGCGCGGGCAGTGCTCCTCCGGCGACAGACCGGAGTTGAAGAGCTCGTACGCCTCCGGCGTGTAGCTGCGGTAGTGGTTCCAGAGCGACATGAAGACGTCGCGCCCGTCCCGGCCGACACAGATGTACTTCGCCTGCGGAAAGTACGGCAGGCCGTCGAGCGGCAGGTGGCTCTTCAGGAAGCGGCGATGGGTCTGGGCCGCGGCCAGCGGCCGTGGATCCTGCACCTTCGCGATGAAGCTCGAATCCATCCACGGCGACACGCGGTTCAGCGTGTCCGGCCAGAGCGGGCTCTGGAAGACCAGCAGGCCCACGATGCGCTGTGTCCAGGTGGTGCCGGTCTTGGGCGGAGTGGAGATCAGGATGTCCCCATCGCGCGGCACGAAGCCGTCCCAGAGGCTGCCGTCCACGTGGTGGTTGCGATAGACGCGGGTCGGGCGAGGGCCGACGGGCAGCGACGGGGTCGACACGATGCCTCCAGGGCCGGGCGCCGGAGTGTCGAGGATCGGGCGATGCGACGCCAGCACGATGCCCGGCGGCGGGCGCGGAAGGACCGGGCGGGAGGTCCGACGCCGCCACCGGGCCCGCGCGCGGCCGTCCCGGCCGCCGGCCGGGCGCTTCAAGATCGCGCGCGATCCGGCCGATGGGGCCCCCGGGAGACCCACCCCGTGAGCCAGCCTTCCGTCGTGCCCCACGCCCGGGGAATCTTCCGCAGCCTGGCCGCCCGCGTCAGCTTCTTCGTCTTCGCCGCCGCGTTGATCAGCGCGCTCGCGGTCGCCGCCAACTCCGCCTGGGCGCTGCGCGCCTTCCTGCGCGGCAAGATCGAGCAGAAGA
Organism: Myxococcota bacterium; assembly: GCA_033853555.1. GTDB lineage: Bacteria > Myxococcota_A > UBA9160 > UBA9160 > UBA9160 > JAWOLJ01. The sequence goes on from JAWOLJ010000071.1 coordinate 26,936, forward strand.
TCCCGAACGCGCTCGTGGAGGTGCGCGATCGGCTGGATCTCTGGTACGCCCAGCGGCTCCTCGACGTCCAGATCATCTCGCGAAGCGCCCTGGTGGTGGACCGCATGGCGCGCGCTCCCCGCTCCACGCCCGGCCGCCTCGAGCCCCACGACCGGGCCGAGGTGGAGCAGTACCTGCGCTACGTGCTGCAGAACCTCTCCCCCTATGCCTCGATCTTCATCCTCGACACCGAGGGGCGCAGCGTGCTCGGCGTGGGAACCCCGCCGACCCTCGAGCCCGCCGTGCGTCGCCAGCTCGCAGCCGTCGAGAAGGGCGCCATCTCCGACGTCCTGCCCGGCGGCGATGCCCGCCCGATCCAGGTGATCTCGAGCGCGATCCGCAGTCCGGACGAGCGTCGCATCGGCACCTTGCACGTGGTGCTCCCCCTGCTGGCGCTCGAGGAGGAGCTGCGCGGCGAGGCGACCGCTGGCTTCGGACGAACCCTGGTCTTCGACCGCGATGGCCGCTTCCTCACCGCCTCCGGCGAGCTCCCGCAAGAGCCCTCCGCTCCGGGGCCGCTGCTGCACCGTGCCCGCCCCGGCCAGGTGAGCGACTACGTGGCGGAGGACGGGGTACGGGTGGTAGGGAGCGCGCTCGCCTTCCCCCGGCTGGGCTGGACGCTGGTGCTGGAGGAGGACTACGAGACGGCTTTCGCGCCGATCTTCTCGATGTTCGGTCGCACGGTGGCGCTCGATCTCGCGATCGTGCTCGTGCTCTCCGCTCTGGCGTTCGCGGTGGTCGCTTCGCTGGTGCGACCCCTCCATGCCCTCTCCGACTGCGCGCGCCGTCTCCGCGACGGGGAGCAGGGAGTGGAGCTCCCGGTGGTGACGAGCAGCGACGAGATCGGGATCCTGGCGCGAAGCTTCGCCGAGATGGTGCACAGCCTGAAGCGCTCCAACGAGGTGCTGGAGCAGCTCGCCATCACCGACGGTCTGACCAAGATCCACAACCATCGCTTCTTCCAGGACCAGCTGGTGAAGGAGGCCTCCCGCGCCGAGCGCACGCGGGCGCCGCTCGCGCTGGTGCTGGTGGACCTCGACGACTTCAAGGCGCTGAACGATCGCCATGGCCACGCGGTGGGAGACGGCGTGTTGGAGCAGCTCGCCGCGCTCCTGGTGAGCGAGACCCGTGACACGGATCTGGTCGCCCGCTACGGCGGCGAGGAGTTCGCGGTGCTGGCGCCGGATACCGACCGTGCCGGAGCGCTCGCTCTGGCCGAGAAGCTCCGGCTCGCGATCTCCGGCAGCTCCTTCCTCGCGCCGCAGGCGTCGGAGCCGATCACCCTCACCGTCTCGGTGGGCGTCGCCGTCTATCATGGCGATCGCGAGGCGTTCTTCCACGAGGCCGACCGCGCGCTCTACGCGGCGAAGGGCTCCGGCAAGGACTGCGTGGTGGTGGCGGGAGCGGACACGGGGGCGTAGCGCCGTCCGGGCTCAGCGGGTGCCCAGGAGCTCGGAGTGGACGAAGCCCACCTGGCCCGAGACCGTCCGGACCAGGACCCAATCGCCCTGGGCCGACTCCGGGAAGACCGGGAGGTTCGCGGGCAACAGCGCCACCACCTCGGCTTCGAGCGTGGGCTCCTTGCGCAGGTTCGTGCGCGCGGACTTCACGTAGCGGGTGCCCGGCGTCTTCGCCGCGAGATCGGCCTCGGCGAGCAGGGTCTCGGCGATGCGCGAGGCCCGCGACACGAAGAAGATGGCGGAGCCCACGTGGTCTTCCGCGAGCTGCTTGTCCGCGTCGGCGAGCTTGCGCCGCGCCTCCGCCACGGAGTCGGCCCGCCAGGGCGCGCGCTTCTCGGCGCGGTCCACCTGGATGCGCGCCTCCGCGAGCCGCGAGACCGCCTCGGTGCGGGTCTGTTCGCCGCGCATGCCGGATTCCACGGCAACCAGCGTCTCCTCGGCCGACCGCACGTCGGCACGCAGGCGCTCGTTCTCCTCCTGGAGCTCGCGCAGCCGGTCGGCGTCGGCGCGGCGATAGACCTCCGGGGCCGGCTCGGCCGGGAGCGCGTCCGTGGAGCGCGGCGCGCCGGTGCCCGGGAGGAGCCCGCAGCCGGCGAGCGGGAGCAGGAGCGCGAGCGCCCAGGCGTGGCGCCGAGCGCAGCTCGGCGTCGCGGTCGGCGAGCTCGGCGGCGGCAGGTACGAATCGGCCACGCGCACGGTCCCTCGTTGGCGGACGATCGGCGGACCGATCGATCCACTTGAACGGGGGCCGCGCCGGCCGCGCTACGCCTCCGCCACCGCCTCCATGAGGCTCGAGGGCGACGGCAACGGGAGCACCCGGCGCAGCCGGAAGCCGCCGGCGCGCAGGAGCGCCGCATACTCCGCCTCCGTGCGCTCGATCCCCCCCGGGAGGAGCAGCATCTCCAGGTCCAGGAGCTTCCCCACGTGGAACGCGTTGCCCGGCGGGATCACCGACTCCACCAGGAGAAGGCGCGCTCCCGGCTCCGCGGCACGCCGGATCGTCCGCAGGATCGCGATCGCCCGCTCGTCGTCCCAGTCGTGGACGATGTGGGAGAGCAGATACGCGTCGCCCCGTGGCACGGCCTGGAAGAAGTCGCCTCCCTCGATCCGCGTCCGCTCCTGCACGCCAAGACGCTCGAAAGTGTCGCGTGCGCCGGACACCACCGCCGGCCGGTCGAAGAGCACGCCGCCGAGAGCGGGATGGCCCGCCAGGATGGTGCCGAGGAGCGCGCCCTGGCCGCCGCCCACGTCCACCAGCGTACGCAGGCCCGAGAAATCGTATCCGTCGCGCACGAGCGCGGCCTCGCCGCCGATCAGGCTCGTCATCCCCGCGTGGAACCGGCGGCCCGCCTCCTCGTCGGTCGCGAAGAACTCCCAGATGTTCTTCCCGACCACCCGATCCACGGAGGTCAGGCCGGTGCGAAGCGAGTGCAGGATCTCGCCGTGCGCCGCCAGGTGCCAGGGCTCGCCGACGAAGATCACGTAGTCGCGGATCGATCCCGGGACGCCCGATCGCAGCAGCTCCGAGGCCGGGGTGTTGGCGAGGCGTCCGTCCGGGAGCTCCTGGAAGATCCCGAGGCTCGCGAGCGCACGCAGCACGCGATAGAGCGGGAGCGGAAGCGTGTCGGTGGCGGCGGCGAGCTCCTCGCGCGTGCGCGGCCCCGCCGCGAGCTGGTCCGCGATCCCGAGGCGTGCCGCCGCCCAGAGCGCCTGGCCCGACCAGACGGCGGTGGTGAGCTGGAGCAGAAGCTCGCGGGGTGCGGGTCCGGGAGCGGCGGGCCGAGGATCCGTCATCTTCGATCTTCTCCGGCATGAACGAGGGAGGCAGATCCTGACGCAGCAGCAGCGTTCTGCCAAGGCGGATCGAGGAATCGTCGACGCGGCGTCGCAGGCGCTGGGGTAGACTCGCCCGCATGAGGGATGCTGCATCGCTCTTCGATCTCTCAGGACGGATCGCGTTGGTCACCGGCGGGAGCCGCGGCCTCGGGCGCGAGATGGCGCTCGGGTTCGCGGGCGCAGGCGCCGACGTCGTGGTCGCGAGCCGCAAGCTCGAGAGCTGCGAGGCGGTGGCGAAGGAGGTGGAGGCGCTCGGACGCCGCGCCCTCGCCGTGGGCTGCCACGTCGGAAAGTGGGAGCAGGTGGAGGCGCTGGTGGAGCGCAGCTACCGGCACTTCGGTCGACTCGACGTGCTGGTGAACAACGCCGGCATGTCGCCGACCTACGAGCGGATCGACGCGATCAGCGAGGCGCTCTGGGACAAGGTGCTCGACGTGAACCTGAAGGGCCCCTTTCGTCTGAGCGCGCTGGTGGGCGCGCGCATGGCGGCCGGCGACGGCGGCTCGATCGTGAACGTCTCGAGCATCGCGGCCGTGCGCCCGACGCCGGACGTGATTCCCTACGCCGCCGCCAAGGCCGGCCTGAACACCATCACGCGTGCCTTCGCCTTCGCCTTCGGGCCGAAGGTCCGCGTGAACTGCATCATGGCCGGCCCCTTCTACACCGACATCAGCAAGGCGTGGGACCTCGAGGCCTTCGAGAGGCGCGCGCGGGCCACCATGGCGCTGCGACGCGGCGGCCAGCCGAACGAGGTGGTGGGCGCCGCGCTCTACTTCGCCTCCGCGGCCTCGAGCTTCACGACCGGGTCGATCCTCTCGGTGGACGGCGGCACGCCCTGACGGCCGCCTTCGGGCCAGCCCCATCGCGCCCTCGACGGGAGCCTCGCGATGCAGACCGCCACGATCGGCACCCCGGCCCACTGGCTCGGCTTCACGCTCTTCGTGCTCGCGCTGCTCGCGCTCGATCTCGGGGTCTTCCACCGCAAGGCCCACGCGGTGGGCGTGCGGGAGGCGGCGGTCTGGAGCGCGGTCTGGATCGGCCTCGCCCTGGCCTTCAACCTGGCGATCCTCCAGCTCCACGGCTCGGAGCGCGCGCTCGAGTTCCTGACCGGCTATCTGATCGAGAAGGCCCTCGCCGTCGACAACATCTTCGTGTTCTACGCGCTCTTCGCGAGCTTCGCGGTGCCGGCGGCCTACCAGCATCGCGTGCTCTTCTGGGGCATCGTGAGCGCGCTCCTGCTGCGAGCGGTCTTCATCCTGGCGGGCGCCGCCCTGATCGCGCGGTTCCATTGGATCCTCGGCGTCTTCGGCGCGCTCCTGGTCCTGACCGCGGTGAAGCTGCTGTGGACGGGAGAGCACGGCATCCACCCGGAGCGCAACCCCGCGTTCCGGCTGTTCCAGCGTCTGGTGCCCTCCGTGGGCGACTACCACGGCGGGCGCTTCACGGTGGTGCTCGGCGGTCGGCGCTACGCCACCCCGTTGCTGCTGGTGCTGGTCCTGATCGAGTGGACGGATCTGATCTTCGCGGTCGACTCGATACCCGCCATCTTCGCCGTGACGCGCGATCCGTTCATCGTCTTCACCTCGAACATCTTCGCGATCCTCGGCCTGCGCTCGCTCTTCTTCCTGCTGGCGGGCGTGATCGGTCGCTTCCACCTGCTCAAGCCGAGCCTCGCGCTGGTGCTCGCCTTCGTCGGCGGGAAGATGCTGCTGGCCGACGTGGTGAAGATCCCGATCGGGATCTCGCTCGGCGTGGTCGCGGGGCTGGTGGCCGCCGGCGTCGTGGGATCCCTCCTCTTCCCGCGCCGGGCGCGCCCGGCGCCGGAGCGCCGCGCAGATCCCGAAGCAGGATCCACCGGCGGGGCTGCGGGGTCCCGGCGCGGCCCGGTGGCGTAGCCGTCCGGCGGCCCCGGTCGCTCTGGACGGGCCGGCACCGGGTCGATCCGCCAGTCAAGCGCGCGCCGGGTCCCGCCGAAGAGTCTCTGCGGGATGCCACGAGGGTCGCGCGGGACGAGCGACCGTCTCGGGTGTCGGGCGGGGGCCGAGATGCCGAGCGAGACGCTCCTCCTGATCGACGACGATCGGACCGTCCACGCGGCCGTGGACCGCGAGCTCGCGGGGCGGGTGGAGCGGATCCTCCACGCTCACGAGCCGGAAGAGGGGCTCCGTCTGGCGCTGCAGGAGCCTCCGGACGTGATCCTGCTCGATCTCAACCTGCCGCGCATGGACGGCCTCAAGGTGTGCCGACACCTCAAGGAGACGCCCACCACGCGCGACGTGCCGATCCTCTTCCTCACCGTGGACCAGCGAGTGCAGCACCTGGCGCGAGCGCTCGAGGCCGGCGGCGCGGACTACATCCGCAAGCCCTTCGACCCGGTGGAGCTGCGCGCACGGGTGGAGGCAGCGCTGCGGCTGCACCGCATGATCGACCTGCTGCGCGACCAGGCCTGGATCGATCCGCTGACCAGCCTGAAGAACCGCGCGGCGCTGGACGATGCGCTGAACGCCGCCAGCGCGGCCTGCGAACGCGTGGGCCAGCCCTCGAGCCTGCTCCTCCTGGACGTGGACCATTTCAAGGAGGTCAACGATCGGCACGGCCACGGGGTCGGCGACGCGCTGCTGCGCCGCGTGGCCACCGCGATCCGCCGCGGCTCGCGGCCCTACGACACGGCGTGTCGCTACGGTGGCGACGAGTTCGCCGTGGTCTATGCACAGACCGATGCCGCCGGCGCGGCGTGCGCCGCGGCGCGCGCGGTGGAGGCGGTGGCGGGGATCGAGATCCAGACCGAGGGGGGCGTGCTACGCCCCACTTGCAGCGCGGGTCTCGCCTGCACCGACGAGCTCGAGGTGCCCTTCGCGCCCGACGACTGGCTCAAGGCCGCCGACGCCGCCCTCTACGACGCCAAGCGTCTCGGGCGCAACCGGCTCGAGATCCATCGGCGGCGCTAGACGGTGATCCGGTAGGCCTCCCGCACGTTCTCGCCGAGGAAGCGCGCCCGCGCCGGAGCCGGGAGCCGCGCCGCGAGCTGCTCCAGCGCCTTCAGGTAGTCGGCGGTGTGATCGGGATGCGGATAGTCCGAGGCCCAGAAGAAGCGGCCGGGACCCAGGAGCTCGGCCAGCGCGGGGATCGTGGTCTCGTCGGGATCGCACGAGACGTAGCATTGCCGGCGGAAGTAGAAGCTCGGCTTCTCGCGCAGCGGGACGCGGCGCCCGATGAACGTCGCCTCATACACAGCATCGAGTCGGTCCATCCAGTAGCCCACCCAGCCGCCGCCCGACTCGAGCACCACGAGCCGGAGCCGCGGGAAGCGGTCGAAGACGCCGAAGTCGAAGAACGTGGTGAAGGCGTGGCGAACGGCGTCGCCGGCGATCACCGAGGAGAGCAGGCGCGCCTTGCGCATCCCCTCGAAGCGGCGGGGGGCGAGCGCCACCGGCTCGAAGCTCGGGTGCAGCGCCAACGGCACGTCGAGGTCCTGGGCCGCGGCGAAGACGGGGTCGTGATCGGGGTGGCCGTGGGGGCGGCGGCTCAGGGTGAAGGGCACCACGAATGCGCCGCGGCAGCCGTCGCGCACGGCGCGCTGGAGCTCGGCGGCGGCCGCCGGCGGGTCGCCGAGCGAGAGGTGCGCGATCGGCACCAGCCGGCCGCCCGAGTCGCGGCAGAAGTCGGCGATCCAGCGGTTGTAGGCCCGGCAGTAGGCCTGCGAGAGCGCCACGTCCTCGAGCTCCGCCTCCCACAGGATCCCGAGCGTGGGGTAGAGGACGGCCGCGTCCAGGTTCTCGGCGTCCAGGAGAGCGAGACGCTCGGCCGCGTCCATGGAGCCGAAGGCCGCCCCTCGGAGATAGGTGCGCTCGGGGCTCGGCCGCATCTCCTCGACGCGGCGCTCGCCCATGCGACCGAGGGTGCCTGGGAAGCCGCGGTTGGAGAGCCGCGAGGGCCGCCCGCCGATCTCCAGGTACTCGAGGCCGTCGGCATCGGTGCGGATCCGGAGGGCACGGTCGCGATGGGCGGGCTCGAGATAGCGCTCCCAGAGGTCCGGCGGCTCCAGCACGTGCCCGTCCGCGTCCACAGCGGCGGGAAGGGAGAGGCGGTGGACCGGCTGCACGCCGCGACGTTAGGCGAGTCACGGCCCGCTCGCCTCCGGCTCGCTGCGCGCCGCGGGGACGCCTGCGGCGTCCCGCGCAAGCCCGGGGAGCTCCGCTCGCCTCCGGCTCGCTGCGCGCCGTGGGGACGCCTGCGGCGTCCCGCGGCTTGCTAGAGCCCCGGGGCGGCGGTGTGGGCGGCGCCGATCGGGCAGTAGTCGCTGCAGACCAGGCTCGCCGAGGGGGTCGTGCTCGGATGGAAGGTGGTCCCGAGGCCCGCCGCATGCACACCGGCGAAAGCCACCACGGCCAGCATCGCGAGCCCGAATGCAATCGCGATCGCCTCGCGGATCATCCTGTTCCCCCCTCCAATCCCCCTGGCGCAGCCCGTCTCGGCGCTCACGCCGGTTTCCATGAGCAGGACCCGTGCCAAGCCAGAAGAGGGCCAGCGACGCGCCTCGAGGCTCTGGACGTGCCGATCTCGGCCTGGACCGCCATCGAAGTTGGCAGCTCGCGTAACTGCCGCCGCCCGAGGCGGCGGCGGCCGACGCGGGTTGAAGCCTGGGACGGCGCGGCTCGGGCGGTCAACCTCCGGGGCGCCTCCGGCGTCGGATCCTCAGGCGGCCTAGAGCGCGGCCAGCCGGAGAGGAGGGCCTGAAATGGGCGACCCGCTCTGCGCCTGGATCGAGTGGCTGGACGGGATCGAGCTGGATGAGCGGCAGCGGCGCCGCCTGGTGACGCAGCTCCAGCGGCAGGCCGCGGTGGTGCGAGGCCTCGGGGCGGAGCTCGCCCACGCCGAGGCCGCGGTGGTCGACGCGCTGGCGAGCCCTCGACCCCTCGCCCCGAGGGATCTCGCGCCGCGCGTCCGCGCCATCTCCACGCTCCAACGCCAGATCCTGGAGGCGGGTCTCTCGGCGCTGCTGGCCCTGCGCGAGGTGGTCCCCCGCGAGCGGCTGCGGGCGGTCTTCGATCCCGGCGCATTGCCGCGTAGCACCCGGGCGGCGGCGGGACGCTAGCGCCGTGTGCTCGACGCCCGATCTCGCTCCCGCGTCCCTCCTGCCGCCGGCGGCGGCCGGCGGCGTGGCGCCCGCCCCGGCGGAGGAGGGTGAGATCGTGCGGCTCGAGCGCGCCCACGGAGCGCGTGTCCTTCGGCTGTGTCGCTGGCTGCTGGGCGACCCGAGCGAGGCCGAGGAGCTCCGCCAGGAGGTGTGGCTGCGGGTGGTGCGGCAATGGCGCGGTGGCCCGCACCCCGACGACTGGCGCGCCTGGATCACCCGGGTCGCGGTGAACGCCTGCCACGACCGCCGGCGCTCGGCCTGGTGGCGCCTCGGCCGCGGTCGCAGCGACGACGCGCCGGCGGCGGAGCTCGTCGCGCGCGGTGCCAGCCCGGAGGAGGAGGCGGCCGCGGGCGAGGAGCGGCTGCGCATCTGGCGCGCGTTCCGCCGGCTCCCTGGCCGACAGAGAGAAGTGTTTGCGCTGCGCCACCTGGAAGGGCACTCGACGCCGGAGATCGCGCTCCTGCTCGGGATCGCGCCGGGAAGCGTGAAGCGACACCTGTTCCGCGCCGTGCGCACCCTGCGCGCGGCGCTGCGGAGGGAGTCATGAGCGGATGCCTCGGCGAGCGGGCGCTGCTCCGCGTGCTCGAGCGCGAGCCCGCGCGGCGCGCGGAGGCCCATCTGCAAGCCTGTACGGCGTGCCGGGCGCGCCTGCGGCGCCTCCAGGACGACCTCGACCATCTGACGGCGGTCCTCCACGGGCCGCCTCCCCCGCTGTCGGCGCTGCCGGAGCCCGCGCGCTGGCGCCTCGGCCTTCCCGCCCTCGCGCTCGCGGCCGCGGCGGCGCTGGCGCTCCTGCCGCACGGCGGCCCCGCGCCGGCGCCGGCTGGCACGCCGGGTGCCACGACGGCGCTGACCGACCGGGTGGCCGCCGGGCTCGGGGCGGCCCTCGAGGGGGGAGACGCGCCGTGGAGGGGCTGGAGCGACGAGGGAGCCTGGAACGGCGGGAGCGGCGGGGCCGTCGCCGCCGAGGGAGACGAGGTGACGGCGCTGCGCGCCGCGCTCCATGGCGCCCGGCCCTGCGGCGCGGACGAACGAATGCTCTTCGCGGTCTGCGACGAGACGGCCCTTGCCGACTGGTCGCCGGCCGTCGCAGGTGAGGAGGTTGGACGATGACGACTCGACGATGGATCGTGGTGATCACACTCGCGGGCGCTTGCGCGCTCGCCCCGCTGCGGCTGGCGGCGCAAAGCAGCAGCAGCGGGGGTCCGCCCGGCGATGGGAAGGCCTTCTTCCGCGGGCACGGCGGGTTCGGGCCACCGATGCTCGGCGATCGGCCGGCCTTCGCGCTGCCGATGCTGCTGCACGGCCTCACGCTGACCGACGCGCAGCGCACGCAGATCCACCAGATCATGGCCAACGACCGCAGCGGCTTCGCGTCGCTGTTCCAGCAGCTCCATCAGGCGGAAGACGCGCTGAACGACCAGATCCTGGCCCCCGGCACCAAGCAGGCCTCGGATCTCGCGCCGCAGGTCCAGCAGATCGCGCAGCTTCGCCAGCAGCTCCTGCAGCAGGGCGTGCAATCGATGCTCCAGATCCGCGCGGTGTTGACGCCGGCGCAGCTGAACGAGCTCGCGCAGAAGAAGCAGCGCCTGAGCGCACTCCGCGAAGAGATGCGGAGCCTGATGGGGCCGCCGCCGTCCGAGGCCCAGTAGCCCCGGATTCCGGCGCACCGCGGAGACTTCGGCGTCTCCGCGGTGCGCCCTACACTCCCACCGTGCGGGAGCCCGTCGACATCGCGGTGGTGGGCGCCGGAGCCGCCGGCCTGATGGCGGCGATCCAGGCGGCGCGCCTGGCTCCCGAGCTCTCGGTCGCTGCGCTCGACGGCGCGCGCAAGCTCGGCGCGAAGATCCTGGTGGCCGGCGGGGGACGCTGCAACGTCACCCACGAGCGCGTGAGCGAGCGCGACTTCGCCGGGTCCACGCGCGCCGCGATCCGCCGCGTGCTGCGTCGCTTCGACGTGCCGCAGGTGGTGGGCTTCTTCCGCGACCTCGGAGTCGAGCTCCGGCGGGAGGAGACCGGGAAGCTCTTTCCCACGAGCGACCGCGCGCGAAGCGTCCTGGACGCGCTGCTGCACGCGGCCGAGGTCGCGAAGGTCGAGCTCCTGCATCCCTGGCGGGTGGAGCGCGTGGAGCGGCCGGAGGCGGCGAGCGGGGTCTTCCGGCTGCACGGCGCCTCGGGCTCGCTCGGCGCGCGTCGCGTGATCCTGGCCACCGGCGGCCGGAGCTTCCCGCGCACGGGCTCCGACGGCCAGGGCTACGCCCTCGCGCGTGGCCTCGGCCATTCGATCACGCCGCTCGTGCTGCCCGCGCTGGTCCCGCTACGCCTGCCGCCGGACCATTTCCTGTGTCGTCTCTCGGGCGTGTCGGCGGACGCCGAGGTCTCGCTGCGGAGCGGGAGCGGACGCCGCCTGGCGCGGTTCCGCGGGCCCGTCCTGTGCACCCATTTCGGCGTCTCGGGGCCTGCGGTCCTGGACGCGAGCCGCCACTTCCTGCACGCCCGCGCCGCCGATCCCGGAGCCTCCCTCGCGCTCTCCGTTCGTCCCGGCGAGGACGCCGAGGCCCTCGACGGCGCGCTGCTGGCGCGGGCGGCCGAGAGCGCGCCGCGGGCGCTCCAGGGACGGCCGCCCGAGCGGCTGGCGCGGGCGCTCTGCGAGGCGGCGGGGGTGGAGGCGGGCCGGCCGCTGCATCAGGTGCCACGGGAGGCGCGGCGCCGGCTGGCGCGGTGGCTCACGGCGCTCCCGCTCCCGATCGTCGGCGACCGCGGATTCGAGCACGCCGAGGCCACCGCCGGGGGCGTCCCGTTGGCGGAGCTCCGCCTGGACACCCTGGAGTCCCGGCGCTGCGCCGGGCTCCACCTCTGCGGTGAGATCTGCGACGTGGACGGGCGGATCGGCGGCTTCAACTTCCAGTGGGCCTGGGCCAGCGGCTTCGTGGCGGGGCGAGGCGCGGCCTCGGCGCTTCGACACGCGACCGCGTAGGTCACTCGCCGAGATACGCGCGCCTCACCTCGTCGTTGCGCGCCAGATCCGCCGCCGGGCCGCGCAGCACCAGCTCCCCCACCTCGAGCACGAAGGCCGAGCGCGCCACCTTGAGCGCCAGGTGTGCATTCTGCTCCACCAGCAGGATGGTCGTTCCCTGGCGGTTGATCTCCTCCACGATCTGGAAGATCTGCTTGACCAGGAGGGGCGCCAGCCCGAGGGAGGGCTCGTCCAGCAGGAGGAGCGCGGGCTTTCCCATCAGCGCACGGCCGATGGCGAGCATCTGCTGCTCGCCGCCGGAGAGCGTGCCGGCGCGCTGGCGTAGCCGCTCGCGCAGGCGCGGGAAGAGGCCGAGCACGCGCTCCAGGTCCTCGCGCCAGGCATCGCGGCGCCGATAGGCGCCGAGCTCCAGGTTCTCGCGCACGCTCATGTCGGCGAAGATCCGCCGGCCCTCCGGCGCGTGGCAGATGCCCGCGTCCACGATCGACTCCGGGCTCGCGCCCGCGATGGGTCGGCCCTGGAACCGGATGCTTCCGGACGCCGGCCGGAGCAGTCCGCTCACGGTGCGGAGCAGCGTGCTCTTTCCCGCGCCGTTGGCGCCGATCAAGCTGGCGATCTCCCCCGGCTCGATGGCGAAGGAGATGCCCTTCAGCGCGTGCACGGCTCCGTAGCGCACGTGCAGCTCGCGCACCTCGAGGAGCGGAGCCCCGGCGCTCACGCCGCCGAGTCCTCGCCGAGGTAGGCCTCGATCACCTTCGGATCGCGACGGATCGCCTCGGGCGGCCCCTCGGCGATGCGAACCCCGTGGTCCAGCACCACGATCCGCTCGCACAGCCCCATCACGAAGCGCATGTCGTGCTCGATCAGGAGGAGGGTCAGCCCGAGGCGGCGGCGCAGCTCCGCCACCAGCGTGCGGAGCTCGAGCTTCTCCTGGGTGTTCATGCCGGCCGCCGGCTCGTCCAGCAGCAGGAGCCGGGGACGGGTGGCGAGGGCGCGTGCGATCTCGAGGCGGCGCTGCGCGCCGTAGGGAAGCGCGCGCGCCGGCTCGCCCGCGAGCTCGGCCAGGCCGAGGAGCTCCAGGAGCTCGCGCGCCCGCGCCGCGGCGCGACGCTCCTCGGCCTCGAAGCGCGCGCCGCGCCACAGCCCGCCCCAGAAGCCGTAGCCGAGCTCGCGGCCCAGCGCGGCCCGCAGGTTGTCGAGCACGCTCAGCGAGCCGAAGAGGCGGATGTTCTGGAAGGTGCGTGCGACGCCGCGGCGGTTGATCACCCAGGGCGGGAGTCCGGCCAGCGACTGGCCGTCGAAGAGCAGACGTCCCGAGCTCGGCGGATACACGCCCGTGATCAGGTTGAAGACCGTGGTCTTCCCGGCACCGTTCGGGCCGATCAGACCCACCAGGCCCCCCTCCTCCACCTGGAACGAGAGCTCCGACACCGCCGTGAGTCCGCCGAAGCGAATGCTGGCGGCTTCGAGCGCGAGCAGGCTCACGGGGTCGTGCCCGCCACGCGGGTCCGGCGTCCGAGCAGGCGGCGCAGCCCACCGAGCGTGAGCTCGCGGGTGCCGAAGAGGCCCTCGGGGCGCAGCAGCATCATCCCGATCATCACCAGCGAGTAGGCGACCATGCGATAGTCGGCCACCGAACGCAGGAGCTCCGGCGCGACCGTCAGCGCCGACGCCGCCAGGATCGAGCCGGTGATCGAGCCCATGCCGCCCAGGACCACGAAGGCCACCGCCTCCACCGAGCGCAGGAAGGTGAAGGAGTTGGTGTGCACGTAGCCCTGGGACTGGCTGAAGAGGACCCCCGCCACGCCGGCCAGCGCCGCGCCCACCACGAAGGCTTCGGTCTTGACGCGGGTCGGGCTCGTGCCCAGGGACTCGACCGCGATCTCGTCGTCGCGCACCGCCAGATATGCGCGACCGCGGGTGGAGTAGACCAGCCGCGCCACCAGCAGGATGCTGGCCACGGCCACGGTGTAGACCGCGAAGAGGCCCTCGTAGCGCACGTCGTAGGCGGGGATCGACGACACCACCGAGAGACCGCGCGCCCCGCCCACCGCCTCGATGTTCAGGATCACGATGCGGATGATCTCGCCGAAGCCGAGCGTGGCGATCGCGAGGTAGTCGCCCTGGAGCCGCAGGCTCGGAAGCCCCACCACGACCCCCGTGGCGGCTGCCGCGGCGCCGCCCGCGCCGAGGAGCAGCAGGAAGAAGAGCGTCCTTCCCGCGGGCAGCGGGAGATGCAGGACCTCGTGCAGGAAGGCCAGGATCGGTCCACCCGCGTGAACGCTGATCGCGGCTGCCACGTACATGCCGATCCCGAAGAAGCCGGCGTGCCCGAGCGAGAACTGGCCGGTGAAGCCGAGGATCAGGTTCAGGCTCACCGCCAAGATCACGTTCACCGCCACCAGCACCAGCACCTGGCTGAAGTAGGGGTTGTGGAGCAGGGCCACCGCGCGATCGAAGGCGAAGAGCGCGAGCAGGAGCGCCACGGCGTGCAGTCCGCGCGGCAGCCGGCGCTCGGCGGGCATCAGACCTTCTCCTTGGCGGCGTGGCCCAGGAGCCCGGCCGGGCGCAGCACGAGGATCACGATCAGGATCACGAACGCGATGGCATCGCGGTAGGTGGAGGAGAGGTAGCCCGCCACCAGCGTCTCGGCGATGCCCATCAGCACGCCGCCGAGCATCGCTCCGGGCAGGCTTCCGATCCCGCCGAGCACCGCCGCCACGAAGGCCTTGAGCCCCGGCATCAGGCCCATCAGCGGATCCACCTTCGGGTTGGAGAGCGAGACCAGGATCCCCGCCGCCGCCGCGAGGGCGGAGCCGAGCGCGAAGGTGAAGGCGATCACGCGGTCGATCGGGACGCCCATCAGCGCAGCCGTCTCGCGATCGAACGCCACGGCGCGCATGGCCCTGCCGACGCGGGTGCGCTGCACCACGAAGGTGAGCGCCACGCAGAGCGCGCTCGCGACGCCGAGGATCACGAGCTGGAGATTCGTCACGCCGACCTCGCCGAAGCGCAGCACCTCCCGCGTCTCCAGGAGCTGCGGCGCCACCTTGGGATCGGCGCCGAAGACCAGCTGGCCCGCGTTCTGGAAGAACAGCGAGACGCCGATCGCCGTGATCAGGGGCGCGAGCCGCGGGGCGCGGCGCAGCGGGCGGTACGCCACGCGCTCGATCGCGGCGCCGAGGGCGGCGCAGAAGGCCATCGCGATCCCGAGGGCCGCCAGCAGCGACGCGGCGCCGGGGCGCTCGGAGAGACCGAGCCAGCGCGCGCTGTAGTAGCCGCTCATCGCGCCCATCATGTAGACCTCGCCGTGGGCGAAGTTGATGAGCTTCAGCACCCCGTACACCATGGTGTAGCCCAGGGCGATCAGCGCGTAGATCCCACCCCACGCGATCCCGTTCACGAGCTGTTGGAAGAAGGCTTCCAAGCCGGGGCCCGGTCAGGCGCACCGGCGGCTCCGCCGCCGGGCTGCGCCCTTCGCTCGGCTTCGCCTCGCTGCGCGCTTCGCTTGCACTAGGGCTCCAGGGCCTTCACGAAGTGGACCTTGCCGTCCTCGATCTTCAGGATGACGACGGGCTTGCGGGCGTTGCGCTCCGCGTCCATGGTGATGTTGCCGGAGACGCCCGGGAAGTCCTTGGTGGCGGCCAGCGCGTCGCGGATCTTCTGTGGATCGGTGGAGCCGGCGCGCTGGATGGCGTCCGCGAGCATCCGCGCGGCGTCGTAGCCGAGGACCGCCATCGCGTCGGGCGTTTCGCCCTCCCAGCGCTGGCGGAACTTGGTGATGAAGCCCTGCACCCGCTCCGAGGGGTCGTCGGCCGCGTAGTGGTTGGAGAAGTAGGCGCCGTTCACCGCGTCCTTCCCGATCTGCAGCGTGACCGGCGAATCCCAGCCGTCGCCGCCCAGCAGCGGCACGGTGATGCCGAGCTCCCGCGCTTGCTGCGCGATCAGCCCCACCTCGGTGTAGTACCCCGGCACGAAGATCGCCTGGGGATCGGTCTCGCGGATCTTGGTGAGCTGGGCCCGGAACTCGATGTCGCCCTCGCTGTAGGACTCGCGAGCCACCACCTGGCCGCCGAGCTGCTGGAAGGTCTTCACGAAGAAGTCCGCGAGTCCGACCGAGTAGTCGTTCTTCACGTCGACCAGCACCGCGGCGCGGCGGACGCCGAGGTCCTGGTACGCGAAGCGCGCCATGGTGCCGCCCTGCACGGGGTCGATGAAGCAGGCGCGGAAGATGTAGTCCCCGACCTGTGTCACCTGGGGATTGGTGGAGGCCGGGCTCACCATCGGGACGTGGGCACGTTGCGCCTCGGGGGCCGCGGCGAGGGAGCGCGACGAGGCGACCTCGCCGAGGATCGCCACCGCGCCGTCCTGTCGGATCAGCTTGAGCACGGCGGTCCGGGCCTCCTCGGGCTTGCTCTGGTCGTCCTCGCTCTCGAGCTCGACCTTCTTGCCGAGGAGCCCGCCGGCCTGGTTCACCTCCTCGAAGGCGAGCACGCTCCCCTTGTGGGAGCTCTGGCCGAACGTGGCGGTGTTGCCGGTGAGGGAGGCGAACTCGCCGACCTTGATCACGTTCCGGTCCCCGCCGCCCCCGCAGGCGAAGAGCGCGAGCGCGAGACCGAGGACGACTCCCGGGGTGATTCCCGCGAGACGGGCGCGCGAGACGTCGCGAAGCTTCAAGCACCCCCCCGACTCCGGAGCAGACGCGCGCGGCGCGACCCCTCTCCGGCCCGCCCATTTGGTACGGAATGCCCGTCGCGGCTGTCAACGAGCGTGGCGGCGGCGTCCCGGCGCCCGGGCTAGGGCCGGGCGAGCACGCGAGCGAGGGGTGCGGCCTGCGCCGGATCGAGGGCGGCGACCTTCGCGTAGAGGGTCTGCACCACCCAGCACGCATCGGCGTCGGGGAGGTCCAGCAGATGGGGCATCCCCGCCCGCAGCCGGTCGGCGTCGTCCGCGGGGAGCGTCGCCAGGAGGCCCCCGAGCGCCGCCTGCACCTGCTGCGGGGGCGCGCCGGGCGGGAGCGGCGCGCCGGCGAGCTCCGCGCGCGCCGCCGCGAAGGAGAGATCCGCCCACGCCTCGGCGGACGCAGGATCGAGGCTCGCCGCCAGCCGCTCGCGCTGCTCGGCCGTGGCCTTTCCGCGCGCCGCCGCGCCGCAGGTCTCGACGTCCGCCGCCTGGAACATGCGAGCCAGGAGCCGCACGCGCTCCACCAGGGCCGCGTCGTCGAGGCGCGCGAAGCCTCGCTCGGCCTGCGCCATGAGCGCCGCTCGCGCTTCGCCTTCGGGAAGATCGCCCAGCCTGGAGCGGAAGAGCGGGTCGTCGTGGATCTCGGCGAAGCGGCGCTCCATGGCGTGGCTCCACGCCGACACCGGCCGCGGTGGCGACGCGGGAGGAGCGGGCGGCGCGGGCCGCACGTGCAGGCGCCACGTCACGAAGAGCGCCAGCGCCGCCGCGGCGAGCGCCGCACCGATCACGATCTTGCGCATGGGACCCCCCGCGCGCCGAGCCTACCGCAGCGCCGCCGTGGGAGCGCGAGCAGCGGAATCGGGCGGCGCGAGGCCTGCGATGGCCGTGCCCTCGGAGTCGCGCGGTGGATCGATGCCGAGCAGACGCGCCACCGTCGGGGCCACGTCGATCGCGCGCACCAGACCGAGCTTCGCCCCGGCGGGAGCGCCGCGCCCGAGCGCGAGGAGGATCCCGCGCATGTCGGGGAGCGCGGGATCGTAGCCATGGGCTCCGCGCTCGGTGCCGGAGAGCGCGGCCGCCACGCGCGCCCCGAGGGAGAGCGGGCGACCGAAGGTCCGCGGCGGATCGACCCAGGCCACCACGTCGCCGGTGCGCGTGGCGGTGCGGTAGCGCCAGGCCGCGGGGAGCGCGTCCGCGGTGCAGGCGTGGACCCCTGGGAGCTTCGAGAGGGCGGCCACAGCCTGCGGGGCCTGCGCCGGATCTCGCAGGAACACGTGGGCCAGGGTCGCCGCGGGGACCACGCGGGCCCGGATTCCCGCCGCCTCGATCGCGGGGCCGAGGGTCACGCCCTCCCGGCGCTCGGTCATCCCGTGGTCGCTCACCACCAGGAGCGTGGCGTCGGCCCAGAGCCTTCGGGCGTCGAGGCCGGCCTGAAGCGTGGCGAGCGCACGGTCCTGGCCGGCCAGCTCCTGCAGCGCCTCCGCCGACGCAGGCCCGTGTCGGTGACCGGCGGCGTCGGCGCCGTGCCACCAGGAGAGCACCAGCCGCGGCCGCTGGGCCGGAGGCAGATCGAGCCAGGCCAGGATCTGGCGCACCTTCTCGGACTCCGTCACGTGCTCGTCGAAGGGCGCCTCGCGGAAGCTCGCACCCACTCCGTGCCAGTCCGTCTCGGATCCCACCCAGAAGTACACCGCCGAACGCACGCCCTGGCGCTCGGCGGCGGCCCACAGCGGCTCGGCCTCGATCCAGCTCGCGTCGCCGCCGTAGTGGAAGAGCCCGCGCTTCCGGTCGAAGAAGGAGTTCGCCACGATCCCGTGTCGGTCGGGGTAGGTCCCGGTGGCGAGCGAGACGTGGTTGGGGAACGTGAGGGAGGGGAAGACCGGCACCAGGCCCTCGGCGCGCGCGCCCTCGCGCGCCATGCGCGCCAGCGCCGGGAACTCGCCGCGGTCGGGGTAGTCGTGGCGCACGCCGTCGAGAGAGAGGAGGATCACGATCGGCTCGGCCGCGCGCGCTCGGGGCGGAGCCAGCAGGAGCGCGAGGGCGAGCGCGACGAGCCAGCGAGCGCGGCCGGCGGTCCGAGGGAATCGCATCGGCGCTCATTCTAGGACGCAGCGGGCGCGTGCGCGCGGGAGCCGGGAGCCCGCAGCGCTGTGTTAGCCTGCGCGGGTGCGGGAGGTGGCGATGCAGGACCTGGCCGGGAAGGCGGCGATCGTGACGGGGGGCGGCACCGGGGTCGGGCGCGCCACCGCGCTCGCCCTGGCGCGGCTCGGCTGCTCGGTGCTGGTGAACTACAGCCGCTCCAAGGACGAGGCCGAGCGCACGGCGGCGGAGGTCTCCGCCCTGGGTGCGCGCGGACTCGCCCTCGCCGCCGACGTGGCGGACGACGCCGCCTGCCGCGGGCTCGTCGCGGCCGCCGTGCGCGAGCTCGGGCGGCTCGACGTCCTGGTGCAGAGCGCGGGCACCACGGCCTTCATCCCCCACACGGATCTCGAGCGCGTGACCGATTCCGACTGGGATCGGATCCTGGCCGTGAACCTGAAGGGGCCGTTCCAGTGCGCACGAGCCGCGCGGGGCCCCATGCTCGAGTCCGGCGGCGGCGCCATCGTGAACGTCTCGAGCGTCGCCGGAATCGCGGGAGTCGGGAGCTCGATCCCCTACTGCGCCTCCAAGGCCGCGCTCAACAACCTGACGGTGACCCTGGCGCGCGCCCTCGCGCCGAAGATCCGGGTGAACGGCGTGGCGCCGGGCTTCATCACCGGACGCTGGCTCCAGGGCGGGCTCGGCGCGGCCTACGACGCCGTGAAGCAGTCGATCGAGAGCCGCGCGCCCCTGGGCCGGGTCTGCGAGCCCGAGGACGTCGCCGACGCGATCCTCTCCCTGGTGCTCGGGCCGCAGCTCGTGACGGGCCAGGTGCTGGTGGTGGACGGCGGCATGCTGATCGCGGGGTAGCGATGGGCTTCTACACCGATTGCGTCTTTCCCGTCTTCCTCGATTGGACCATGCGCATGGTCGACGAGCTGCGCGCCCCTGCGCTGGCCGCGGCGCGAGGCGACGTGCTGGAGGTGGGCTTCGGCACCGGCCTGAACCTCCCGCACTATCCGGCGGCCGTGCGCCGACTGGTCGGCCTGGACCCCCTGCGTGCGCTCGAGCGCCGCATTGCGAAGCGGGTGGCGGCGGCACGCTTCCCGGTGGAGCGCGTGGCCCTCTCCGCCGACCAGCGCATCCCGTTCCCCGACGCCAGCTTCGATTGCGTCGTCACCACCTTCACCCTCTGCTCGATCCCCGACGTGAGGGCCGCCCTGGCCGAGATGCGGCGCGTGCTGCGACCCGGCGGCGTGTACCTCTTCCTGGAGCACGGGCGGAGCGACGATCCCAAGGTGGCGCGGCGCCAGGAGCGCTTCGAGCCGATCCAGCGCCGGATCGCCGGGGGCTGCCATCTCGCGCGCCCGATCGATCGCCTGGTGCGCGAGGCGGGCTTCGAGATGGATCGGCTCGAGCGCTTCGTCCAGCCCCGCGCGCCGCGGATCCTGGCGGAGATGTACCGAGGAGAGGGGCGGGGCTGAGGGGCCTCAGCTCCCTGCCCCTCCGCCGTACCCCATCTCCCGCAGCGCCGCCGCGATCTCGGGCAGGACCGCCGGATCGTCGATGGTGGGCGGGACCCTGGCCTCGACCCCGTCGGCGAGGCTCCGCATCGTGGCGCGCAGGATCTTGCCGGAGCGGGTCTTGGGAAGGCGCGCGACGACCCGGGCGCGCTTGAAGTCCGCGACGGGGCCGATGCGCTCGCGCACCAGCCCCACCAGCTCCGCCTCCACCTCGGCCGCCGGGCGCGCGACACCGGCCTTGAGCACGGCGAGGCCGAGCGGGACCTGACCCTTGATGGAATCGGCCACTCCGATCACCGCGCACTCGGCGACGTCGGGGTGCGACGCCAGCACCTCCTCCATGGCCCCGGTGGAGAGACGATGCCCCGCCACGTTGATGACGTCGTCGGTGCGGCCCATCACGTAGAGGTAGCCCTCGGCATCCAGGTGCCCGGCGTCGGCCGTCTCGTAGCAGCCGGGGAAGCGCTCGAGGTAGGAGCGCACGAAGCGCGCGTCGTCCTGCCAGAGCGTGGTGAGCGCACCCGGCGGGAGCGGCAGGCGCAGCGCCACCGCGCCCGTCTCGCCCGCCGGGAGCTCGCGACCCTCGGGATCGAGGATGCGCACGTCCCAGCCGGGAACCGGCCGGGTGGGCGAGCCGGGCTTCACCGGGAGCGGGCCGAGGCCCATGCAGTTGGAGGCCACCGGCCAGCCGGTCTCGGTCTGCCACCAGTGGTCGATGACGGGAATGCCCAGCGCGCGCTCCGCCCACCGCACGGTGTCGGGGTCCGCGCGTTCGCCCGCTAGGAAGAGCGTGCGCAGGCGCGAGAGGTCGCGGCCCCGCGCCAGCCGAAGCTCCGGGTCCTCGCGCTTGATGGCGCGGATCGCGGTCGGCGCGGTGAAGAGCGCCTGCACGCCGTGCTGCTCGATCACGCGCCAGTAGGCGCCGGCGTCGGGCGTGCCCACGGGCTTGCCCTCGTAGAGGATGCTGGTGCAGCCGAGGAGGAGCGGCGCGTAGACGATGTAGGAGTGGCCGACCACCCAGCCGATGTCGGACGCCGCCCAGAAGCTCTCGCCCGGCGCCATGCCGTAGACGTTCCGCAGGCTCCAGCGCAACGCCACCGCGTGTCCGCCGTTGTCGCGCACCACGCCCTTTGGCTGCCCGGTGGTGCCGGAGGTGTAGAGCACGTAGAGCGGGTCGGTCGCGTCCACCGGCACGGGGTCGGCGGGCGGCGCGGCCGCGAAGGCCTCCTCCCACTCGAGGTCGCGGCCGGGGACGAGGCTCGCCCGCTGCTGCGGGCGCTGCAGGATCACGCAACGCTCGGGTGCGGCCCGAGCCCGGGCCAGTGCGCCCTCCAGCAGCGGGTGATAGGGCACGATGCGCGTGGGCTCCACGCCGCAGGAGGCCGAGAGCACGAGGCGCGGGCGCGCGTCGTCGATGCGTGTCGCGAGCTCCGCCGCGCCGAAGCCCCCGAACACCACGGAGTGGATGGCTCCGAGGCGCGCGCAGGCGAGCATCGCCACCACGGCCTCGGGCACCATCGGCATGTAGATCAGCACCCGATCGCCGCGCCGCACGCCGAGACGCGCGAGGCCCCCCGCGCAGCGGCGAACCTGCTCCAGCAGC
This sequence comes from Myxococcota bacterium, assembly GCA_033853555.1. Taxonomy (GTDB): domain Bacteria; phylum Myxococcota_A; class UBA9160; order UBA9160; family UBA9160; genus JAWOLJ01. Next base: position 48,273 of record JAWOLJ010000071.1, read on the forward strand.
TCCGCGTAGCGCAGGCAGGCCACGCTGCCGGTGACCGGGCTGTCGTGGATCAACGCCGGCTGCTCGCCGCGACCCTCCTCCACGTGCCGGTCCAGGGCGTTCTCGCAGGTGTTGAGCACGCCGTCGGGAAACCAGCTCCCGTGGGGTCCCCGCGCCGGGTCGAAGGCACGGCGCGGCGCGCGCCGCCAGCGGAGCGCCTGCGCGGCCTCGAGCCAGAAGCCTTCGGGATCGCGCAGGGAGCGCGCGTAGCTCTCGGCGTAGCCCGTCCCGTCGCCCATCCCCGGCTCTCCTCCGCACTCCTCCACGGCGTGCCGCCGCGGGCCTCGCGAATCCCCTCGCTCCGAGTCCGCGAGCGCTTCCATCATAGGCAGGGCCGGCGTCTTTTGCGCCGTGCCCGCGCCGCGGTAGAGTCCGCCCCGCCGCACCGCCGGCGGTCGCGCGGTGGAGGCCGGGGGGTCGATCATGCAGAAGCACGCCCGGACGATGGGAGCGCTGCTGGCGGCGCTCGCGATCCTCGCACTCGCGTCGCGCGACGGCGCCGCCAAGGAGGCGAATCCCGTGGTGATCCTCGACACTTCGCAGGGCCAGATCGCGATCGAGCTCGATCCGGACAAGGCGCCGATCACGGTCAAGAACTTCCTCTCCTACGTGGACAGCGGCTTCTACGACGGCACGATCTTCCACCGGGTGATCGAGAACTTCATGATCCAGGGCGGAGGCTTCGCCCAGGACATGAAGCAGAAGGCCACCCAGCCCCCGATCAAGAACGAGGCGGACAACGGCCTGCGCAACGACAAGGGCACGATCGCCATGGCCCGCACGGCGGTGAAGGACAGCGCCACCGCGCAGTTCTTCATCAACCTGAAGGACAACGACTTCCTGAACCACGGCTCCCGCGACTTCGGCTACGCGGTCTTCGGCAAGGTCGTGCGCGGGATGGACGTGGTGGAGAAGATCGGCCACACCCCCACCGGCTCGAAGGGCGGCATGGGAGACGTTCCGCTCACGCCCGTCGTGATCCGCAGCGCGAAGCGCGAGGCCGCGGCGGCGAAGCCGTAGGCGGAGGCCTCGAGGAGCACGTGGCCGCGCCAGCGCGGGCCGGCCTCGCGCGCGTGCCTCACGCCTCCGCTGGATCGAGAAGGCCGTAGCGCCGCCATCCCACCCGCGCGAGCCAGCTGCGGGCGCGCGCCACCGGTGGCGGCCCCGGGGCTTCGGGTCGCAACACGTCCGGCCGCCAGGCGTCGGACCATGCGCCCGACGAGGCCGGATCGATCCGCACCGCGCGCGAGAGCGCCCGCCCCATCCTCGCCGCATGCCGGCGCGCATTGGTCAGCACGTCGCTCAGGGCGTTGCGCACCTCCCGCGCCGTGCGCAGCACATGCAGGTGGTAGCGCTCCAGGAGCACCCGTCCGGTGCGCCCGAGAGCCCGGTTCACGGCGTGCGCGAGGCGCGCGGCCAGCGACTTCATGCCGCGCCCCAGGGCCTCTCTCCCCTCGGCCTCCACGATTGCATGCACGTGGTTTGCTTGGATCGAGAACTCGAGCAGGCGGAACGACCCCCGCTCGGCGGCCACCGCGAACGACCGCATCACCTCGCGCACCACGTCGAGCCTTCGCAAGGACGGCAAGCCAGGGGACACCTTCAAAGTCACGTGGCAGGGAAGCCGCCCCGGGAACGCCTCGCGCGAGCGATGGCGCACGCGCGGGTTCGGCCCGGGCTTGCGCCCGGCGCCGGGCCGGCGCCCGCCGTGGCTGCCGCGATGGAAGGGAAGATCGCTCTGAATCATCCGATCCATTACAGTGTAGCTTAGGGCGCTGTTCGAAGCGTGTCAACAGAGAAGTGTTGTTCACATCGCGTGCTGCGCGGGCAGCCCCCGACCTCGAGGCTCCGGCGCGCTCGTGATGGATGATTACGCGTCCTGCAGTCCCATTCATGTGGAGCCGAAGCTGGCGCGGATCCCGCCCCCCGATCCACCGCACGATCACGGCTCGTCGGATGCGGCCGCTGCGTCTGCTGCAAGCGTTTGTCACCCGGGGCCATCTGGAAAGATGGGGTTGCCAAGCCAGCCACGTCTCCAGAGGGAGCACCCGAGTGGGGCTCCATCGCCACGCTCGTAGCGGTCCGCGCACCCGCCCGCTGTTCGTCGAGAGGGCCCTGGAGCAGAGCCGGACGGTGCGGCGGGCCGCAGCGGCCGCCGGCTTCCATCTCCGAACGCGTTATGAGTAGTGGTCGCGCTTCCGGTCCGAAGGTCCGCGGGTCTCGAGGACCGGTGCTCGTGCACGTGGCCATCGACGACGCCAGCCCCCCATCGGCCCGAAACCAACGGCATGGCCGAGCGCTCCATCCAGACGCGGATCCGAGGCCGGGCCCATCGCCGGACCTGTCCCACCTCGAGCCAGCGCGCCCGCGGCCTGCCGAAGTGGCTGCGCTACTCCAACAAGCAACGACCCACCGAGCCCTCGGAAGGATCCCTCCGTTGCTCGGAACCGGAACGCCGCATTAACACACGCTCTAGAACCAACAGCTACCGCGCGAGGCGACGCGCTCCGCTGTCACCTCGCCCGAGGCGCCGCGCGAGCCGGCGCACCCCCTCCGCTACCTGGTCGGGCGGCGCGGACGTGTAGCAGAGCCGGACCCATCCGTCGTAGGCCACGCCGCACGACGCGCCGGGCGCCAGCACCACGCCGTCTTCCAGCAGGTCCTCCAGGAAGCCCCAGACGCCCCGAGCGTCGAGGCGCTCGCGCACGTCGAGGAAGAGGAAGGTCGAGCCCTCGGGCGCGGGAAGCCCGAGGGCGGCGGCGGCGGCCTCGCCCGCCGCCCGATAGCCCTCGCGCGCCTTCGCCACCCAGTCGGCCCCGCCCGCCAGCGCGCGCAGCCCCGCCATCTGGCCCGCGGTGGGAGCGGCGTAGGCGGTGTGGGTGGCGACCTTGCGCGCCTGCGCCACCGCCGCGGGCGGACCCACCAGGTAGCCGGTGCGGTTCCCGGCCATGCCGTAGGTCTTGGAGAAGGAGTACACCGCGAGGGTTCGCTCGGGCGCGAGGCTCCCCAGCGAGACGTGCTCGCCGCGGTAGACCACGTCCTCGTAGACCTCGTCGGAGAGGAGCCAGAGCTCCTCGCGCCGGGCCAGCTCGGCCAGCGCCTCGAGCCACGCGCGCGGCAGCACGCGCCCGGACGGGTTGGAGGGCGTCGAGACGTAGAGCGCGACGCAGCTCGGTGTCAGCGCCGCGCGCACCGCCTCGCAGGCGGCGTGCGCCGAATCGACCCGGTCGTAGAACGGGACCTCCCGGGGCGCGGCCCCGGCGCACTGCACGATGCCGCGGATCAGCGGCCAGAAGGGAGCGAGGATCGCCACCTCCTCGCCGGGCCCCGCCACCGCGCCCACCGCCGCCGCCAGCGCGCCGGTCGCGCCCGCGGTGACCAGCACGGAGGCGCGCTCGGCGGGGAGCGCGTTGCGCGTCCGGACCTTCTCCACGATGGCGTCCACCAGGGCGGGGAGCCCCTGCGGATCGCTGTAGCGATGGAGGCCGGGGTGGGCGGCGCTCGCCAGATCCTCCATGCGCGCGCCCTCGAAGGGCTCGAGCCAGGTGTCGCCCACGTGGAGCGGGAAGATCGGGCCGGGGTGGTCGCGCAGGCGATGGGCGATGGGTGAGAAGACCGCGCCCGGGACGGCGTCGACCTGCGGCACGAAGCGGGGCGGGCGCGGCATCGGCTCCTCCGCCGGGAACGGTAGGCAGCCGCCGCGCCGCCCGCACGCCGCAGCACGGCGCGGTAGCATCGCCGGGCCGGGAGGAGCCATGCTCCAGCAGATCGACCGCCTCCAGCTCGTGGTCGGCGACCTCGACGCCGGCGCCCGGCCCTTCGAGCGGCTGCTCGGCGCGACCCTCGCTCGCGACGATCGGCTGCGCTCCCTCGGCGCGCGGCGCCGGGTGCTGCGCCTGGCCTCGGGCGAGCTCGAGCTGCTCGCGCCCGACGGCACCGGTGCGGTGGCGGACTGGCTCTCGCGGCGGGGAGCCGGCCTCTTCGCAGCCGGCGTCTCGACGCACGATCCCGCGGCGCTGCGCGTGCGCCTCGAGCAGGCGCGAGCGAGCGTGGCGGCCGAGGGCGGGCAGCTCTTCGTGGCCCTCGACCCCGCCGGCCTGCCCGGGCTACGTCTCGTCGTGTCGGCGGCGGCGCGACGAGAGCCGGTGGGACGGCTGCGCGCGTTCTACGAGTCGACGCTCCTGGTGCCGGACGCCGGCGCCGCCAGCCGCCGCCTCGCCGAGCTCTTCGGCCTCGATCCCGAGGCCTTCGTCCCGATCCGCTCCGAGGAGTACGGCTACGCCGGAACTCTCGCCCTCTTCGAGCGCGAGCGGCTGGATCGGATCGAGATCGTGACGCCCTTCGACCTCGGCAAGACCATGGGCCGCTTCTTCGCGCGCCACGGGGCTACCCTCTACATGGCCTACGCGGAGTGCGACGACACCCGCGAGCTACGCAGGGTGCTCGATCGGGAGGTGCCTCGCGACTGGACCGGACCCCGCGACGGCGCGACGCCCGACAACCTCTTCCTCCATCCGCGGGCGCTCTCCGGCCTGCTGCTGGGCGTGAGCCGCACCAGCGTCGCCTGGACCTGGTCCGGGCATCCCGAGCGGGTGCGGAAGGCGGAGTGAGACGGGGCTACGCCCCCTTCGCGACGGCGGCGATCACGGCCTCCACCGCGCTCCCATGACGCGTGAGCGTGTCGTCCTGGAGCGCCAGGGTCGGGAGGTACCCCGGACGCGGCTCGCCGGCCGGAGCGTCGCGGCGATCGGCGAAGAGCCCGAGCTCGTGCACGCCGGTGCGCCCCCCGGGCTCGCCCTCGCAGAGGTGGCCGAAGCGGCGGGCGTAGCGCGCGGTCCAGGCCGGGTCCTGGCCCCACCAGGCGCGCTGGAAGAGCGGAAAGAGCGGCAGCAGCGCGTCGTAGTCGTGCTCCGCCGCGAGGAGCACGCCGGGGATCGACGCCCGCAGCCGCTCCACCAGCGCGCGGATCCCGTCGTACACCGGATGGTCGGGATCGTTCACCCAGACGTGGAGCGTGTCCAGGAAGACCGCGTCGAAGCCGTAGCGCTTCGCGAGGCTCTCAATCTGACCCGCCAGATCGTCGCGCCAGCCCGGGTGCCCGGGGTTCAGCCAGCGCTGCCAGCCGGTGTCGTGGGCGCGCGCCAGGTCCCAGTCCGGCTGATTGCCGTGGAAGCGGTTCCCCGTCGCGCTCTTCAGCACCGCGGAGGGGTCGAGGTCGCGGAAGCGCGGCAGGCGGGCATTCACGCAGTTGCCGCCGAACATCGGCATGAGATGCACGCCGAGCGCACGGGCGCCGTCGCAAAGGCGCGCGAAGCCCGCCTCGCCGCCGAGGCCGGGATCGGGGCGGTAGTCGCCGTACTGCCAGTAGTAGCGTCCTTCCCAGCCCGGCAGGTACGCGAGAACGTGTCGGCCGGGGAGGCGCCGGGTCACGAAGCGGAGCGCCTCCAGCATCTCCGCGTAGTCCAGGAACACCCGGCCGGTCCAGTGCATGCCGTGCAGGGTGACCACCAGCCGGAGCTCGCGCGCCCAGGCCGGGACGTCGCGCCGGTCCTCCCAGGGCCGTAGCCCGAGCTCGCGCTCGGCGAAGGCGAGCTGGTCGCGAAGCGCCTGCTCCGGCTCGCCGTCCCGGCTGAGCACGATGGGCGGCGCCTCGATCCGCGGAGCGAAGTGCGGGGCCTCCTCCTCGTGGATCACCTCCAGCACGCCGCGACCCGCTAGCGGCCCGAGCCGCTCCACCGCGACGGCGAAGCGCTTCTCGCGCACGCGCTCGTCCTCGAAGCGGAGGTCGAGGCGCTGGCCACCGGCGCGCACGCCCAGCAGCGGGAGAGGCAGGCGGTTGGGGTAGGCCAGCACCTCGCCGTGGGGGCCCACGGCCCGCTCCCCCGTCGGCTCGATCACCTGGAGCGGCGTCGCGAGGTCCCGCAGCAGCAGCTTCACGCAGCGGATCGGAGCCTCGGTCCGCGCGCGGATCCCGATCCGCAGGCGCCCGCGACCGCCCGGGACCACGCGGACCAGGGCCGCCCCGCGCACGCGCTCGGTCCCGCCGGCGGCCGTCAGGCCCGCGCTTCGCACCACGCTGAGGCCGCCCTCGTCCCGCGCCGAGGTCTCGTCGGGATCCAGGCCGAGCACGTTCTCGAGCGTCACGATCTGGAGCGAGAGGCGGAAGCCCCCGGCCTCGTAGACGGGATCGCGCAGGTCGAAGCTCGCGAAGTGCATGGCTCTCCGGCCGCTCCCGGCTCAGGCGAAGGGCCGACCCTCTCGTGCGTAGGCCGCGGCGGACCGGAAGAGGTTGCGCGCCATCAGACTGGTCTCGCCCTCGGCGCGGCGCTCGTAGATCGCGGCCACCGCCTGCCTCACCTCGGGATCCGCGGGATCCGCCTCCAACGCCAGGTCGGCCAGGTGCCCCGCCAGGCGGAGATCTCCCGCGTCCGCCAGCCCGCGCGCCCGCGCCGCCAGCGCCCGCGCGCCGCCCGCCAGGCCCGCGAGCTCCACCGCCACCGCCCCGCGCGGCGCGGGCTTGAGCTCGCTCGGACGTCCGCTCCACCAGCCGCCGAAGTAGCGCAGCACGTTTCGCACGATGAACTCCGCTTCGTCGTACACCGGCTGGAGCCAGGGCGAGTCGGAGGGCGGCGGCTTCACGCGCTGCACCACGTCCACGTGGGGCGGCGAACCGTCCTCGAGCGCGGCGAGGGTCGCTTCCACCAGCGCGTCCAGGTAGCCGGCGGTCTCGAGCAGCATCTGCTGGATGCGCTCCGGCTGGTCGGCCACCGGGCCGCCGTGGCCGGGACACAGCGTGCGCGGCCGGCAGGCCGCCATCGCCCGCAGCCCGTCGGCCCAGTCCCAGGGATAGCGCTGCGCCTTCTGGGGGTTGCCGGCGTTCGGCACGCACCAGATGAAGAGGTCTCCGCTGCACAGCACCCCGCGCTCCGGGCAGTACACCCAGGTGTGATCATCGGTCTCGCCCCGGCAGTGATGGAGCTCGATGCGCAGGCCTCCCACCTCGACCACGAGCTCGCGGTCGTAGAGGGTGTCCGGCGGCGTGTGCGGCGCGTGGAAGAGGTCGTAGCTCGTGCCCTCCTCCGCCAGCTTCACCGTCCCGCCGAACTGCCGCGCGTTCACGGCCGCGTTGTGGCGCGGCGTGCGCTCGTAGCGCGCAAAACGGCGGGGCATCGCGCGCTGCCCGATCACCCGGGGACGCGGCTGCCCCGGCAGCAGGAAGGCCTCGAGCCCGTAGGCGTGGTCGACGTGGCCGTGGGTGTAGATCGCGGTGTGGATCGGCGCGCGGCTCCGCTCGCGCAGGCGCGCCGCCAGGACGGGCGCCAGTGAACGCATTCCCGTGTCGACCAGCACCAGGCCGGCGTCGGTCTCGAACCCGATGCAGCTCGAGAACTGGGACTGGAAGAAGGTGCGCTCGGCCACCTCCAGCGGCCCGCCGCTCCAGAAGAACTTCGCCTCGGCGGGCGGGAGCCCCGCCAGCGTCCGGAACTGATCGCTCGGGTTGTCGGGCATCGCGCGCTCCTCACTCCGCCGGCGTCTCGCCGAGCTCGCGCAGCGCGCGGCGGATGGCCGCCGCGGCGCGGTCCTGCGCCGCGGGGTCCGGGTGGGCATTGGCGTTGGCGAAGTTCAGGTCGCCGAGGGTCTTGATCGGCACCAGGTGCAGGTGCACGTGGGAAACCTCGAGGCCCGCGATCATGAGGCCGACCTTCACGGGCTGGAAGGCGCGCTGGAGCGCGCGCCCGATGCGCTGCGAAACGTCCATCAGGTGCTGCGCGAGCGCCGGCTCGAGATCGAGCCAATGATCCACCTCGAGGCGCGGCACCACCAGCACGTGTCCCGGCGCGAGCGGCGCGATGGTCAGGAACGCGACGCAGCGCTCGTCACGGAAGACGAAGCGCCCCGGCAGCTCGCCGGCGATGATGCGGGTGAAGACCGAGGCCATGGGGCCCTCCGTGGCTGCGGCGCACGGCGCCGGCCGCAGGGTAGGCCATCCCGCGCGACACCGCGTGACGCCGGGTGATGCCGGGCCGCGGCCGGCCCGCCAGGCCCGCTACTCGTGGACGACGGCCTCACGGACGATCGCCTCCTGGGCCCTCGGCGTGCGCACGAGGAAGACCAGAGGGATGAGCAGCAGGAAGACCAGCAGCACCAGGTGGTAGCAGTCCTCGAACGCCAGCATCCCGGCCTGGGCCTGGAGGATTCCGTCCAGCGCCTGCGCCGCCGCCCGCCGCGCGTGCGCGAGGTCGAGGCCTCGCGCCATGAATCCGCGCGCCATCATCTCCGCCCGCTGCACCGTCTGCGGGTCGAGCAGGCTCACCTTCTCCGAGAGGTAGGCGTGGTGCACGGTGCCGCGCCGGTCGAGCGCCGTCGCCAGCACCGCGATCCCGAAGCTTCCGGCGAGCTGGCGGCACAGGTTGTAGAGACCCGCACCCTGGGCCACGTCGCGCACCGGGATCCCGCCGAGGGTGGCGGTGGAGATCGGCACGAACATGAAGCCGAGCCCGACGCCACGAGCCACCTGGGGCCAGAACAGATCGTCGTAGCCGCTCTGCAACGTCCAGTGCGCCATCCCCACCAGGCCCGCCATGAAGACCAGCATCCCGAAGCCAAGGAGCGGGGCCGGGCCGATCCGCATCACCAGGCGCCCGGCGATCGTCATGGAGATCGCGGTGGCAATGCTCGAGGGCAGGATCGCCATGCCGGCGTCCCAGGCGCTCCAGCCGAGCAGATTCTGGGTGTAGACGGGGAGCAGGAAGATGCTGCCGTAGATCCCCACCCCCGAGGCGCAGCCGAGGATGCATCCCACCCAGAGCGCCCGATGGCGCAGCACGCGGAAGTCCACCACCGGATGCTCGGCGGTGAGCTCGCGCACCAGGAACAGCACGAGCGCGCTTCCGGCCACGACCGCGAGCGTCACGATCATCTGGCTCTCGAACCAGTCGTTGCGCTCGCCGCGCTCGAGCACCGTCTGGAGGCAGCCGACTCCGATCACCAGCAGCGCGATCCCGGGCCAGTCCACGCTGTCGACGCGCCTCAAGTGCGTCGGCTCCTCGAGGAAGGTGGCGGAGACGAAGGCGGCGAGCAGCCCGAGCGGCACGTTCACGTAGAAGATCCAGGGCCAGGTGTAGTTGTCGGTGATCCAGCCGCCGAGGGTCGGGCCGAGGCTCGGCCCAAGCATCACGCCCACGCCGAAGATCGCCTGGGCCATTCCCTGCTTCGTGCGCGGGAAGGTCTCGGTCATGATGGTTTGCGAGGTGGAGAGGAGGGCGCCGCCGCCCAGGCCCTGGATCACGCGGAAGACCACGAGCTCGGTCAGGGTGTGGGCGAAGCCACAGAAGAAGGAGGCCGCGGTGAAGACCAGGATCGAGGTGGTGAAGTAGCGGCGGCGGCCGAAGCGCGCCGCGAGCCACGCCGTCATCGGGATCACCACCACGTTCGAGATGATGTAGCCGGTGATCACCCAGCCGATCTCGTCGAGCGTGGCGCCGAGCGATCCCATCATGTCGGGGAGCGCCACGTTCACGATGCTGCTGTCGATGATCTCGAGCAGGGTCCCGAGCATCACCGCGAAGATGATCAGGAGCTTGCGCAGGTCGACCGAGGAGTCGGGGGCGGGAATCGGCCCCAGGGGCTCGGCGGCGCGAACGGCCGCAGCCGCGGGCTCCGCGAGCGGAGCGAGCGCCGCGTCAGCGGACGGCAACCCGCGCCTCCACCGAGAGGCCGACCGGGAGATCGTCGGGCGCCAGCGAGTCGCCGCTGCGCCCCTCCGCCGGGCCGTCGAGGGCGATCCGCACCGGCAGGCGCTGCACTACCTTGGTGAAGTTCCCGGTGGCGTTGTCCGGCGGCAGCAGCGCGTAGCGCGCGCCGGTCGCCGGAGCCAGCGACTCCACGTGCCCGCGCCACACCACGCCGGGGTAGGCGTCCACGCGCAGCTCGGCGGCGGCGCCGGGGCGCATGCGCGCGATCTGCGTCTCCTTGAAGTTCGCGACCACCCAGGTGGCGCCGTCCTGTGTCAGCGAGAGCAAGGCCTGGCCCGGCGCCACGTACGCCCCCACCTCCACGCTCTTGCGCCCCACCACGGCGTCGAAGGGAGCGCGGATCGTGGTGTAGGAGAGCGCGAGCTCCGCCGTCTGGAGCGCCGCCTCCGCCTGGCGCACCGGCGCGTCGCTCCCCGTCGAGGCGAGCTCCGCCTCCGACCGCATGCGGGCCGAGCGCACGCGGGCCTCCGCCGCCTGCCGCGCGGCGATGGCCTGGTCGAGCTCGTGACGGCTCGCCACGCCGCGCTCGAACAGGCGCTGCACGCGCGTGGCCTCCTGCGTGGACTTCCACAGCTCCGCCGCGGCGGTCTGGGCGTCGGCCTGGGCCGACTCCGCCGAGGCGCGGGCGGCGCGCACGTGGTTGCGCGCGGCGTCCAGGTCGGCCTTCGCCCGGGCCAGCTGGGCCTCGTAGTCCGCGGGATCGAGACGCACCAGCACGTCGCCCGCGTGCACCGGGCGGTTCTCCTCCACCGCCACCTCCACCACGCGGCCGGCCACCTGGGCGCTCACGTAGACCATGTGCCCCTCGACCTGGGCGTCGTCGGTGCTCTCCCAACGGAAGGCGTCGCGGATGCGCGGGGCGGCGAGGGCGAGGAGCAGCAGGAAGCCCGTCGCGCCCACGCCGAGCACGAGCGTCCGTCGCTCGGGGAGACGCCGCTGTGTGTCAGCCATGGACCGCCTTCTCCGGCGTGCGAATCCCGTCCAGGAAGATCGAGACGAAGAGCTCCGCGGCCTGGTCGCTGCTGTAGGGGTACTGCTCGCGCTGGCCCAGGACGTCGCGCGTGATGGCGAAGTCCATCAGCATCCCGAGCAGGGCGCGGGAGGCGAGGACGGGATCCACGGCGCGAAACGCGCCCTCGCGGATGCGCCGCTCCAGGTAGCCGGAGACGAAGCTCCGCAGCCGGCGGACGCGGGTGGCGAAGAAGGGCTCCGCCAGCGCGTGCCCCTCGAGGCCGGTGTAGAGCAGCATGCGGAGGAACGCGGGATCGCGCTCCAGGCTCTCGAGCAGCGCGCGGGCGAGGCCGCCGAAGACCCCTCGGTCGTCACCGGCGGCGGCGGCCTCCTCGAGCCGGGAGGTCACCTCGGGCGCCGCCATCTTGCGATCGATGATGGCGGCGTAGAGCGCCTCCTTGCTCGGGAAGTAGCGATAGAGGGCGGCCTCGGTGAGCCCGGCGGCGGCGGCCACCTCCCGGGTGGTGGTGCCGTGGAAGCCCCGCGCCGCGAAGCAGCGCACGGCGGCATCCACGATCTGGTCGCGGGTCTCGCTCCCGCTCTGGCGGGGCGATCGGGGACGGGGCTCGGTCGTGAGGGGGTCCCGGGCCATGGTTAGTAAACACTTACTTACCAATTGCGAGGGCGCCCGCAACCCTTGCCCCAGGCCCAGAGCGCCCAGGGCCCGGAAGCCGCCCCGGGGCTCGGCGAGGCGGGGTCCGATAGACTCGCGCGTCTCGAAGTCTCGAAGGAGGGACGGCGATGGGACTCCTCGGGCTCGCCCTCGCGGCCGCCGCGGTGCTGGCCGTGGGCTTCGCCCTCGGCCGCTTCACCCACCCCGCACAGCGGCGCTGCCGGGAGCTCGAGGGTGAGCTGGCCGCGCTCAAGGGACGCTTCGACGGCTACAAGGAGGAGGTGGGGCAGCACTTCGCCCGGACCTCGGAGCTGGTCCACGGCCTGACCCTCCAGTACCGCGCGGTCTACGACCACCTGGCGGAAGGGGCGCGGAGCCTCTGCCCCGACCATCCCCTGCTCCTCGGCCGAGGGGTCGAGGCCGCGCTCCTCGCCGCGCCCGGGGAGCGCACCGTGGAGGGAGCGCGTGAGGTGGCGTCGGAGGAGGCCGGGGCGTCGCCGGAGGCCGGCGCAGGTGCGAGCGAGCCCCCGTCCGCTGCCTAGGACCCTGCGCCCCGGGAGCGGCCTGCGGCCCGTGCGCCGAGTGCTAGATTGACTCGCCAATCAACCCGCCCCCCAGCCGCCGGGCACGGGGAGCCAGAGAGGGAGAACGATGGGACGCAAGGTGTACGTGATCGGCGTCGGGATGACGAAGTTCGAGAAGCCGGGCGCGCGCGAGTGGGACTACCCGGACATGGCGAAGGAGGCGGGCCAGAAGGCGCTCACCGACGCCGGCATCCCCTACGACACCGTGGAGCAGGCGGCGGTCGGCTACTGCTACGGCGACTCCACCTGCGGCGAGCGCGCGATCTACGGCCTCGGCCTGACCGGCATCCCCGTCTACAACGTCAACAACAACTGCTCCACCGGCTCGACCGCGCTCTTCATGGCGAAGCAGCTCGTGGAGGGCGGGATCGCCGACTGCGCCATGGCCCTCGGCTTCGAGAAGATGGAGAAGGGCTCCCTCGGCGTGAAGTACACCGACCGCACCAATCCCATGGACAAGCACTTCAAGCTGATGGTCGAGCTGCGCGGCTTCGCCAAGGCGCCGGCCGCGCCGCAGATGTTCGGGAACGCCGGCCGCGAGCACATGGAGAAGTACGGCACCAAGCCGGAGCAGTTCGCGAAGATCGGCTGGAAGAACCACAAGCACTCCGTGAACAACCCCTACTCCCAGTTCCAGGACGAGTACTCGCTCGAGGACATCCTGAAGGCGCCGATGGTCTACGAGCCCCTGACCAAGCTGCAGTGTTGCCCGACCTCCGACGGATCGGGCGCGGCGATCGTGGCCAGCGAGGACTTCGTGAAGAAGCACGGCCTCCAGAAGCAGGCGATCGAGATCGCCGGCATGGCCATGACCACGGACTTCGGCAGCAGCTTCGACGAGCGGAGCTGCATCAAGCTGGTGGGCGCCGACATGACGCGGAAGGCGGCGGAGAAGGTCTACCGGCAGTCCGGGCTCGGCCCGGAGAACGTGGACGTGGTGGAGCTCCACGACTGCTTCTCCTGCAACGAGCTCATCACCTACGAGGGCCTCGGCCTGTGCCCGGCGGGCAAGGGCGGCGAGCTCATCGACTCGGGCGCCGTCACCTACGGTGGGAAGTGGGTGGTGAATCCCTCGGGCGGCCTGATCTCCAAGGGCCATCCGCTCGGCGCCACGGGGCTCGCCCAGTGCGCGGAGCTCAACTGGCAGCTGCGCGGGCAGGCCGACAAGCGGCAGGTGCCCGGCGCGAAGGTCGGCCTCCAGCACAACCTCGGCCTCGGCGGCGCGGCGGTGGTGACGCTGTACCGCAAGCCGGAGTGGAAGTAGCGGCTCGTCCCTTCCCGGCGTCGGCCACGCGGCCGGCGCCGGGATCCTCCCGAGGCGCGGGCCGGAAGAGCAGCCGACGGTCCCCGCCCGCAGGCGAGCCGCGTCGCGATTCCGGATGAAGCCCCCCCAGGGCCCCGTCGCGAACGTGCTAGGATCCGGGCACTGGCGCACTTCCTCGGCGCTCCCTCCCGCCCCAGGCCCGTGCCAGGCCAGCCCTCACTCGAGGCTCGCGGGGGACCGTGTCCGCTCTTGATCGATCCTTGGCCGCCATGAGCGATTCCGTCCGAGCCACTCGCGTCTCGCCGGTGATCGCGCTCGCGTTCGCGGTGATCGTCTCGTTCTGGCAGCTCGGAGCGCCCCCGTTGAGCCAGCCCGACGAGGGGCGCAACGCCGAGGTCGCCCGCGAGATGCACGAGTCCGGGGCCTGGCTGGTGCCCACGCTGAATGGATCTCCCTACCTCGACAAGCCCGCGTTCTACTTCAAGCTGGTCGGCCTCTCGCTCGCCGCCTTCGGCGACTCCGAGGCGGCTGCGCGGCTGCCCTCGGTCCTGTTCGCCGTGGCGCTTCTCGGCGTCCTGTTCGTCTGCGGCCGGCGGGAGTACGGCGACCGGGTCGGGTCGATCGCGGTCCTGGTGACGGCCACGATCCCGCTCTTCGCGGCCTTCGCGCGCACGGTGATCTTCGACATGACCCTCGCGTTCTTCGTCTGCGGGGCGATCGTCGCGGGCTACACCGCGGAGACCGTGGAGGGCGCCCCGCGGCGACGCTGGCTTCTGGCCGGGGCCGCAGCGGCTGGCTTCGCGACCCTGACGAAGGGCCCGGTGGGATTCCTGGTGCCGGGGCTCGTGCTCGCGGTCTGGCATGGCGTGGAGCAGCGTCCCGACGCGATCCGCCGGCTGCTGGGTGCTCGCAACCTCGTCGTCTTCCTCGCGATCGTGCTGCCGTGGTTCCTGGGCGTCACCTACTGGCATCCGGACTTTCCCTACTACGGTGTCGTGGAGGAGAGCCTCCAGCGCTACACGACCACGATCTTCCATCCTCATCCCTTCTACTACTACGGCTTCGTGCTGGCCGTCTTCTTCCTCCCCTGGAGCCTCCTCCTCCCGGAGTCCGGTCTCCTGGCCTGGCGACTGCGCGGACGTCTCACGCGGCTGGACCGCCTGTGCCTGGTCTGGTTGGGAGTGGTCGTCGCGTTCTTCTCCCTCTCCCGCTCGAAGCTCCCGCACTACATCCTGAGTGTCGCCTTCCCGATCGGGATCTTGACCGCGCGGCTCTTCGACAGCGCGTTGCGTCGTGGGCCGCGCAGTCCGAGCGCGCGCGTCGTGCAGCACGTCGCTCTGCTGGTGGCGATCGTGGCCGCCGCCGCCACCGCCGTCGCGGCCGCGCTCGTGCTGCGACCCTCGCTGCTCCTCGGGCTGGAGCGCCGCTGGCCCGTGCTCGGCGATCCGGCGCTCCCGGCGCCCATCGCGATCGCCGCGGCGCTGGCCGTGATCGCCCTGCTGGCGGCGGCTTCGGCCCGGTGGCGCGAGCCGCGGCTCGCCCTGCTGGGGCTGCTCGCCATTCCGCTCTCCGCGCTCGCGCTCGGACCGCCGGTCTGGGTGCGGTTCGCCGAGCCCTCCTCGTCGCGGACGCTGGCGCAGCGCATCCGGGCGCTCGGTCCGGAGGTCGAGGTGGCCTGCCTCGCCTGCTATCCGACGGCCCTCCCGTTCTACCTGGGACACCCGATCACGGTGATCACCCGGCATGGGCTCGAGCTCACCAGCAACTACCTCACGTTTGCGCTCGCCCGGGGCGCGCCCTGGCCGACGACGCTCGTGCGTCGCGACGACCTCGACGGCTGGCTCGAGCGCAGGGATCATCCGGTGCTGATCCTGGCGCGCGAGCGCAGCGCCGAGAAGCTCGACGCGGCCATGGGCGTGCGCAAGGTAAAGATCGAGGACTATCCGGGCCGGTTCGTGGGAGTCGTGATCCGGCCGGGCGAGGGACGCTGAAATGTGTGGAATCTGCGGCGTGGTCGGCTTCGAAGGCGGGCTCGATCCCCCGCAGGCACGTCAGCGCGTCTCGCTCATGACGCAGGCGCTCTCGCATCGGGGGCCGGACCAGAGCGGGACCCACGTCGAAGGTCGCGCCGCATTCGGCGTGGCACGGCTCGCGATCCGTGGGCTCGACGACGGGCGGCAGCCGATGATCGACGAGGCGAGCGGCGTGATGGCCGCCTGCAACGGCGAGATCGACAACCATCACGAGCTCCGCAAGTGGCTGGCGGCGCGAGGGCGTCCGGTGAAGCAGGCGACGGACGTGGCCGTCATCCTGCCGCTCTATCTCGAGCTCGGCGACTCCTTCGTCGAGCATCTCATCGGAGCCTTCGCGATCGCGATCTGGGATCCGCGCGTTGGGCGCCTGCTGCTGGCGCGGGATCGCGCCGGGGAACGCCCGCTGTTCTTCCTCGCCTCGGGCGGCCGGCTCGACTTCGCGACGGAGATCGCCGCGCTCGTCGCCGCGAGCGACGTACCGTTGGAGCCCTCGCTGGAGGCGCTCCGTGGCTATCTCCAGATCGGCATCTTCCGTGCCCCGGAGACGCCGTTCTCCGGGCTCGAGAAGGTCGGGCCCGCCGAGGTGGTGGCGGTGGACCAGCACGGTACGACGCGTCGTCGCTACTGGCGCTGGGACGTGGTGGGGAGGCCCAAGCAGCCCCCGAAGCTGGATCACTTCGACGCCCTGCTCCGCGAGGTGGTGCGCCGGCAGACCGACGTCGACGTCGAGTATGGGGTGTTCCTGAGCGGCGGTCTCGATTCGTCGCTGATCGCCGCGGTCGCGCGCAGCGTGCGCCCGGAGCGGCCGCTCCGCACCTACACCGTGCGGATGGCGGACGCCTCGTTCGACGAGGGGAGCTTCGCCGAGCGGATGTCCGAGCGGCTCGGAGCCGAGTCGACCTCGGTCTGGTTCCACCCGGAAGACGTCCCGACTGGAATCGCCGAGCTGATCCGCGTGGTCGGAGAGCCGCTCGGCGATCCGGCATGGCTCCCGACGGCGCTGCTGGCGCGTCGAGCGTCCCGGGACGTCTCCCTCGCGCTGGTCGGCGAGGGCGCCGACGAGCTCTTCGGGGGCTACCCGACGTACCTCGGCGCGCGCCTGGCCGGGGCCTACCGCGCCATCCCCGCGCCGCTCCGGCGCGGCTTCCGCCGCATGGTGGAGCGCTGGCCGGCGACGGAACGCAAGGTGGCGCTCTCGTTCCTGCTGAAGCGCTTCGTGGCCGGCGAGGAGCTGGACGGCCTGGCGCGCCACGTGCTCTGGGTCTCGAACGCATCGCCCGCCATGATGGAACGGCTCGGTGTCGCACCGCTGGCGTTCCCGCGGGAGGACCCGACCCGGGGCTCCGTGCTCGACCGCGTGCAGCAGTGGGACTTCGAGACCTCGCTCGCGGAGGGCCTGCTCACCAAGGCCGATCGGGGAAGCATGCTCTCCGGCTTCGAGCTCCGCGCGCCGTTCCTGGATCAAGAGGTGATGGAATTCGCGGCCTCGCTGCCGCCGGAGGCGCGTGTCTCCGGGCTCACCACCAAGGTCTTCCTGAAGCGCTACGCGCTGCGCTACCTGCCGCGCGACGTCGTCGTGCGGCGGAAGCGCGGCCTGTCGGTGCCGCTCGCCGGCTGGCTGCGCCGTCCGCTTCTCGGCTGGGCCGAGAAGCGGCTCGGCTCCGGGAGGCTGGAGGAGGTGGGAGTCTCGACCGGAGCTGCGCTCGACGTGCTGGCCGAGCATCGCTCGGGGCTCGCGGATCACGCGCGGCTGCTCTGGACCCTGCTCGTCCTGGTGGAGTGGCTGGACTGGGTCTCGAGCCAACGCCAGAAGGGGTCGGAGCAGCCCGCCTCCCGACCGGGCCCCGAGCGATGAGCGAGTCCCCTGGCACCGCGCCCGAGCCGCTCCCCTCCGTCCTGACGATCGCCAATGTCGTCTACGGACTGCACTCGCTCGCGATCGTGATCGGGCTCGCGGGCGCGGCCACCGTGGTCGGGAGCTTCGTCGGAAGCCTGCCCTCGATCGCCGCCGTGATCCTGAACTACGCCAAGCGCGGCGATGCGCGGGGAACCTGGCTGGAGTCGCACTACCGCTGGCAGATCCGGACGTTCTGGTATGCGGTGCTGTGGGTCGTGA